>NZ_CM145496.1:2145000-2954536 GCF_055521655.1 Novosphingobium sp. BL-S-21
ATGGCTCCAGATCCGGCATCCGCCAGTCGAACGATATCCAACGCCGCATTCGTGCTGCGGGCATAAGAAAAGGCGGCCTTTCGGCCGCCTCTTCCCTCCTCTCCAAACCGTGTTGGCCGGGCTGTCTTTGCGCAGTCCCTGGCCGATCTGGAACTCTATCAGCCGCCCGTCGAATCGGAGTCGGCTGCCGCCATGCGATCGCCCTGCATGTAGGGGATCGGGTTGACGGCTTCACCGTCGACGCGGACTTCGTAATGGAGGTGCGGGCCGGTCGAATTGCCGGTGGTGCCGACGAAACCGATCACGTCGCCCTTATGGACCATCTGGCCTTCGGCAACGTTGAGGCGCGACATATGGCCGTAACGGGTTTCGAGATCGCCGCCGTGTTCCAGCGCAACGAAGAGGCCATAGCCGCCGAACCAGGCGGCCTTGCCGACGACACCGTCGGCAGTGGCATAAATGGGCGTGCCGATCGGGGCGCCGAGATCGATGCCCTTGTGGGCACGGCGACCGCCGAGGATCGGGTGGTTGCGCATGCCGAAGCTGCTGGTCAGCTTGAGACCTTCAAGCGGCGTGCGCGAAGGGATCGAGACCGCGCCAAGCTTGGCGGCACCGGGGATCGAAGGCTTGGCCTTGGCCGAAGCCAGACCGGTTTCCTCGAAGTTCTGCCAGGAGCTGAAAAGGTTGTGGAACTGTTCGTCTTCTCCGCCGGCCGACTGGTTCGCGGCCTGGGCCGAGCGAAGCGAGGCGGAAATGTCGGCAGCGGCAGCGCTGCTGTTGGCCATCGCCGGGTGAGCGGCGACAAGAGATCCTGCGACGGCGACGGCACCGGTCACTGCGCGGAACTTGGCGAAGAATTTCGTTACGACCACTCGCAATACCTTGTTATCCGCCGCGAGCGTTAGCCTGCGACGCCTGTATTTATGACGAACACGCACAGCGGCGCGTCGCGCAAACCCTTAACTGGAGATGGTCGGAACCCCCCGCCGTCTCGTGATCTGGGGTTATGCCGAACGATTGCGATCAAGCAAGACTGGCGTAGAGATCGCGCGGTAAACCGGCTGCGAGGCGCGCCGAGTCGTTGAACGGCGGCTTAACAGCCCCTCCAAAGTGGCGGGAAACCAGGGTTTTCCAGAGGTCGTTCCGGCTCTCGTTCAACCGTTCGGCGACCTCGGCGAAATGAATTGCGCCGAACCGAACGTGCCGGATTTCATCGTCAAGGATTCGTTGGAGGATGCGCGCGCCGCGCTCGTCGCCATTGGCTTTCACCCGATCGAGGGTGGCCGGGGTAACATCCAGGCCGCGTGCTTCGAGCACCATCGGCACGACGGCGAGCCGGGCGGCCACGTCATGCGACGTCTTTCCCGCCGCTTCCCAAAGGCCGTCATGGGCGGGCAGGGCGCCGTAATGGCTGCCGAGGCCGCGCAGATGACGGTCGATCAGCGCATAATGCATGGCCTCGTCGGCGGCGACCGAGAGGAAATCGCCGACGAAGCGTTCGTCCATTTCGCCGCCGAATCGACCCGCCATGTCGAGTGCAAGGTCGATCGCCACGAATTCGATATGGGCGAGGGCGTGCCAGAGTGCGATTCGCCCGCGTTCCGAGCCGCCCTTGCCGCGCTTGGGCATGCGGCTCGGGGGCAGAAGTTCCGGCGCTTCCGGCCGTCCCGGGACCGTGGGCATGGCCACGTCGAACGCGAAGGAAAGCCGGCCGAGCCGCCAATCGCGCGCGACCTTGCGCGTCATCATGGCCTTCGCGCGTGGATCGCATTCGAGCAGCGCCTCGCGGATCGCGGAAGCGACGGATCGGGTCATTACCGGCGAACGGGACATCAGAGGGCCTTCGCGGCCTCCAGCACCTGCTGGGCGTGGTCCTTGACCTTCACCTTGTTCCACACACGGGCGATCTTCCCGTCCGGTCCGATCAGGTAGGTGGTGCGCACCATGCCCATATAGGTGCGCCCGTAGTTCTGCTTTTCGGTCCAGATGCCGAGCGCGTCGGAGAGGCCGTTTTCCTCTGCGTCCGTGGCGAGCGGGGCCTTGAGATCGTGCTTGGCAATGAAGTTCTGGTGCCTTTTCGCCGAGTCCTTGCTGACGCCGAGCAGTGCCGTGCCTGCCGCTTCGAACTGATCCTTCAGGGCCGAGAACTCGATGTTTTCGGTGGTGCAGCCCGGGGTGCTGTCCTTGGGATAGAAGAACACCACCAGTTTGCGCCCTGCGAAGTCCGAGGCCTTGATGCTGCCGCCTTCGGGCGTTTCGAGCGCGACGTCGGGGAAAGTGTCGCCGGTTTCGGGAAGGCGGGTGGTCATCGGGAAATCTCCAGTGCTTCGTCGAAGGCCTCCGCCCATGCTGCCGCCACTTGCGCGCGGGCCTGGGCCAGGCTGGTTTCGAGGTCCTGCCAGTCGCCATAGCCGCATGCGCGAACAAGCGCCATGCAGGCGGCGCTGACCGGCTTGAGCGAATCGGGCGCCAGCAGGCGGGCGGCCACGAGCAGGCGGGTCAGCACGTCATGTGCCTGCTGCAGGCTGGCCGGGAGCAGGGACTGCGCAGTGAGCAGGCGCAGCGCTTCGCCCAGATCCGCATCCAGGCCGGCGCCGCTGCGAAGCTGGGTGAAGTGAACCAGGAATTCGAGATCGACCAGCCCGCCGCGCATCAGCTTGACGTCGAGCGGACCCTTGGGCGGTTTGTGCTCGGCCATGCGCGCGCGCATTTCCAGGACATCGGTTCGCAGTTTCACCGGATCGCGCGGCGCGGTGAGGACGTCGCGGACGATCGCGGCGAGGCGGCCGCGCGCCTCTTCGCTGCCGTAGAGCGCCCGCGCGCGGCAGAGCGCCATGTGCTCCCAGGTCCAGGCCTGTTCCTGCTGGTAGCGGGCGAAGCTTTCGAGACTGGCGGCGGGGGGGCCTTGCTCGCCAGAGGGGCGCAGGCGCGTGTCTACTTCGTAGAGCGCGCCTTCGGCCGTCTGCACGGAGAGCGCGGCGGTCACGCGCTGGGACAGGCGGTTGTAGTAGAGCGTGGCGCCAAGCGGCCGGCGCCCGTTCGATTCGCCCGCAAAGTCGCCGGTGAACAGGTAGATGAGATCGAGGTCGGAGGCATGGGTGAGCACGCCGCCGCCCATCCGCCCGAGGCCCAGCACTGCCAGCACGCTGTCCGGCACTTCGCCGTGAACCTCCCGGAATTCCGCCACGGCGGCATCGGTGAGAACCACCAATGCGGCTTCGGCGATGCGGCCGAGGGCATGGCCGATCTCCAGCGGATCGTTGACCCCTTCGATCAGCTGCACGCCGAGAGCGAAGCGGCGATCGCCGACTTTGCGGCGCACGGTGTTGAGCTTGCGCTCGTAATCGTCACCGGCTTCGAATCGCCCGAATTCGTCGACCAGCTCGGGCAGGGTGCCGGGCAGGTCGAAGGCGCTGGCGTCGATCAGCGGGTCCAGCAGGTCGGCGCGGCGGGCGAGTGCATCGGCCAGCGGCGGGGCCAGGCTGAGGATCCGCGCCAGCCGTTCGATCAGGGCGGGGCGCGCCTCCAGCAGGCGGAACAGGTTGATCGCGGTGGGCAGGTTGTTGAGCAGTTGCTCCCACCGCGCCATGGCGCGCTCAGGTTCCGGAGCGGCGGCCAGGGCGGCGAGCAGTCCGGGGCGGATCGCCTCGAAAGCCACTCTGGCGGCATCGGACCGCAAGGCGCGCATCCGGCCGGAGAGCCAGCCTTCGATCCGCGAGACCATGGCGTCGGGATCGGCGAAACCCATGCGCATGAGTTCGTCGCGCAGATCCTCCTGAGCCGGCGCCGGCACGGCTACCGCGGAGCCTGCACCGGTTCCACTGCCCGGCGGCAGGTTGGCCATGACCAGTGCATCGTAGCGCTCGCCCACGGCATCGGTGATCCGGGTCAGTTCGGCGATCAGTGCCGCGCCGTCCGGCAGGCCGTCGAGCCGGGCCACTTCGTCAAGCAGGTCTTCCTTCACGGGCAGCGAATGGGTCTGCTGATCCTGCATCATCTGCAGGCGGTGCTCGACAGTGCGCAAACGGTCGTAGCTTTCGCCCAGCAGGCGGGCATCCTCGGGCGGGACCAGGCCCGCTTCGGCCAGGGCATCGAGGGTCGCGCGCGTCCCGCGCAGGCGCAGGGCGGGGTTGCGGCCGCCGTGGATGAGCTGGTGGGTCTGGGCGTAGAACTCCACCTCGCGAATGCCGCCGCGGCCTTTCTTGAGGTCGAAGCCGGGGCCGACCGTCACGCTGCCGCGGCTATTGGCGCGAATCTGCGCGGTGAGGCGACCGATCTCGGCAATGGCGCCGAAATCGAGGCTCTTGCGCCAGACGAACGAGCGGATCGCGGCGAGGAAAGCCTCCCCCGCGGCAATGTCGCCCGAGCAGGCGCGGGCGCGGATGAAGGCGGCGCGTTCCCAGGCCAGGGCGGATGATTCGTAATGAGTCAGCGCGCCGTTGATCGAGATCGCCAGCGGACTGACCTCGGAGGCCGGGCGCAGGCGCAGATCGGTGCGGAACACGTAGCCCTCGTCGGTCACGCCGGCCAGCGTTTCCACCACGGCGCGCGCCACGCGCTGGGCCGCTTCGCCCGGTTCGTCGCGTTCGCGGCGGGGGAGCAGCTGGGGGTCGAACAGCAGGATCGGATCGATGTCCGAGCTGTAGTTCAGCTCGCCCGCGCCGTGCTTGCCGAGGGCGAGGGCCAGGAAACCGGCCGGCTCGGCATCGGGCACGCGGCGGCGGATGCCTTCCGCGATGGCGGCGTCCAGCGCGCGGTCGGCCAGGGCGGACAGTTCGCCCGTTACCTTGAGCAACGGGAAGGCTCCGGCCAGGTCGCCGATGGCGAGCGCAAGGGCCAGGGCCTGCTTCTCGCGCCGCAAAGCCGCGCCGACGCTGGGCGCGCCTTCGCCGGCGGCACGCGCCCAGTCCAGGGCGGCATCGCCTTGTCCGGCGGCGAGCCTTTCGGTCAACGCGGGCAGGCGGTCCAGCGCGCTGGAGAGGTAGGGAGCATGGGCGCGGGCACGGGCGATCGCGCCGGTCCAGTCGGCCTGAGGTGCGGCATTGGGTTCGGCATCCATCCCGGCTTCCTGCCCGCCGCTGCCGCGCAGGGCAAGCGCCTGCGGCCACGGGAATGCCAATTCGGGGCGGCAGGCCGGCGTACCCGGTGACATTGCGGCATTGCCCCGAAGGCGGCGCTCTTCTATCGGCTCGGCCATTCGCGGCGGCAGGCCTTGCTCCGCGGCTGAAGGAGGTTGCCCCGTGACGTTCGCCCTTCCCCCCGAATGGCATGCCCAGGACTGGATCTGGATCGGATTTCCGCACGATCCCGTGGAATGGCCGGGTTTCCTCGAAGCCGCGCAGGAGCAGATGGCTGCTTTCGCATCCGCCGTTGCCGAATCGGGGCAGGAAGTGCGCCTGGTCGTGCGCGATGAGGCCAACCGGGCGCGGGCGGCCTCGCTGGCCTCGTCGAAAGTGAAGCTGGAAGTGCGCCATTATGGCGATGTCTGGCTGCGCGATACCGGGCCGCTGGTCGTGGCCGACGGCAACCGTGCGCTGAAGGCGATGCGGTTCGGTTTCAATGGCTGGGGCGGCAAGTACCTGATGGACGGCGACCAGGAGATCGGCGCCGAACTGGCGCGCGATGCCGGGCTGGATGTCGAGACCGCGGACTGGATCCTGGAAGGCGGCGCGCTCGACGGGGACGGCACCGGCCTGGTCGCCACCACCGAGCAATGCCTGCTCAATCCCAATCGCAACCCGCACCTGACGCGCGGCGATCTGGAAATGCGGCTCCGGCGCGACCTCGGTTATGACCGGGTGCTGTGGCTGGGTGACGGCCTTATCAACGACCATACCGATGGCCATGTCGACAACCTCGCCCGCTTCGTGGCGGCGAACGTCCTGGCCCTGCCGCGGGCGACGGGCCCGAACGACCCCAATGCCGCCATCTATGCCGACGCCAAGGCCCGTGCCGAGGCCATGGGCGTGACCGTGCGCGAAGTCCCCTCGCCCGGGCGGGTGGAAACGGACGGCCGGATCGAGCCTGCCAGCTACATGAACTTCGCGATCACCTCCAAACTGGTGGTCGTGCCGATCTACGGCACGGAGCATGACGAAGCGGGCGTGGCGGCGATCGCGGACTTGTTCCCCGACCGCGATACCGTGGGCATCATGGCCGACGCGGTTCTGGCCGGCGGTGGCTCGTTCCACTGCTCCAGCCAGCAGATGCCGTCGCGCTGATCGCGGGCGATCCCGGAACCACGGGGTTTAACGGATTGGCAAGGGGTTGGCGTGCATTACCGCATGCATGGCTCGTATCGTCGCACTTGCGCATGGCGCTCAGAACCTCCGGCAGGGTGAACTTCTGCGCGCCGCGCTTGTGTGCGGCTGCGCACTGGCGCTGATTCTGGCCAAGGATGTCCTGCCTTTCTGACCGCCGGTCCAACCGGACCGCGTCGGATGCCGGACAATTTCCATTTCATTTCAAAATATTTTCGATAGCGGCCGGCGGCCTGCCGTTTCTGCTGCACCGCACATCGTGTCTGCTGCGTTGCAGCAAAGAAATGTCACGCAAGTTCGATGCAATCGAAATTATCCTTCCCCAGTTTACCCGTTCGCGTATCTGGAAAAGGAGACTCACCATGCGCCACATGTCTGACGCCGAGCGGACTCGCCTTCGCCAATCGCTTGTCGGTAATTTTCTGCTATTGCTCTTCGGTCTGGGCGTGCTGGGCTTTCTCGTCGCCATCGACAGGGCGGACTGGTTCACCTTGAGGCCGGTTTCGGGCACTTCTGTCGCGCTGTCGCATGCCGCCACATCGGCGCATGGAGGGGATTCCGCCAAGCAATGATCGTCACTGCCTCGCTGCAACCTGTCCAGATCTTCCGCGAAATCTGGAAACCGCTGACCTTGCTGTTCGTGTGGGACATCATCGTCACGGTGACCTATTTCGTGCTGCCCTTCCATGCGCCCGAACTGCCGGTGACGCTGTTCGGCTCCGCGCTGGCGCTGTTCCTCGGCTTCCGAAGCAATTCCGCCTACCAGCGCTGGTGGGAAGGGCGCGGCCTGTGGGGGCTGATGATCAATGCCAGCCGCAACATCGCGCGTGCGGCCCGCAATTTCATGCCCGATCCCGAGGCGGCCGAACTGAAGCGCCGCATCGTCCTGCGCCAGATCGCCTACGTCAACGCGCTGCGCTGCCAGCTGCGCCGCATCAAGCCCGATGCCGAAGTCCTGCGCATGCTGTCGCGCGGGGACGCCGATGCTTCGCTGGAGCGCGCCAACGTGGCGAACGGCATTCTCGACGAGACCGGCCACCGCATCGACGAAGCGCGGCGCAAGGGCTGGATCGACACGATCCAGCAGGCGCAGATGGAGGCCGTTCTGGTCGATATCGCCAATTCCCAAGGCGGGATGGAGCGACTCAAGAACACGCCGCTGCCCTATCAGTACCGTTTCTTCCCGATCGTCTTCACGCACATGTTCTGCATCCTGCTGCCGATCGGCCTGGTGGAGACGCTGGGCGTGGCGACGCCGCTGGGCTCGACGATCGCGGGCATCATGTTCCTGGCGGTACTCGCCATCGGCGACGACCTGGTCGATCCTTTCGCCAACACCGTGCACGACCTGCCGCTCAATGCGATGTGCCGCACGATCGAGATCGACCTTCTCCAGTCCATCGGCGAAGAAGCGCCGCCGCCGATCGTGGCCGACAAGCACGGCGTCCTGTGGTGAGCCGCTCGTGGTGAACGTCTTGTGATGAACGCCGGGCGCGCCTAGGGCGGTCACATGGCCAGAGCAGACCGCCTCGAACGCATGGACAACCGCCGTGCCGACCTTGAAACCGATTACCGCGCCGCGCTGATCGAAGCCTTGCAGGCGACGGCGGCGGGGCAGTGGGGCCTGTTCGGCCACACGAAGGACAAGCAGCACAAGGCCAAGGCGGCGCCGATGCTTGATGCGCTTGGCGAGATGGCCGACGAGATCGACGATCTGCGCGACCAGCTGGACATGGAGCCGTTCGCACTTCACCGCGAATTGCTTGCGGCGCGCGGGCCGGTGCAATCCGACGCCGTTGGCGAGCCCAAGCAGGCGCAGGCCTGGCTGGAGCGGCTGACTCGCGAAGGGTGATTTCGCGGGGGCTGACTCGCGGGGGGCTGATCGCCGTTTCGCCTTCGTGCTAAGGCTGGCGGCGTTTCAGCAAAGGGAATCACCGGCTCATGCGCTCGCTCAAGCGTCTCTCCCAGGATCGCCAAACCGCCAAGGCCAGCGTGGAGCTGGGTAACTGGGTCAAGCTGGATGCGCGCACCGATTTCAGTCCTGCGGGCCTGATCGCCGTGGGTGTGCTGGTCTCCGGGATTCTGCTGAGCACCAGCGTTCTGGTCGCCGCCGCGGGACGCGCTAAGGCGCGGCGGGTGGCGGCGCGTCGGGATCGCTCGCTACCATACTGATTGTCGCGGGAGCGATGCGCGCGGGCGTTTACCGCCATGCCCGCGGGGGGCGGGAATTGCGCTCTTTCAAAGCCTTTTACGGGAAACGAGGAACCGTCGCCCCGCCTTCATGGGGGGCGACGGAGAATGCGCGGCCGCGTGAGCGAGAGGCCGGCAGCGCCGATCGCGCTGCTGCCCGGTCACTCCGGCGTGGCGAACCAGATGACGTGCTTCGGACCCTTGCCGTTGCTGCGCGAGGAGACCTTCACTTCGTCCACCTTGAATCCGGCGCGTTCCAGGCGGCGGGTGAAGGCGGGGTCCGCACCGGCAGACCAGATCGCCAGAACGCCGTCCGGCGTCAGGGCATTGCGCGCCGCGCGCAGGCCGACCTTCGAATAGATCTGGTTGTTGTCCTCGCGCACGAGGCCGTCGGGGCCGTTGTCGACATCCAGCAGGATGGCGTCGTAGGCCGCGCGCGATCCGTCGATGATGTGGGCGACATCGCCCATCACCAGGTTCACGCGCGGATTGTCCAGGCAGCCCTGCGCCAGTTCGGCCATCGGCCCGCGCGCCCATTCGATGATCTCGGGCACGAGTTCGACGACGGTGAGCTTGGAATCCTCAGGCAGGGTACGCAGCGCCGCGCGCAGGGTGAAGCCCATGCCGTAGCCGCCGATCAGCATGTGCGGGCGCTTGGTCACGCCCTTGATGCGATCCCAGGCCATGGTGGCGAGCGCTTCCTCGCTGCCCCACTTGCGCGTGGACATCAGCTCGTTGTGGCCCAGCACGATCATGTAGTCCTGATCGTGCCTGTAGAGTTCCAGCTTCTCCCCATCGGGGATCCACGCGGTGTCGATCAGTTCGCGCTTGATCATGCCGGCATGTCCGCACGAAGGTCGGGCGCGGTGGCTTCGACCTTGAGCAGGGCGATCGCCTCGTCGAGGGTCATGACCTTCTGGTGCTCGGCGCCGAGGGTACGCAGGGCGACGGTCTGTTCCTCCGCCTCGCGCTTGCCGACGACCAGCAGGTGCGGAACCTTCTTCAGCGAGTGTTCGCGCACCTTGTAGTTGATCTTCTCGTTGCGCACGTCGGTCTCGACGCGCACCCCGGCGGCCTTGAGCTTCTTCGTCACTTCCTGCGCATAGTCGTCGGCATCGGAAACGATCGTGGCGACCACGGCCTGGACCGGGGCGAGCCAGATCGGCAGCTTGCCGGCGAAGTGCTCGATCAGGATGCCGATGAAGCGCTCATAGGAACCGAAGATCGCGCGGTGCAGCATGACCGGGCGGTGGCGCGCGCCATCCTCGCCGATGTAGCTGGCGTCGAGACGCTCGGGCAGCATGCGGTCGGACTGGATCGTGCCGACCTGCCAGGTGCGGCCGATCGCATCGGTAAGATGCCATTCCAGCTTGGGCGCATAGAAGGCGCCTTCGCCGGGCAGTTCTTCCCAGCCATATTCCTCGGTGGCGAGACCCGCGCGCACGACGGCGTCGCGCAGTTCGGCCTCGGCCTTGTCCCACTGCTCGTCGGTGCCGATGCGGTTATCGGGGCGCAGTGCCAGCTTGATCGCGTACGTGAAGCCGAAGTCCTTGTAGACCCGGTCCGCCATCTCGCAGAAGGCCTGCACTTCGCCGACGATCTGGTCTTCGCGGCAGAAGATGTGGCCGTCGTCCTGCGTGAACTGGCGCACGCGCATCAGCCCGTGCAGCGCGCCGTGCGGCTCGTTGCGGTGGCAGCAGCCGTTCTCGACCAAGCGCAGCGGCAGATCGCGGTAGGACTTGATGCCCTGCTTGAAGATCAGGATGTGCGCCGGGCAGTTCATCGGCTTGAGCGCCATCCACTGGGCGTCGTCCGAGATGATCGGGCCGTCGTCCTCGGTGTTGGGCACTTCGTCGGGGATGACGAACATGTTCTCGCGGTACTTGCCCCAGTGGCCGGAGGCTTCCCACTGCCGCGCGTCCATGACCTGCGGCGTCTTCACTTCCTTGCAGTCCGCCTGGCCGATCGCGCGGCGCATGTAGTCTTCGAGGGCGCGATAGATCACGTAGCCCTTGGGGTGCCAGAACACCGAGCCGTGCGCTTCGGCCTGGAGGTGGAAGAGGTCCATCTCGTTACCCAGCTTGCGGTGGTCGCGCTTGGCGGCTTCCTCAAGGCGCGTCAGGTGCGCGGCGAGCTGCTTCTTGTTCAGCCAGCCGGTGCCGTAGATGCGGCTGAGCATCACGTTCTTCTGGTCGCCGCGCCAGTAGGCGCCGGAAACGCGCGTCAGCTTGAAGGCGGCCGGGTCCAGCTTGCCGGTGGAGGGCAGGTGCGGGCCGCGGCACATGTCCAGCCAGTCCTCGCCCGACCAGTAGACCGTCAGCGGCTCGTCGCCCGGAAGTTCGGCGGCCCATTCGGCCTTGAAGTTCTCACCCTGCTGCTTCCAGCGGCTGATCAGCGTCTCGCGGTCCCACACCTCGCGGCGCAGCGGCTTGTTGGCGGCGATGATCTTGCGCATCTCCGCCTCGATGGCGGGCAGGTCGTCGTCGGTGAACGGCCCGCGCTCCGGATTGGGCGCGAAGTCGTAGTAGAAGCCGTCGTCCGTCGAGGGGCCGAAGGTGATCTGCGTGCCGGGGAACAGCGCCTGCACCGCTTCGGCCAGGACGTGCGCGAAGTCGTGCCGGGCCAGGTCCAGCGCCTCTTCCTCGTCACGGCTGGTGACGAGCGCGAGATTGGCGTCGCCCTTGAAGGGCAGGCTCAGGTCCACCAGTTCGCCGTCGATCTTCGCGGCCAGCGCGGCCTTGGCAAGGCCGGGGCCGATAGCGGCGGCGACGTCGGCCGGGGTGGAGCCTTCGGGCATTTCGCGAACCGAACCGTCGGGCAGGCTGATCTTGAACATCTCGGACATGGACGAACTCATCTCTCGTTTGCCCCATGCCATACCAGAGCATGCGGGCGGAAAACCTTTGGGGCGCCATGGCACAGGCGGACCGCCGGGTGAAGGTGCGGCGTCAGCAGGATCGGCGCTATTTTCGGGAGAGTGACGCCGCTCGCCCGAACGCCGGGCGACGGTGGCTGCGCCTTCAGCCCGCGACCAACCGTCCCCGGAAGCACCGGGTGGTAGTAGTCGTGGTCAAGGTGCGCAGCTGCGTCATCGCCCGAGCATGTAGCAATTCCCGCGCGAAAAGTCACCCCGCCAGAGCGACCGAGGTGATGTAAAGGCTCCTTGACTAAATGGAGTCGTCATGACAATGGTCCTTTACACATGGTCATGTACCCTTGACCTAGAGACTGAGAAAGGAACTCCAGATGGCAGGCACACAGCAGGCGCGTCGCCGCTACATGATGCGCTTCTTGCCGATCACTCTGGCCTATGTGGCCGGGATCGCGCTGGCGACGGCGCTGATTCCCGATCATGCACCGGCCGACGTGCGGACTATCTCGCTCTCCATCCTGCCAGGCCTTGCCGTGATCGGGTGGCTCTGGGCGATGGGCCGCCTGCTCGTCGAACTGGAAGACGAATATCTGCGCATGCTGGAAGTCCGCAAATTTCTGGTCGCCACCGGCATGACCCTGGCGGCGACGAGCATGTGGGGCATTCTCGAACTCTACTCGCCGGAAGTTCCCCGGTTTCCCGTGTTCTTCGTAATGCCGCTATGGTGTCTGGGGCTGGCGGTTGGAGCTCTGTTCAATCGCCTGACGTTCGGAAGCATGAAGGCCGGGGCGGATCACTCTTGAAGAACCGCCTCAAGGTCCTGCGCGCCGAGCGTAGCTGGAGCCAGCAAGACCTCGCCGATCGCCTGGAGGTGAGCCGTCAGAGCGTGAACGCCATCGAAACCGGCAAGTACGACCCCTCGCTGCCACTGGCATTTCGCATTGCCGAGGTCTTTGCTATGAGGATCGAGGAAATATTCCTGAAGGGGTGAGCGATGTCGGGTCGAATTGGCGGGATAGGCTTGTGGATGGCGGCGGCGCTTGCGCTCGCCATCGGCCTGATCCTGCTCGATGCGCGCACCTCCAGCCATCGCAAGGTCGAAAGCGCCGAGGCCACGCCTGGAACCGTGATCGTGCGCGTGATCGGGCCGGCGCTGCTCTGATCTGCTCCTGATATGGCCGGCTGCCGATCCTTCAGTGGATCGTCGGCTTGCGCCGCGCCCAGGCCAGGCGCTCCACCCCGGTTGCCACAAGCCAGCCCACGGTCATGCAGATGAAGGGCATGACCGGATAATGGAAGCGTGACTGCCCGGAAAACAGCAGGCAGATCAGCGTCGGATAGAGCGCCACGCCGTAAGGCAGCAGCCACCATCCCGCCCAGCGCGTCCTTTCGCGCAGGCGGCGCAAGGTCATTACCGCGAAAGCCGCCGCGAACCCGATCATCAGCAGCGCGTAGTAGCCCTGGTTGGCATAGCGGACCGCGCGGTAGAATGCCTCGAAGCGGGGATAGTTCGGTGCGCCGCCCTGATAGGCCCATTCCGCCTCTCCGTCCGGCAGCCAGAGGCGCATGAGCTTCCTGGGCGCCAGAGCGGCGAACTTGACGGGATTCTCGCGGATCCACGCGAGACCCATGCGCGCGGCCTCCTTGTCGCTGGCCACCTCGTCGAGGTCGGTCCGCGCCATGAACCGCTGCACGACCGGGGCGTTCGGCGTGAAATCGCCGGTGGCGCTGTCATGGTTGCCGGTCAGCAGGGTGTAGCCGCCATTGGTGGAGACGGCGACCCAGTGGCCGAGCCGGGCGTGGTTGCGCGCCGTCCACGGCGCCACCACCAGTGCCGCGACGGCGATGACGATCAAGCCCTCCACCAGCAGGCCGGGAAGCCGGCGCCACATGCCCCGCGCGCGCAGCCAGTCGATGGCGAAGATCAGAGGTACCACCACCAGCGTCTGCGCTTTCACCAGGGTCGCGAAACCGAAGATCAGTCCCGCGCCGATCAGCTGCCAGCGGTTGGTGCGCGCCATCACCGCCCAGCAGCCCGCGAGCAGCAGCATGGTGTAGAACACTTCGGTCAGCGCGAGCGGGACGTAGGCGATGGCATTGGGATAGACCGCCAGCAGCAGCAGGCCGCCGCGCGCCGCCGCCTCGCTGCCGAAGATGTGGCGGCCCAGCGCCAGCGTCAGCAACCCGGTCAGCATCGAGGCGCCCAGGTTGAACAGTCCCAGCGAGACTTGCGAAATGCCGAACTGGTGGAACATCACGGAAAGCGCCAGCGGCAGGCCCGGGGGCCAGAACGCGGTCGGCAGGCCCTTGTCCATGTAGCCCTGCCCAGCGGCGAGACCCGCCGCGCGCGCAAAGTAGGACGCGGCGTCGGATGTGGGCGTCACGTCGATCAGCAGCACCGCCACGCGCAGCGCGAAATAGAGCGCCCAGATCGCCAGCAGCACCGACCGCTCGGTGGCGAACCATTCGAGGCGCAGGGCGAGCCGGCTGGGGCGGGTCGGAAAGTCGAGAATCTGCGCGGACATTCTTGGACGACTTCCTGTTTCCGGCGCTCGGGCCGCGACCTGGTGCAGATGCCTTCAGGGCATCTTACGATCGGCGCCTGTCCGCCAAATTCGCCCTCGGCAAATTCCAGATGGCCTCTTAAGCCGCGATCGGTGTGGGCCGCAACCGGAACTCTGCCGATATCCGGGCCTTGTCCTCGCTGCCGCGCGACCCCAGATGGGCGGCCATGACCGAGACACGTTATCTGGAGCTGCCCGACGGGCGCCGTATCGCCCACCGTTTCACCCCCGGCACCGGCCCCACGATCGTGTTCCTGCCCGGCTACATGTCGGACATGGCGGGCAGCAAGGCCACGGCCCTGTTCGAGATGGCCCAGGCCAGCGGCCGCCCCTGCCTGCTGCTCGACTATTCCGGCTGCGGCGACAGTCCGGGCGATTTCGCCGAAGGCACGCTCTCCCGCTGGCGGGACGAGGTCCTTGCCGTGATCGCCGCCGCCGCGCTGGAACAGGTGGTGCTGGTGGGCTCGTCCATGGGCGGCTGGCTCATGCTGATGGTGGCAGAGGCGCTGGCCGGCAAGGTGCGCGGCCTGATCGGCGTGGCGGCCGCGCCGGACTTCACCGACTGGGGCATCGCCCAGATGGACAAGAACATTCTGGCGGATGGCGAAACGCTCTGGGAAGACAATCCCTACGGTCCCGAACCTACCCCCAGTCACCCCGGTTTCTGGGCGGACGGCCAGGCCAACCTCATGCTCGGCAAGGAAATCGCCTTCGACGGTCCGGTTCGCCTGCTGCACGGCCAGCGCGACGCCGAGGTGCCCTGGGACGTTTCGGTGAAACTGGCCGAGCGCCTGCGTTCAGCCGACGTGCAGGTCGCGCTGATCAAGGACGGTGACCACCGCCTCTCGCGCGAGTCCGACATCCACCTGCTTCTCCGCACGGTTGCCGAACTGGTCCTCGCCCGCGATCCGGCGGCTTGATCCTGCCCTGATCCTGCTAGGACCGTCTTTCCATGCCCATCCTTCTTCCCCTCATGCTGATGCAATCCACCCTCGACGCGGGGGGCATTTCCAGCCCTTACGCCTCGGCGCTCCCGCGTGAGATCGTCGAGAAGAAGGAGGACGAGGAACGCAAGCGCCGCACCGAATCGGCGCAGTTCGCAGGGCCTTTGCCGCTCCGCGCCGAGAACGGCTGCCTGCTGGCGGTGGAGGCCGATCCCGAGCGCTCGGCCGAAGTGGCGCGCAAGGCGCTTTCCAGCGCCCAGGGCCGCGAGCGCGTGCGTGCGGGGTTGTGCCTGGGCGTGGCGCTGGCCGATCTCGACCGCTGGGCCGAGGCGCGCACGGTCTTCGTCCAGGCCCGTGATGCCGCCGATCCCGGCGACCATCTCAGCCGCGCCCGGCTGGGCGCCATGGCGGGCAATGCCGCCCTGGCCGACGGCAAGGCAGGCGAGGCGCTGACCCTGCTGGCGCCCGCCGCAGTGGAGGCCAAGACCGCCAGCGACGGCTCGCTCGGCGCGTCCATCGCGCTCGACCGCGCCCGCGCGCTCGTCTCGCTGGGCCAGAACGAGGAAGCCGGGCGGGCGCTTGCCGATGCCCGCACCGCCGATCCCGACAATCCGCAGGCCTGGCTGCTCTCCGCCACGCTTGCGCGCCGCCAGAAGCAGTTGATCGAGGCACAGACCCAGATCGAGAAGGCTGCGCAGCTCGCCCCGCAGGATGCGGAGATCGGGCTGGAAGCTGGCGTGATCGCCGTGCTCGGCGGGCGCGACGATGCCGCCCGGCGCAGCTGGAACTCCGTGGTCACGATGAGTCCTGAAAGCCCGTCCGCCGCCACCGCCAAGGAATATCTCGCCCAGCTTGGGCCGGAAGGAACATCGAAGCCATGACGCCACTCTCCGTCCTCGATCTCGTCTCCGTGCGCGAAGGCGGCACTGTCGCCGAAGCGCTCGCCATTTCCGCCCGCACCGCGCAGGCCGCCGAAAAGGCCGGCTATTCGCGCTACTGGGTGGCGGAACACCACGGCATGGACGGGATCGCGGGCGGAGCCACGTCGGTCGTGCTCGCGCATATCGGCGCGGCCACCTCCACGATCCGCATCGGCGCGGGCGGCATCATGCTGCCCAATCACACGCCCTACATCATCGCCGAGCAGTTCGGCACGCTGGCTGCGCTGTTCCCCGGCCGCGTCGACCTTGGCCTCGGCCGCGCGGCGGGTGCGGACGGGCGGCTCGCCAATGCCCTGCGCAAGGACATCCACGGCGCGTCCGAGCGGTTCCCGCAGGATGTCGTGGAACTCCAGGCCCGCTTCGCCGGACAGGCGGTGGGCGGCGTTTCCTCGCCCCAGGCCGACGGCGCGGACGTGCAGATGTGGATCCTCGGCTCCAGCCTGTTCGGTGCCCAACTCGCGGCCATGCTCGGCCTGCCCTATGCTTTCGCCTCGCACTTCGCGCCCGCCATGCTCGATGAGGCCGCCCGGATCTACCGCGAGCGCTTCGAGCCCGGCAAAGTGCTGGACAAGCCGCACTTCATGGCCGGCATCAATGTCGTCGCCGCCGATACCGACGAGGAGGCGCGCTATCTTGCCTCCTCCACGGACCAGAGCTTCGTCGCCCTGCGCACCGGGTCGCCCGGCCGCCTGCCGCCGCCGATCCGCGATTATCGCGAAGGGTTGCCGGGCGCCGCCAAGGCGATGCTGGAGCAAGTGCGCTCGGTCAGCGCGGTGGGCACCCCGGCGCGGGTGCGGGACGAGATCAGGGCCTTCGTGGAGCGCACCCAGGCGGACGAGCTGATCGTTTCCGGCGCGATCTTCGATCCCGATGCCCAGATCCGTTCGCTGGAACTGACGATGGGTGCCTTCGAGGAAGCTCGGGCCTGAGGGCCGTCCTTCGAAATCGCGATATCGTCTTCCACGGCAATTCAATTTCGTGCCGGGGCATTGACCCGGAGGCAAAATTGCTGGAACCCAACCGGCCATGAGCAAGGCAGACGTCGTTATCGTGGGAGCCGGGCACGGCGGTGCGCAATGCGCGATCGCCCTTCGCCAGAACGGTTTCGAGGGGACCATCACCGTCATCGGCCGCGAGCCGGAGCATCCTTACGAGCGGCCGCCGCTCTCCAAGGAATACTTCGCGCGCGAGAAGACCTTCGACCGTCTCTACATCCGCCCGCCGACGTTCTGGGCCGAGAAGGAGATCACCTTCAAGCTCGGCACCGAAGTGACCAAAGTCGATCCGGCGGCGCAGGAACTCGCGCTCTCGGACGGTGAGACTTACGGCTACGGCAAGCTGGTCTGGGCGACGGGCGGCGATCCGCGCCGGCTGTCGTGCTCGGGCGCGGATCTGGCCGGGGTCCATGCCGTGCGCACCCGCGAGGATTGCGACACGCTGATGGCCGAAATCGATGCGGGCACGAAGAACGTGGTCGTGATCGGCGGCGGCTACATCGGCCTCGAAGCGGCGGCAGTGCTCTCGAAGATGGGCCTCAAGGTCACGCTGCTGGAAGCGCTGCCGCGGGTGCTGGCGCGCGTGGCCGGGGAGCCGCTCTCGGAATTCTACCAAGACGAGCACCGGACGCACGGCGTCGACCTGCGCACCGGCGTCGCGGTCGATTGCCTGGTGGGCGATGGCCACAAGGTCACCGGCGTGCAGCTTGCCGGCGGCGAAGTCCTGAGCGCCGAGGCGGTGATCGTGGGCATCGGCATCGTCCCGGCGGTCGGGCCGCTGATCCTGGCCGGCGCGGCCGGAGCCAACGGCGTGGACGTGGACGAATATTGCCGCACCTCGCTGCCGGACATCTATGCCATCGGCGACTGTGCGGCTTTTGCCTGCGACTTTGCGGGCGGCACGGTGATGCGCGTGGAATCGGTGCAGAACGCCAACGACATGGCGACGTGCGTGGCCAAGGCGATCTGCGGCGATGCCAAGCCCTACAAGGCGTTCCCGTGGTTCTGGTCCAACCAGTACGACCTGCGGCTGCAGACGGCGGGCATCAACCTGGGCTTCGACCAGACGGTGATCCGGGGCAATCCCGAGGACCGCAGCTTCTCGGTGATCTACCTCAAGGAAGGCAAGGTCCTGGCGCTCGACTGCGTGAACGCGGTGAAGGACTATGTCCAGGGCCGCAAGCTGGTGGAAGCGGGTGCCAAACCCGATCTCGCGGCGCTGGCCGACAAGGAAAAGCCGCTCAAGGAACTGCTGTAACCGCCGGACCATCCTCCTCGCCGGGCGGCGGGGAGGTGCCGAGGCGCACGGCGGCCCATTGCGCGGCTTCGGCGATGGCGGGGTCCGGGTCGTCCAGCAGGGGCCGCACTTGCGCCATCAGCGCGGTGCTCCCGCTGTTTCCGGCCGCATAGAGACAATTGCGCACGAAGCGGTCGCGGCCGATGCGCTTGATCGGGGAGCCGGAGAACAGCTGGCGGAACCCTGCATCGTCCAGTGTCAGCAGGTCGGCCAGCTCGGGCGCGGTCAGTTCCGCGCGCGGCAGGAAGGCTTTCAGGCGGCTGGCGGTCTCTGCGAACTTGTTCCACGGGCAGACCGCCAGGCAATCGTCGCAGCCATAGATGCGATTGCCCAGCCCCACACGGAATTCTTCCGGGATCGGGCCTTTGTGCTCGATGGTGAGGTAGCTGACGCAGCGCCGGGCATCGAGGCGGTAGGGCGCCGGAAAGGCCTGGGTCGGGCAGACGTCCTGGCAAGCCCGGCACGAACCGCAGCGATCGCGACCCTCGGCGGACAGCGGCAGGTCCAGCGTGGTGTAGATCTCGCCCAGGAAGAGCCAGGATCCATGCTCGCGGCTGACGAGATTGGTGTGCTTGCCCTGCCAGCCCAGCCCGGCGGCGGCGGCCAGCGGCTTTTCCATGACCGGCGCAGTATCGGTGAAGACTTTCACGCCCGCCGGACCCAGCCCGCGCCGGTCGGCTTCCGAAACCAGCCAGCGCGCCAGGTTCTTGAGCGCCTTCTTGACCCAGTCGTGGTAGTCCGCGCCTTGCGCATAGACCGAGATGCGGCCGATTTCCGGCACTTCGGCCAGCTGCAGAGGATCGCTTGCGGGGGCGTAGCTCATGCCCAGCGCGATCACCCGCCGCGCCTCGGGCCAGAGCCCTTGCGGCGAGCGGCGGTGATGGGCGCGCTCCGCCATCCATCCCATCGAACCTTCCATGCCCTCCGCCAGCCAGGAATCCAGCCGCGCCGCCCGGTCCGCATCCTCTTCGGCCGAGGCTATGCCGAAGGCGCAGAATCCCAGCTCGCGGGCTTGCGCCTCGAGATCGCGGGTCAGGACATTCAGCGCATCGTTAACCAAGCTTGCGGACTCTTCGGTTCATAGGCAGGCCTTGGAAACGGCCAGCGGGTGCCTTGAATGAACGTCGCAGTAGGAGATTGGTCCTTGGCCAGCAACTCGGAAGCACTTTCCTCGGCGCCTTCCCCCATGCCCTCCCTCGCCATTGAGGCACAGGGGCTGGTGAAGCGTTTCGATGGGTTCGCGGCCGTCGACGGTGTCGATCTCCGGGTGCCGATGGGGGCCGTCTACGGCATTCTGGGGCCCAATGGCGCCGGCAAGACCACGACCCTGCGCATGCTGCTCGGCATCATCGATCCCGATGCCGGCATCCGCAGGATTCTGGGCTCCGAGCGCCCGCACGACGTTGCCCACGCCATTGGCTACCTGCCCGAGGAACGCGGCCTCTATCCCGCGATGAAAGCCACCGAGGCCATCGCTTTCCTTGGCGCCTTGCGCGGGCTGCCGCTGCGGGAAGGGCGGCGGCGCGCGCACGAGCTGCTCGAACGCCACGGCCTCGGCCATGCCGCGGACCGGCAGATTCGGCAGCTCTCCAAGGGCATGGCGCAGCAAGTGCAGATCCTGGGCACGCTGGTTCACCAGCCGCGCCTGGTGATTCTGGACGAGCCGTTTTCGGGTCTCGACGCGCTGAACCAGGGCAAGCTGGAGCGCATGATCCGCCAGCTCGCCGAAGGCGGGACGACGGTGATCTTCTCCACCCACGTCATCGCCCATGCCGAGCGGCTCTGCGACGACGTGGCGATCATCGCCGGCGGCAAGGTGCCCTTTGCCGGCCCGGTGGACGTGGCCCGCGATCGCATCCCCCAGCAGGTCCGCCTCGAAACGCGCGCGCAGGACGGCTTGTGGAGAGCGGCCCTGCCGGCCGATGCCCGGCGCGAGGGGGCGGTGTGGCACTTCTCGCTGCCGGAAGGCGGTGTGGAGCCCTTGCTGCGCGCCCTGATCGAAGGCGATGCGGGCATTCTCTCGCTGTCGATCGAGCGGGCGGGTCTGCACGATGCTTTCGTCGCCATTGCCGGAGAGGCCGCCGCGCGCGACCTTGCGGCCAGCCCCGGACTGGAGGACGGGCGATGAGGCAGGGTTCCGGCCGTCTTTCCGTCCTCGCTGCCGCCTGGGTCGTCGCCCGGCGCGACTTCACGGCGATCCTGTTCAGCCGCAGCTTCTTCTTCTTCCTGTTGGGGCCGCTGTTCCCCGCCGTCATCGCGGTGCTGGCGGGCAGCCTGGGATCGCGCGTGGATGCCAGCCAGGAACGCCCGGTGCTGGGCGTGGTCATGCAGGCGGCGGACGCAGCGGCGCTCGAGCGCGCCCGCGCCCAGCTTGCGCCCGCGCTTGGTGACGACCTGCCCAGGCTGGTGGTGCTCCGCAGGCTGGCCCCAGGCGAACGCTACGACGCCCGCCAGGCATTGTCCTCGCACAACGCCAGCGCTGCCGCGATACTGACGGGGACGCCGGCCGCGCCGGTCCTGACCGGTCCGGAGGGCCTGATCCAGGCCTGGGGCGGGCCGGTGGCGATGCTCTCCGCCCAGGTTCATTCGGGAGCGGCACTGAGCTATCCGGCCGTGGCGCTGCAGCCGGTCGTGCGCAGCAGTGCGGCCGAACGCAAGGGGCGCTTCGCCACGGCGCAAGGGGCGCAGACCCTGCTGTTCCTGCTGACGATGATGCTGGCAGGCATGGTCCTGTCCAACCTCGTGGAGGAAAAGGGCAACAAGATCATTGAAGTGCTGGCGGCCGCCGTGCCGATGGACGCGGTGTTCCTGGGCAAGCTCTTTGCCATGCTCGGCGTCTCGCTGGTAGGTATCGCAACCTGGGCGGCGGCGGGCGGCCTGCTCTGGCTCGGGGGAGGGATATCGCCGGAAAGACTGCCCGATCCGGCCGTCGGCTGGCCGCTGCTGATCGGCCTGGGCGTGATCTACTTCGCTATGGCCTATCTGCTGCTCGGCTCGGTCTTCCTGGCTATCGGCTCCATGGCGACGACCGTGCGCGAAGTGCAGACCCTGTCCATGCCGGTGACCATGGCGCAGCTCATGGTATTCTTCTTCGCCAGTTTCGCGATGACCCAGCCGGGCAGCGCGGTGGAGATCGCCGCGGTGCTCGTGCCCTTCAGCTCGCCTTTCGCGATGCTCGCGCGCGCGGCGCGGGATCCCGCGCTGCTGCCGCATATCATGGCCATCGGCTGGCAGGTGCTCTGGGTGGCACTGCTGGTGCGCGGCGGCGCGCGGCTGTTCCGGTCGCGGGTGATGAAGTCCGGGCCGGGCGGCCGGGCGAAGCCTCGCCGGATTTGGCTGCGCGGCTTCGGCCGCTGACGGCCGGCTTCGAAAGCAATCCTGGTACGGACGGCGGGACTCGAACCCGCACGATCAAGGATCAAGGGATTTTAAGTCCCCTGCGTCTACCATTCCGCCACGTCCGCACGATGATCGGTGCGCGCGATCTGGCAGATCGCGCGCGGCGGGGCAACCGCGATGAACGCGTTATGCCGCCCGGTTCACCACTTTACTCGACGTTGAGACGGGCCCGCATTTCCTTGCCGGGCTTGAAATAGGGCACGCGCTTTTCCGGCACGTCCACGCTTTCGCCGGTGCGCGGGTTGCGGCCGGTGCGGCCTTCGCGGTGGCGGGTGGAGAAAGCACCGAAACCGCGCAGTTCCACGCGGCCGCCGTCAGCCAGGCGCTGGGCGATCTCGTCGAAGAACGTGTCCACGGCGCGCTCGACATCCTCTGCGCGCAGCTCGGGGTTCTCCTTGGCCATAGCAAGCAGCAGTTCGGATCTGATCATCGCGTGCTTCCCTTTCAAAATGCCCTTCGGAAAATTCCCGAGGTCACTGCGAATCATAATATTTCGCGTGACTTGGTTCCGTCATCTCAAGAAAATGCCATTCCGGTGGTTTTCGCGCAATGGCTCACCGGAGGTAGGGAAAACCCGTCGGTTCCCGCCTGCCAGGCCGCCCTTTTGCGTGTCCTCACCCCATTTACATGCCCGATTTGGCCGCTAACGTTCCCGCTTTCAAGCTTGCGAGACAAGCTTTTCGGGCGACAGGACAAAAGAAGGGCGCATGAAAGAAATAGCAACCTGGAACGAGGGAGACTGGATTGCCGCGATCGGCGCCATTCTCCTGTTTGCCGTGCTGGCCATCGGCGGCGTCATCGCCACGCGCAAGAGCGACGAATTCGTCGGCCATCCTCGCGGTCTGTTCGTGCTGTTCTATGCCGAAATGTGGGAGCGTTTCTCCTACTACGGCATGCGCGCCCTGCTGATCCTGTACCTTACCAAGTTCTGGCTGTTCAATGACGGCAGCGCCAACCTGATCTACGGCGCCTATACCAGCCTGGTCTACATCACCCCGGTGCTTGGCGGCTATCTGGCCGACCGCTATCTCGGCCAGCGCAAGGCCGTGCTGTTCGGCGGCATCGTCCTGGCCGTGGGCCATCTGTTCATGGCCTATGAGGGCATGCACGGCGTCGCCGATCCGGCGGTGAAGCAGGCGGACCCGGCCATCAACGTGTTCTGGCTGGCGCTGGCGCTGATCATCGTCGGCTCCGGCTTCCTCAAGGCGAACATCTCGGTGATCGTCGGCCAGCTCTACAAGATGACCGATTCCCGCCGCGATTCGGCCTATACGATCTTCTACATGGGCGTGAACACGGGCGCCGCGCTGGGTACGATCCTGGTCGGCTACCTGGGCGAGACGATTGGCTGGTCCTGGGGCTTCGGCCTCGCCGGCATCGGCATGCTGCTTGGCCTGCTGATCTTCGTGGCCGGCCGTCCCGCCTTGAAGGGCCGGGGCGAACCGCCCAGGCCGCTGGCGAAGAAGGGCGAACTGACGCTTTACGGCATCGGCCTCGGTTCGGTCGCGGTGATCTGGACCCTGATCCAATACGTCAGCGTGATCCAGTCGCTGCTGGTGGTCTCCGGCATCGCCATGCTGGGCTACACGCTGTACGAGGCGTTCAAGCTGCCCAAGGAACCCCGCGAGCGTATCTTCGCGATCCTGTTCCTGATCGCGCTCAATCCGATCTTCTGGGGCCTGTTCGAGCAGGCCGGCGGTTCGCTAAGCCTCTATACCGACAAGTTCGTGGACCGCGGCGGCGTGCCGACCAGCCTGTTCCAGTCGATCAACCCGATCTACATCGTGCTGTTCGGCCCGATCTTCGCGGCGCTCTGGCAGTTCCTTGGCCGCAAGGGCCTGGAGCCTTCGGCTCCGGCCAAGTTCGGCCTGGCGCTGATCCAGGTCGGCCTCGGCTTCCTGGTCTTCGTCTGGGGTGCGAACAGCGGCGATCCGGCGGCAATGACCTCGGTGCTCTTCGTGTTCCTGATCTATGCGCTGCACACCACCGGCGAGCTGTGCCTTTCGCCCGTGGGCCTGTCCGCGATGACCCGCCTCTCGCCGCTGCACCTCGGCAGCTTCATCATGGGCGCGTGGTTCTACATGACCGCCGTGGGCAACTTCGTGGCCGGCAAGATCGGCGAGGCCACCGGCGGCGAAAGCGGCGTGATGAACAAGGAAGTCACGCTGGGGATCTATTCCACGATCGGCTGGACCACGATCGGCGTTGCCGTGGTGGTCCTGGCGCTCTCGCCGCTGGTGCGGCGCTGGATGCACATCGACACGCTGGAGGATCGCGCGATCGACCGCGATCTCGCGGGCCAGAGCGAAATGGGGCTGGAGGCTCAGGAAGCCGGGTTTCACCCGGTAACCAAGCCGCACTGACCATCGACCGGCCCGGGAAACCCAGCGTTTCCCGGGCCGGATCTTATTTGAACAGGGGAAATCGACATGAGGGTATCGCCGGCATTGCGGCGCTGGTCGTCCACGCTCGTTCTGGGCGCGGCACTGGCGCTGGGCGCTACGGGCGCCGATGCGAAGAAGCAGGACAAGAAGGCGGCGCCGATCGTCGCCGATCCTTATCCCTCCACCTACAAGTCCTATCCGGGCACGCCCACCGCGCTGGTCGGCGCCACTGTCTATGACGGGCGCGGCGGCCGGATCGACAACGGCATCGTGCTGTTCAGGGACGGGAAGCTCCAGGCCGTCGGCGGCGCCGACATGCCGATCCCGGAAGGCTATGCGCGCATCGACGGTACCGGCAAGTTCGTGACTCCCGGTGTGATCGACATCCACTCGCACCTCGGCGTCTATCCTTCGCCCGGCGTCGAAGCGCTGGCGGACGGGAACGAGATGACCAGCCCCACCACGCCCGATGTCTGGGCCGAGCACTCGGTCTGGCCGCAGGATCCCGGCTTCACCCGCGCGCTTGCCAATGGGGGCGTCACCAGCCTTCAGATCCTGCCCGGTTCGGGCAACCTGATCGGCGGCCGCGCGGTGACGCTGAAGAACGTGCCCAGCATCACCGTGCAGGGCATGAAGTTCCCCGGCGCGCCCTATTCGCTGAAGATGGCCTGCGGCGAGAATCCCAAGCGCGTCTATGGCGAGAAGGGCCAGAAGCCCTCGACCCGGATGGGCAACTTCTCTGTCGACCGCCAGGCCTGGATCGACGCGCGCCAGTACATGGACGGCGACCATGCCGAACGCGACCTTGGCAACGACACGCTGGAAGGCGTGCTCAAGGGCGAGATCCTGGTCCAGAACCACTGCTACCGCGCGGACGAGATGGCGCAGGTGATCGATATGTCCAAGGAGATGGGCTACAAGGTCACCGCCTTCCACCACGCGGTGGAAGCCTACAAGATCGCCGATCTCCTGCGGGAGAACGACATCTGCGTGGCCGTCTGGGCCGACTGGTACGGCTTCAAGATGGAAGCCTACGACGGCATCCCCGAAAACGCCGCGCTGCTCGCCAATGCGGGGACTTGCGTGGTGATCCACTCGGACGACGAGAACGGCATCCAGCGCCTCAACCAGGAAGCCGCCAAGGCCCAGGCCGACGGTCGCCGCATCGGCATCGACATTCCCGATGCCAAGGTCATCGGCTGGTTCACTTACAATGCCGCCAAGACCATGGGCATCGGCGAGAGGACCGGCAGCCTGGAAGCGGGCAAGATGGCCGACGTGGTGCTGTGGAACGGCAATCCGCTCTCGGTCTATTCGCGGCCCGAGAAAGTGTGGATCGACGGCGCCCTGATGTTCGACGCCCTCGATACCCGGCGGCGCCCGGTCAGCGATTTCGAACTGGGGCAACCCGGCGAAGGAGACGTGAAATGAGCCGCCGCGCCACCATTCTTGCTGCCCTGACGGCAGCCGCCCTTCCCGCCCTGCTTCCCGGCCTGGCCGCGGCGCAGGACTTCGCGATCACCAATGCCACCGTCGGCACGGGTGATGGCAGCGCCCCGATCGAGCACGGCACCGTCGTCGTGCGGGCCGGCAAGGTCGTCGCCGCGGGCGCCGGCGTTGCCGTTCCCGCCGGGATGCAGAGCGTCGACGGTACCGGCAAGTGGGTGACGCCGGGCCTGTTCTCGGCCGTCACCGATCTTGGGCTCTGGGACGTGGAAGGCGTGCCCAACAGCAACGATACCGAGGCCGACAAATCGCCCTTCAATGCCGCGCTCGACGTGACTCCCGCGATCAATCCCGCCAGCGAGCACATCGCCGTGAGCCGCGAAGGCGGCGTCACCCGCGCCAGCGTCGCGCCGGTCAACGGCGATTCGATCTTCGCCGGGCAGGGGGCGCTGATCGATCTTCGCGCCGGCTCCGATGCGGTGAACCTGCCGCGCGCCTTCCAGTTCGTGCAATTGGGCGAGGCGGGGGCCAAGCTCGCCGGCGGCAGCCGCGTCGCGGCCCATGTCGCCCTGCGCAGCGCCTTGCGGGAGGCACGCGAACTGGCGGCCGCACCCACGGCCGCGCGCAGCAGCGATGCCCTGCTCACCCGCGCGGACGCGGCGGCGCTGGCCCCGGTGATCGATGGCCGCCAGCCGCTCTACGTCGGGGTCGAACGGGCAGCCGACATCCGCAGCGTGCTGGCGCTCAAGAGCGAGTTTCCCAAGCTGAATCTCGTCCTGGTGGGGGCTACCGAAGGCTGGCTCGTGGCGAGCCAGATCGCGGCGGCCAAAGTGCCGGTGATCGCGATGCCGCTGCGGGACCTTCCCGCCAGCTTCGAAAGCCTTGCGGCGACCCAGTCGAACGTCGGGCGCATGAAGAAGGCCGGCGTCAAAGTCGGCATCGGCATGTTCGCGGGCAGCAACCAGCCCCGCTATGCGCCGCAGCAGGCCGGCAACCTCGTGGCCCTGAACAAGCTGCCGGGCGCGGCGGGACTGACATGGGGCGAGGCCCTGGCCGCGATCACTTCGGTTCCGGCCGAAATCAGCGGCATGGGCGGCAAGGAAGGCGTGCTGGCGCCGGGCGCCGTGGGCGACGTCGTGATCTGGGACGGCGATCCGCTCGAACTGTCCTCGGCCCCGGTCGAAGTCTATATCGACGGGATCAAGCAGCCGCTCGACAACCACCAGAGCCGCCTGAAACAGCGCTACAAGAGCCTGGACCGGACTTATCTGCCCAAGGCTTACGACTGGTAAGGAAAACGAGGGCCTGGGGATGATCCCCGGGCCCTCGAAAATACCCGGAAGCAGGTGATGGTCCGAAGCGATCCAGAGGCGCGCAAGGCCGTCCGCGATGGCTTGACCCGGATTTCGCTAGCCCGTTGATGACGAAAAAGGGCGCGGCGTCACCAGGGACGTGCCCGGCAACCCAGGCACGCCTCGATCTTACGCGTTTTACGCGCGGGCTTCGTTCACGCCGGCGCTGTTGTGGCGCAGCGCCTTGAGCACGGTGTCGACGATCTGCGGCGCATTGAGGCCGGCTTCGTCGTACTGCGTCTCGGGCTTGTCGTGGTCCTGGAACACGTCCGGCAGGCGCATGGTGCGGATCTTGAGGCCCGCGTCGGTAAGGCCCTCGTCGCTGGCCATGGTGAGCACATGGGCGCCGAGACCGCCGATGGCGCCTTCCTCGACGGTGACGACCACATCGTGGCTGAGCATCAGCTTGCGAATCAGCTCGGTGTCCAGCGGCTTGGCGAACCGCAAGTCTGCCACGGTGGTGGAAAGACCCTTGGCGTCCAGCAGGTCCGCGGCCTTGAGCGCTTCGCCCAGGCGGGTGCCCAGCGAGAGCAAGGCGACCTTGCTGCCTTCGCGGACCACGCGGCCCTTGCCGATTTCGAGAAGCTGCGGTGTTTCCGGCAGGGCCAGACCCACGCCATTGCCGCGCGGATAGCGGAAGGCGATCGGGCCCTTGTCATACTGCGCGGCGGTGTGGACCATGTGGACCAGCTCCACCTCGTCGGCCGCGGCCATGACCACCATGTTCGGCAGGGTGGCCAAGTAAGTAACGTCGAACGAACCGGCGTGAGTCGCACCGTCGGCACCGACCAGGCCGGCGCGATCGATGGCGAAGCGCACGGGCAGGTTCTGGATCGCCACGTCATGGACCACCTGGTCGAACGCGCGCTGGAGGAAGGTGGAATAGATCGCGCAGAACGGGCGCATGCCCTGCGCCGCCAGGCCGGCCGCGAAAGTCACCGCGTGCTGTTCGGCAATGCCGACGTCGAAGCTGCGGTTCGGGAATTGCTGCGCGAACTTGTCGAGCCCCGTGCCCGAGGGCATGGCGGCGGTGATGGCGCAGATGCGGTCGTCCTGTTCCGCCTCGGCGACCAGCGCCTTGGCGAAGACGCCGGTGTAGCTCGGCGGGCCGGCGGGGGCCTTGGCCTGCTCTCCGGTGACGACGTTGAACTTCTGCACGCCGTGATACTTGTCGGCCGCTTCCTCGGCGGGCGCGTAGCCCTTGCCCTTCTGCGTCACGACATGGACCAGGATCGGGCCTTCGGCGGCATCGCGCACGTTTTCCAGGACCGGAACCAGCGCATCGAGGTCGTGGCCGTCGATCGGGCCAACGTAATAGAAGCCCAGTTCCTCGAACAGGGTGCCGCCCATGGCCATGCCGCGGGCGAATTCGTCGGTCTTGCGGGCGGCGGCGTGGAGCGGGCGCGGCAGGCGGCGCGCGAACTTGCGGGCCAGGTCGCGCAGGCCGAGGAACCGGCCCGAGGAAACGAGCCGCGCGAGATAGGACGACAGCCCGCCAACCGGCGGCGCGATCGACATGTCGTTGTCGTTGAGGACCACGATCAGGCGGTTTCCGGCGTCCGCGGCGTTGTTCATCGCCTCGTAGGCCATGCCGGCGCTCATCGCGCCGTCGCCGATCACGGCAATGCCGCGGCCGGGCGTGCCCTTGATCTTGTTGGCGACGGCAAAGCCGAGCGCGGCCGAGATCGAGGTGGAGCTATGGGCCGTGCCGAAGGGGTCGTATTCGCTTTCCGAACGCTTGGTGAAGCCGGAGAGTCCGCCGCCCTGGCGCAAGGTGCGAATGCGGTCGCGGCGGCCGGTGAGGATCTTGTGGGGATAGGCCTGGTGGCCCACGTCCCAGATCAGCCGGTCCACCGGCGTATCGAACACGTAGTGGATCGCCACCGTCAGTTCGACCACGCCCAGGCCCGAGCCCAGATGGCCGCCGGTCTGCCCGACGGCAGAGATCATCTCGGTGCGAAGTTCGTCGGCCAGTTGACGCAGGTCCGAAGGCTTGAGCTTGCGGAGATCGTCAGGCGTATCGACGGTGTCGAGGAGTGGCGTTGCCGGGTTGGCTGTCATGTTCTGCTTCTACACGCTACATGTTCTGGTGTCGAATTAAGCAGTGGGCAATATGCCGGAGCCGTCCGAAAGGACAGGAAAAACGTGGCACCTGTTGCTTTGCTGCGACTCTCCGAGCCATCGCCGGCAACTTCCGGCACCGCTCGACCCCCGCCAGACATGCGAATCCTGCGGGAAGCCGGCCAGCGTCAGCGGCCGGTTCGCAGGCCCTGCCGACCTAGCTGCAGGTGGCGCAGGTTCCGCGCAGCTCGACCACCGGGCGCACCCCGGCGAAACCGGCCTGCCTGGCGGCGGCGATGAGGGCGCCGGTCAGCTTGTCGTCGTCGATATGGACGGCTTGGCCGCAGACATCGCAGATCAGGAAGATGCAGTCGTGCTGGCAGCCGGGATGGCTGTTGGCGAGGTAGGCGTTGGCGCTCTCGACCCGGCGGGCGAGGTTGGTGCGCACGAAGAGGTCGAGAATGCGATAGACGCTGTTGGGCGCCACGCGCTTGCCGCGCAGGGCCGAAACGCTTTCGGCCAAGTCATAGGCTGAAGCCGGACGTTCGCGTTCCGCCAGAGCGCCGAAGACGTCGGCGCGCATCTCGGTCCACTGTTCGCCGGCATCGAGAAGGGCGGCGCGGGCAGCCTCTACAAGGCCTTCGCCGGAATGTTCGTGATGATGATGCGCATTAGCCATGCCGCCCATATGGGCATTGGCAGGGCTGCGTGCAATTGAAAGCTGGAGGGGCGCCCAGGACGGCGCCGGATCAGGCCGCGGGGTCCGATAGACCCCGGATCAGCCTGCCTGGGTCAGTTCACTTGCGCAGCCGCTTCGGCGGGAGGCACGAGGCCGTTGCCGATCGAGTGAGTTCCGATGCCCATCACGCCCAGCACCAGCAGCGTACCACCGGCGAAGCCGAGGGCGAAGAAGCGGTAGAAGTCGGCCTTGAAGAGTCCCATGACGAAAATCAGCTCATATTGATGATGTACGATTGCGTGCCGCTCACTTGGAGCGAATCGCCTTGACGTCCAGTGAATGGCGACGAGCCGCGCCCCATTCTGCGATGAACCGTTGATCGCACGGGGTGGACGGGGGAACCGTCACAATCTCGTCAAGGGATCGTGCGCGCGATCACTGCCGAAGCGACGGAGACCACAACCAGCCCGGCCACGGGCAGCGCGGCACAACCGAACGGCAGTGCCAGCGCGCCGATGACCTGGTGGGGCTTGCGGATGCGGCCGAGGCGCACGAGCACGGCCGCCGTGGCCAGCCCGATCAGGAAGGCGAGGGTGACCAGCGGTCCAAGCCACATCACCCACATATTCGCCTCCTGGATCGAATCTGGCCCTGAAATATCGAACCTCAGTGCTTGAAGTGGCGCATGCCGGTGAAGACCATGGCCAGGCCCGCCTCGTCGGCAGCGGCGATGACTTCCTCGTCACGGATCGAGCCGCCCGGCTGGATCACAGCCGTAGCGCCCGCTTCGGCAGCGGCCAGCAGGCCGTCGGCGAAGGGGAAGAACGCGTCCGAAGCGACGGCAGAGCCGACCGTGCGGGCCTGAGCCCAGCCGAACTTCTCGGCGGCTTCGGCGGCCTTCATCGCGGCGATGCGCGAGGAATCGCGGCGGTTCATCTGGCCCGCGCCGATGCCGGCAGTGACGCCGTCCTTGGCATAGACGATCGCGTTCGACTTGACGTGGCGGGCCACGGTCCAGGCGAACAGGCAGTCCTTCAGTTCCTGCTCGGTCGGCGCGCGCTTGGTCACGACCTTCAGGTCGCTCACGCCGATGGCGCCGGCATCGCGGCCCTGCACCAGCAGGCCGCCGGTGATCGGCTTGACGGTCAGGCCGGGGCGGCGCGGATCGGGCAGGCCGCCGGTCAGCAGCAGGCGCAGGTTCTTCTTCTTGGCGAAGAAGGCGCGGGCTTCCTCGTCGGCGTCGGGGGCGACGACCACTTCGGTGAAGATCTGGCAGATCGCTTCGGCCGTCGGGCCGTCGAGCGTGGTGTTCACGGCAACGATGCCGCCGAAGGCCGAAACGTCGTCACAAGCCAGCGCGCCCTGCCAGGCTTCGAGCAGGCTGGAACCCTGCGCCACGCCGCAAGGGTTGGCGTGCTTGACGATGATCACGGCCGGGTCCTGGCCCTTGAACTCGGCAGCGAGTTCGAAGGCGGCGTCGGCGTCGTTGTAGTTGTTGTAGGACAGTTCCTTGCCCTGCACTTGCTCGCCCTGGGCCAGGCCCTTGGTGAACGGGCCGACCGGCGTGTAGAGCGCGGCCTTCTGGTGCGGGTTCTCGCCGTAGCGCAGCGTGGTGGCGAGGCGGCCGTTGACGCTCAGCATCTCGGGGAATTCGAGGCCCTGGTCGGTGAAGGCGAACCACTGCGAGATCATCGAATCGTAAGCGGCGGTCTGCGCGAAGGCGCGCGCGGCCAGTAGCTTGCGGAAGGCCAAGGTCGTGCCGCCGTCGGTGGTCTCCAGTTCGGAGATCAGGCCCGCATAGTCGTTGGGATCGGTGACGATGGCGACGAAGGCATGGTTCTTCGCGGCCGAACGCACCATCGACGGGCCGCCGATGTCGATATTCTCGATCACTTCGTCCCGGTCGGCGCCCTTGGCGACGGTGGCTTCGAAGGGATAGAGGTTGACGACCACCAGGTCGATCGCGCCGATTTCGTGATCGGCCATGGCCTTGGCATGTTCGGGATTGTCGCGCACCGCCAGCAGGCCGCCGTGGACCTTGGGGTGCAGCGTCTTGACCCGGCCGTCCATCATCTCGGGGAAATCGGTGATTTCCGAAATGTCCTTCACCGCGAGGCCGGCATCGCGCAGCGCCTTGGCGGTGCCGCCGGTCGAAACCAGTTCCACGCCGCGGGCGGACAGTGCCTTGCCGAGATCGGCGAGGCCGGTCTTGTCGGAAACCGACAGCAATGCGCGGCGGATCTGGACGGTATCGGTCATGCGGATGGCCTCGTTCTGGAACTAGCGGAGAGGGATTTTCCGCGCCCTCTAGGTCGGCAGCGCCCGGGTCGCAAGAGGGGCCGCTAGCTCAGGGTGCCACAAGCCGTGGGGCCGGTCGCGGCATTTCACCCCATTTTCTTGATTAACCAACCGAAATTCCCGCCTCCGCGCGAGACGAGACCCTGGATCACCAGCTGCTGCGTCGCCTGGGGACGGCCCTGGCCGTCGACCCAGAGCGAATCTTCCAGGATCACTTCGCCGGCACTGCTGCGGAACTGCCAGAGACTGCCGTCGGGCAGGGCCATGCCGGCGCCCTGGCCGTCCTCGGTGAGGGCGACTTCGACTTCCGGGCCGAGGTGGAAGCGAATGGCAAAGCCCACCTTGCCGCGCTGGGCCTTGCGGCCCGCGGGGATCAGCACGTCCTCGCCGCGCAGTTCGCTGCCGTCGTCGCGCAGGATCAGGATGCGGCGGTGCGTGAGGGCGTAGCGCGCCTCGTAGCCGTTGTGGCTCGCCTCGATGCGGGTGGCGTTGCCGCCGTTTTCCTGCGTCAGCGTCTTGCGATCGATATCGACCTCGCTGACGCCGCCGCCGATGGCTCCGTTGATGAGGACGGCGGTGGAATTGGCATCGTCCAGCGTCAGCGTCGAATGGGCGGCGGTCGCGCGCAGGCCCTGTTCGAGGCGCACCGGCACCAGCCCGCCGCCGCTCGCCGCGCCGCCGCAGTTGACGACCAGGCGGTGGCCCGCGTGGGACATCTCGAAGGCCAGCGTGGAAGCGCAGCCGTAGCGGGCATGGGCGGGCAGCGGCGGCGGCGCAGTGTCGAACTGGAGGATCGACTTGTGCGCCAGCACGCGCTGATAGCCCCATTGGCGCACATCGCGCAGCGGGCGGGTGCGCACGCCGGTCGCCTTGACGAGAGCGTTGACGTCCTCTCCGTCGATCGCCCAGCCGCCCTGCCACGAACCCAGCGAACCGTCGCCGTGAGTCAGCGCCAGGAGCGGCGGGATGAGCAGTTCGATCACCCGCTCGACCGCCTTGGGCGCGTCGCGGCGGGTGGCGTGATAGCAGTTGCGCAGCCGCACCAGAAGGGCGATCGCTTCCATCTGCGCCAGCGGGCTGCGCGAGAGCACGCCGCCGTCGTCGCCGATCAGTTCGCCCAGGGCCTTGATCAACCCCGCCTCGCCGTAGAGGCGGCGCGGGCGACCTTCGGGGAGCAGCAGGCCGGCAGCGACGATGGCGCTCCACCCGGCGACTTCGGCGATCCCGTCTTCCGCCCGGCCGACATGACGGTCCAGCCAGCGCGCGGTCTCGGAAATGTGCGCCAAAGTACGGTTGCGCAGGGTCTTCTCGCCGGAGAGGATCAGCGGGGCATGGGCCAGCCAGTTCATCAGCCGCGCGCCGGTGTTGCCCACGTCCCAGGCCGGACCCTTGCCCGGCTTGGCCGGCGGCTTGGGATTGGCCTGGAGCCACGCGGTGAGAATGCGCTCGGCAACCGCGGTACCTTGCTCGCGCGGGGCGCAGGCCTCCAGGTCGGTGAGCCAGGAGAAGCTGTGGACCACGCGCTCCAGCGGCGGCGTCACGCGCGACGGGCCGGCAAAATCGACTTGGGCCACGGGCGTGCGGGCGCCGTGGATCAGGAAATGTCCCGCGCGCAGGGCGGTTCCGGCGGCGGCATTGCCCGGTAGCGTGTTGCTGACCGTGGCGAGCAGCCGGGTGCGGGCCTTCTTGCCCATCGGCGCCGAGAGCATGGTGCCGGGAATGCCCAGGCGATAGGCGAAGCGGATCAGCCGCTCGCCCGGCCCGACCGAAGGCGGCGAGAAGTCGGCCAGGGCCAGCGCCCGGCCGCCCTCGATCTGCGCGACTTCCACCTGGACTTCCGCGCGGGGCGGCAGGAGGTCGGAATCGTGGAAGTCGTCGCCAGTGAAGGCGGTGATATCGGTGATGTCGGTTTCGGAACGTGTCACGGCCGGCGATCCGGTAACGCTTTGATTCAAGACACCCTCCTCGTTACCGCCCTGAGGCCCGCCCCCCGACTTGCCTGTGAGCCCGCCTGCAAGCATGTCGCCCGACTCATCGGCTGCCTCACTTCCCGGGGAAATGGCCCGGAGCCCGTCCGGGTTCCCGTTTCGGGGACGCGGAGGGGTGTCTAGCTTCACCGCCTCAATCGAGCCCCTTCAGGGCGCGGATGTTCGCGGCATATTGCGAAGGGCCGCCGCGGAACGTGGCCGAACCGGCGACGAGCACGTCGGCACCCGCCGAAACGCAGAGAGGTGCGGTCTTGGCATCGACGCCGCCGTCCACTTCGAGGCGGATGTCGCGGCCCGACTTCTCGATCATCTTGCGCACGGCCTCGATCTTGCGAAGCTGGCTGGAGATGAAGCTCTGGCCGCCGAAGCCGGGGTTGACGCTCATGATCAGGACGAGGTCGATATCGTCGATCAGGTAGTCCAGCATCTTGGCCGGGGTGGCCGGGTTCAGCGAGATACCCGCCTTCTTGCCCAGGCCGCGGATCGTCTGCACCGTGCGGTGGACGTGAGGGCCGGCTTCGGGATGAACGGTGATGTAGTCCGCACCGGCTTCGGCGAAGGCTTCGAGATAGCTGTCCACCGGCGAAATCATCAGGTGCACGTCGAAGACTTTGGCGGAATGCGGGCGCAGCGCCTTCACCACGGCCGGGCCGATGGTGATGTTGGGTACGAAGTGGCCGTCCATGACGTCGACGTGGATCCAGTCGGCGCCGGCTTCGTCGATCGCGCGAACCTCTTCGCCCAGGCGGGCAAAGTCGGCGGAAAGGATGGAGGGCGAGATCAGCGGCGTGGTCATGGTTAAGAACGGTACTCCTCGATGCGAAGGATAGGCCACCATATCTGGGGGGTACAAGCGCGCCCGGCCCGTTTTCCACACGCCATATGGAGGAGGTTCCCTAAATCGACCGAGCGGACCGGGCCCCGCCCCCTGCAGCCGCTCCGGCGCGGTGCTTGTCGATCGCCAGTTCAGAGTGCATTCACGGCCTCGATGGCAGTGCGGCGCCAGACATTTCACGGGTTTGCTTCCCTGCAACCCTCGTGAACGAGTGACGGAACCGGAGATGAGATTGAAGTTCCCCAAGGCCCCCATCGCAGCTGCCGCCGGCCTGGCCGCGCTGGCCCTGTCGGCGCCGGCCGCGGCCCAGTATCGCGACGAAATCCGCAATGACATGAGCCAGTGCCGTTCCGGCGGCGGCCCCGCGATCATGGTTACGGTGGACGGCATCAAGTCGTCCCAGGGACGCCTGCGCGTCCAGTCCTACCGCGCCACGTCCGGCGAGTGGTTGGCCAAGGGCAAGTGGCTGAAGCGGATCGAGGTGGCCGCCAGGGGCGGGACCATGACGTTCTGCGTCCCCGTCCCGGCGCCGGGCACTTACGGCATCGCCGTGAGGCATGACGTCAACGGCAATGGCTCGACGGACATCAGCACTGACGGCGGCGCGATGTCGAACAACCCCTCGATCAATATCTTCAACCTCGGCAAGCCCAGCTACACCAAGGTCGGCGTGCCGGTGGGCAATGACGTGAAGTCGATCCGCATCCAGATGCGCTACATGTAACAGCCCGGATGGAATGCCCCCTCGGGGGCATTTCGGCGCGAGCGCGTTCTCAGGATCCGGCGGCGGCTTCGCGGCGCTCGGCCAGGATGGCGCGTGCGTCCAGGAGGTCGGAGGGTTTGTCGACGTCGACCGCCGCCAATCCGTCGCGCGCGGCGACGAGGCGGGCCTTGAGGCCGATCCGGGTTCCCAGTCGTGCAAGCGCGGCCGCCAGGGTCAGGCGGCCGAGCACATAGCTTGCCAACATGCCGAGCCCGAGCCTGGCGGCGATGCGCCAAGGGCGCTTGCGGTCCGCCTCCACCAGCTTCCAGGTCTCGATCGCGGCTTCGGCGCGGGCCGTCTTCAGCAGGAACAGGTTGCAGCCCGACCAGTGGCCGTCGGCAAAGCGCAGATAAGTGCGGCGCGATCCCGGCACGGCCGCTTCGATCGCCTGCCGCCGCGCCAGCAGGACGGAAACGTCGGCTTCCTCCGGGGTGTCGAGCAGGAAGTCCCGCACCCATTCGCCGCGCAGCAGCGCATGGTCGGAGGTCGTGACGAGCATCGGCGCGCCGAGCCGCGCGAAGCCCGCGGCCACGCTGGCGCTGGGACCGGCGGCGGCGGGGATCGTCTCGCAGCCCAGCAGTTCCGCGAGCGCGATCACGGCGGGATCGTTGGCGACCACCGCCAGGCGCGCGATGCCGGCATCGCGCAAGGCCTGAACGACATGGGCCAGCATCGGCCGGCCTTCCAGCTCTACCAAGGCCTTGTGGCTCAGGCCTTCGGCCGCTGCGACCGGATCGGGTTTACCGGGGCGGGAACCTGCAAGAATCAGCGCGGCGGGCAAGGGAGAGGGGGTCATGCCGGTTTGCGCTCCATGGCCTTGCGGGTGCGCCAGACGTGCCAGAGCACACCGGGCGCGGAAAGCACCGGATGCCGCTCGCGCCAGGGCGTGATGGTGACCGCCACGCCGGTGTGGCGCTCGATCTTCCAGGCGGCATAGCGCGCGGCGCCTTCGAACGTGGTCGAGGCTTTCAGCAGGCGCAGGACGTTGTAGGGCTTGCCCAGCCGCTGGCGGCGCTTCCACCAGTCCAGCATCCGGGTGCGGTCGCGCTCGGAAAGTTCGGGGCGGAAGGCGCCGTTCGGCAGGCGCTCGAAGGCGATGTCGTCGGCGGCAAGGGCCAGCGGCAGCAAGCCGTCGAAATGCTCGCGGTTGACGGAAAGGATCGAATCCTCGCGCCCGGCCTTCTCCACCCGGAACTCGGCGGCGTAAGTCGCGCGGAACAGGGCGCGCCAGTAGTCCTCCGCAGTGCCCGTCGCCGGGCCGAGCGCCACGGCCAGCCTGGCGGCGGTGCGGGCCGCGCCCCATACGGCGGCGGTCACGCGGCCGAACGCGGCCTCGTCACGCTGCCAGGCGATGCCGCTCGGCTGGACGAAGCGGGCCCAGATGGTGGTGTCCAGCCGCTCGCCGGCCGCAGCGGCGCGGAACGTATCCAGCGCCATGGTCGCCACTTTCGCGCGCAAGGGCACGCCTTCGAAGGTCCATTCGTGATAGCTGACGCGCGGCCAGATCTTCTCGGCCTGGGGGCCTTCGGTGAGGACGTAGAAGTCCAGCACGCCTTCCAGCGATCCGGTGCGCAAGTTCGAGCCGTAGAACAGCACGGCCACGGCATTGCCGGCAGCCAGCGCAAGGCGTTCCGCGAAAGCACGGACTTCGGGCACCACGGCGCGCTGCAGCGCCTGGCCAATGCGCCCTTCCAAGTCTTGGGTCATGAAAGCATGCTCGGGCACCGGCGTGGTAAAAGCAAGCATGCCGGTGCCACAAACCTGGCCAAAAAGTGAGAGGAGAGGGGCCGGATCCGGCGGATCAGGGGACCACGAAAGTCAGCTGCGGCCCTTCCTCGAGCAGGTAGTCGCCCGCAGGGAAAACCTCGCCATCGAGAATGAACGAGCCACCGATTTCCAGGTCTACCGCGCTGGCGCAGACGCGGTGGGTGCCGCGGCGTTCCAGGAACTTGCCGGAAAGGCCAAAGAGGATCGCCGGCAGCAGGGCCATGACCCAGCGCACCGGCCAGTCGATGACGCCCAGCTTCATCCCCGGGGCGACATCGCGGCCGAAGGGACGCGCGCCGAGCGGGAACTTCTCGAAAGTGGTGGCGACGACCATGAAGCGTTCGTCCGCACGGCCCGGCCCGTCATAGGGCAGGTCGCGGCCGGTGTGGCGATCGACCAGGCGCGTCGGGGTGCAGGCGCGCCACGGATTGCCGTCGCGGCCGAACAGCGACTGGATGATGCTCCAGAGGATGCTGAGGCCCACGGCAAAGCTGTTGAAGGCGCCGCGGCGGTGCGCTTCCTGACCGGCCTCGGTCGCCAGCGTGAATACGCCGGTGCCCAGGATGAAGCCCTGCATGCAGCCGCTGCTGCCGTCATTGGCGGAAATGCGCAAGGGACGGCGCGTGAGGGTATTGCCCTTGTGCGCAGCCGCCAGCGCCTCTGCCAGCGACCAGTGGGTCGGCAGGCCGAGGTCTACGCCCAGCGCGTTCGTCTTGCCCTTGGGCAGGATGATGAACGTGGGCCATTCGTCACCGAAGATGTCCGCGCCGCACGTCAGCACATCGCGAACGGTGCCATCGCCGCCGTCGACCACGAGATAGTCCACACCGCGACGGGCAAAGCCGTCAAGCACGCTGTAGAGTTCCGAGCGGGTGCGCGGGGTCTCGGTCAGGATGTTGGAGCAATCCTCCATCTCTGCCGCCCGGCCCTTGTTCCGGTGGCTACGAGGATTGCGAATGATGCCAACGAGAGGAACGGCGCGCCCACGACGCGCCACACGCGCAGGACCAGTGGCCTTGCGCTTGCCGTGCTCACCGAAGGTCGGCAGCGTTTCGAATTCGTAAATGGTTCCGTACACGGGCCCTATGTAGGGATGCCGCAGACGAAAATCATCAGGAAACATTCACTGACACATTAAGGTTACAGTTGTATGGCGTTTTTACGCCACTTGCAAGACCGGCAAAATCTGCCGCGTTTTCCGCAAGTCCCGCCGTTGCGTCCCGCGGTTCCACGGATTACGGCCGAAAACATGGTCACTCAGGACACTCCCCCCCACGCCGCAACCATCGGCGCGAACCCCGTCCAGCTCTGGGGTTTGACGATGGCCGAGCGCGTTGCACGCATCGCCCGGGCGAACGGCGCCTCCTTCGGCAAGGACGCCTCGTCCGGCCCTTCCATCCTGTCCAATGCCGCCTTTGCGTGGGATCCGGCCTGGTTCAAATACGTCACAGCGCGGCCCGGCATGGTCCTGACGCTGGGCGGCATCCCCGCCCTGGCGCATGCGGCCGACGCCGGCCAGGCCGCGCGAATCACCGCCGCGATGACCGCCGGAACGCCGCTCGCCGATACGGCGGGCCTCGATGTCGTGACCTACGAAAGCGGGCCCACCATCGAGAACAAGACGCTCCGCAAGCGCGAGACGCCGTTCCTCATGGCGCTCACGCCCGAGACCGTCCGCACCATCGAGCGTGCCAGCTACTTCGGCGCCTACAAGGGCGTGACCGATGTGCTGACCAAGTACCTCTGGCCCGAATGGGCGCTGGTGCTGACGCGAATCTGCGCGAAACTGCACATCACCCCGAACATGGTGACGGCGGTGGGCGCGGCATTCTGCGTGCTGGCCACGGTGCTTTTCGCTTACGGGCACTACTGGCTGGGCATGGCGCTGGGACTGGTGTTCATGGTGCTCGATACCGTGGACGGCAAGCTGGCGCGCTGCACGATCACGTCCTCGGAATGGGGCAATGTGGCCGACCACGGCATGGATCTCGTCCATCCGCCGTTCTGGTGGTGGTTCTGGGCGACGGGCCTGGCGACCTGGGGCCTGGCCTACGATGACGCGACGTTCTGGTGGGTGCAGGGCGCGATCCAGGGCGGCTACGTGGTGCAGCGCCTGATCGAGGGCGTGTTCATGCGTCAGAACGGCCTCATGCACATCCACGTATGGCGCAAGTTCGACAGCCAGTTCCGCCTGATTACCGCGCGCCGCAACCCGAACATGGTCATCCTGTTCGTGGCGATGCTGTTCGCGCGTCCCGACATCGGCCTGATCGCGGTGGCCTGGTGGACGGCGATTTCCTGCCTCATCCACGCCGTGCGGCTGGTCCAGGCATGGATCGTGCGGGCGCGAGGCGGTACGATCACCTCCTGGCTCTCGGACGCCTGAAGAAGGAACCGCCATGAACGCGATGCAGGGCAATGTCGCAGCCAATGCGACGATGGAAAAGTTCGGGCACCCGCATACCCTCGTTGCGGAATTCGCGCATTGGGTGGTGCTGACCCGTCCGGCACAGCCGACGCTGGGATCGTTGGTGCTGGCGGCGAAATCCGATGCCACCGCCTTTGGGGATCTTCCGGGAGAGGCGCATGCCGAACTCAAGGTCGCCACGGCCGCGATCGAAGCGGCCCTGGGGGAGGCGGTCGGCTATGCCCGGCTCAACTATCTCATGCTGATGATGGTGGATCCCCATGTCCACTTCCACGTCATCCCCCGCTACGAGGGCGCGCGCGAGTGGCAGGGCCGCGAGTTCGTGGACTGCGGCTGGCCGAAAGTGCCCGATCTCGGCCACGCCGTGGCGCTGGAAGGGGATGACCTTTCAGCGCTCGTGGCCTGGCTGAAGGCGCACTTCGGCTGATCGACCGCAAAGCATCGTCCCGGACATGATCCGGGACGATCAAGACGCTCGGCTCACCAGGTATCGGTGAGCTTCGTGGCGATTTCGATGTCGTTGAGGAAATCGACTTCGGCCCAGTCGAGGCCCTCGATGGAGACGGTGCCGACCTTGCCGGTGGGCGCGATCGAATCGATCACCTTGAGATACCAGTGCTGGACGCCTTCGGGCGTGCGCATGGCCTGGCGCACGGTTTCGCGGAACAGGTCCGCCCCTTCGCCGCGGAAGGCGAGGAAGCCGATCGATTCGGAGTTGGACTGCCGGGCCGTCAGCGTCTTGCCGATATGCACGAGCCGGCCGTCCGCCTCGCGCTCCACTTTCATGTCGTCGCTGTCGTAGCCCTCGGCTTTCACGTCGACGGTGACGGTGATCGGCCAGGGCTTGCCGTTCGGATCGGTAGCGCCCTGCTGGACCTTGTTCACGATTTCCTCCGAAACGAGGGTATCGCCGTTCAGGATCAGGAAGTCGCCGCGCATGGCCTCGCGCGCGATCCAGCAGGAGCCGAGGTTGTCGGCCACCTTGAAGAAGGGGTTGAAACGAACCGTCACTTCCACGCGCGGATCGTCGATGCGGTTCAGATGCTCTTCCAGCATGTCGGTCATGAAGCCGGTGACGACGTCGATCCGCTTCACCCCGCCGCGCGCGAGCATTTCGATCTGCCATTCGATCAGCGACTTGCCGGTGAAGTCGATCATGCACTTGGGCCGCTCGGCGGTGAGGGGGAGCAGGCGCGAGCCCTGGCCGGCGCTGAGGAGGATGGCGTGTTCGATCATGGATTTTCGCGCTTCGTCAAAGGGGGGAGATGCCCCGCATCTAGGGATTGCCGGCCAAAAGGAAAAGATGCGGCGGGAAAGGCTTGAGCCGGGGCCGCGGGTATTAATTCATTCAGCATGGGGACATCCCTGATCGGCACAGCTTGCAAGTCCCTTCCCCCTCGTTCACATGCAGCCGCGATGTCCGCCAAATTTCACCGCCGTGAGAGCAAATCTCCGCTAGGGCGGATACTCCAGAACACTGCCTGGCTGCTGGGCGGCAAAGGTTTCGGCGCCGTTTGCGGCATTGCCTACCTCGCCATCCAGACCCGTTCGCTGGGCCTCAAGGATTTCGGCCACTTTTCGCTGATCTTCGGAACGGCGCAGGCGCTGATCGCGCTGGCCAGCTTCCAGACCTGGCGCGTCGTCGTGCGCTACGGCAGCGAGCACGTCCATGAAAAGGACTGGGGCAAGCTGGGCCGCCTGGGCATGCTCTGCGGCCTGCTGGATGCCGTGGGCGCGATCATCGGCTGCGGGCTGGCGGCGGTCCTGATCTACGGCTTCGCCCATATGCTGGAGCTGAACCCGCATTTCATCGACGTGGCCTTCTGGTTCTGCGTGGGTTCGCTCTGGGCGCTGGTCTCCGCGCCCACCGGCATCGTCCGCGCGCTCAACCGCTTCGACATGGCCGTCTATGTAGAGGCGATCGTGCCCAGCGGCCGGCTGGCGGCGTCGCTCGTCATCTGGATGACCGGCCCCAGCGTCGGCCGCTTCCTGTTCGCCTGGGCCGCGATCGATATTCTCGAAGCGCTGCTCTACTGGATCATGGCGCGGCGGCTCTGCCCGGAGGCCGTGAACCTTTCGAACTTGCGCAACTGGCGCAAGGCGATCGACGAGAATCCCGGCGTCACGCGCTTCTTTATGCAGACTTACGTTGCGTCCACGCTGGATGCGGCGATGAAGAACGGCCCGCTGCTGATCGTCGGCGCCTGGGTCGGCACCAAGGCGGCGGGTCTCTATCGCCTCGCCTCGCAGCTGTCGCAGGCGCTGAGCAAGCTGTCCTCGCTGCTGACGCGCTCGGTCTATGCGGAAGTGGCGCGCGCGCGCGTCTCCTCGGCCGCGGCGGAGTTCCGCAAGCTGGCGCTCCAGACCAGCAAGATCGCCGGCCTGGCCGGGATCGTGGTGGTCACGGTGGCAGTGCTGCTGGGCAAGCAGATGCTGGAAGTGATCGGCGGCGACGATTTCGAACAGGGCGCCGCGATCCTCGTGCCCCTGACGCTGGCGGCCAGTTTCGACCTTGCCAGTGTCGCCTTCGAACCGGTGCTCCATGCCACCGGCCGGGCGCGGCATTCGTTGGTGGCCCGCCTGATCGCGCTGATCGGCCTGGCGGTGGGGCTGGTGTTCCTGCTTCCGGTCGGCCCCAGCGGTGCGGCCTGGGCGGTCGCGGTGGGCGGCGCGGTGTCCTACATCGTCATGGGCCTTATGGCCTGGCGCACGCTCCAGCAGATCGACCGGAACGAGATCAGCATCATGCCCGATCCCGAGGGCGATCTGCCCGTGGCCGATTCGGCCGTGACCTGACGCTCGACAGGCGCGGCTGGAGGGGTATCATGCCCCGATGCTCTCTACCGCGAACACTCTGGCCAAGGAGGCTGCGGGCCTCGCCGATCGCATCGTCGCGCTGCGCCGCGCCATTCACGCCGAACCCGAGATCGGGCTGCACAACCCCAGGACGCGCGACAAGATCCGCGCGGCGCTGGCCCATCTCCCGCTCGAATGGCGCGAAGGGCCCTCGACCACGGGCCTCGTCGCCACGCTGAAGGGCGGCGCGGGAAGCGGCGGCTGTGTGCTCCTGCGCGGCGATACCGATGCCTTGCCCATGCCCGAGGAAACCGGGCTTGACTTCGCCTCGACCGTGCCCGGCGTCATGCATGCCTGCGGGCACGACACTCATGTCGCCATGCTGGCGGGCGCGGCGGAAATCCTGGCCGCCCGCGCGGAAAGCCTGCCCGGCGAAGTGCGCTTCATGTTCCAGCCGGGGGAGGAAGGCCATCACGGCGCCCGCTTCATGCTGGAAGATGGGCTGCTGGGCGGCGAGGGGCAGGACCGGGCTCTGCCCGATGCCGCCTTCGCGCTCCACATCATGCCCAATGCCCCGCATGGCGTCATCGGCGGGCGCGCCGGGCCGCTGATGGCGGCGGCCGACGAATTGCGCATCACTGTTACCGGGCGCGGCGGTCACGCCTCGATGCCGCACGACACGGCGGACCCCGTGCCCGTCGCCTGCGAAGTGGTCTCGGCGATCCAGACCATGGTGGCGCGGCGTTTCAGCGTGTTCGATCCGGTGGTGGTGACGATCGCCCGCATCGAGGCGGGCAGCGCCCACAACGTCATTCCCGACAGCGCGCGGCTGACCGGCACGATGCGCACGCTCTCGCGTGAGAATCGCGCGCGGCTGAAGGACGAATTGCCGCGGCTGGTCGCGGGAATCGCCGGGGCGCATGGGCTGACCGGCGACACGACGATCCTCGACGGCTTCCCGGTGACGATCTGCGATCCGCGCGCGGTGGCCCTGGGCGAGGGCGTGGCCCGGGACCTGTTCGGCAGCGAGGCGTTCCGGCGCCTGCCCGATCCGATCATGGGCGCGGAGGACTTCGCCTATGTGCTTGAAAAAGTGCCGGGCGCGATGTTCTTCCTGGGCGTTGCCCCGGAAGGCGCGGACTGGAAGCACTGCTGCGGCATCCATTCCACCCGCATGATGGTCGACGAAAGCGCCCTCCCGCGCGGTTCGGCCTTCCTGGCCGGCCTCGCGCAGGACTGGCTCGCGCGCGGCTTCAGCTAAGGCAGACGACGCCCTCGGCCGAGGCATGCGCTCAGCGAATCAGGCCTTCACGTCTTCCCACTCGGGATGCCGCCGGAAGGCCGCGACCACGTAGCTGCACAAAGGGGCGATCTTGAAGTGGTTCTCCCGCGCGTCGGCGACCATCGCCTCGACCAGCCGTGCCGCCACGCCGCGATTGCCGATTTCCGAAGGAACGAAGGTGTGGTCGGCATAGTGGACGCCGTCGCGAGTCTGCCAGGTCAGCTGGCCGGTGGCGTCGCTGTCCGCAAGGTGCGCCTGGTATTCGCCGCCGGTTGCGGTCTCGTGCTTGGTGATGGTGACGCCTACCATGGACATGTCTCCTGAAAAGGTCCGCTTGACGGCGCGTGCGTCCGCTTACAGGGCATATGGTCATGAAATTCCTCTCCGACAACGCCGCAAGGGTCCACCCGAAGGTCTGGAAAGCCATGATGGCGGCAGACGCTCCCGATTCGCCTTACGACGGCGATGGGCTGAGCCTGGAGCTGGACGCGCGCTTTTCCGCGCTGTTCGGGCGTGACTGCGCGGCGCTCTGGGTGGCGACGGGAACGGCGGCGAACTGCCTGGCGCTTTCCGCCATGGTCGAGCCGCACGGCGCGGTGATCTGCCACCGCGAGGCCCATATCGAGATGGACGAGGGCGGTGCGCCCGGCTTCTATCTCCACGGCGCCAAGCTGCTGCTGGCCGGCGGAGAGGGCGCCAAGATCGCGCCCGATGCCATCGCCGAAGTGATCGACCCGATTCGCGACGGCGTGCACCAGGTGCAGCCCCATGCGATCTCGATCACTCAGGCCAGCGAATATGGCCGCGTCTACCGGCCGGGCGAACTGGCCGCCCTTGCCGATTTCGCACGCGATCGAGGGCTGGGCCTGCATATGGACGGCGCCCGCTTCGCCAATGCCGCGGCGTTTCTCGGCGGCAGCGCGGAGATGACGGCGGGCGGCGTGGATGCGCTCAGCTTCGGCATGGTGAAGAACGGCGCCATGAGCGCGGAGGCCATCGTGTTCTTCGATCGCTCCATGGCGGAGAAAGTGCGCTTCCGCCGCAAGCGGGCAGGGCACCTGCAATCGAAGGGCCGCTATCTGGCGGCGCAGATCCTCGCCATGCTGGAAAGCGACCTCTGGCTGGACAATGCCCGCGCGGCCAATGCGGCTGCCGCCGAGATCGCCGTCGCCGCCGGGGACCGTCTGCTGCATCCGGTGGAAGCCAACGAGATATTCCTGACGTCCACCGCGGCGGAGCGGCTGGCGCTGCGCGAACAGGGCTTCGCGTTCTACGACTGGGGCGATCACGCCGCCCGCCTCGTCACTGCCTGGGATTCGCGCGAAGACCATGTCGCGGCCCTCGCCCAAGCGATTGCCGGGCTGTGAGCGGCGCGGCCGAGCCTGTACCGGGCTTCATGAAGCCTGCCGTGGCGCTGCCGTTCCTGCTGGTCGCGCTGATCTGGGGATCGACCTGGTTCGTCATCACCGGGCAGATCGGGGAAGTGCCCGCCAGCTGGTCGGTCGCCTGGCGCTTCGTGCTGGCGACGCCGGCGATGTTCCTGGTGGCGGTGGTGATGAAGAAGAGCCTGAGGCTCGGCACCGCGGGCCAGTTGCTGGCTCTGGCCGTGGGCGTGGCGCAGTTCTGCGGGAACTACAACTTCGTCTACCGCGCCGAGATGCACCTCACTTCGGGTATCGTCGCGGTCATGATCGGGCTGCTGCTCGTGCCCAATGCGATCCTGGCACGCCTCCTGCTGGGCCAGCCGATCACCTGGCGCTTTGCCATCGGCAGCGCGATCGCCATCGCCGGCCTGGCGCTGCTGCTGCTGCACGAAGCGCACGAGGCCCCGCTGGGCGGCAAGGTCCTGCTCGGCACCGTCTTCGCGCTGATCGCGATGATGTGCGCTTCGGTTTCGAACGTGATCCAGGCCAACGACACCGGCAAGGCGCTGCCGATGGTGAGCCTGCTGTCCTGGGCCATGCTCTACGGAACGCTGGCCGATGTCGCGATTGCCTGGGCTCTGGCCGGTCCGCCGGTGATCCCCGCCGATCCGAAATACTGGATGGGCACGGCCTATCTGGCCATTCTCGGTTCGGTGGTGACGTTCCCGCTCTATTACACGCTGATCCGCCAACTGGGAGCGGGCAAGGCGGCCTACAACGGGGTGATGGTGATCATCATCGCCATGCTGATCTCGACCGCGTTCGAGGGTTATCGCTGGTCGCTGCTGGCGATTGCCGGGGCGGCGCTGGCGACGGTCGGGCTGGTCGTGGCGCTGAGGGCCCGCAGCCCTTCGCGGTAAGTGGGGAAGCGCAGGCGCCAGCCAAGCACGCGTTTCGCCTTGCCGTTGGCTATGCGGCGGTTCTCGGCATAGAACCCTCGCGCCATGGCCGACAGCCGCGCTTCCTCCACCGATTGCATCGGCGGCAGCGGCTGGCGGAGCAGGCGGCAGGCTTCCTCCACCAGGCTATTCTGGCTGCACGGCAGGTCGTCGGCCAGATTGTAGGCCCCGGCCGGTCCTTCCAGGCCGGCGATCACGCCGGAAGCGATGTCTGCCACATGGACGCGGCTGAACACTTGCGCGGGCAGGGCGATCCGGTGCGCGCGGCCTTCGAGAACCCGGTCCAGTGCCGAGCGACCCGGACCATATATGCCGGGCAATCGGTAGACCCGCGCGCCCAGTTTCAGCCATTCGCCGTCCGCCTCGGCCCTGGCGGTGCGCCGCCCCGTGCCGACCGGCGCGCTCTCGTCCGCCCAGGCGCCGCCGGTGTCGCCGTAGACCCCGGTCGAGGAAAGATAGGAGAGCGCCAGCCCCTTCAAGGCATCGCCGTAGCGCTCCAGCACGGGATCGAGCGGCTCGCCCCGGCCTTCCTTGCCGGGCGGAACGGAGGACAGCACATGATCGGCATCGGCCAGGGCCAGGCGCACATTGCCTTCGTCTTCGAAGGAGAGCGTACCCTCGCTGCCGGTGGAGATCACTTCCCAGCCGCGGGCCGAGGCCCGATCCGCGATCACCCGCGCGGTATAGCCCAGCCCGAAGATGAACAGTCGCTTCGGTATCGCGGCGGGCATCGGCGGGGCACTCCTCTTGATTCGCGTGTGAATTCGTCGCGCCATGACTGGCATTCGATGCACAAGGCTCTAGTTTAGCGGCATGGACATTGCCAGCACCCCCGCCACGCCCGACGCCAATCCGCAGATCGCCGATGCTGCCCCCGCGCCGCAGGCGCCGCCGGTCATCCACCGGGAGGACTATCTGGCCCCGGCCTGGCTGGTGCCGCAGATCGCGCTCGATTTCCGCCTGGGCATCGACGAGACGCATGTGCTCTCCACGCTTTCGGTCCGCCGCAATCCGCAAGGCAACGGCACCGCGACGCTGCGCCTGAACGGCGACCAGCTCACCCCGCTGGCGATCCGCGTGGATGGCGAATCCGTGAACGACTGGCGCATGGACGGTGCCGACCTGCTGGTGGAACTCAGCGGCGAAGCGCACGAGCTGGAGATCGAGACCGCGGTCAATCCCGCGGCCAACAGCCAGCTCATGGGCCTCTATGCCTCGAACGGCATGCTCTGCACCCAGTGCGAAGCCGAAGGTTTCCGCCGCATCACCTTCTTCCCCGACCGGCCGGACGTGCTCTCGACTTATTCGGTGCGCATGAGCGGCGACAAGGCGCGCTTCCCGATCCTGCTCTCCAACGGCAACTGCACCGCCACGGGCGAGGGCGAGAACGGCACGCACTGGGCGGAGTGGCACGATCCCTGGCCGAAGCCGAGCTACCTCTTCGCGCTCGTCGCAGGCGATCTCGTTGCCAACCATGCCGATTTCACCACCCGCTCGGGCCGCAAGGTAGACCTCAACATCTGGGCGCGCCCGGGTGACGAGCAGCGCACCGGGCACGCGATGGATTCGCTGATCCACTCGATGCAGTGGGACGAGCAGGCCTTCGGGCGCGAGTACGATCTCGACTTGTTCAATGTCGTCGCCGTGTCGGACTTCAACATGGGCGCGATGGAGAACAAGGGCCTCAACGTCTTCAACACCCGCTACGTCCTTGCCGAGCCGGAAACCGCCACCGACGCCGATTACGACGGTATCGAGAGCGTGATCGGCCACGAGTATTTCCATAACTGGTCGGGCAACCGCGTGACCTGCCGCGACTGGTTCCAGCTCTCGCTCAAGGAAGGCTTCACCGTCCTGCGCGACCAGCTGTTCAGCGCCGACATGGGCAGTGAGGCCGTGAAGCGCATCGAGGATGTGCGCGTCCTGCGCTCGGCCCAGTTCCCTGAGGATTCCGGGCCGCTCGCCCATCCGATCCGGCCTGATTCCTATCAGGAAATCAGCAACTTCTATACGGCCACCGTCTACAACAAGGGCGCCGAGGTGATCCGCATGATGCGGACCATGGCCGGGCCGGAGACGTTCCGCCAGGGCACCGACCTCTATTTCGACCGCCACGACGGCGAGGCGGCGACCTGCGAGGACTTCGTCAAGGCCATCGAGGACGGCACCGGGCTCGATCTCGCGCAGTTCCGCCTGTGGTACTCGCAGGCCGGCACTCCGCAAGTGGCCGTCGAACTGGCGCACGAGGGCGAGACCGCCACGCTCACGCTGACCCAGATCGTGCCCGCCACGCCCGGCCAGCCCGAGAAGCAGCCCGTGCCGATCCCCTTGCGCGTCGCCCTGTTCGATCGCGACAGCGGCCGTCATTCGGGCGAGCAGCTCGTCGTGCTGGACAAGGGCAGCGACAGCTTTGCCTTCGAAGGCTTCGCGCGCCCGCCGGTCGTTTCGATCAACCGCGGCTTCTCGGCGCCCGTCGCCATCGACATGGAGCGTTCGAACGAGGATCTCGTCTTCCTGGCCGCGCACGACGACGATCCATTCGCCCGTTACGAGGCGATGCAGAGCCTGGTCGTGCAGCATCTGGTAGCGGCCGTGGGCGGCGGGCTTGCGGATGCCGCCCGCGCCGAAGGCCGCCGGGCGATCGGCGAGGCTTTCGCCGCGGTGCTGGCCGACGCGGCGCTGGATGACCTGATGCGCGGCGAACTCATGGTCCTGCCGGGCGTCGCTTACCTGGCCGAGCAAGTGCTCGTGGCCGATCCTGCCGCGATCCATGAGGAGCGCGAGGCTCTCAAGGCCTGGCTGGGCGGCGAACTGGCGGAACTTCTGGGAACGCTGCACGACCGCGTCTCCGCGCTGCCCTACAGCCGCGATGCCGCCGCCCGCGGCGCGCGCAAGACCAAGGCCCAGGCGCTGGTGCTGATCGCCGCAGGCGATGCCGCCGAGGGCGCGCGCCGCGCCATCGCGCAGTACCGCGCGGCCGACAACATGACCGACCGCCAGTCGGCCCTGACCGTGCTCTGCAACCTCGACGGCCCCGAACGCGAGGAGGCCCTGGCCGATTTCCTGCGCCGCTATCAGGGCAATGCCCTCGTCATCGACAAGTGGTTCGCGCTGCAGGCAGGCTCGTTCCATGCACAGGTCCTGGAGCATATCGAGGCGCTGGCGCGGCACCCAGAGTTCACGCTGAACAACCCCAATCGCGCCCGCGCGCTCTACATGACGGCGGCGGTGAACCCGAAAGCCTTCCACGACGCCAGCGGCGCGGGCTACCGGATGATCGGAAATCTGATCCGCCAGCTCGACCCGATCAATCCGCAGACCACCGCGCGCTTCGTGCCGCAGCTCGGGCGCTGGCGCCGGATCGAACCGGGCCGCGCGGCGATGATGCGCGCGGAACTGGAGAAGATCGCCGCCGAACCCAACCTCTCGCGCGATGTGCGCGAACAGGTGAGCAAGAGCCTTGGCTGAATCGGCGGGCGATTCCGTGGCCGAGGCTGTCGAAGTCAACCGGGCGGGCGTGCTGGAAGGGCTGCCGCACGGTTTCCTCGGCCGCCGCGGCGGGGTGAGCAGCGGGGAGGTCGAGGGCCTCAATGTCGGCCTCGGTTCGGGGGACGAACCGACGGCGGTGGCGGAAAACCGCCGCCGCGCCGCCGATGCCGTGCTGCCCGGCGCACCGCTGGCCTCGGTCTACCAGGTGCATTCGCCCGATTGCGTGACCTTGGGAGAGGCGCTCTGGTCCGATGCCGAGCGGCCCCATGCCGATGGCCTTGTCACCGATCGCCCCGGGGTGCTGATCGGCGTGGTCACGGCGGACTGCGCGCCGGTGCTGCTTGCAGACCGGGAGGCCGGCGTCGTCGGCGCGGCCCATGCCGGCTGGAAAGGCGCCATCGGCGGCGTCACCGACAGCACCATCGCTCGGATGATATCGCTGGGCGCGGCGCGTTCGCGCATCGTCGCGGCAGTCGGCCCCTGCATCTCGCAGGCTTCCTACGAAGTGGACGAAGGCTTCCGCAGCCGCTTCCTGGCCGGGGAAGACGGCAATGCGCGCTTCTTCTCGTCCGGGCGGGAAGGGTACTGGCAGTTCGACCTGGAGCACTATGTCGCCGCGCGGCTGGAAGCGGCCGGAATCGGCGCGGTGGAGCGCCTGGGCCTCGATACTTATTCAGCGCCGGAGCGTTTCTATTCCTACCGCAGGGCCACCCACCGGGCCGAGGCCAGCTACGGACGCCAGATTTCGGTGATCGGACTGGCCTGAGCTTGCCCCGTTCACGGCCCGACAGAGGGCGTCGCCGAACAGTTATACCTTGAATTTGTTGATGACGATCCATCCCTGCCCAACCAAAAAGGCGGTTGGCAGGGCTGGCTTCCCTGTATATCAGGGCCGCAAAGTCGGTATTCGTTTCGGGTCGCTCCCGAGGCATCTAACCGTCAACGGGGGGCCGTTTACGGGGATACCAGACAAAAAATAGAATTGGTCAGGAATCTGGGCTTGCTACCGGAATCCCGGGAGTAGGTTGTCAATAACAAGGCAAGGGCAATCATGGCAGAAGCAGATGGCGTGCGGCGGCGCGATTTCATCAATATCGCCGCGGTAAGCGCGGCGGGTGTCGCCGGCGTGGGCATCGTCGTCCCGCTGGTCAGCCAGATGTCCGCATCCGCGGACGTTCTCGCGGCGTCTTCGACCGAGATCGACATCTCGTCGATCCAGCCCGGTCAGGCCATCAAGGCAATCTTCCGCAAGCAGCCGGTCTTCGTGCGGAACCTGACGCCGCATGAAATCACGGAAGCCAACAAGGTGGACGTTTCCTCGCTGCGCGACCCGCAGACGCTTGAGGAACGCACCAAGGAAGGCAAGGAAAACTGGCTCATCACCATGGGCGTGTGCACCCACCTCGGCTGCGTCCCGCTCGGCGCCGGCGAAGGGGAGCCACGCGGTGAATTCGGTGGCTACTTCTGCCCCTGCCACGGTTCTTCCTACGACACTGCCGCCCGTATCCGTAAGGGCCCCGCGCCCAAGAACCTCGAAGTTCCGGACTACGCGTTCACCACCGACACGGTCGTAAAGATCGGTTGAGGCCAAGAGAGAGGATCAAGAACATGAGCTTTCCCTGGGCCAAGGAATACAAACCGAGCCATCCCTTCATGCAGTGGATGGACGACAGGCTGCCCCTGCCGCGCCTCGTCTACAACTCGGTCGGCGGCGGCTATCCGGTGCCGCGCAACCTGAACTATTTCTGGAACTTCGGCTTCCTCGCCGCGCTCTGCCTCGTCCTGCAGATCGTCACCGGCATCGTCATGGCCATGCACTACGCGGCCAATACGCAGGTCGCCTTCGACACTGTCGAACAGACCGTGCGTGACGTGAACTGGGGCTGGATGATGCGCTATGCGCATGCCAACGGCGCCTCGGCTTTCTTCGTCGTCATCTACGTCCACATCTTCCGCGGCTTCTTCTACGGTTCGTACAAGGCCCCGCGCGAGATGGTGTGGCTGCTCGGCGTCGTGATCTTCCTGCTGATGATGGCCACGGCCTTCATGGGCTACGTGCTTCCCTGGGGCCAGATGAGCTTCTGGGGCGCCAAGGTCATCACCGGCCTGTTCGGCGCGATTCCCTTCGTGGGCGAACCGCTCCAGCAGTGGCTGCTCGGCGGCTTCGCCCCGGACAATGCCGCGCTCAACCGCTTCTTCTCGCTGCACTACCTGCTGCCCTTCGTCATCGTGGGCGTGGTGATCCTGCACATCTGGGCGCTGCATATCCCGGGCTCCTCGAACCCGACCGGCGTCGAAGTGAAGACCGAGAGCGATACGGTTCCCTTCTACCCTTACTACGTAGCCAAGGACGGCTGGGCGATCGGCGTCTTCGCGATCCTGTTCTGCACCGCGCTGTTCTTCTTCCCGAACGCGCTGGGCCACCCGGACAACTACATTCCGGCCAACCCGATGAGCACGCCCGCGCACATCGTTCCCGAATGGTACTTCTGGCCGTTCTACGCGATCCTGCGTGCCTTCACCCAGGACTTCTTCTTCATCCCGGCCAAGCTCATGGGCGTGCTGGCGATGTTCGGCGCGATCCTCGTGTGGTTCTTCCTGCCCTGGCTCGACCGTTCGCCGGTCCGCTCGGGCTCGTACCGGCCGCTCTATCGCAAGTTCTTCTTCTTCGGCCTGATCCCGGCCATGGCGGTGCTGTTCTACTGCGGCGGTGCGCCTGCGGCCGAACCCTACGTGATGTTCAGCCAGATCGCGGCGCTCTACTACTTCGCGCACTTCCTGATCGTCATCCCGATCGTCTCGGCCATCGAGAAGCCCGACCCGCTGCCCTTCTCCATTACGGAATCGGTGCTGGGCCATGACGAAGGCGCGCAATTGCGCCCTGCCCATGGCGCCACCGAAGCCGTTCACGGCGAAGCGTGATCAACAGCTAGAGCGAAAGACGATAGACATGGCACGCATTCTCTCGATCCTCGTCGGGCTGTTCTTCACGGTAGCCCTGGCGTGGTCCTTCGGCAAAGGGGCCTACCAGCAGATCACCGAACCGCCGGCCGCCACCGCGGAGCACGAGTTCCACCTCCTCCCCAAGGAAGTGAGCTTCGCCAGCGACGGTGCTTTCGGCAAGTTCGACCGCCAGCAGCTTCAGCGGGGCTTCCAGGTCTACAAGGAAGTCTGCTCGGTCTGCCACGCGATCCGCCACGTCGCCTTCCGTGACCTGGCTGCGCTCGGCTACAACGACGCCGAAGTGAAGGCCATCGCCAAGGGCTTCCAGGTTCCGGTCTACAATAACGCGACCGGCGAAGTGAACACCCGCGAAGGCATGACGACCGACTACTTCCCGCCGGTGATGTACGGCGGCCAGGGCACCCCGCCCGACCTGTCGCTGATCACCAAGGCTCGCCACGAAGGCCCGGCCTACGTCTATTCGTTGCTGACCGGCTATCAGAACCAGCCGGCCGAGCTTCTGAAGAAGTTCCCGGATTCGAAGACGCCCGATGGCCTTCACTACAACCCCTACTTCGCGAACCTCAACCTCGCGATGCCGCCGCCGCTCACCGCCGATGGCCAGGTGACCTACAGCGACGGTACCAAGGCCACCAAGGACCAGATGGCCAAGGACGTCTCGGCGTTCCTGATCTGGACGGCCGAACCCAAGCTCGAAAAGCGCAAGCAGACCGGCTGGCCGGTGCTCGGCTTCCTGCTCTTCGCGACGATCCTGGGCTATATGTCCTACCGCAACATCTGGGCCGGCAAGAAGCACTGAGGCTTCCGCCAGAACCCTGAGGAAAGAGGCCCCCGCCAGCGATGGCGGGGGCCTCTTTCGTTTGTCCGCCAAGCCACCTAAGGAGTGGGGTCATGACCCTCGACGAGATCAAGGCGCTGGTGCGCACCGTGCCGGACTTCCCCAAGCCCGGCATACTGTTCCGCGATGTGACGACGCTGGTCGGCGATGGCCCCGGTTTCGCCGCGGCCGTGGAACTCATGGCGGAGACCGTGAAGGCTTCCGGCGCCGAGGTCATCGCCGGTGTCGAGGCCCGCGGGTTCATCTTCGGCGCCGCCATTGCGGCGCGGTTGGGCCTGGGCTTCGTCTCGATCCGCAAGCCGGGCAAACTGCCGGTCCCCGTCATCGCCATCGACTATGCGTTGGAATACGGCACCGACACGCTGGAAGTCGATCCCGAGGCCGTGGGAGAGGGCCACCGCGTGATCCTGATCGACGACTTGCTGGCCACGGGCGGCACCGCGCTGGCCGCCGTCGAACTGCTCCGCCGCGCGGGAGCGACGGTCGACCACGCCCTCTTCGCCATCGACCTGCCCGACCTTGGCGGTGCGGAACGCCTGCGCACCGCCGGCATCACGCCTCACGCACTCCTGAATTTTCCCGGCCACTAAGGCCGAAGCCCGTTTTCCTTCGCAACAAGTTGCAAGGAAGACGTTGACGAGGCCGGTCCTGTCGTGGCAAGCGGCTGCCACGACGCTGGACACAGTCCCTCGATCCGGACTGGCCCTGAGATGGGCGGGTATAGCTTAGTGGTAAAGCTCCAGCCTTCCAAGCTGGCTATGCGGGTTCGATTCCCGCTACCCGCTCCATTGCGTTTCTCACAAGTGCCCAAAAGGGCTCGGGAATGGCTGTTTTCCGCCATTCCTGGGTGTTATAATGTCCGGGCAGTTCCGGATATGTTCACCAACATCTCAGTCAGAGTTGGCGCCATGAATGGCCCTGCGGTTCTGTTGAGCTGTTGGAGGTACCATCGCGATGACGCGCGAATCACAAAGATCTGGTCTCTCGGCCACGGCGGTCGATCGCGCCCGCCCGCGGGAAAAACCTTACAAGCTGTCTGACCGTGACGGGCTCTACCTGCTCGTCAAGCCTTCCGGCGCCCGCTACTGGCGGATGAATTTCAAATTGCATCAGCTCCAACGCACGGCCTCTTTCGGACGCTATCCGGAAGTCAGCCTTGCGGAGGCGCGCCAGCGGCTGCTTGAAGCACGCCGGCAGCTCAAGCAGGGCATCGATCCGGTCTATCAAGCCAAGCTCAACAAAATGGCCGCCTCGATCGCAGCAGGCCACACGTTCCGGTCCGTGGCAGAGGAGTGGTTGGAGAAGATGCGGCTGGAAGAAAAATCGGCCAAATCGATCAGGAAGTGCGAATGGCAGCTGAGCCTCGTCATGCCCGATATCGGCAATCGCCCGATCTCGCAGATCACTGCGCACGAGGTTCTGCTGTCACTCAAGAAAATCGAAAGCACGAGAAAGTTCTACACTGCGACCAGCCTGCGAGCACTGTGCGGCCAGATCTTTCGCTATGCCGTTGCGACGGCGCGAGCGGAGCGGGACGTGTGTGTCGACCTGCGCGGCGCCCTCGTGACCCCCAAGGTCGTGCACCGGCCGGCCATCACGGCACCCAAACAAGTCGGAGCGCTCATGCGGGCAATCCACGACTATGACGGCGCAAAGTACACCAGCATTGCGCTGCGCCTGCTTGCCCACACGTTCGTCCGTCCCGGCGAACTACGGCATGCCGAATGGAAGGAGCTCGATCTTGACCGCTCTGTCTGGATTATCCCGCCGCACAAAATGAAAATGCGCCGCCCGCATACGATCCCACTTTCCCGTCAAGCGCTCGCAATCATCGGCGAGATCGAGCACGGGGAGAATTTCAGCATGTATCTATTCCCGGGAATGCGCTCGACCAAGCGGCCACTGTCGGACAACACGATCAATGCGGCGTTGCGGCGGATGGGCTACGAAAAGGATGAGATGACCGCACATGGCTTCCGCGCGATGGCGGCCACTTTGCTGAACGAAATGGGCACTTGGAACCCGGATGCAATTGAGCGCCAGCTTGCCCACGCGGAGCCGAATTCCGTTCGCAGGGCCTACACGCGAGGCCAGCACTGGGATGAGCGGGTTCGAATGATGCAGCATTGGTCGGATTACCTTGATCAGCTGCGGGGAGGCGCTGAGGTCATTCGCCCTGACTTCGGTCGGAGAGGGCCGAAGCTGACGCTCGTGTAGACAGGTGCAGTCCGCGGGACGCCGCATCGGGCGCAGCGCAGCGTCTGGGCGAAGGTTTGCAGCATTTTGTGTTAGGCCAAGTAGCGGCGACCAAGGTTTCGGTTTGAAAATCAAGGCGCGCTCAGGCCTCAAATGCTTTCAAACCTTGGATGCCGCCATGGGTGACGCTACGATGGGCGAAATGATTGCGTAAGGCACGTGTCATGGGTCTATTGGAGTATACCGATCACGGGCTTTTTGCTCCGAGCAAAATCGCGGCGGAATTTCGCACGACCAGCGGCGAAGTAGCTCGTTCCGCAGGCCTCGGCCGTGACGCCGTTCAGCGCAAGGAGCGGCTGCGTTCCGACAAAACCCAGCGCCGGCTGCGGGAAATGATCGAAGTCATCAACAAGGCGACCCCTCGCTTCGGGTCGAACCTTATCGCCTACGCTTGGTATCGATCTGAACCGCTGCCGGGCTTTTCGGGCCAGACCGCGATGGAGCTTGTCCAGGCAGGTAGGGTCAACGAAGTGCTCGAATACATAGATGCGGTGGATACGGGCGTTTACGCCTAGCCTACTCAATGAACTACCAAGGCAAGCTTTATAGGGCGTTGAACCCGATCTACGCGTGTGAGCCGTTTTCCGGCCGTGGCGCCGAGATCAATGGCGACTGCTTCAAACCCAAGGGAACAGCGGCTCTCGATCTCGCACGTCGTTTCAGACAGCGATCCAGGAGGCAAATCAGGTTGGGGATTTGCAACCGACGACGGTCGTTTCCTACGAGGCCAATATCAAGGGTATTCTCGACGGCTGCGATCCAGCTAAACTCGAAAAATTTGGGAGTGCCTGTCGGGTCTATCCGACTCGACATGGCGAGGTCAAATGAAGGCCTTTGAGGTGGTTCATACTTAAATTTTCACAGAGACCCTAAGGTTGCAGGAGTCAATGGCTTACTCGTGCCAAATTTTGCGGGGGCGTCACCGACTGAGAATGAAGACGAACCATCATGAAACAACAGGCCAAAAAGGTGTCGCCGTGACAGCAAACCAGATTGCTACGGTTTGAAGGGGCATGACGTGATTTCTGGTTAGCATAGGGCCTGAGTCAATGGCGGCTTTGTTGGCGTCTGACGCCGGGCCGGTTTTGAATTGAAATCTGGCAAATCTGCCATTCCAGTTTGAGACCGCCGCTGCGCGTCTTCCCGAATAGGAATGGGTGGTTAGATGACCTGCTGGTTTCTGCTGTCCCATGTCCATAGGCGGACAATTAGGAAGCAGAGAGATAAAGCCAGAGCGATGCCTGTTCCGACAATCGCCCACGTTGGGCTGTACGAAACCTTGTGCCCTGTCCAAAGAAACAGGTGAGAGGATATGACCACTGCCAAAGTGGGAAGCGTCATCCCCGAGAACCACGAAATAAATCCGGCTTTCTCTAGAATGTAGATCGCGCATACGGGAATGACCGCTGCGAAGTGGATCGGGTTGCTTAATTCGTTGGCGAAATAGCCGACAATCCACGTCGATGAAGCCCAGATGAGCAAAAGCCCCGTCAATCGAAGCCTTTTTCCATATTGTTGGGTAAGCACGCGCTCAAACATGCACGACTCAATGGCAGCTTCCGGATGAAGCTGCAACTTAGCCTTATGGCCGCCATGGAGCTCTTCCTGCTGGTCAGCTTTCCGGGTTAAATTCTTGCAAAGCTAGTCGCACGGACACCATTTTGGGTCGTTTAAGATTTCTGAAGCATTGAAAACTCATTTTCATTGCCGCGGAAGCTTGCCTATAGTCTGCATATCTCAATTTGGCGCCACGAAAGCGCCGCACGGAGGCTGAGGCTGGACGAGCGAATTTGCAATCTCGCATTCACCCCCGCCCAGCTTCAAACTAATTGCCCGGCTTAGAAGCGGAAGCCGCTGATTAAAGCTACCTGATGGCGGGAGACGCCGATGCCGCTATCTACATCATCGTAGCCGTAGTTGCCGTAGTCACTGTAGCGGTATTCGATACGAGCGAAAGTCGACTGCGTGACCGCGACTTCCGCTCCTGCGCCGAGCCGAAAACCATCAAGATTATCGTGATCTTTGTACTTCTCGCCTTCGTAGCGGATGCTAAGGTTGGCCCGTGCATTGGTGTAGCCGCCCTTGGCATAAAGCAATACGCTGGGGGAAACGTGGAAGCCGATGCGCGCGCCGACGTAGAGATCGCGGCCCGCCGAAAGCTTCCAGCGGTCGTCGGCAAACAGCAGATTGTCATAGCTCTGGTTGGTTGTCGCGCCGGTGATCTCGCCTTCAACGCCTACGACTACAGGACCAGTGTCATAATCGTAACCAAGCGTTGCGCCATACAGAAAGCCGCCTTTGCTTTCGTCCAGATCATCGTAGCTGAGATTGGTGCTGTCGTAGCCCACCACGACACCGGCCTTAACGCCGCTTGCGGTGGTAACGTCTTGCGCAAAAGCCGGTGAGGCGATCAGCGCGAGTGTCGCTGCTGCGATATGCTTTTTCAATGTAAGTCCCCAAAAAAAAGTGCCGCCGATTGTCGGTGAGCGATCCCTATTATTTGAGGCCTGCAAATCAAGCTGAATGAGCTTGGATATTTATTAAAAGTCCCGTTATTTCTGGTCGGCATCAAAATTCATCAACAATGGTCAATATTAAAATTGACGATATCCCAATGTGCCTAACCTCATTGCAGAATTTTAATCGAGATGATCTGATTGTGTTTCGCAACGGCCATGGCGCTGTTGATTGATATGCCGGCACCATGATCCTTCCGGAAGCTGCTGAATTTCGGCACCGTACTGTCTCCCTGTCTGTAGGTATTTAGGCCGTTGCGCGGCCAAAGTGGATCAATCCGTGTCGCGCCATGTTAACGCCAAAAGCTCTGCGGCAGACGTTAGCCGGACCCATTCTAAGGGCGTCAAGTCAAGGCCGCACGGCCCTTTTCGCTTCCTCTCGGCAAGGCGTCTTAGCAACGCCATCGCCTGAGTATTGATTGCGGCACGATGGATGTCCTGGGTTTGAAGCGGCAGTCCCTTCAAGACCGGCTCGTGTCACTTTGACGCGTGACCATGATCTTTGGCAGTGCGGCCCTTGCGACGCGCTGCCTTCGGCTCGCCTCTCGCTTTAATCTCCGGACTTTCGTCCTCCGCCCTTTCCATGGCAGCTTTTACCTTAATCCACCGCGCCGGATCAGAAACCTCCAACAGACGTTCGCCAGCTGCCCAGCGGTCCCGCTTGAGGATGTCCGCCGCCCGCTGCTCCGGCCACTGCCAACTCTCGGGCATCTGGCGGTCGATCATAGGCGGCACGATACCCCCAAGTAAGAAGCCTGAGATAAGGGCAACGCCAGCGGCAATCATGAGCCACTTGAACTGCCTCTGTTTCTCCAGCGCAGAACCAACGACCCTGCTGATGGATTTCGCCGCAGCATTCAGTTGTGTCTGGGCTTGATGCCACGCCGCGTGATCCGCTAGCCGTCCATGCTGCGCAGCCGCCTCGATCTGATCCGCTATTTTCTGAGGAGTCAGCGCCATCGCCGGTTTCTGCATCAGCTGGTCAACAAAGCCGCGCACGGACTCATACCGCGCATCAATCTTGGCTAGTTCCGGGCTATAGTCACGTCCGTTCACCTCCTGGAATTTGACGGCGAGGCCGTCGATGGCGGCGGTAAGTCCTGCCAGGCGCTGGCCCATGGCTTCAAACGCAGCGGCAGGATCGAGCTCTTCGGGGGTCTGGTTCTGGGGCATCCAGCCAGCCTAAAGCCCGAGGCCGCGCGAACGCCAGCGGTCTACCCAACCCTGGATTTCCTGAGATAGCGATTTTTTCTCAAAGGATCCGAAACCCATTTCGGCGCCGCGCTTGCGCAGCCGCGACTCGAGTTCAGGGTCGCGGTGAAGGCTCTTGGCGAGGTGATCGATTCGCGCCATGGCCTGCTCTTCCCCGCGCGCGTTGCCCATCTTCTGCATACGCATGAACTGCCGGGTCTGGGTCTGCCATTCGTTCACGAAGCGGTCGGCGCGCAGATCGGCCGCGATGCGAATCTCGCTTTCAGCCATCATCGCCTGGATAGCGCGCCGGGTCTGTCCCTTGCCGGCTTCATCGGCGAGTTCAGGCTCTTTCCGGATCGCGGCATAGAGATCGCGCGCGCCGTGCTCCTGCACGCGGTCGAGATTGTCGGCCGCTCTGGTCATCTCCTGATGCTGCAGACCGATCGGCTTCAGCCCTTGCTCACGCATCCTGAAGATGTCCTGCGCCGCGCGCCCATAGCGCTGCACCGCGATCTCGAGCGGCGCTGCCTGCCGCACCTGCCCAGGCGCTTTCAGCCTGAGCCCGGCGAAGGGGTCACGCCTCTCAGCGATGGCGGGTTCCGGCTCGCGCTTCTTCTCGAAGGCGGGGCCGTAATCGGAGGCCATGTCCTTCGAGCGATCACGGCTCAGCGCCCGCACCAGCTTTGCGCGGTCGGCAAAGTCGTCCTTTCCATAGTGCAGTTCGACCTCGCCCCGGTGGCGCGATAGCGCCACGTAGGCCCCGTGCCGATCCAGCCCGGGCGTCGCGAGCACCTGGACGCGGTCGACGGTCATGCCCTGCGCCTTGTGGATGGTCGCGGCGTAGCCGTGATCGACATCGGCATAGTCCTTGAGATCGAAGACGACGGAGCGACCATCGTCGAGCATGACGGCCATGCTGAAGGGCGAGACACTGCGCAGTGTGCCCAGTGATCCGTTCTTCACGCCCATGCTGCGCTCGTTACGGAAGAACATGACCCGGTCGCCCACCGCGAAGCTGCGCTCGCCGCGCTCGACCTTGAGCGTCACATCCTCGCCAAGCTCGCCGGCCTGCCGCAGGCGAGCGCGTGCTGCCTGGTTCAGCTCGCCGACCTCGTCATTGGTATGCGTGAGGATGATCCGGCTGGCTTCGGGATGCGCCTGGCGATCGCGGTCCCATTGCCCGACCAGCGCCTTTCGCGCAGCATTACGGCTCGGCGCATGATGGACATGCCCGGTCCGCTCGTAGGCCAGCAGCGCCTCACCGGTCCGCCCGGTGGCCAGATCGCGCGTGGCCTGACGCTGCCACTCCTCGCCCTGACGGCGCACTTCCATGATTTCGACGCTGCCGTGCCGCTCGGCAATGCTGCGGAAGGCGGCCCCTGCCTCGATCGCCTGAAGCTGCTCGGGATCGCCGACGAGCACGACCTTGGCACCGCGCTTTTCCGCCTCGCGGATTACCCGCTCCATCTGCCGGGTACCGACCATGCCGGCTTCATCAATGACCAGCACCGAGCGATCGGTAAGCAGCTCGCGCTCCTGCCCCCATTGCCGCTCCAGGCTGGCGATAGTGCGGCTGGCAATTCCCGAACCGCTTTCGAGGTTCTCGGCTGCGATCCCGGAGAGCGCAGCACCGTGCACCTCGTAACCTGCCGAGCGCCAGGCATCGTGGGCCACGCCGAGCATCGCGCTCTTGCCGGTGCCGGCGTAGCCAATCACCGAGGAAAGCCCCCGGTTGTTAGTCACCTGCTCGAAGGCGCCGCGCTGCTCGCCTGAGAGGACAAGCCCGCGTGCTTCGGCGCGTGCGAGGGCCTTTTCCTGGATAGCGCGATTGACGCCGTGCCGCCGGCCGGCATCGAGCCTGATGGTGGCTTGCTCGAGCCGCTGTTCGGTCTCGATCATGGCGCGGGAAGTGAAACGATCCTCGCCGCGCCCGTCCTTGCCCAGCGCGACCAGCTCGGGCGAGGAGCGGACTGCCCCCACCACCTGGTCGAACTGCTCTTTCCCGTCGCTGTGCCGGTGCACGAACCTGGCAAGGTCACGGGTGGTGAAGGTCGCCTGTTGGTGCGTGATCGCATCGAGCGCGATGGCAGGGTTGGCAAGGATCTTTTCGCCGTTGGAACGGGCAATCGCGTGATGCTCTTCGAGCCGTTCACTCTCCAGCCCCTGTCCCGCCATGCGCGAGGCAGCAGGGCCGATCTTGTGCTGCGGCTCGAGGTCGATGCCCTGGGCTTCCAACGAGCGATGATCGATCCGTGCGTCGATATCGAGCTCGGCGAGCCGCTGGTTGACGTGGATCTCCCAGGCTTCGCGCCAATGGGTGAGGAGCTCGGTGCGGTTCCACTCACGCACCTTGGGACCGAACCCCTCCTCACTCACCTCGCGCATGCCGAGCATCACATGGGCATGCGGCTTGGGGCTTCCGTCTTCTCCCATGTCCCAATGCACATTGAGATCGGCGACCATGCCACGCGCCACGAACTCACGGGCAACGAAGTCACGGGCCAAACGAATGCCTTCGGCCTGGTCGAGCTCGCGGGGAATGGCGAACTCGACCTCGCGGCACAGCTGCGCGTCCTTGCGCTTCTCGGCCGCCTCGACGTCATTCCACAGACGCTCGCGCTCGAGCCATTGTTCGGGGGCGTTCTCGGGCAGCAGGATCTCCGAGTGGACGACGCCCGCCTTGTTCGAAAAGTCATGATCGCGCTCAAGTCGCTCATCGTGCAGCCGCGAGGCGGAGCGATAGGCGGCAGCCGCCACCGCCGAAGAGCCGGCGGCGCGGGAAATGACTTTGGCCGAGAAATGGTAGATCGCCATGACGGCATACCATTTACACTGCAAAGAGCGCGTCGGCACGACGTATAAGCGCGCCCTCGAACGATTTCATCGCTCTCGGGAACACGAAATCCCAGAAGATTTCACGCTATTGTTTGGGCATGAGACTCCCGATAACTGAACTGTCCGCCTCCATCAACGAAAGGACGGACAATGCGCAAACCCCGTGACTATGATGCCGAGCTCAAAGCCCTTACCGACAAGGCGCGGCAACTTAAACTTCGCAGGATCACTCAGCTCGGCGAGCTGGTAAATGCAACCGGCGCCGATGCCCTTGCCGCCGAGGTGCTGGCCGGCGCTCTGCTCGAGGCTGCCTCCATGAGCGACGCGGCCAGGAAGGAGGCGTGGCGGGGGCGCGGCGCCGCGTTCTTTTCTGCAGGCGGCAAAACCCCTGGCGCAGGAACTGGCAACAAGCCGCGCGGCGCTGCGACGCAGCCAGGCAGCGCACAATTGCCTCTCGGCGAGCCGGGCCCGGCATGACCGCCGCGCGTGGCAAGTGAAGCGGCGCGAACGCACCCGCCAGCTCATCGAGCTCGGCGGGCTTGTCGTCAAAGCCGATTTGGTCGAGCTGACCGACGACGACCGTGCCGTGATCCTCGGCCTGCTGGTCGAAGCGGCAGCCAGGCTGCGCGGCGAGGATCGCGACCAGGCGCTGACGCTATGGCGGCGGCGAGGACTTCGGGCGTTTAGCGATCCGTTAGGCAGTTAGCGGCAAAACCAGGTTCGGCGCCTCGGCGTGCGCGCGTAGCCGCGCACTCTCGAGGGGGCGAACAGCGGGGTGGAAGACCGATGGCAAAAGACAGGCCGTTTCGAGCGATCCCAATTGAGCGCGGCCGGCGGTTTCGGGAGCGTCGCCTCATTAGAAAGCGGCAGACGAATGTCGGTAAAATCTGCTCGTGGTTCATGCTCGCCGGGCTTGTAGGCGGGGGCGCTGGGTACATCAGCCTGCACGCCGGCGACATCGGCAATGCCGCGGCGCGCCTGCTGCCGGAAGGCCGCTCCTCAGCCGCCCCTGACAGCTGGGTCTTCTATGCCGATTGCGACGCGGCGCGCGCAGCCGGCCAGGCGCCGATTCATGTTGGAGAGCCGGGGTACCGCGCCGAGCTCGATGCCGACGGAGATGGCACTGCTTGCGAGCCTTATCGCGGTCATCTTTCGCATCGGCGCAGGATGCGCTTTCACTTCTAATCGGTGTGCAAGCGCGACTTCCCAGATACCTGTCCGAGGCACGCACAATCGGCGCGATCCAGTCAGTCCTTGGCCTAGGGATTCCCGTCTGTTATCCTGCCAAGGCGCTGCGCAAAGGGCAGCGCCGGGACTGGTAATCCTGCGAAAGCAAACGAACTCGGAAAACTAGGTTTTCCGGGGTGCCGTCGTGCATGTCCAAACCTTCGGGTGAAAGACGGCGGCGCATGTGCTTTCGCATGTTACCAGCTCCGGCGGCTCCCGCGCGTTAGCGTGCGGGAGTTCGGGACTGGTCCGCATGGTCCTCAGCCTTCCGCCAGCCCGCCCAGATGCGGACCCGGAGGTGCTAAATGAACAATCTTGTTCCTGCGACTTCACCCGATGAAATGGCCGCCGTCTCGGCGGCGCTGAACTCCCTGCCGCATGACAATTCCGCGCTCGCCGCGCTGTGGAAAATCTATGGCGCCGAGCCGGTGCGCCTCGTCCGTACGCAGGAGGGCCGCAAGCTCAGCCTCGCCCGCTACCATCGCGCTGAGGAATTCATGGGCAGCTTGGCGCCTGAAGCGCCCGGTGACTGGCCCGACTTCCTCTACTCGACCGGCATCGTCGTCCAACTCGCGCTGTCCTCACACCTGCTCGATGTCGGCTTTCCGGACAGCTGGTGCGCGCGGCACATCAGCCTCAATGTCGACCGTTCGCTGGCTTACGCCAACGTCACTGCGTTCGGCTACGATTGCACCGAGACGGCGCGGCTGGTCCAGGTGCTGGCGCCGTATTGGAAATGGAACCGGCGGCACCTCATGAACGGCAAGCATCCTGACGATGGCGGCTTCACTGGGGATCAGGTGCGGACCCTGGTCGGCGGGCTCGTCGATCATGTCTGCCACGTCACCGGCCATGCCCGTTCGCGGCGTCGAACGACACCGTCCTGATCTCGCCCGTGTTGGAGGCGATCGGCGAAGGCCGAAGGCTAGGGGCATAGCGGTAGCCCGATGCGATTCGGCTGCCGATCCTCCTCGCGCGAGGGCCAGACCTTCGCGTCAGGGGGCCGCCGAGACGGCATGAGAGTGAAATGCGAAAAACCAAGGCTCCGACGCGCAAATTTTTTTGCGGGGTCGATTCGGGGCACGCAAGATCCTCGCTGGTGCCACCCGGTGAACTGGGACCCGTTTTTTACCTGTTCCGCGCTGTTCCGCGCCGTTCAGCGCTGTTCAGCGCACTTGTAAGCCCGCAGATCTGAGCCAAACTTACTCGTGGCCGGCCAGTCCACTTCACTTAATGCGAGGACATGCCACATGAACATGACGCCCCCTGAACGCTTCCTGCGCCTCGAAGCCGTGCTCAACCGCACGGGCCTGTCGCGTGCCACCCTCTATCGCAAGATCCAGACCGGGACCTTCCCGGCCCAGGTCCGCCTCGCCGAAAGGTGCTGCGGCTGGCGCGAGAGCGCCGTCAACGAATGGATGAACAGTCCGATCTCCTATTCGGTCGATGACATCGCGCCTCGGCCCTGAACGCTAAGTCGTCGACGAGCATAACCAGGGCGCGCCCGCATTTGCGGGCGCGCCCCAATGTCTTCACCATCCCTTGCGCTGCTGCCGGTCTCGCGAGCGAATGATCAGGGCCATGGCTCGCCCCACCTCGGTCTGCACCCGCCGGGGACTGATACGCAGCTTTTCGGCAATCTGCTCATAAGTGAGCCCATCGTACCGCAGCATGCCGAACACATTTTTGGGTAGCCAGGGAAGCGAATAGACCGCCCGCGCCAGCCGGCGCAGTTCCGGATCCTCGTATTGGGCAAAGGCATCCCGCAGGAAAGCCTCGCGAACCCACTGCTCGATCCTGTAGAGATGCCACCTCATGCCGCGTCCTCCGCAAAGGCGAGGAGGAAATCGGCCGCCTTGCTGGCCGCGCTCGCCGCCCGGAAAATCGCCTTTTCGTCAGCGCGCATGACCTCGAGCCACGCCCCCAGGTAATCGCTGTGCCGCACCGTTGGTTGGATACCGAGCGACGCGCAGGAGAACGCCGCCGTCATCTCGGCAACGAGTTCCTCCCTCGCATATTGGGCAGAGCCGAACTTTCCGGACATATCCCGGTTCAGCCTTGCCTTCCCGCCAGCCCAATGACCCAGCTCGTGAAGGGCCGTGCGAAACCAGTTTATCGGTTCATGGAAGGCAGCCTGCGGCGGCACCTGCACGTAATCCTGCGCCGGTGAATAGAACGCCTCATCGCCGCCGATCCGGAAGTCTGCTCCGCTGGCAGCGATCAGCCGGTCCACCTCGGCAATCTGCATCACCGGATCTGGCAGCCTGGGTTCCGCCATCAAGCGCTCGGGCAGCCCCTCCACCTGATCGAGATTGAAGACCACAAAGCGCTTCAGGAACGCGATTGTCCTCGCCTCCCGGTCGCCATCTGCGGCCTTCTCTGCCTCGTCCTTCGGGGTGAACCGATCCGCGTAGCACACCACCGTGCCTTTCTCGCCCCGCCGCACATTCCCGCCAGCCGCCAGGGCCTGCCGGTAGGTCAGCCAGCGCTGCGACGTGAACTGCCGCTCCGCTGCCTCGCACCACAGGATGAGAATATTGATTCCGGAGTAGGCTCGCCCCGATGCCGCATTACACGGCATCATGCAGGGACACCGCGAACTGTCCCACGGTTGCACCCAGGGAAGCCTGCCCTCCTCGAGCTCGGCAATGATCCGTGCGGTCACTTCGCCGTAAAGGCTCTGACGATCGGTCCTTTTCATTTCTCCTGCTTCCTTTCTCCAACCGCCATTGACCGGCGCCGGGGTGGCGGGGGGCGGCAGGAGCGGACCACAGGCCTCGCCTCGAATGGCGGGGCGCACCCGCAGGGCCGAAATGAAATGGAGGAGGCGGGCAGAGCCCGCCTTGCGGCGCGCCATGGCGGGGCCAAGGGGCCGTGACGCCCCCCGCCAGCCAGGAGCAGGGCAAGCTCCGACGCGGCGCAGCCGCGGAGACCGCTGACGAGACGCGCAAGCGCGTCCAGCCCCGCCAGCGATCGTCACGGCTATGCCGACGAGACGCTGGAGGCGGCTCGGCCCGAGCGTCAGCGAGGGTAGAGCGCGGCCGTGCGCAGCACGGGGCGGTCAGATCGATTCCCCATGCCGATCTAAGGTCTGATTCACGTGGAACAGGAAGGGCAAGCGCGACTGAAATCGAAAAGTGTATTGGACGGCAGCTATGCCTAGTATTATCGCGCACTCGATAGTAACATTGCGCGGCGTCTCGTAAACTGCCAGCGCTTAAACCATAACCGTTGAAGACACCATCAAAACAGTGTTAACGTTTTAGCTACGAATTTTTAAAGCAGGCCTTTTTGCCGCGAAGCATCGGCACGCCGGATCGTCCTGGTACTTTCTTACGTTCACATCACGTCATGCGTGAATGGCCATGCTTTGGGACAGAACTCCGCGGAGATAGCGACCGTAATCGGAGTTGCCGAGATGGCCGATCGCCCTTTCCAGCTCATAAGCGCTGATGAATCCCTGTCGGAAGGCAACTTCCTCAGGACTGGCGATCTTGAAACCTTGCCGCTTTTCCAGGACACGCACGAATTCGGCGGCGTCGAGCAGGCTGTCGGGAGTGCCAGTGTCGAGCCAAGCATAGCCTCGCCCCATGATCTCTACCGAAAGTTGGCCGCGATCCAAGTAAACCCGGTTGACGTCTGTGATCTCAAGTTCACCTCGTGACGAGGGTTTTAGATTGGCGGCAATATCCACCACTTGTGTATCGTAGAAATAAAGGCCAGTTACTGCCCAGTTGGAACGTGGTTTTTCCGGTTTTTCTTCGATATCAAGAGCTTTCGAAAATTGATCGAAGGTTATCACGCCATATCGCTCTGGGTCGTTCACATGATATGCGAACACGCTCGCTCCACGCGGGCGCGCCGCTGCGTGATTTAGCAGGTCAGGCAGGCCATGGCCGTGGTAGATATTGTCTCCGAGGATAAGCGCCGAAGGCTCTCCGGACACGAAATCCGCGCCGATTATGTAGGCCTGTGCCAGCCCGTCAGGGTTTGGCTGTTCTGCATATTCAAAAGACATGCCCCACTGTGATCCATCCCGCAGCAGCGCGCGAAAAGCCGGCAGGTCACGCGGTGTAGAGATAATCAGAACTTCTTGGATGCCTGCGAGCATGAGCACGCTCAGAGGATAGTAGATCATCGGCTTGTCGTAGACCGGCATGAGCTGCTTCGAGGTGGGCAGCGTCATGGGGTAAAGACGGGTTCCGCTGCCGCCAGCCAGAATGATGCCCTTCATGATAGTCCTTCTTTCAGCCTCATGCGGGCAAAAGGCATGTCAGGGCCGTTTCCAGCGACGTCCGCCAGTTTGGTAGAGCGATGCCGTGCCTGCGTTCAATCAACGTCGAGTCGAGGCGCGAATTGGCTGGCCGCGCAGCTGCGGTGGGGTAATCTGCGGTGCCAATCGGCCTGACGCGGGCGAACGGGCCGCCATGCTGGGACGAAATGGCAAAAATTGCTTTCGCAAAATCTGCCCAGCTGGTTTCGCCGGCCGCGGTCATGTGGAATATTCCGCGCAGCGCAGCATCACGGCGTCTCACAAGATTGCTGGCCACGGACAGGATACCATGAGCGACATCCTCGGCACTGGTCGGACTTCCAACCTGATCGGCTACGATCGCCAGTTCGCCATTTTGGCTCGCGAGGCGGAGCATGGTCTTTACGAAATTTTCGCCGAATGGGCTGTAGATCCAAGCCACACGTAGCACCGCTGAATCCGGCTGCTCCAGCAGCGCAGCCCGTTCACCCGCCAGCTTTGAAGCTCCATAAATGCTGGTGGGACGAGGCGCATCGCTTTCGACATAGGGGCGATCCAATTGACCGTCGAAAACATAATCGGTCGAGAGATGGACCAGTGGCACCCCAAGAGCTGCTGCTGCTCTGGACACTGCTCGAGCTCCCACTTCGTTGATGGCGAAAGCGAGCTCGCTTTCACGTTCTGCCATATCGACTGCCGTGTAGGCTGCTGCGGCGACAATGACATCAGGAGCAACCGCTTCCAAGGCGCGAAAGACGAAAGATGGATGAAGCAAATCCAGCTCAGGCCGCCCCAATGCGATCACTTCATGTCCGTAAACGCTGCCAAGTTTTTGCAGCGCCGTGGCGACCTGCCCGGACTTGCCAGTGACGGCAAATCTCACGCAGCAACTCCAATCGCAGCAAGCCCCAGCCTCTCGCCATCATAGCGCTCCTGCAATGGCTGCCACCACCAGGAATTTTCCAAATACCACCGTACCGTCTTCTCGATACCGCTCTCGAAAGTTTCGCGAGCTCGCCAGCCCAGTTCGTTCTCCAGCTTGGTGGCATCAATCGCATAGCGGGCGTCATGGCCGGGCCGGTCCGCTACGAATGCAATCAAATCTTCATATCGAGCCTGGGCCGGAGCAAAAGCGTCAAGGGATTTGCAGATGCGGCGTACCACATCTATGTTCCGGCGCTCGTTACGGCCGCCCACGTTGTAGGTTTCGCCGAGCCGTCCCCTCTCAATGATGGTTTCCAAGGCGCGAACGTGATCGTCTACATATAGCCAATCGCGGACATTTTTGCCGTCACCATAAATGGGCAGGGGCCTTCCCGCGAGGGCGTTGACGATTGTTAGTGGAATGAGCTTTTCCGGGAATTGGTGCGGCCCGTAGTTGTTCGAGCAATTGGAAACGACCACGGGCAATCCATAGGTCCGGTGCCATGCTTTGGCCAAATGATCCGAGGCTGCCTTGGAGGCGGAATAGGGAGAACTGGGATCGTAGGGCGTCTGCTCAGTGAACAGGCCTTCATCGCTGAGCGACCCGTACACTTCGTCAGTGGAAACATGAAGAAGCCGAAACGCCGTCCTTGCGGCTCCGCTGAGATTGTTCCAATAGCTTCGGGCGACTTCCAACAGCGTGAAGGTTCCCAGCACGTTAGCTTCGATGAAGTCAGCTGCTCCGGTGATCGAGCGGTCTACGTGAGTTTCGGCAGCTAGATGCATAATGCGACTAGGCCGGAATTTAACAATAGCTGCTTCAAGCGCTGCGCGGTCGCGAATATCGATTTTGCAAAACTGATGGTTGGCCGCCTCTTTGACCGCCCTTAAAGAGGCCTCAGAGCCCGAGTAATTTAGCGCATCGATGGTGAGAACATCATACAGTTTTTCCAGAACCAAATAACGAACTAGAGCCGAGCCGATGAAGCCTGCACCGCCAGTGACGATAACGCGCAAAGACATGGAATCACGGGCTCCAGCTGAAATAATCAAGCGACTTATTGAATGCAGGTTGCCTGCAGTCCTTAATTGAAAGAGTTTCCGGGTCGGCAACGTCCGGCCAAGCGATACCGATCAAGGGATCGTCCCAAGCCAGGCCACAGTCGCATTCGCGATCATAGTAGTCCGTGACTTTGTAGCAGATGACCGTATCTGGCTCGATTGTGCAAAACCCGTGGGCGAAACCTGGAGGGATCCAGATTTGCTTACCATCCCCGGCAGTCAGTGTTGCTCCAAACCATTGTCCGAACGTCGGTGATCCATTTCGGATGTCCACCGCCACATCGAACAGCGCGCCAGCAGTGCAGCGCACCAGTTTGCCCTGTGAGCGCGGCATCGTTTGGAAGTGTAAACCGCGAATGGTGCCGACTTTCCGGCTGTGACTTTCGTTCTCCTGCACGAAGGTCCAATCACCGATGTTTTGCGTGAGCCAATCACGGCGAAAGATTTCCGCGAACGAGCCTCGTTCGTCGCCGATGCGCTGAGGCAAGATCAACGCCAAACCGGACATGTTGAGAGTCGTGATCTCCACTCATCGGCTCCGTGCGACTCTTAATGCCGTCTCAAAGGCGAGAATATGAAAACACAGTATAACTCCTTTTGGCATTGGTGCTTTCTAGGACAGTGAATAGTCCATAGTACTCCGGTTGCAGAATGCCATTAGGATGAGGGGATTGACCTTTTCTGACGTGATCCCGGGCTTCCACCAGCGCAGATTAGTGTCTCGCGGCTTTTGGCGCTGTCCCAGTTCTGTCACCCGGTAGAATGAGAGATCCGGCTTTTCATCGGCCGGGATTAATCCCGGCCGATGAAGCAAATTCGGCCGCCTGTCTGCGGCGGTGCTTTGTAAAAGCAACGTTCACCGGCCGCGTTCGAGAGAACGCTCTGGCAGGTATGGAGCAAGAGCGGGCGCTTCGATGCGGGCGATGTCGATGGCGCTGGTCTTGTCCCCAGTGTCGCGGGACACGGCGCGTTCGACCGATCATATATTAGGGATACCGGCGGGACTGATACCCCGGAGGTGGCATTTTCTACCCTTTGATCTGCTGACTGCTGAAGGTAAACCGGCGCAGATGAAAACACACTTGATTGTCCCGTTGGCGCTGGCGACATCTGTTGCCAACAACCAATTTACGTTAAATGCTTCGCCTGACAGAGCGGCGGCGCCCAAAGCGCTTGGCGCCGACGCCGAACACGGGATTGATTTCGTCCGCGGGGGCGTAAATGTTTTTGATTATCTAAGTCCGCAGCAGCGAGATGACGTCCGCTCGTGCCGTCTTGCCAGCGATGTAACGTTCGGCATCCAAGCAGCGGTAGGGGCTGCAGCGGCCAGCACCTCCGGCCGGGTGGTCCTGCCCGATGGATGCTACCGGACTACGGCAACGATCACATTGCCCTCGGATATCGAACTGGTTGGGGCTTCGATGCGGGCGACGAAGATCGTGCCAGGCGGGAATTTCCCGGCGATTTCCGCGATCGGCACCTATGCTCATGGCCTCACCGGCGTCGGCGTGCAGAACATGAGCGTCGTTTGTGCGGGGATGTCGAATGCAAACGCCATGGGCGTGAGAATGGTTTATGTAAACCGAGGCAAGCTGAGAGATCTATATTTCAACGGCTGTTATCATGCCTTGGATCTTTACGATCAATGGCAGACAAGCATTGACAACGTCACGGCGGATGGCCGTGGCACCCAACAGAACAAAGTTGGAGTGTATATGGGGCCGCCTACGGATGTAGCAAATAAGGCGCCCAATAATGCGGTCATTATGTCGAATTCGACGATGCAAAATGTCGAGCAATATGGGTATGAGTTGGTGTATTTTGCTGGATCAAAATTTATTAATGATGAAGCTATGAATGGAGTGACCGGATGGAAATTATGTGGAGAATCTTACATAATTTCTAGTCAGACCTGCCAGTTCGGGCATTTCGCAAATATCGTTGCGGATACAACTACCGGGCCAGGCATCGTGGTGGATCAAGGTGTAAACGCTAATCCGGCAAACAACATAATGTTCGATCATGTATGGATTGGCAGTTCCATTGGCCGGGCCCTTTACCTGGCGGGTGTTACCTATAGTCAATTCGATAAAATTCATATCACTCGGGCGGACAATGGAGTTTATCTCCACAACAGCAATAACGTAAAAATTAGCACAAATGTGGCTGATTATAATAATGGAAACAATAAATCTTATGCCGTAGTGATCGATGGCGGAGCAGATAACACCGTTTGGGCGACTAATAATCAGTCAAAATACCCAACGGGGTATAACGGAATATCTGAAATTGGTCCATATCATGGCAATTCAATATGGGGGGGGGTGTCTACCTGCGATCCTAAACTTGCCTTTGGGGATGGAAGCAGAGGAAAAGAGGGACTCACCTATGCGGTCCGGTCTTGCCAATATGAGGTCCAGGGCCGGCAAGTGCGCATGACCTTTCGTTTGAGTCCTTCCTCGCTCGGATCTTACGCTGGCGCGGCGGTGCTAAACGCCCTGCCGTTTGCAGCTGACGCAGGTGAAGGGCAGGACGGAGCTGTGGGCGCCGTCCTGGCAAGCGGCATGAGCGGCGTGAAAGGAACGATCATTTTACAAGTCGTTCCAGGCGATGCTGCCGCCAAGTTGTATAGTCAGGGTGAAGCCGGGCCGGTCGCGCTAACTAGAGGCAATTTTTCGTCTACCTCGACTATTTCCGGAAATCTGGAATATACGAAAAAGTAGAAACAACTCCCGTGCGCATTTTTCAACGGGCATAAGGGGGCATTCTCGGTTGGGGCGGGTGCCGCCAAAGTGTCCGGCCAAGGCATGCTAAGGATCGCCGGAAACGGGGGGCGAAGACCATGCGAATACCTGTCATTCGAGAAACTCCGGTGTAAGATCGATCTATTTGATATTTATAATTTTAGTTTCAGGTCTCGTACTTGCGCATCATGACGACCTTTATCGCTTTGCTTACGCGGTGCCTGTTGGCCATGCTTGTTGCGATTTGAATGAAACTCGCCCAAGTGAGCTGAAAATAATCTGAATCCCGGGGGGAATGTTGAAGCACTGTTACAGTCCTATCGCAGCGATGCTGCTTCTTGGTCTCAGCGCGTGTGGCGGAGACGAAAGCACTTCATCGCCGACTCCAAATCCAACCGCATCTCCAACATCGACCCCTACACCTACGCCGGCACAAACAACGGCGGAGTTCATCGCGATGGCGAGTACGGGTTCCGGTACGATGACCCTGAGGCAGCAACCTGGACGCTTCACTTTCTCTGGCTGTCTGGTCAAGCAGAAGACCGGTGATCGTCGGGTTCTTGGCGCTGCGCACTTTATGACGAACGAAAGTGGCATCGAATATAGAGTAACGAAATTCAGCTACATTCTTGATAACAGCGGTCTTCTGCCCGGGGAGTCAGCTGAATCTGACATCGGCTTCACCATCCTCCCAAGCACCGAGGTGGTCGCTTTGAACAGTGGCGAAGAGACGCTGATTACGCACCAATATGACGCCGCTCCCATGGATCGGGGCGTCTCGACAATGACGCTGCAGCAGGGTGGCATCGCAATTCCGAACGATTCTCGCCTGTCTGCCGGATCCGTCAGCGGCATTTTCCCGCAAACGGGTGGCGGTGCGGTTGAATTGCCCGACGATCGCATCGCAGACGGCAAGTTCATGCGAATGTGTTATTCGGCAGAGATCGTTCGTTCGGACCTCGTCGCCGAACCCGAAGTGGCCAGCTATCGCTCCCCTTACCGTGATCGTTCCTATGTGGCCGATCCCGCGCGAACGACGGCGCCATTCACCAATTTCAAAAATACGACTAATCAGCCGATCAAGGTCTATGGTATCACGACCTTCATTAGCAACTTGACCGACTCCGAGCCATCCAAGCATCAAACCGACGTGTATGTAAACGGTGCACTGAAGGTGAGTGTGCCGCTTAGCCCTCATGTACCAGGCACTAGTACTCCGCTCGATCCCTTCATCGTGCCGATCGACGTATTGCTTCAGCCTGGGGACGTGCTCTCTGTGCGCGGCAAGATAACGCCCCAAAAGGCGATCGTCTTCGATTACGCTGCTTTTATTTTTGCCGACAAGGGGCTCACCCTTGTCGATGAAAAACTGAATGTGCTGGACGCCGATCTGAACGGCGATGGCTTTAAAGATATCGTTGATCTTGATGCTGCCGGCTCACTCTGGGTCTCAATCCGGGTCAGCGGAGGCCTTCAAGATACACAAGGGGAATGGGCGCGTCGGGTAGGCAGCGCAACGACTTTCACGACTCTTCCTCGCACGTCGGCTTCGGCGCCGCTGTATATTCAGGCGACTAATGACAATGGCCTCTGTCTCAACATGCGGTCATTCCCACAAGACGGACGTTTCGTTCTGGATTATTGCCAGACGGCGCTGGGCGCGAGCAACGACGCGGATTTCTGGGGCGATTTCAATGGCGATGGTTGGATCGACCGGATGCGGGTGGATCCATCGCGCCTGGCGTACTTGGTTGCCCTTGGTGGTCCGAATGGACTGTTGCAGGAAAGTCAATGGATCTATGGCTATGGCGCGGTAGATAAGATCTTTGTCTCCGATCCCAACAACGATGGCCGCGATGATTTCGAGGCGGAATGGTATTCCGGGCAGTTTCGGTGCGTGATCTGGACGTCAACCGGGTCAGCTTTCAATCAGGCAAACTGCCCGTTGTAGGACATCATCACAGACCATTTGCAATGAACTGAAGCCGAGCGACCCCTGTTCGGATGGCGGGGTTCTGAGCAGCGGATGCTTGAAAGGAGGGCGCCAGAAGGCCCCTCCTAAACCATTCCCGAACCGACTTTCAGGAAAAGGGCGGGCGTGCGTGAGCGGCTGTCCACACTGCCCGGCTGCGCCCCGCTTGCGTATTCAAGGCATGTCGTGGAAGAGGGTTGCGATGAAAGGGATCAATTTGGACGTTTTTGGAGACAGCGAAGCTGATATCGATTTGCGCCGCTGCCCGGCAGACCAAATTGGTATCCTGCTCGACCTTGTCCGTTTCGACCGCTTTTTAGAATACGTCTACGTCGTTCTCCTGAAACGAGATCCTGATCGCGAAGGCCTAGCCCACTACCGCCAGTTGGCTCGCGGCGGCATGTCGCGACGCGTCATTGTACAGCGCCTGTTGCGCTCCCGCGAGTATCGACATTCATCGATCGAGGCGCCCGGCCTGCCGGTCGATGATTTCGTCAATCGTGTCTACCAAGACATTCTGGGACGATGGCCGGATGAGGAGGGGCTTGCCACTTACCGGCGGATCGCGTCCAAACGGAATGGTAGACGTAAGGTGGTTGCGAACCTGCAGGTGTCCGGGGAAGCTGTTCGCAAAAGCGGAGGAAGGCTGGCCCGGATCGAGGCTTTGCGTGCTTATGCGAGAACTGGCTGGTCCACACGCCTTCCAATTGCAGGGCGATGGTTTTCAAGACAGCGCAGGATTCGTCAGCGGTTCGACCAAATTGCGTTGAACCAGCACCTACTGGCGCAGCAGGTCGCCAACCTGCGAGAGGAAATGGCCAGTTTGGGTGCTGCAGAACCATTTGGCTTCATATCTGAAGTCCAGGACGGCGGTGAGACAAAGGGTGGGGAAAGAGGCGACAAGATATTTGAGAACGCCCTCATCCGCGCTCGACGCGAAAAACGGATTCCGGGGTGATCCCGGCCACCATTCCGCTTTGATTCCGACCGGGATTCTGAGATGATGCCGGCCACCATTCCGAGCAATTCTCGGCCACCCCGGAGGAAGTGAGAAGCCCGATCATTGGGTCCATCCTATCGGCACAGCAGCCGGAGGATAGCGATGCCGACGAGGAGGCCGAAGATGCGCCATGTGCGCGAAGTGCTGAGAATGCGTCGGGAGGCTTGTGTCCCGATGCGCGAGATCGCCCGACTGACTGGCCGTGCTCGTTCTACAGTGCGTGACACGATCGAGCGGTTTGATCGCTCGGGATTGGCATTGCCGGTTACGTCCGAGATCGGTGACAAAGATCCGAAGGGCGCTTGTGTAGCGCCTCCGGCGTCAAACCCGGGCGACGTTAGCTGCGTGAACCTGACTGGCCGGTGGTAGCGCGTGAACTGAAGCGCAAACACGTGACGCTGCAGGTGCTCTGAAAGGAGAACCCCCCCGAACATCTAGACGGATATCGCTACAGCCAGTTCTGCGATCTGTTCCGCCGGTGGGAAGGCTGCTTGTCGCTGGTCGTGCATCAGAGCCATGTCGGGGGCGAAAAGCTGCTCGTTGATTACGCTGGCGATACGGTGCCGGTCGTGTTGGACCGCAGGACCGCAGGACCGCAGGACCGCGGAAGTCCGCGGTGCCTACATCTTCGTCGCTGTAATGGGCGGATCGAGCCTGTCGTTGGCATTGGCGACATGGACCGAGCAGTTTCCTGACTGGATCGTGGGCAACGATGCCGCCATGGCCTTCTTCCGCGGATTCCCAATTGCTGGTGCCCGACAATGCCACGGTGGCGGTGATCACGGCCTGTCACTTCGATCCTCAGGTGAACCGCTGTTACACTGACATGGCCCAACATGACGGTACGGCGATCCTGCCGACCCGGCTACGCAGGTCGCGGGCCAAGGCCAAGGTCGAAGCTTGCGTCGGTATCGTCGAGCGCTGGTTATTGGGCCGCTTACGTAACTAGATCTTCTACAGCCTCGCTGAAGTGAACGCAGCGATCGCCGAATGCCTTGCCGAGCTCAATGATCGGCGGGTGCTGCGCCAGTTTGGCAAGAAGGGCCGCCAGCGGTTCGACGAAGTCGATGTTCCAGACCTCAAGCCGCTGCCGTCAGAGCTTTGGGTTCACGCCGAATGGCGCCGCTGCCGTGTCGGGCTCCATTATCATATCGCGATCGAGCGGCATAATTACGCGGTCCCTCATCGCTTCGCGCGCCGCCCGGTCAAAGCCCGGTTCACTGCCAGCAAGGTCGAAATCTTCGCAGGCGAAGAGCGCATCGCCGTGCACATGCGCGGCAGCGCGAATGGCCGGCACACCACAATTCCCGAGCACATGCCATCCAGCCATCGTCGCTACGGCGAATGGACGCTGGCGAAGATCCGCGAAGAGGCGGGCCGGAACGGGCCGATGCTGTCCTTGCTGGTGGAGAAGGTCATCGATGCAAATATTCCAACCCGAACAGGGCTACCGATCCTGTCTAGGTATCATCGGGCTCGAGAAACGCTTTCCCCCGCGGCCCGAACGCGCGGCGCTGGGCGCGCTGGGATCCAGGCGCGCAATCACCCGCCGGTCAAATCGATCCTCGAGAAGGGCTCGATAAGGTCCCGGTTCCCCAATCCCCCGAGTAAGCGCCGATTATCCACTCCATCCGCAATTCGAGCTATTACAACTGAAGGAGCAAGGATGCTGAAGCATTCCGCTCTGGACCTCCTGGGCCAGCTCGGCCTCGCCGGCATGGCCAAGCCTTCGCCGAGATGGAAGGTAATGATGAGGCAGCCAGTCTCAGCCACGCAGAATGGCTGGCGCTGCTGCTCGACCATAAGGCCACCTACCGAAATGACAGACGCCTCGCTCTGCGCCTGCGACATGCCAAGCTGCGGAACCCCGGCATGCCTGAGGATATTGATTATCGAACCATCCGTAATCTTGATCGACGGCTCTTTGAGACGCTGCTCGCCGGTGACTGGCTATCGAAGCATGAGAACTTGGCCATCATCGCCCCGGTCGGCATCGGAAAAGTTGGTTGGCTTGTGCGATCGGCCATACGGCCTGCCGCGACAACCGTTCGGCTTTCTAAACCCGGCTGCCGCGGCTGATTGACGAACTCACGCTGGCCAAAGTTGACGGCCGTATCGCCGCCTGCATGAAAAAAAAGTTTCGCCAAGGTCGAGTTGCTGATACTGGACGACTGAGGTCTTCAAGCGCTCGACGGCCACGCCCCGTTATCATCTCCTCGAAATCCTCGGGGACCGTTACGGTCGGCGTTCTACGCTCGTGACCAGCCAGCTTCCCGTGGCCCGCTGGCATCAGACCATAAACGATCTGATCTACGCCGACGCAATCCTAAACCGCCTCGTTCACAACGCGCGCCGGCGCGAAATCGAGGGGGAATCTCTGCGCGGACCTGCAATGCAAACCGCTGCTTGACCATCGCCAATCCCGAGTGCCATCAGGCGAAACGATCTGGCTTCTGCCCGGCCGGGATCAGATTGGAACAGGCGGCCGGGTTCATCGGAATCGGCACGCGAAACATAGGACGGTATTCCAGACGTGCGTATCGGGGTAGCTAATGTCCAGGTTCCGTTCGTCCATGGCGGCGCGGAAGTTCATGCAGACAACCTTGTCAAGCAACTGCGCCAGCGCGGTTTCGAGACGGAACTCATCACGATCCCATTCAAGTGGTATCCGCCTGAGCGATTGCTGGAAAGCATCGCCATAGCGCGCATGTTGGACCTGTCAGAAGCCAACGGCGTCCGGATTGATCGGCTGATCGGTCTGAAATTTCCGATCTATCTTGCCCCGCACCCGGACAAGGTCTTGTGGATTTTGCACCAGTACCGCTCGGCTTACGATCTTTGGGATCATCCTGAGCACGGTGATCTGATCAACCTGCCACATGGCCAAGCCGTGCGTGCTGCCGTGCATCATGCCGATCGGCGCTTCATTCCAGAAGCCGCAGCGATTTATGCCAATTCGCGCAATGTTGCAGACAGGCTGGCGCGCTACAACAACATCGCCGCGAAACCGCTGTACCATCCACCAAACGGAGCGGAGCATTTCCGGTCCGCCGACGCGCAAGATTACTTTTTTTTCCCAAGCCGCATCACTCCACTCAAGCGGCAGCGCCTAGTGATTGAAGCCATGGCCTTGTGCAAAGAACCGGTACGGGTGGTCTTCGCCGGTGCTGCCGAAGTCGCCTCGTATATGGCGGAACTCCAGCAACTCTGCCGCGAGGCAGGGCTAGGGGCACGCGTCACGTTCAAGGGTTTTACGTCGGATGCGGAAAAGCTAGATCTTTATGCCCAGAGTCTAGGGATCATATATCCTCCGGTAGATGAGGACTACGGGTACGTAACGCTTGAAGCCATGCTATCGCGCAAGCCGGTGATCACGACCCTCGACTCGGGTGGGCCGCTCGAGTTTGTCGAGCATGATCGGACCGGTCTGGTCTGCGCGCCTGATGCGGCAGCATTGGCCGCACAGATGGACGAATTGTGGCGACACCGCAGCATCGCGGCCCGGATGGGAGAGGCGGGGCGGGGGTTTTATGATTCGCTCAGCATATCATGGGACAGGGTGGTCGAGGTTCTGACAGCATGAGTCGTACATTCTGGTTCAGCCCCGTGCCTCCGGCACGTACTGACATAGCCCAGTATTGTCGCCGCATCGTTCCCCATCTGGATGGGCTAATCGATCTAGAGGTCATTCGTCCTGACAATCAGACAGTTGGGCAAGGGGAGCAGGAACTAATTTCGCGACCCGCGACTGGCTTAACCTTACGCAGCCTCAATGCATCCCGGGTAAGCATTTATAATATAGGAAATAACCCGCTTTTCCATGGGCAGATCTTTCGCTTGGCCAAGCAACATCCGGGGGTCGTAGTCCTGCACGATCGTTCGTTGCAGGATCTTTGTCATGCCTTCTTCGACGATGCGTACACAGAGGATGGCGTTGGCTCCTACCAGACCGCAATGTCGCATTGGTATGGATGTGCAGGCCGCGAGGCGGCGCGGGCGGTTTTGGCCGGCGAAGTTCCTGTTTCTAATCTTGCCCAGGAATTCCCGTTGTTCGAGTTTGCGCTCCAAGGCGCCTTAGGCGCCGTGACACACAACCCCGAAGTCGCAGCGGAAATCGCGGAGCGCTTCCCCGGTATGCCTGTTGCCACGCTGAGCTTGCCTTACGACATTAAGGCGCCGTCCATGCAGGCTAGGCCAGTATTGTCGGCAGATAGCCCCATTCGTTTGGTCATGTTCGGCTATCTCAACCCCAACCGCCGTTTGTGTGATTTCCTGCGGGCGTGGGCATGCTCGCCTTGGAGAGAGCGTTTCGAACTGGATCTTGCCGGGGAGATGAACAACGGACCAGAGGTTCGGGCGGTAATGGCGGAAACGGCGCTGGACAGACAGATCCGCCATCACGGCTTCCTTCCCGACGACCAACTGGACGCATTGATAGGGCAAGCCCACCTGGTGCTCAACTTGCGAAACCCCACGATGGGCGAGGCGTCTGGTTCGCAAATGCGCATCTGGGCGAATGGAGCGCCTTCCGTCGTCTCGGATACTGGATGGTATGGCTTGCTACCGGAAGGTTCGGCATTGCGAATAAGTATCGAACGCGAGCATGATGATCTGCTGGAGTTGCTTGAAGCCTTGGCTGCCGGTCGGATAGATCTTCCGGCGATCGCGCAGCGGGGGAGCGAGTGTCTAGCATCTGCAGATCCCGCAGCCTACGCTGTGAGGCTGGCTGAATGGCTGGACCAGGAAAGCGAGACGATGTCTATGCGCTGGACCGAAGCGGCCCTGATAGAGGCCGTGGCGCGCAACTATGCCCTTTGCACACCTTCCCGGTTCGTGCCCAAGTTTCCTGATCGTTTGTTATCCTGATGTGAAAGCGGGGCGGGGGACGACGCCGCGCAGTCAATAGCTCTTGCAAATTCGTGAGCGGTTGCGTCCCAGTCGGGAAGCACCGACGTGCAGCGATTCCCAACGGGTTCGGAAAGAGATGAAAGGATTGTTTCGGCCAAGGATGGGGCATCCGCGTGCTCCGGAAAATAGCGGATGCCACTTTCCCGATGGCGATGGAACACCGGAATATCCCGCGCCAAGACCGAAGAACCGAGAGCAAGCGCTTCATCGAGCGGCAGGCCATAGCCCTCGGCTAACGAGGGCACCAGTGTCAGTCGGCAGTAACGATAGGCGGCATGAAGCGCTTCATCCGACACATCATCGAACCAGAACAACAAGCGGCCATATTGTTGGTGCTGCCTGACTGCGGTTTGCAGATTGGCGGTATTCCACCCGGGACGACCGATCAGAATCAGCGGGACGGCATGACCCTGTCGCCAGAGCAAGTCGAAGGCGGCAAGTGCGTCGGCATGGCCTTTACGTGGTTCAAGCGTGGCCACGATTAAAACCGAGCGTGCGAAAGCTTCTGCATCAAGGCCGTAAGCGCGAGGCAATCTGTCGGGACTGACCTGCCGGTTGGCCATGGTGATATCGGAGCCTGGCGTGACCGTGACGATCTTGGGAAGATCCTTGCGGCCATAGCGGTTGATCATCAGATCGGTAACTTGACGTGCCACCTCCGGAGATACGCAGAAAATGCCGTCGGCCAGTGCCGCGCAGGTCCGCATCCAGCGCCGATATTTAAGGCGGGAAGGATAAGTAAACCATTGTGGATGGCTTATCGGCAAGATGTCGTGGATCAAAAACCACATCGGGGTTCCTGTGCGCCGCAAGGCACGAAGCTGATGCCGTGCGCGGTGAACCGCATCTGTGGCAAAATCCAAACCTAGGAACAAACTCTCGGGACCACCAGGAAGTTCATCACCGGACATGGTAACATAGCCCTCGCGCAATTTTTGCACGACGACATGTTCGATAGCCACGTCGCTCCGCACTGCCGAAGGCAGGCGGTCTCGAACTGAGCGAACGACCCGTTGAATGCCCGTACCCGCATCGTGCTTGTGTATTACGGACAGATCGACCAGCAGTCGTTTTGGCCTGTGTGGCGGCGACGAAAGCACAGCGCGGGTTCGCGCTACTTTCCAAGCCTCCAACCAATGCGGAAACATCAGGCGGTCAATAACGTCTCGCTGCCGCCAGCGTAGATCCGTTAACTTCGCTTGCACGCGGCTAAAGATATTGGCCATCGCCTAGCGGGGGACCTGCATGGCGGCCGCCTTCGCGTAGAATTCGAAGGCTTCTTCTAGGTCTTCGAAATAAGTAAGCTTGCCGCCGGATAAAACGGCGGCGTTGTCACAGTGCTGTCGGACGTAACTGGTATCGTGTGAAACGATAATTTTTGCCCGATCGGCTCGTTTTTCGAAAAGCTCAGTCATGCACTTCGCGTGGAAGCGTGCGTCACCCACTGCAATGATTTCGTCGATCAGATAGCAATCAAAATCCACTGTCATCGAGATAGCGAACGCTAGGCGCGCCCTCATACCGGACGAGTAGGATCGGATAGGCTCGCGCAGATATCTCCCGAGCTCGGAGAATTCTTCAACGAAATTGACACAGCTATCGGGATCAACACCGTAGACCCTACAGATGAAACGCAGGTTGTCGTAGCCAGTCAGCGTCCCCTGGAAGGCGCCACCAAATGCTAACGGCCAGGAAACACTCATGGACCGCCGTACAGATCCGGAGGTGGGGAGCTCGGAACCGGAAATAAGGCGGATCATCGTCGACTTACCCGCACCGTTACTTCCCAAGATGCCAAGCTGCTGCCCCGGGAGAACCTTTAGATCGATGTTGTCGAGCACACGGACCGGTCCCGAACGGGTCTGGTATTCCTTAACGACGTTACCGATTTCGATCATTCAGGTGTCACTTCGTTAGCTACGACACGCAAGATGGCAAGACCCAGTGCAGTGAGAAGAAGATTGAAGCCAGCCAGATAGGACATGTCGTACATTGCGTGAATCTTTGAACCAAAAAACCCTTCGCGTAAATATTCGGTTGCGTTGATCATGGGCAGATATTTGAGGATCGCCTGGGCTTGCGGGGGCATAGCGCTGAGGAGGAAGGCTGCGCCAGACAGTGGGAACATGATGTAGGACACCGGGTGCCACAGCTTGTGGACCATCTCCGACTTCTCGGATGCCGCGCCCAGGAAAATGGCAAGCGCCGCGCCGAACCAAGCAAGCATCAGCCATCCCCCGATCACCTGCAAAATGTCCTCTGGCGGGCCCATTTGACCGATCACAATGAAGAACGTGCTCAACACCAGGAACGAGCTTGTTGCGCCCGCAGCCTCCAACAGAATCCGCGAAAAGAAAATGTCTGTTACCCGGACATTCCGGTGGTAGAGTAGGGAGGCGTTGGGCAGGATTGCATCAATGCACCGTGCTGGCATGTTGCGCCACAATAGCACGGAGGAATAGCCGGTGATTGCAAACGCGACGATCGGCAGGTCCGACCCGTGGACGGCTTTGGTTGCCGTCCACAGTGCCGTGACGCCGAGTGTGAACATCATTGGTTCCACGAACAGCCACAAAAATCCGATGTTGTGGCGTCCATAGCGGGTCAGCACCTCTCGCATGAGGAGTGCCCAGATAACCCGCCCCTGGATCGCAAGCGAGGTCCGGAACGGGGTTTCGCGAACCGAACCAGACATTATTCGCGATGCTCCCGTACGCCCGCCAAGAGCATACTGAGCACACCCCATGCAATCAGGCCAAGGGCAAGAGCGGCGAAGATACCGCGCAGCCGTCGGGGCTCGAGCGCCTCGTCCGGCAGGTTAGGTTGGGCAATCCGCTCGACGTAGGCCTGCTGATGCAAAGCTTCGCTGCGTGCTTCCTGCAAGGCAGAGATCGCGACTGCCAGTCGCTTTGTAGCCATCTCGTTGTTGAGGACCAAGCGTTCATAGCGAGCAGCCTTGGCGGAAAGCGAGGAGCGGTCGCCGGCAACTTTGCCCATTTCACGGTCGATTTCTCGCGACAGAGCTACAATCTGCGTTTTAATGCTGGGAATTTGCGGATTATCGGGAACGCTAGATTCCAGTGCTGCGAGCTGGTTGCGTGCCGAGATCAACTTGTCCTGCAGCTTTGAGATCATTTGCAGCTGGACCGTGGCCTGCTGTTCGGGATCGACCACGCCGGTACTGTTACGGTATTCGGCAAGCCTCGCGGCAGATTGCCCAGCCTCGTGCTGAGCTTCGCTCACCTCGGTTTGGGCATACTCGATCAAATCCTTGCGGCCACGCTGGTTGAGCCGATTCACCAAGCTCTCAGACTGCTCCAGCAACTCCCGATTGAAGCGTTGTGCATCCTGTGGGTTGTAGGCCTTGACCATCAGCGTCGTGATTGAGGATCCCGAATCGAACTCGGCGCTGACCTTGCCACTGAAATATTTGTGAAGGTCCTCGAAGGAGCCACCCATTCCAAGAGGGTCGAAACGATCAAAGACTGAAATAGAGCGTGCGGCATACGACTTGGCCACGGCTCCGTTGCGGTTAATGCTTGCTAAGGCATCCCGTGAATTGATATAGAATTTGGCCGCTTGGGTTTCATCTCCGGCATTCGAAAATCCAGCGGTTTTAAGAATAATTCCTAAACCTGAGGAAGCGGGCTTCTCTGGACTGCGAATTACGAAGCGAGATTCCGAAATGTATACATCCGAAGCCAGCAACCCATAGTAAATTATGGCGAGGGTAGTCGGAAGGATTACGGAGAGCAGGAAAAGCCAATCGATCTTCTTGAGGAGATTGGTAAACTTATTCTGATACATATCCTGCCTGTTTCAAAATTCAGTCAGCAGGATAAGCGTTGCCACCCTTGCAATGACGACTGCACTAGACGGGGGCCTTTGCACCAATTTCGGTCCATTGCAACCGCACAAGCCATAACTCGTGCTAGGAAGATTGATTAGTCGTTGATGAGGCGGGCAAGCTGGTCGCCCTTAGCAAAAAAAGGGTCATTACACCAACGAGTGTGGTGACAATGACACAGATGGGAAACGTAAATGCAAGGGCAAGTATCGGGAAGTGCACGGCCATCGACGCGGGTCCGCAAGGAGAAATTGTCTGCAAAGGCGCGTCCGGCTCCAATTTTTATCTACTCCGGTTTTCGCGCCTCCAGCACGTGGCTTTGGAGTAAATTCCGTGTTCACGAGGAGCTGCTGTGCTTCTATGAGCCTTTCAATGAGCAGCTCGTCGGCTTGACTCTTCCTAACATAGGAATGGATCGCCCGGACGGTTGGCGGTCTCACCATCCGAATGGCGCTCCATATGTGCTAGAATATGCGGGTATGCTGGGAGATGCAGCGGGCGTTCCCGGCTTTCCGGTAGCCAAGAATCTTGGTGAGCGCTATATTAGCACGTTAGGTGTGAAGGGTCCCTTGGACGACGACGTTACAGCTTACGTTCAGGGACTTGTTGATCACGCCCATCAGCGCGGACGGGTGCCAGTTCTAGCTTGTACCCGCTTGCTAGGTCGCACCCAAGGCCTGAAGGAAGCGTTCGGGGGCTACCACATTTTGTTGGTGCGAAATCTATTCCATCAATGGAACTCTTATGCTGGACAAGCTCGATTTGGGAATTGGTATTTTCTTCAGAGCTTATTTGAAACGTTGGGACTAGCCGAACGAGACCCGATAATTGCGCGCTTGGTCAAATTCTTCCCAAAAGAAACATGTGTCAGTCTTGAGACATGGGTGGCGCAAGGTAATTTTGATCGAGTATTCTGCTATTTTGTCGGTTTTCACCTGTATTTTCTTACTTTGGCGAAGCGATCAGCTGATCTGGTTGTGCATGCAAATAGATTGGCGGCTTCCGATCCGCAGTATCGACGAGAGATTGTCGCAAAGATTTCTCAGGGCATTGATATCGAACTGGATCTCGAAGACGCAAGCGAGCGTAGTGATTTTCCTATTTATCCTGTTTCTGATCGGCAGACTTGCACCATTCTAATCGACGAAATTGCGGCCATCATCAAATCATCATGCGATTTAAGTGCGAACGAAGAGGCCTTCATCGACGGTCTCGTTGCAGAGCTCTGGGAGGAGCAGGCGATGTTCTCGCGCCAGACGGCTGGAGCCGTTGAGTATATCGCCCTGCTCGAACACAGATTGCAGATCGCCCAGCATGAAGCTGCGCAACAGGCGGCGGATGCAGGTGCTGAACGTGAAGCATTGGCGGCGGCGTTTGACGCCTTAGGTTCTGAACTGGCCCAAAGTCGGGAAGGGCGGGAGGCCGAACTAGCGCAAATGCAAGCGCGCCTGAAGGAGCGGGAGGCGACGCTTTTTGCGGAAGGCATTAAGGCCCGGGAAGATCTCGCATCCATCTGCAACGCATTAAAGGACACCCGCGAGACGCTGGAGGGTTCCCAGGGTGAACTTGAGGCTGAACGAGCGCAGGCAATGCGCCGGGAAGACGAAATCGCAGCAGCGTTGAGGGAAATCGAAGATCTTCGATCTGGGCTTGACGCGTCCGAAACGCGCGCAGCTGGCTTGCAGGTCCGGATTCAGCAGCTTGAAAACAGTCTTGCTAATGTCGATGCGGCGCATCTCGATCTAACCGGGCGGCTCATCCAGGCAGAGCGCATGAGGCAAGAGTTGGAAAGACGCTTGGCCAGCTAACTCTTCGAGACAATGCTCAAAAGCCGCGTGAGCTAAGCTTAACGCTCCGCTGTGCAGACGGAAAAGTCAAAAGTCTTCATGTTAATGTGGCCGCTGGCGAAAATGAAAATTGGTATGTTCGTTTTATAGAATTCTATTACAGTAAGGGCCTTGTTAAAAATTATTGATGTATGTATTAATTAAATATAATATACCCGTTAATAAAAATGATTACCCTGCGATTTAATAGGTTTTTTGGCGAATGGCTCTTATAGCGTTAAGTAAGAAGTTTATATTCATTAAAACGACAAAAACTGCAGGGTCATCGTTAGAGGTTCATTTGTCGCAGTGGATGAATGATTTGGATATAGTTACTCCTATCATTCCGCCAAATTCAAATCATCATCCAAGAAATTTTGAGTCAAATGGACGAAATTTATTCTACAATCATATGCCTATTGTTGAAATAAGAGATTTGTTGGGCGCCGATTTTGTAGGATTATTTTCTTTTTGTTTTGAAAGGCATCCAATTAGTAAGTGCTTGTCATATTTCGCTATGCTTAAAAATTCCCCTTCCCATCAATCTCCTGACAATCCGAAAACTTGGGATGAATACGTGGAGCGCGGTGAATTTCCTGTAGACACGCCAAAATACGTCGACAGGAACGGTGCTCTGCTTGTGAAGCGAATTTTCCGGTATGAACATCTCGAGGAATCTTTGAACGCGATCTCGCACGAAACGGGTATCCCGAAGCACCCCCTCACAGTTCGTGAAAAAAGCGGCTTTCGAATTGGTGTCCCGAGCTTCGTCGATGTCGCCCGAACACGCAGCCACAGTAACCGCATTATGGATGCTTTTGAGTCTTCACTGGCCTTTACGCCCTACGAATTTGATCGCTTTGAGGCACCGAGCCACATTGAACTATGCTGAGGGGATGGCACATTCTCGGGCTTGTTATGTACTGCCCGCGAACCTGATGCGCACAGACGCTCGATTCTAAGGCATACGCTTGAATTAGAAGTACGGCGAGGTAAACCGCCGTAGTGCCATGGGATCAGATCACGCGTGCTGGTGCTACCCAACCAGCGATGGAGCCTGGACTTCGTCCATGATCAGCTGGCTACGGGACGCCCGTTCCGAGTGCTCAACATCGTCGACGATGTAACCCGCGAGTGTCTGCGCGCGGTGCCGGACACCTCGATCTCGGGGCGTCGGATGGTGCGCGAACTCCGCAATCTGATCGCCGAACGCGGCAAACCGGGGTGTAGCGCGACGATTACAGAGTCCGGTCGTGTTGCCTCATGAAGCGATGTTCCCGAGCGGCATAGTCATTGCCTCACGTAAATGCTCCCTACAGGAGATCGGCCTCACGGACTATTCCTTGCGCGACTGGGTGCCGCGCTGCGGAGCCGGAGGTGACGCGGAGCGGTACCCAGTCGCGCGGCAACGAAGAGACGGTCTCTGCCCCCAAGCGCCTGCCAGCGGGGTTAGCTGACGGCTTGAATACCAAGGCACGCGCCTGATCTGATCGCCACACCTTCAACCGGCGATGCACGGTCCGCAGCAAACCATCCGGATAATCGCCAGGCTGCTCAGCCTGTAGCTTCTCGAGCAACTGCCGACCGGTGCGCCATGGCTCCTCCTCGAACCACGCCTTCAACGTTAGACCGTATGTCCGCCATCGGCATGCAGGGTGGCTCGCCCTACACTGTGCTTCCGAGGGTTGCTCGGGCCGGCCGAGCCGATCCTCATCGCAGGAGGACGAGCCGTGGAGAACTATACAGGTGTTTTCGTCGGAATCGACGCCGCCAAGTCGCGCAATGCGATCGCGATCGCTGATAACGAGCGAGGAGGTGAAGTTCGGTATCTGGGCGAAGTTGACGCGTCGCCTGACTCGATGCGGCGTGTCATACAGCGGATTGTAGACAAGCATGGTGGCGCCCATTTTTGTTACGAGGCGGGGCCTACGGGTTACGGCCTCTACCGCCTCATCAGATCCATGGGCCATCCGTGCGAAGTCGTGGCGCCATCATTGATCCCCAGAAAGCCGGGCGACAGGATAAAGACCAACAGGCGGGATGCGGTGGGTCTGGCGAAGCTGCTTCGCGCGGGAGAACTTACGCCAGTATGGGTCCCAGACGAGGGCCATGAAGCGATGCGCGATCTGGTTCGCACGCGCACTGCGGCGGTCGAAGCTCAGCGCGTGAACCGCCAACAGGTCAGTGGTTTCATGTTGAAGCATGGGCGGATTTATCCGCGCAAGGTTGCGTGGAGCATGCGCTACCTCCGCTGGCTTCAGGAGCAACGCTTCGATCATCCTGCGCACCAACTCGCTTTGCAGGAACTCGTTGATGCTGTTCGGGTGTCCACGGAACGGATCAAACGGATTGAAGCGGCAATAGAGGAGTTCCTGCCTGCCTGGTCGCTAGCGCCGGTTGTTCGAGCTCTTCAAGCCTTGCGCGGCGTAGACCTGATTGTTGCCGTCACCTTCGCAACCGAGATTGGCGATGTGCGTCGCTTCGACAGTCCCCGCCAACTGATGGGCTATGTCGGCTTGGTACCGAGCGAACGCTCCACGGGCGATACAATCCGGCGAGGCGGCATCACAAAGGCTGGCAATAAACGCGTCCGTCACATGCTCGTGGAAAGCGCGTGGAGCTATCGCATGCCCCCACGGATTGGACCTAAGAAGCTCTACCGCCTCGAACAAACCACCCCTGAGGTGCGTGAGATCGCATGGAAGGCCCAGAGCCGGCTGACCTCCCGCTATCGGACACTAAGCGCCAGAGGCAAGAAATCGACCGTCGTGTGTGCAGCGATCGCCCGCGAACTGGCGGGGTTTATGTGGGCAGTCGCCCGGGAGGCGCAGCCCGCTTGAGATAGACCGCCACCACCGCGCACAGGCGGGGGTGGGACCACGGCAGGGGAACATCCGTCAGCGCTATGTGGCCGGCATCGCCGACGCCCGATGTTAGACAGGATAAGCCCCGGACGCAAAATCGGGAATGCGGTATCCAACCCGCGTATCAGAGCTTGATCACCGACGTCTCTCAGGTCCCTCCCCCACCTATGCGCGGCTGACTATAGGCCGCTCACCAGGGCGAACGCTTCCGCGTGCTTGAAACGTTGACAGCGGACATCAGAGCGGTGCGAGAACCCCACGTGGACGCTGCTGATTATCGGATTTCGACGTTTCGCGCGCCGCCGATGCTGACGTGAAGCATCTCGACCAGCTCTGGAACGACCTTCCAGGACTGGGTCAGGATTTCACCGGCCTGGCCCCGTAGTGCGTTCTGGCGTTTATCCTCAGGCATCATGGTCGTGCAATGGCCGAGGATGGCGGTCAGTGGGTGGCCGATTTCCGGATTGGATATGTGCGGCTTCCAGTCGTCGATGCTGAGCCGCATGCCGAGGTAGAAGCCATTGGCGAAGTCCTCCAGGAGAACTTCGCCGGCGTCCGTGCGCATGTAGATGGGGGCATAGCGCTTCGGACCACCGGACAGGGTCGCGCCAATCTGGCTATACCGCTGGAAGATCGTGTTGCGCACGGCCTCCTCGATACTGCCGTCCGGCGCCCAGGCGATGCCGTCTCCGACTATGGGACGCAGCCAGTCTTCAGGAGGAATGAACTGGGGCGATACGACGAGTGCCGCGAGATAGCCGTCGATCATCGATACTCCCGGCATCGGATGCTCGCGAGTGGCCAGCCATTCCTCAAGCTTTTCATGCGTGAGGATGCGCGCTCTTCTGGGCTTCTTTGGGCGCTTGAAGCGATTGGTGCTGCTCATGCGGCCAGTCGCATAACCGTAGGTTCGGCAGGCCGCCAGTTCCACGCCAGGAGTTGGTCCAGATCGTTGTTAAGGACCTCGCCCGATATGATCCGGGTCAGCACATCGCTCAGCCAGGTGAACGGATCGATCCCGTTCAATTTTGCTGTCTGGAGCAAGGAAGCGAGCACCGCCCATGTATGGGCCCCGCCTTCGTTGCCAGCGAATAGGCTGTTGCGGCGCCCGATTCCAATCGGGCGCATTTGCCTCTCGATCATATTGTTATCGACCTCGACGCGGCCATCTTCGAGGAACAGGGTGAGGCCGCGCCAGTGGCCCTGAGCATAGCGGATGTGCCCTGCCAGATCCGAGACCTGCGAGACGCGCGGCAAGGTATCGTCGAGCAGTGCCTTGAGCTCTTCCATGACAGGCCTGGATTTCTCCTGCCGCGTGAGCAGCCGGTGCTCGGCACTGGTGCCACGGATTTCCGCCTCGATCCGGTAGATGTGGCCCAACAGGGCGATGATCTGGGCGGTAATCGGCGATCGGGTACTCTTATGCAGGTCGACGAAGCGCCGACGCAGGTGGGCAAGGCAGAACGCGAGCCGGATGCCTCCGGATAACCCGTCCGGGCTCTCCAGGCCCTTGTAAGCAGTATAGCCATCGACCTGGAGCACGCCCTGATAGCGGCCAAGCTGCTCGGATATCGTGCGATGGCTTCGGGATCTGGCGTGGACGTAGCACACTGCCGGTGGCGCCGGCCCGTTCCAGGGACGGTCGTCCGTGCCGTGGGCCCAGAACTGATCGATGCGGACTTTGCCGTTGCCACCGCCAATCACGGGCATTCGGGTTTCGTCGACGTGGATGCGGGGGTGACTATGGATTGCCCGCAGTTGCAGATCGTAGAGACCTTCCAGCCACCAGGCCGCGCACTTCAGCCAGCGCGTTAGCGTCGACCGATCAATCTGCAGGCCATGCCCTGCCAGCATCTGGGCCTGGCGATAAACCGGAAGGTACCAGGCGAAGCGCTGTGTCACGATCCAGGCGATCAGCGAGGTTGTTGCCATTCCGCCTTCGATCATCCTGCGCGGCGCCGGCGCCTGGACGATGCCGCTCACGCAGGTCCGGCAAGCGTACTTGGGACGGACGGTGGCAATCACCCGCAGGATGGCGGGCACGATGTCGAGCGCCTCGCTTACGTCTTCGCCGATCCTGTGCATGCCGCCCTGACAGCAGGCACACTGCGTGCTTTCAGGTTCGATGACGTGAACGAGGCGGGGCAGATGTTTGGGCAGAGCGCCGATGTTGCGCCTGGCACGAGGCTTTGTCCCCTTGGGCATCGGATCGTCATTGGCCGCGGGAGCCACGTGAACGGCACTCAGGTCATCCAGATCGAGGCTGCCTTGGCCGTCCAGAACGATGCGCGCTTTCTCGGAGCGCGAGCCGAAGAGCATCGCCTTGTAGGTGTTCAGCAGCTTGGAGGCCGCCTCGAGTTCGGCCTCCAGTTCCGCCACCCGGCGGGTCATCGCATCCAGTGCGGCAGCCTGATTTTCCGGAGGGAGGGTCACTTGATTTTGTTACCACAAAATCGTGTCAAAACCCAATAAATCCGGCACTTTCAGCCCGCCATCTCGGGCTTTTTTACAGGGTTCTGCTCGAGCCGGCGCCAGTCCATTCCCGCCAGAAGCAGCGTCATCTGCGCCGAGGTCAGCTTGATCACCCCGCCTGTCACGGGGGGCCAGAAAAACTTTCCAGCCTCAAGCCACTTCGTCACCATGATGGTTCCCGATCCGTCAAAATGCAGGAGCTTCAAACGGTCCATCCGCTTCGACCGGAAGACGAAGACATCGTTGGAATAGGGATCGCGGCCCAACTCGTTGGCCACCAGAGATGCGAGCTTGTTGATACCGGCCCTAAAGTCGATCGGTCCCGCAACCAGCACGACCTTCAGATCGCTATGCCCTCCGATCATCCCTGCCGCAGCGCCTCGCACACAATTTTCAAGACACCCGCATCCACCGCGCCGCGCACCAGGACATGGGCACCTTCGAAGTCAATCTCGAGGCTTCCTTCTGGAGCTTGCACGCCGTCATCGACTTCCAGCGGCACAAACGAGATCGGCTCCATCGCTGCCCGGTCGCGCACCGTTCGCCGCCAATAATGGAGCAGTCCAGGGCTCACACCATGGTGCCGCGGCACCGCGCTGATATTGGCGCCCGGCTCAAAGCTCTCCGCCGTGATCCGCGCCTTCTCGCGTGGATCCCACCGTCGGTTGCGCTTCTGCGGGGAAAGGATTGTCGCTTCGGCTAAATCCGACTTCGCACTGTGCCGCACACCGTCCCAATGCGTATTCGCACACTGTGCGGCACTGTTTAAATCGCCGTTCAAGCCGCTGTCGCCATTATCGAACATCTTGCCATCTCCGCTGCCATTGCAAAGACAGGGTCATTGGCTCAGCAATCAGCGCCGTCTACGTGGGGCGCTCGCACCGTTAACCTTCGTCTGGCCTGCCTCGCGTATGGCGCGCAGTGAACGGTCGATCGTCGCCGGGCTCATCTGGAACAGACTGGCCTTGACCTGCGGTGCCAGATCGAGGTGGCCATGACCTTCCATCGCTTCGACAAGAATCGGAATGAGCGGCCTTAGCCGCTTGCCGCATAGGCGGTCGCTCGCCTCCCACAACACCACTAGCGCAGTGCGCACGGCCTCATCGTAGATCCTGCGCCCGGCACGCGCAGGAGTTGGACACCTCGAAAAACTTGTGGCGTCTGACGGCGTGAAGTGATTCACTACCTCTGCGCGACAGCGGAGGCGATGATGGCAGGACAGCCGGGTTTCTTCGATCTTTCGGACCGATATGAAGCGTTGAGCGCGGCGGGCGACCCGCTGGAGCGTCTGGCGGCAGTCGTGGACTTCGAGGTTTTCCGGGGCGCGCTGGTGGCGGCGCTGCGTCGCAGTCCTCGCGGCAAGGGTGGCCGTCCGCCATTCGACCCTGTGCTCATGTTCAAGATCCTGATCCTGCAGGCGCTTTATTCGCTTTCGGACGAAGGGACAGAATTTCAGATCAAGGACCGGCTCTCGTTTCAGCGCTTCCTGGGGCTGGGCCTCGACGGTACGGTGCCCGATGCAACGACAGTGTGGCTGTTCCGGGAGCGTCTGGTGAAGGCCAAGGCGATCGACAGGCTATTTGCCCGCTTCGATGCCGCGCTCACCGAGCGGGGGTACCTTGCCATGGGCGGGCAGATCATCGACGCGACCGTCGTGCCGGCCCCGAAGCAGCGGAACACCGAGGAGGAGAAGGCGGCCATCAAAGAAGGCCGGATACCCGAGCGCTGGAAGGGCAATCCCGCGAAGGTCCGGCAGAAGGATTGCGATGCCCGCTGGAGCGTCAAGTATACCAAGGCGAAGGTGAAGGAAGGCGGGGATCCCAAGGCGTTCAAACCGGTCGATCTCGCTATTCCGATGTACGGCTACAAAAACCACATAGGGATCGATCGTACCCATGGCCTGATCCGCACCTGGGATGCCAGCGCCGCCAATGCCCACGATGGCGCAAGGCTGCCGGTGTTGATCAGTCCAGACAACACGGCTTCCGGCGTCTGGGCCGATACGGCCTACCGATCCAAGAAGAACGAGGCGTTGCTGGCCAAGGGCATGTTCACCAGCCACATCCACCAGCGCAAGCCGCATCGCCGTCCGATGCCCGAGCGTATTGCACGGGCCAATGCGAAACGGTCGGTGGTTCGCTCTGCCGTCGAGCACGTCTTCGCCGGGCAAAAGCACCGCATGGGCCTCATGGTGCGCACCATTGGCATCGCTCGCGCCCGCATCAAGATCGGGATGGCGAACCTCGCCTATAACTTCCAGCGACTGGCTTGGCTCGAGGGACGAATTGCGCCCGCGTGACGCCGAAAACGGCCTGCGCAAGCGCCCCCGCTACAAAAATGAGCAGATCAGCCTCCAAAACCAAGGCCCGTACTTCGCTCGTGAGCCTTCACGACCCACCATGCCGAAATCAGAGGGTTCTTCGAGGTGTCCAGTTCGGTCCAATGCCTCCTGCCGGAGAACCCGCATCGCATGTTTGCGATGGAACCCCGTGACCGCAACGAACTCGTCGAGCACCTTGCCCTTACTCGACCGATCGCATGCCCGGTATCGCGTGCCGACCGCCTCGATCAATTCTTTCCGCGTTGCCATGCTCACCTTCCTCATCGTTCCCTCCCGACCATTGCCGGGAGCATTCTAGATGAGGCAACAGCCCATCACTCGGGAGCAAAATGGGTGAGGCAATGCGCGCACCGGGGATGATTGTCAGCGACAACGGGACCGAGCTGCCCTCGAACGCCGTCCTCGCCTGGTGCGGGGAAGTTGGGGGGTAGTAGCACTATATCGCCCCGCGCAAGCCGATGCAAAATGGCTACGTCGAGAGCTTTAACGGTCGCACGCGCGACGAGCTGCCCAATAAGACGCTGTTCCTGAGCCTGGAGCATGTTCGCGTGGTGATCTCCGCCTGGGTAGGGGACTACAACCAAGAGAGGCCGCACTCTTTCCTTGGCTATGAAACCCATGCCGCCTTGGCCGGTGAACTGCATGAGCAATGGCCTGCGCAGCGGAGCTGCGCAGGCCATTGCTCAACCCGCGCTCAGGCGCAACAAAGCTGCCCGGCTCTAGCCCGCGCTTTTGGAATTCCGGAAGTCACGTTAGAAGCCACTTGCCTGTTAGTCAGAGAACTTTCGCGCATATATCACGGCTCCTATCATGCCGCCATGATCTGTGTGTTCAAGGTGTAAACTCCGAAAGCCCGCAGCGAAAAACAACGAGACCACCAGTGACAGATCATAATCATGCATCAGCATAGATCCCGGAGGTATCTGGTGATGGCGAGGTGGCCTGGCGTAATACGAATCGTCATTACTATGAATCAAGCGCGCCCCGGCCGAGCGCGCATGAACTTGGGTTCTTGCAAAAACGATTTGAATGGTCGCACCACCTGCATTCTCAACGCTAGTAAGCAGTTGTTTTAATAACGCATAGCCTCGTTCTGGAGGAATATGCTGCAGGACAATACGGGACATGACCCAGGCAAATTTCCTATCCGGAATTTTTTCCATAAAAGCGAGGCGTGGCCCTTCGTGCACCCGTGCCTCGGCCAACATCCCCGGAGAGATATCAACCCCAACCGCATCGCCGGTGATTTCAGCGAGTGGCATAGTGAGCCGGCCAACTCCGCAGCCAAAGTCCAAAGCTGACCGAGGATTAAATTCGCCAAACAGTTTCCGCATGTGTTCGAGATCGTTTGTAACGTCATGCCAGCCACTGCCGTAAAACTTTATTCGGGCATCGTTATCGAAGTTAGATCTTTTGAATTCTTCAGAAGTTAATACGCCGAAATAGGGCTCATCTTCCCCAATTAACTTCCAATCGGCGTCGGTATCCCGATTGTTGAAAATCCTATTCCGATCAAGAAAGCTGATTAACCGCTTTAGCATGCCGCACCCTTGCTTTAAAATTTTTGTACTCTGGAGAGGGCTTCTATCTCCCTGCCCACGGTTTTGGGGAATATCACCGCTCATTATTTAGGCAACGGGGGGGAAGGCAAGCCAGCCAGCCAATCGGATTTTGTTCAAATCAAGATGCGATCGAGTCATAATCAATCTTTTGAAAATTCTACTATGATAACGGGGCGCTCAAAAATTTGCGTTTTAGAAAAATATGAATAAGTAGTTTGTTGTTTAACAAAGTGATAACTGAGCATTAGTTATCGAGGCGCTGACATGAGTATTATTTCTTCTGTAGCGATGAAATCCGAGTTTATTGGTAACGTAATTTCCGATTTTGTTGCCAAGGAGAACAAATTTAATTTATCAAATTTGGGAGGCGATCATCGATCAATTAGTGTAATACACCAAATTTCAAAAAAACACTTCATCGCCGATTTTGAAGATAATTCTTTTTGCAAATATTCTATTTTTCGTTCGGCTTTCGTTGTCCCAATGGGGCGGAGCGGAATTCTCGTGCAAATACAACTGGATGAAATGAAATTAGAGCATGCTCAACTTGAATTAATGGTCGTAAATTTAATGTCTAATCAAATCGAAGCAAAGGTGAATGTCGATTGAGTAATTCCAAATCTAAAGATTTGGATGAAATAATTATAGAGATAAATTTAAGTTCTACGGCGCCTGTTGAGATTTTGGCAAGGACGTCCTTATCTCCTTCATCCATCAGGTTGAGGCATTTGAAGGTGATTAATTTACGTGATAAAGGGCCGATATTACTTAATACGTTTCAAGATGATAGTGTCAGGTTCAATGCACGAGCGTTAAAAGCTGTGTTCGTTGGGTCGACAAATATCTGCAATGCCAACTGCCCGCACTGCCCTACATACAAAAAGATAACGTCTCATCTTGAACGTGGCTTTATGAGCATAAAGATATATGAAAATAATCAGAGGTTTGAGTGATATAGCTGCGAGTGATGGTATATTATTTGGCGTTTTTGGCGATCCTTTTGAAGATCCTCTGCTAGAAAAAAAGATAAAACTTACTAAGTATATTCGTCAAGATAACAATATCGATATCACAACAAATGGAATACTTGCAAACATTTGATAGAGTTTCTGATATAATTGAATTTGTAAGAAGAATTTCTGTACACGTAGAGGCGGCAACGTCGGAATTATACGACAAGCTTATGTCGCCGCTAAAAGCGCGCGATGTTTTCCCGCATGTAGATAATTTAATCCGGCGATTTGGGTCGAAAATCGCTGTGACAACACCCTTGCATCAAGCCAAACTTCACGAGGTTACCCGACTAAAGAAGCGATGGTCGCGTCGCGGGACGGATGTCAGGTTCCTGCCCCTACAGACAAGGTCTACGGATCGAACGCTCGCGAAGCGAGTTAATCTCGCTGCTACGGGCGGCTTTTGGGATGCGGATCTCTTAGACATCTTGGTCGTGGATTGGGATGGGGTGGTCCTCGCCAAGTGTGATGATTTTTTACGACGCCAACCGCTTGGTAACCTGAATGTAGAAAGCGTTAAGGAGATCATGGATGGACAGCCGCGACGGGCCTTATTTGAGGCATTGAGAAGCTATCAGTGGCATATGCTTCCGTCGATCAAAGATGCTATTGTCGATGATTTCGAAATCACTCGGGAATTAAGTGCTATCGTGCCGAAGCGGGAGCGATGGGAAATTCATGGTGAGCAACTCACCGGAGGGCCTGGATCGCACAAGACGGCTGAAGGCATTACTTTCGGGGCAATCTACTCGGCAGATCACGCGCTTGTTTTTGGTCCCTATTTGACGCTCCCTGCTGGTCGCTATCACGCTTCATTCATCGGAAGGTCGGATCAGGCGCCTAAAATGACGCGGTTTCTTTTTGAGATTGCGTCCGAATTGGGCACGCGTCGATATGCGGCCCAGGAGCGGTCTGGAATTGAGTTGGCAAATTTTTGCGTGTCTATGGAATTTGCGCATGACCATCCAGAGAGCGCGGTGGAATTCCGAATTTTCGGCCTGTGTGGCAATCCGTCGATGACGACGCTTCAGCGGGTCGAGGTCACCAAATTAAGCAGTTAGTCAGATCGTAATTCTGTGCCGTGAAGAGGATGGGGCGTAGGTTCTGCGATGCTCCCCTCATCTTTCCTGGCGGACACTCCGCCTCCGCTTCTTTCTTGAAAATCTAACGGTTGGTGTAAGGCTTATCCGCGTATTTTCCGCTTGCCGCGGGAGTGTGGAAACGTCTAGGAGTTTTGCGCTTGCGAAGGCTTTTCTGCATGCGAAAAATTAGATTTTATCCATGCTGGTTCGGTCAAAGTCGCAATGGGTGGTTTTAGTGTATGTCAGGTGATATTATTGGAAGTCTCAATGAAAATCTTTCCTCCACTGAGGATGGATTTTCAGAATATTCTTCGAGGTTGCTGATATGTGATCCGGTTTGTGTATTTCCTTACGGCCATAATGTGGCTGCTATGGAAAATTTCAAACAATTTGTCGGTAAATATTATGACGAAGTCTTGTGCTTCGGTTGTCGGCGGCTGCCTAACGATATTTCCGGCCGTTACGGCATCGAGCAAGCGTTTGAATATTATTACAATGACGCTATGCCTCTGCCGAAATCTGAAATGGATGCAACGATCTTGCGTACGCACGCCCAAAAGGCGGTCGCGGCAAAAGAAGACCTGACGCGGTTACTTAAGCGCTTGCAAGTCGGCTCCGCCGACACGCTGTGTTATCCTTCAATCGACTTCTACTCACTGCTTGCGCTGGCTGAGGCGATTGACGAGTTGAAAGAGGCCGGCAGTCCCAAGCTACTGATCCGATTGATCGGCGTTATGGAAACCGCTTCGACGGCGCAATACGCTAAGCCTCTCACTGTGGCACTGGCTCTCATCAATCGTCTGTGCGAGGCCGGTCTCCCTGTGAGGCTTGCTGCAGAGACTCCGCGCTATGCAGAATATCTGGCGATGCAATTGGATCGCCCGGTCTCGGTTACCGCGAACATCGAAATGCGTGAACAGTCTCCCCTTCCGGAAGGTGAGCATTTTACGGTGATTTGCCCAGGTTCTGCACGCTACGATAAAGGTTTCCTTAATCTGGCGGATCTGTTTTCCAGCGTACGCCAGCGTGATCCCGAAATGCGGATTCGCTTCCGCACCCAGGTCCTGCCGGATCGGGATCTGAAACATCAGATCGACTATCTGATCCGGCTTTATGCTGTCCCGGGAACGACAATCCTGCCTTCGCAGCTGCCTGCCGAGGAACTGGTGACTATGTACGAAAATGCCGATCTCGTTCTTCTGCCTTATGCTCATGACGTCTATCAATTCCGCGGTTCTGCGGTCCTGATCGAAGCGATGCTGAGTGGGCGTCATTGTCTGGCGCTGGAAGGTCCGGCGTTCGTCGACCAGATGCGCTATTTTGGTGCCGGAACGGTTTGCTCTAGCATCGCGGAAATGGCGGATAAGGTCATCGCTTACAGCAAGGAGTCACCGGTCAGGCGGTATGCAAGCGCGCGCCAGGCGCGGGGTCGGTTCGTTCGGGACCTTGTGACAAGCTATCGGGATTGGGTGATCTGAGATGAAGAAAGCTCTCTTCGTAGATCATCATTTTCACAAGAAGACGCGTTCGGCAGACTTTTTCGTCGATGTCCTTCGCACGGGCTTTCACGTCGATACCTACTACCTCGCGCCTGAACAGCGGCCGGATGAGGGCGTCCTGCGCGCGGCAAGGGGCGCGGATGTTGTCATCCTGTGGCAGATGGATTTTCTGGCCCCCGTCTTTCTGTCGATGGGAAAGTCGGTAATCGTCATTCCGATGTTCGATGGTTCGGGCGGCATGCCCGATATCCATTGGCTGTTCGCTCACAAGGCGCGCTTTTTCAACTTCTGTCTCGTGCTCAATGAGCGCATCCGTATGGCTGGCGGCAAGACCATGCTGTTGCGCTATTTCCCGGAAGCGGCGGACGAGGCAACACTTCCCCACTTCGACGAGCTGCATGCGTTCTTCTGGCAACGCCGGCCCGATCATGGGATCGATTTCAAGCTGGTTGATACTCTGATCGGAAACGAAGTGGACAGCATACATGTCCACAATGTCGCGGACATTCCGGGAAACTTTTCGCCTAAGCCGCGCCGCGATGCGCCGTACAAATATACCCAGAGCACTTGGTTTAGGGACAAGGCAGAATATGCCAAGTGTCTGGGCCGGGCCAATGTCTTCGTTGCTCCTCGTGTCGCCGAGGGCATCGGCATGGCCCTGCTCGAAGCGATGGCTGAAGGGAAGCTGGTGCTCGCCCACGGAGCACCGACCAACAGCGAGTACGTCAGCAACTGGTCGAACGGCATCCTGTTTGACAAGAATCACGCGCGACCGATCTCGATTCGCAGTCATGCTGCGCAGATGGCAAAGCTGGGCTGGCGTTCCGTTGTGGAAGGGCGCAAGCAGTGGCTGGCTTCGCAGCCTGCCATTCTTGACTGGATTGATGGCGTGCAGCCAAGCCCTGCCATCGAGATGGATCACGGAGCCTTCTTCAAGGAGTTGTGGCACAGCTACTATGCCTCGCTTGATGCCTACATCTCGTTTCTGACGCGCAATCTCAGCTTGCTTGCGCAGCTGACAGACTTGCCGTTCGAAAAGCTGCTGGACGTAATCGGCGAGGCACGGCCTGAGGAGATCGTGAGTTTGCCGCCTGCCCGGGACTGTGAGCTTGAAAGCGAGGGCCTGCTGGATCTTACGCGAGAAGATGATCGGTTCATTGGAGGCAGGGGCTGGAGCAGTACCGAAAAGGAGTGGCGTTGGGCGCTGGGCTATCGTTCAGAACTGCATTTTTCTGGCCTTGATGTGGCGCAGGGGAGGGTTAAGGCCCGCTTTGCTGCTTCGGCTCTATCGCAGTTAGGCAAATGGGTGCAGTGCACTATCCTGCTCAACGAACAGGTGGTTTTCGAAGGACGGGTGACATCTGGCTGGTCCGATTACCATTTTGACTTTGATGCGGATTTGCTGCGCGATGAAAACGATCTCATCCTATGTTTTGACAAGGCGACGACGCTGCCGACCGATACTCGCTTGCTGTCCGTATGCTTTAAGCGGTTCGAATTTTCCGCCGGATAGCAAATTATCGGCTCGACCGGGCGGTTCGGATTGTGCAGTGGCACCATCACGGACTTGTCCGCAAGTTGCTCTCTTCAGATAGTGGACTAGTGTATTATGGTAAAGAAAAAGGCTCTCATTACCGGGGCCACGGGGCAGGACGGTTCCTACCTGGCGGAATTTCTTCTTCAGAAGGGCTATGAGGTCCATGGTATCAAACGCCGGGCCTCGTCTTTTAATACGCAGCGTATCGACCATATCTATGCCGATCCTCATGTGGAATCGGCGCGTTTTCGTCTGCACTACGGCGACCTGAGCGACACATCCAATCTCACCCGCTTGATCGCTGAGATCGAGCCGGACGAGGTTTACAACCTCGGCGCGCAGAGCCATGTTGCCGTCAGCTTTGAGGCACCGGAGTATACTGCGGATGTCGATGCCGTCGGCACTCTACGATTGCTGGAGGCCATCCGCTTCCTCGGCCTGGAGAAGAAGACGCGCTTCTATCAGGCTTCGACTTCGGAGCTCTACGGTTTGGTCCAAGAGATCCCGCAGCGCGAAACGACGCCTTTTTATCCGCGGTCGCCTTATGCGGTCGCGAAGCTCTATGCCTATTGGATCACGGTCAACTACCGTGAGGCCTACGGCATGTATGCCTGCAATGGTGTGTTGTTCAATCATGAGAGCCCCCGCCGCGGCGAGACTTTCGTGACGCGCAAGATCACTCGTGGGCTGGCCAATATTAGCCAAGGCCTGGAGCAGTGCCTCTACATGGGCAACATCGACGCGTTGCGAGACTGGGGACACGCCAAGGACTATGTACGCATGCAGTGGATGATGCTGCAGCAGGATGTGGCAGAGGATTTCGTGATTGCTACAGGCGTGCAGTATTCTGTCCGTGAGTTTATCCAATGGTCTGCAGCCGAACTGGGCGTGACTCTGTCCTTCGAGAACAGTGGACTCGACGAAGTGGGTGTGGTGGCTGCCATTGAGGGGGACAAGGCCTCTGCGCTGGCCGTGGGAGACGTTATCGTACGTATCGATCCACGTTACTTCCGCCCCGCCGAAGTCGAGACCCTGCTGGGCGATCCGACGAAGGCCAAGGACAGGTTGGGATGGGTTCCGGAAATCACCGCGCAAGAGATGTGTGCGGAAATGGTGGCCGAGGATCTCAAGACGGCTAGGCGGCATGCCCTGCTCAAGCAGCACGGTCTGGAAATTCCAGTCGCTTCGGAAGGGTGAGTATAAGGCCATGAAGGTATTCGTTGCCGGGCACCGGGGCATGGTGGGAGGCGCCATTTCGCGCCAGCTCGCCGCTCGCGGAGATGACGTTATCACTCGTTCGCGTTCGGAGCTCGATCTGCTCGATCAGCGTGCTGTTCGCACCTTCATGGCTTCCGAACGTCCAGATGCGGTGATCTTGGCTGCCGCTAAGGTGGGCGGCATTCTCGCAAACAATACCTACCCCGCTCAGTTCATCTTCGAAAACCTGATGATGGAATGCAATGTGGTGCACGAAGCCTATGCGGCTGGAGTGGAACGCTTGCTTTTCCTCGGTTCCTCGTGCATTTACCCGCGTGATGCCGCGCAGCCGATGCGCGAAGATGCATTGCTGACCGGGACGCTGGAGGCTACCAACGAACCCTACGCGATTGCCAAGATTGCGGGCATAAAACTTTGCGAGAGCTATAACCGGCAGTACGGCACCGACTATCGCAGCGTGATGCCGACCAACCTCTACGGTCCCGGTGACAACTTCCACCCGGAAAACTCCCATGTGCTACCGGCATTGTTGCGCCGTTTCCATGAGGCGGCTCACGACGGGCGCGACGAGGTGGTCATCTGGGGGACGGGGACTCCGCGACGCGAATTCCTGCATGTGCAGGACATGGCAGCCGGCTCCCTATTCGTGTTGGACCTCGACAAGGAAACCTATCTCGCAAACACGGAGCCAATGCTCAGTCATATCAACGTCGGCTTCGGGCATGACGTTACAATTGGCGAACTGGCGAGCTTGATTGCTGAAGTCACCGGCTTCCAGGGCCGCATCGGCTTTGATGCCACCAAGCCCGATGGGACGATGCGCAAGCTGATGGACGTCAGCCGACTCGCGGCCATGGGATGGAGGGCAAGAATATCGCTTGAGGAAGGCGTGAGGCAGACCTACCGCTGGTTTTTGGAGCATCACGCTGATTTGCGTGAAGCCTGAAGCAAACCACTGGTCGTGGTTTGCCGATCGGCTTATAGGCCGCGGATCAGACGCGAGAGGCTTGACTTGAACTGCATTGGAAATCGTCGCTGGATCAAAACGGCAGCATTGCTGACCGTACCGTTCCTCCTTGCCTCCTGTACGTCATTGGGAAGTTCCGGCCCTTCAGCGAGGTCGGTAAAGAGTGTCGAAAGCGATGCTGCCGGTATCATGCTGGTAGATCTTAATGATCAGGTGGCCCGGCAGGTTTTCCAAAATCGTCGCCCGAAGACTTTCAACGAGGTCTTCGGAGATACGGCGACTGGGCAACAGATCGTTGGTCCCGGCGACGTTCTCGATATAGCGATATGGGAAGCTCCACCCGCTGCACTTTTTGGTACGTTATCAGTAGATAGCCGTTTGGCAGAGAACGTTACAACGGCCCCTGCTATGGCGCGTTCGGCTGACATTCCGGAACAGATGGTCGATAGCTCCGGCCAGGTCATGGTGCCTTTCGTAGGAGTCGTCACCGCGGTTGGTCGTACTCCGCGCGACATTGCGCGGGAAATCACTCTGCGCCTCAGAGGTAAGGCGCATGACCCTCAGGTCATTGTGCGGATTGCCAATAACCAAGCTGCAAACGTGACGGTGGTGGGCGAGGTGGACAAAAGCGGCTTGATGCCGCTCACGACGAAGGGCGAACGCCTGCTCGATGCTATCGCAAGCGTGGGCGGAGTGAAGCAACCGGTAAACAAGATGACAATCCAGGTTTCGCGAGGCGGCGTCGTCGCCTCCGAACCTTTGGCTGAAGTGATCAGCAAGCCTCAGGAAAACATCCTCTTACGGCCGAACGATGTCATCACTGCCTTGTATCAGCCCTATAGCTTTCAGGCGCTGGGCGCTTTCAATATCAACGCGGAAATCAACTTCGAAGCCACTGGCCTTACCCTTACCCAAGCTTTAGGCCGGATCGGCGGCCTCCAAGACAACCGTGCCGATGTTAAAGGCGTTTTCATTTTCAGGCTCGAAGACCCTGCGGTTCTCGGTGACTTGGTGACGCCGGCAACCAGAACGACGCCCGACGGCAAGGTCCCGGTGATTTATCGTGTGGACATGTCCAATCCGGCGACCTTCTTCGTCGCGCAGGGATTCCACATCCAGAACCAAGACGTACTCTATGTCTCCAATGCACCGCTTATTGACATCCAGAAATTCGTCACGGTCATTTCGTCAACGGCTTTCTCCATCGTCAGTATTGGGAACGCTGTTAAATAGGCTTGACGCTTGTTTTAGAGAGAATTTCTCCAAGTTTCGGTTCATAGCCGCGACCCTCTCGGCATTGTGAGTTATATGACTAGCACCTCGAAGATCGTTCCTGTTGTCTTGTCCGGCGGGTCGGGAACTCGCCTCTGGCCCGTATCGCGGCCAGAACGCCCGAAGCAATTGCTTGCGTTGACCGCAGAGCAGAGCATGCTCCAGCTCACTATCCTGCGGACCCAAGGTTGTACGGCGGGACAGGTCGGTCGCCCAATCCTCGTTGCCAATGCGGCGCATGCCACGATCATTGACGAGCAACTCGAGCATGCCGGCATTCAGGATTATTTGGTCCTGCTGGAGCCATTTGGCCGTAACACAGCTCCCGCGATCGCGCTCGCTGCGCTTGAGGCCGGGCCGGAGGATGCTCTGCTGGTCATGCCGAGCGATCACACGATTGCTGATCTGCCTGCTTTCCATGAGGCCATCTCCCGCGCGTTGACGCTCGTTGAGCGAGGTTGGCTCGTCACTTTTGGCATCACGCCAGATTCCCCAGAAACCGGGTACGGCTACATCAAGATGGGCGCCACTTGCGCCGAGATGGTGCACGAAGTTGACCGGTTTGTCGAAAAACCGGATGCTGAACGGGCGGCAGAAATGCTGGCTCAGGGCGGTCACGCCTGGAACGCAGGCATTTTCTTGTTCCGCGCCGAGGCCTATCTGGCCGCTCTCGCTCGCCATCAGCCCGAGATGCTGGCGGCGGTTCAAGCCTCACTTGCAGGCGCCCAGCGCAGTGGCAGGCATATTTCCCCCGATCCGAAGACATTTCATGACTGTCCGTCGGACTCGGTCGATTACGCCATCATGGAGCGTGAGGCAAAGGTTGCTTGCGTGCCGGTCAACATGGGCTGGTCTGATGTTGGCAGTTGGGACTCTCTGCATGCCATCAGTGAAAAGGATGCTGACGGCAATGCGGTGCGCGGCCAGGCGTTGCCGCTGGGGGCAACTAACTGCCTAGTCCACACCGATGGACCCCGTGTCACGCTGGTCGACGTCGACGATCTGATTGTTGTTGTTTCGGGAGGCGAGGTGATGATCCTGCGCCGTGGCGAATCCCAAAAGGTGCGCAAGGTAACTGAAGCGCTAAAAAATGCAGCAATGCAGGCCGCGGAGTGAGATCATGATACGCACCGTCTCCATCGCCGATTTGATGGAAAGCTCAGGCGTCGCATTTGGAACAAGCGGCGCGCGCGGCTTGGTGAGTGCGATGACCGACGCTGTGTGCTTCGCTTATACCTGCGCCTTCCTGAAACACCTCGAGAGCATTGGACAGTTCGCGCCTGGCAAGGCGGTGGCGATCGCGGGAGACCTGCGACCTTCCACACCGAGCATTCTGGCGGCGTGTGCCGCAGCGATCCGGCACAACGAGGGAAAGGTTGCGTTTTGTGGCTTTGTGCCGTCACCGGCGGTTGCCGCCTATGGTTTTTCGGAGGGGATACCTTCGCTGATGGTCACTGGCAGCCATATTCCAGATGACCGCAATGGCATCAAGTTCAATCGGGTCGATGGCGAGATACTCAAGCCTGATGAACTCGCGATGCGCGCGCAGAGCGTGGTGCTTCCAGATATCTTCGACGAAGCGGACATGTTCCAAGTTTCATCGGATTGCGGAGACTTGATTGACGTCGAAACCGGCTATGTTGCTCGTTATGTCAACTTCTTCGGGCCAAACGCTCTGGAAGGCCAAAAGCTAGGCATATACGAGCATTCTGCGGTTGGTCGCGATCTACTGGTACAGATTGTTTGCCAGTTGGGTGGTGAGGTGGTTCGCCTTGGCCGTTCGGAGACGTTCATTCCCGTCGACACCGAGGCAATCCGTCCCGAGGATCAACTTCTGGCCTCCCAGTGGGTTTCTGAGTTTGGCCTTGATGCGATCCTTTCCACCGATGGTGATGCCGATCGACCCTTGCTGGCGGACGAGACCGGCGCGTGGATGCGCGGTGATGTAATGGGTATCTTGTGCGCCCAAGCCTTGGGCATTGATGCGGTAGCGACACCGGTGAGTTGCAATACCGCGCTTGAGCTATCAAATGCGTTCCGTGAAACGCGCCGAACCCGCATTGGCTCGCCGTTTGTGATTGAGGCGATGAATGACCTGAACGATGAATCGATCTCGGTCTGCGGTTACGAAGCGAACGGCGGTTTCCTGCTTGCTACGCCTGTCACGGCCAATGGGCGGAAGCTGCCTGCGCTCCCTACACGGGATGCCGTGCTGCCCATGCTTGCGATTTTGACCGACGCGCAACGGAAGAATGTAACCCTCTCTGGGCTGCAGGCCGCGCTGCCGCCGCGCTACACGTTTAGTGATCGCCTGAAAGATTTTCCGACCGCTGAAAGTCAGGCACTGCTCGCGCGGTTTCAGGAGGGCAACGAGGCTGAGGTGCTGGCGCGAGCGACTCAGATGTTCGGAGGACTGGCCGGTCCGGCATCCGCATTTGATAAGACCGATGGTTTGCGTATCACGTTTGAAGGCGGGGATATCATTCACCTGCGCCCAAGCGGCAACGCACCTGAATTACGCTGCTATACCGAAAGTGCTACGCTGGACCGGGCCGCCACGCTCAACAAGCGCGTACTGGAGACCGTCAATCGCTAGAGGGTTTCTCATCAGGTGAAGTCGCCTGATGAATCGGAAAATGTAACAAATTGAAGACTAGAGAGGCCGAGCCAAATGTAGTCGGATCGGAACCGCTCTCGGTAGATCGGCGTGGCATTTCGCGGCGGTCCAATGAAAACCATTTGGGTGGGCGCTGGAGAGCGATCTCCAAGAATCCGACGGCAGGGCGTTGCATTCGCAGCCGCCCTACCGTCAGGAGAGTGACAATCATCCGGTGAAGCGGCGGCATAGTTCTGATCCAGAGTAAGCGGTGTCCTGTGCGTACGTATCCGCAGAGCGGCGCCTTGCCGGCAGGATATCGGATCGGTCCTGAGGTCGCAGTTATTTGCGAATTCAGGAGCGGTGTTTGCGGCCGGAACACGGTCCTCGGCGGGCCTGAACGCCGCCGTAGCTGGAATGCTGAGAAACGGTGGCGTATTTTGGAAGAGACGTTTGCGCCGGGCGCGTGTGTCGCGCAGGTTGCTCGGCGGCATGACGTTTCCGCTGCGTTAGTCTATACCTGGCGGCGCAAGCTGAGCGCGGCGCTCGTCGCGGGAAGGCCATGGCCTCATCGAAGCTGCCGTGCTGGAAGACAAGAGCTCCGTGCCCACGCCCGTGGCGGCGATCTGTACGTCTTCAGGAGAAGAAGCGGTTCGCTGTGCAAGATCTCGTGGCATGACGGACTTAAGATGTCGTTATATGCAAAACGCTTGGAAAGAGTGTGTTTTTGTCTGGCCATCAACAAAGGACGGGACGACCGCAATCTCGGCTTTCGCTATGGCGTGCCTGCTTGAAGGCGTGGATTGGCGCAACCCGCAGGAGACCTGGCGCCCGACGGAGGTCGGGTGATGCCGGCCCCGTCAAAACGGCAGTAGGACCGACACAAAATTTTATAGATGGTGGGTTCTTGAGGACTTGCTGGTTGTGATCCGCGCATGGTCTCCAGCAACGCAGCCGATGAGGTTGTGCAGCTTCGCGCCGAACTTGCCATGGTGCGTGAATAGGTACTGGTGACAGAGGCCGAGGTCGCCAAAGTCTGGGCGATCAATTCCGACCTGCTGGCCGCAACGCCCATCTCGAACTGATGAACGAATGGATGCGCCGCGACAAATATGGTGCGCGCTCCGAGCGCAGCCGGCGCCTGCTGGATCAGCTCGAACTGGCCTTCGAGGAACTGGAGGCCAATGCCAGCGAGGCCGAGCTGCCCAGCTAGATCGCAGCTGCCAAGACCACCACGGTCCAGGCGCTCATCCGCAAGCAATCCATCCGCCGCGACTTTCCCGCGCGAGCAGGTCGTCATCCCCGCGCCGGAATTGTGTCCGTGCTGCGGCTCGGACGATCTGAGCCATCTGCCTGCGGCGGTCACCGGAACGCTCAAGCGCGTTCCGGCCCGGTACAAGGTGGTCCAGACCGTGCGCGAGAAGGGCTCCTGCCGCCAGTACGAGAAGATCAGCCAGCCATCCGCGCCCTTCCACGTAACCCCGAGCGGAATGTTCGAGCCGCACTTCCTGACCAACCTTGCCTTCTAGAAGCACGGCCTGCATCAGCTCCCCAACAGCCAGCGGGACAGGCTAGAGGCCGAAGGCATCCCCTTGAGCCTTTTGATCCTTGGCGATCAGATCGGCGCAATCTGCGTAGCGGTAAACCCCTTATGCGTGCTGCTGGAAGCTCATGGGTTGCCGCAGATCACCTGCATGCCGACGACACCACCGCCCCGCTTCTGGCGAAGCTCGAGACCAGAGTGGCGCGAATATGGGTTTATGTGCGTGACGATCGCCCGTTCGGCGGCACGGCTCCGCCGGCGGCGCTATACGACTACTCAAGCGATCGCAGAGGTGAGCATGCTCGCCCTCACCTTACAGGCTATGCCGGGATCCCCTAGGTGCGGATTCCGGGGTCATCCCGGCCACCATTCCGATTTGATCCCGGCCGGGATTCCGAGATGATGCCGGCCACCATTCCGAGCAATTCCCGGCCACCCGGGAGGGAGTGAGAAGCCCGATCGTTGGGTCCATCTTATCGGCGCAGCAGCCGGAGGATGGAGATGCCGACGAGGAGGCCGAAGATGCGCCATGTGCGCGAAGTAATGAGAATGCATCGGGAGGCTTGTGTCCCGATGCGCGAGATCGCCCGACTGACTGGCCTTGCTCGATCAACAGTGCGCGACATGATCGTGCGCTTCGATCGCTCGGGATTGGCGTGGCCGGTTCCGTCGGAGATCGGCGACATAGATCTGGAGGGACGCTTGTATGGCGCCTCCGGCGTAAAGCCGGGACGACGCAAGCTTCCGGAGCCGGACTGGCCGGTGGTAGCGCGCGAACTGAAGCGCAAACACGTGACGCTGCAGGTGCTCTGGGAGGAGTATCGGGCCGAGCATCCGGACGGGTATCGCTACTCGAGATTCTGCGATCTGTTCCGCCGCTGGGAAGGCCGCTTGCCGCTGGTCATGCGCCAGAGCCATGCCGGGGGCGAGAAGCTGTTCCTTGATTACGCTGGCGATACGGTGCCGGTCGTGGTGGACCGGCGGACCGGGGAAGTCCGCGGTGCCCACATCTTCGTCGCCGTGATGGGCGGATCGAGCCTGTCGTTTGCGCTGGCGACGTGGACCGAGCAGTTTCCTGACTGGATCGCGGGTAACAATGCTGCCTTCGCCTTCTTCCGCGGCGTGCCCCAGTTGCTGGTGCCCGACAATGCCAAGGTGGCGGTGATCAAGGCCTGTCACTTCGATCCTCAGGTGAACCGCAGTTACACGGACATGGCCCGGCATTACGGCACGGCGATCCTGCCGACCCGGCCGCGCAGGCCGCGGGACAAGGCCAAGGTCGAGGCCTGCGTCGGTATCGTCGAGCGCTGGCTATTAGGCCGCTTACGTAACCGGATCTTCTACAGCCTCGCCGAGGTGAACGCAGCGATCGCCGAATGCCTTGCCGATCTCAATGATCGGCGGGTGCTGCGCCAGTTCGGCAAGACACGCCGCCAGCTGTTCAACGAAGTCGATGTTCCAAACCTCAAGCCGCTGCCGGCAGAGCCGTGGGTTCATGCCGAATGGCGCCGCTGCCGCGTCGGGCTCGATTATCATATCGCGATCGATCGGCATCATTACTCCGTCCCGCATCGCTTCGCCCGCCGCGAGGTCGAAGCTCGGTTCACTGCCAGCACGGTAGAGATCTTCCTGGGAGGCGAGCGCATCGCCGTGCACATGCGCGGCAGCGGGAATGGCCGGCACACTACGGTCCCCGAGCACATGCCCTCCAGCCATCGGCGCTACGGCGAATGGACGCCGGCAAAGATCCGCGAAGAGGCAAGCCGGATCGGGCCGATGTTGTCCCTATTGGTGGAGAAGGTCATCGAGGCGAAGCCCCATCCCGAACAGGGCTACCGGTCATGCTTGGGCATCATCGGGCTCGAGAAACGCTTCGGTGCCCAGCGGCTCGAAGCCGCGGCGCTGCGCGCGCTGGAAATCCAGGCGCGCAATTATCCGTCGGTCAAATCGATCCTCGAGAAGGGGCTCGATCAGGTGCCTGTTCCCCAATCCCCCGAGCAAGAGCCGATCATCCACTCCAACATCCGCGGCTCGAGCTACTACAACTGAAGGAGCAAGAATGCTGAAGCATCCCACTCTGGACCTTCTGGGCCAGCTTGGCCTGGCCGGCATGGCCAAGGCCTTCGCCGAGATGGAAGGCAACGACGATGCAGATGGCCTCAGCCATGCCGAATGGCTGGCGCTGCTGCTCGACCACGAGGCCACCTACCGAAATGACAGACGCCTCGCTTTGCGCCTGCGTCACGCCAAACTGCGGCACCGCGCCGTGCCTGAGGATGTTGATTATCGAACACGCCGCAGCCTTGATCGCCGGCTCTTCGAAACGCTGCTCGCCGGTGACTGGATATCCAGGCACGAGAACTTGGCCATCATCGGCCCGACCGGCATCGGCAAAAGTTGGTTGGCCTGTGCGATCGGCCACAAGGCCTGCCGTGATAATCGTTCGGTTCTCTACACGAGGTTGCCGCGGCTGATCGACGAGCTCACGCTGGCCAAAGGTGACGGCCGTATCGCCGCCCGCCTGAAAAGCCTCGCCCGGGTGGAGCTACTGATCCTGGACGATTGGGGCCTTCAGCCGCTCGACGGCAACGCCCGCCATCATCTCCTGGAAATCCTCGAAGACCGCTACGGTCAGCGCTCCACCCTCGTCACCAGCCAACTTCCCGTGGCCCGCTGGCATCAGACCATAAACGATCCGACATACGCCGACGCCATCCTGGACCGCCTCGTTCACAATGCACACCGCCTCGAACTCGAGGGTGAATCCATGCGCCGGCCTGCGACCCAAACCGCCGCTTGACCACCGTCAATCCCTAATGCCATCAAGCGAAACGATCTGGCTTCTACCCGGCCGGGATCAAATCGGAATGATGGCCGGGATCAGATTGGAACAGGCGACCGGGATCATCGGAATCCGCACCCCTAGGTCGACCGGTATGCTGGCTTCAATGCTCTGTTCGAGTAGGGCCAAGCGGACAACCCCATGACCCGCCCCAACTGCTGGGTTCACGCGCCCGGAAGTTCGCCAAGCTCGTCGATATCAGGCAGCAACTCAAACGCCGTCAAAAGGGCGCTACGCCGCTGATCTCGCTGCTGGCGAGTAAAGCGCGCGAAATCATCGAACCGGCTCTTTGCCATCGAGCGCGGCATCAACGGCAAGCCTGCCGCGGCGTTACGACATTTCTCAAAAATGGCGGTACCTTGGAGACCGCTGCTGCCACGGCAAACCACAGCTCAACAAGGGCACCCAGCTTTACGATCGTCGACGGGATGAAACCACATTAACGGAAGTAAGCGCAGGCCTTTGTGAAAGACGGTACAAGCAAATCGTAACTGTCGGGGTATAACCCATACCTTACAATGCTTACCGACGATTAAATTCATTAAATCTATATTATAACTTTATCCCGGGTCGTCTTGAGTAGATGGCGAAAATCCAATATGTAGACTGCATGAACCAGAAAAATATCGCTCTCCTCAGATGAGCTACCTGAAAGCAGCCGATACGAGTTCTCTACGGCGCGATCATTGGTGCTTTTTATGGCTCAGAAAGCGGCGATGGCGTCGATACCGACGGCGCGTTCTATGTCATAATTACAGCACCATCGAATGGCGTAGGGGATTTCCGCCGGCCCCGGTGCCTGAACTGCCCACGCGTTCCTGCGGCGTCCCACGGGCTGTGTCTAACCATCTTTGAGCACACTCTCTGCCCCACGTCAGTTCCATAGGTCCGGATGACGCAGGAGAAGCGCTTGAGCGAGGATGAGCGTCTTCGCGTCGGTCAACTCACCGGAAAGCACCATCTGACGAAGCGAATCGAGACTTATCTCATGAACGGAGATCGCTTCGTTTTCGTCATGGGCGCCACCGCCTTCGGCTACCCGATCGTCGGCACGATAGGTTGATAGGTAGAGCTGGACCCGTTCGGTCGAGAGCGGGCTCAGCGACCACATGTTTGTGATCGGTTCCAAAAATTTTGAAAGGCGCAAACCGCCTTCCTCCAGAGCCTCTTCCACAATGCGGTCTTCAGGGCTAGCACCATCTAAACGTCCAGCGATGGCTTCATAGAGAGACGCTTCACCAGCTGCCAGCACGGGTGCCCGCGGTTGCTTGATTAGCATGCAGACTCGCCGATCTGGATCGTACGGCAATACTGCTACAGCTGAGCCGCTATCTAGGAGGTGGCGCGGCGTAAGCACGCCGTCAGGAAGCTGGATGACAATCTGGTAGAGCTTGTACCAATCGTCGTAGACGAGCTTTCGCTTTGTGATGCGGGCAGAGTCCATGGAGTTCTCCATACCGACGCAACAGCTTGTGACAAGCTGCCGCCCACCCGCCAAACTTGCGTCGCAACGCGTGGAGCTATGCGCGAGCATACCCGGAGCAGTTTCCACACGGAGTGGTCATCTGCCTTTTCAACCCGGTGCCTATCCTCCCGATGGAGATTGAACGGCAAAATGTGAATGATCTAGGCGAACAGTCTGACGGCAAGGGCAAACGAAGCGTCGACTGCGTCGACTTCTCGGTAAGAGAAAATGCTCCAATATAAAAAGGAGCATCGTCCGCATGAAATCGGACGATGCCTCAACAACCTGTGTTGTTGTCAACCTCGGCGAACGAGCATCAATTTGGCTTCGACGGGTTGTTCAAGCTGATCAATCCTCGTGGTAAGAGCTTGAGCATCTGTCATGCGCATATGATTCTGCGACAGCAACTGGCAAACTTGCCTGAAAGCAAATGCGAGAGCACTTATCGCATCCCCCCGAGGGCTACGCGTGGCCAAAATGTCTCCTACAGGGGCTTCTGCAAACATGATCTCATATAGGTCTTTCGTCTCCAAGAGATCAACTAGGCCGTCTCTACGAGATATATAGTAAAAATGACTGAAATTAAGTTTTAAATTTTCAAATAGTTCTTCTGAGTGTATCACTACATCTGCTTGTTTCGGAGATTTTACACCCATTGACTTTAAACGGCGCTCGGTGTCGCCGTAGGAGAATTCGATAATAACATTGTTCGTTCGTGAGAGTGCCTCCCGGCTCTCTGCCAGCACTAAATCGGTGAAACCCTCTACGTCGATTTTCATGAGGTTTATGCGATCGATCGTCTTGGCAAAACTGTCGAGAGTAACGCACTTAACTTTGACTGCGTTGCCGGAAATCGAAAGATGCGCATTGGTCCCCGTCCCCTCGAAGCCCATCTCTCCCGGCTTGTCCGCGATAGCAAGGTTATGGAGTTCGATATTCCTACCTGCAGCATTTCGAGAAAGAATAGCAAAATTTCGTGGCTCGGGTTCGATAGCAATAACGCGCGAATTGGGTTGGGAAAGTTTGGCAAAAATACTATTTATGCCGACATTTGCACCGACGTCGACAAAAACGCCATTCTCTCCAATCAATTCCCGGTAAAGCGATAACTGATTTTCTTCCCAATTACCCGTATTCTCTATATTATCTGAAATTATATATTCATCAGCACCAATCTCAAATCGAAATCCCACACCAGAATAATCGAACATTAAAGATTTGGTTGCCATTTTCTCTCCTATTATGGGTAACGTCCTCAGCCATATTTGGCTCAAGTCTGTCGCATCAGTTACCTGCTAATTAATTTCGGGTGCTATGCTGCCGGGATGTAGTGATGGAAATCAAGAAAAAATTACAGTTGCCAGATTTGGCTTGCCGCCGGCCAGAATGCCGGGCCTCCCGGGGCAATGAAAAATATTCGGCTAATGTCATGAATTCCAAGGACTTGCGGCCGAATAATTCTGCCTGCTGAAGACTCATTTGTCCCATTAGCCGCTTCCGTTGACAAAGCAGGCACCAATGCTTCGCAAAAGCTCTTACCCGTAAAAGAGACGCCACGTTACAGTCCCTACCAATCCGGTAAAGCCCGCCACCCGTTGAACCCACCTCCGATAGCGGACGCAGTGGAGCTGGTGGTCAAGATGTGAGATTATCGGCAGCGCCGCGAGGAGCTGCCTATGGACGAGCAGGATATCGATACCGACCGGATTGATGAGGCGGTTCTGGCTCTGATGTTTTTGACGCTGCACGACCTGGATCGGACGTCAGGGACTTGTCGAGCCTGGAAGACCTTTGATTGGGATGCGCTGGGACGCTTGCACAAGCGAGGATTGATCAACAATCCCGTGGGCAAGGCGAAGTCGGTAATGTTGACCTCAGCCGGCCGTGAGCGCTGCGAGCGGCTATTTCATGGACTGTTCTGCGCAAACCGCAAGGCCTCGGTCTAACGGTTCAGGCAGCGATTTCCTGTGTGAGCTGCAGCTGAGCGGCCTTCCAGTGCCAAGGGAGGAGTTCGTGAAGGCGGCTCTGGGGTATGTCGGCGATCCGGGCGAGTACGTCAGTCAACCAGGCGAGCGGATCGACGTTGTTGAGGCGCGCGGTACCGAAGAGGCTGAACATCATCGCAGCGCGCTGGCCGCCACGATCCGATCCGACGAACAACCATGCCTTTCTGCCCCGGGCCACGCTGCGCAGCTCACGCTCGGCGGCGTTGTTGGAGAGGCATATCCGGCCATCGGCGAGGAAGGTGGTGAAGCCGTCCCAGTCGTTCTGGAGATAGGCGATGGCCTTGGCCACGGCATCGTGACGAGACAGTTTGCTGCGTGTCTCGCGCATCCAGGTCTCGAGTTCGGCAACGATGGGCGCGGATAATTCCTGGCGAACGGCTAGGCGCTCGGCGGCAGGCTTGCCGTTGATGTCGCGCTCAATGGCAAAGAGCCGGTCAATGATCTCGAGCGCCTCGGTCGCCAGCGGCGAGACGAGCGGCGCGGCACCCTTCTTCCGGCGCTTGAGTTGCTGCCTGATATCGACGAGCTTGAAGAACTCCCGGCGTGCGTGAACCCAGCAGTTGGCGCGGGTCATGGGTTTGTCCATCCGGCCTTCCTCGAACAGGGCATTGAAGCCGGCATACCGGTCGACCTGGAGGATCCCGGTATAGCCTGCCAGATGGGCGCGCGGGTGGCCGACACACTGATCCTCGACGAGGATGGCGTGTACGATCCGGCCAACTTCAATGATCGCCTGCTGCTCGGTCTCAAGGGCACCATGAGTGAAGCCGAGTTGCACGTCATCAAAGCCCGGTTACGCGGTGGTATCCTCAACAAGGTGCGCCGCGGTGAATATCGCTGCCCCCTGCCAACCGGCTTCCTCTACGATGAGATTGGCAATGTTGTCCTCGATCCTGACGCCCAGATCCGGGAGATGATCACCCACTTCTTCGAAACGTTCTCGCGGGTCGGATCGGCCTCGCAGACAGTCAAGGCGTTCGCCAGGGAAGGCCTGCTCTTCCCGTCTCGGGTGCGCAATAGTAAGCAGGTGATCTTCCAACCGCTGACCGCATCGACCGCCATGCGAACGCTGCACAATCCTCGCTATGCCGGTGTCTATGCCTATGGGCAGCGGCTTTACCGCCGGACTGTCGATGGGAAGAAGCAGCTCCGCAAGCGTGATCCCAAAGATTGGCTTGCCTGCATCCCGGATGCCCACCCCAGCTACATAAGTTGGGATCAGTTCCAGCACAACCTCAGGGTCCTCGAATCCAATGGTCGAGGCTATCAGACCGTGCGCGCCTCGCCGCCCCGCGAAGGCGCGGCCCTGCTGCAAGGGCGCGTTGTATGCGGACGTTGCGGAAGTCATATGAGAGCCCGCTACGCCGACCGGCGCGGTCAGGTGGATACCTGGTATCTGTGCAGCCGCGCTTCTGCTTCTCGCGGCGAACCGCACTGTCAGTCGATCGCAGGGTGGCCCATTGACGCAGCAATCGGCGAATTGATCGCAGCGGAAATGACGCCCGCCGCTGTAGAATTGGCGCTGGAGATCAGGAAAGAGATCGAGCGTCGTCATGGCGAAGCGGATGACCTCCGGCTCCGCGCTGTCGAGCGTGCCCGGATTGAAGCCGATCTGGCGCAGCGCCGCTTCATGCTGGTCGATCCGAACAACCGCCTGGTTGCCGACACATTGGAACGAGAATGGAACGACAAGCTGCGCTCGCTGACTGAGCTACAAGAAGACAGAGAGCGTGCTCTGCGCGAAGGCCAGTTGAAGCTGGACGACGCAATCCACGATCGGTTGATCGCCATGACGACCGATTTTAAAACGGTCTGGTACGATCCAACCCTGCCGAACCGTGAACGCAAGCGACTCTTGGCCTACCTTGTCGAGGACGTCACCCTGCTCAAGTTCCCCACCGAGGGAGAAACCCGCGTCCACATCCGCTTCAGAGGCGGGAGGACCGAAACGCTGACCACTCAGAACCCCAAATCTTCTGCCCAGCAGGTAAAGACCCGACCGGAGGTAGTGGGCCTGGTCGACAAGCTTCTCGACGACCATATCTGCGCCGAAATCAAGGATATCCTGAATGCGAAAGGTATCCGTCCCGGTGGCTCTGCGCGGCGTGACCAGGCCAATGCGCAGTTTACCGACCTGCGCGTCATCTACCTCGTCAAACAGTATGGTCTGCGCACTCGCTACGACCGGTTGCGCGACCGTGGTATGCTGACAAAGGCGGAAGCCTGCGCAAAACTCGGAATCTCGGAAGCCACCTTGGTCAGGTGTGGGCGAAGTACGGCATCATCAATCGTCACGCCTACAATGGCTATATGGGCCTCTATGAACCGCCGGGGCCGCACGTCCCGGCCAAACAATGTATCCGATGGAACCAACTGACACATCGTGCTGAAAGCGTCCGTCGGCTTAGCGAACAAAGTGCAACGATCTCGATGGAAGGGCTGTAGTGTGAAGCCAGTTAGTTTGCATAGAGGCAAAGTCCTGACCCGTCCCACACCAGTGCCTTCAACCTATCGCCTCTTTTCCCGCGGAACAGGAATACGGCGCCGGAGAATGGGTCGAGCTGGAGGATGTTGCGCACCTGCGCCGACAGTCCGTCGAATCCCTTGCGCATGTCGCACGGCGCCAGCGACAGATAGATCTTCGCCGACGGCGGCAGCGTCAAACTCAACGTTCAAGCTCCCCGATAACCTCGAGCGCCAATCTTGACGTCTCTTTGTCAACCAGCTTGTCGATCGATACCGTGAAGCCACCGCCGCGCCGAATTTCGATCCGGCCAGCGTCAGATTGCGTGGCCAGCGGTTCGGCGGGCGTCAGCTCAACCGGCACGAACCCGGCCATCGCGCCGCGGAGCAATTGCTTGCGCCAGGTGTAGAGCTGACCGGTCCCGATCCCGTACCGACGCGCCACCACTGCCATGATGGCGCCGGGCTGCGTGGTTTCTTTCAGGATCGCCAGCTTCTCTTCGTCACTCCAGTGCCGGCGACGTTCCACCCGTACGACCGCTCCACCATCTCGGCGAGCGCTCATACGAGGCTCTTTTGACTGCTCGATATCCACTCGCAAGGCCTCCATGTGCCCAGCGAAATTCACGCCGATCCACATCCGCACAAGGCCGGGTTCCGCCGGCGCCTACTGAGGTTCGGTTGATGCCACCCGCACATGTGTAAAGCGCCGCAAGACTGGCGCGGCGGAGGCAGTGGCGATCTACGGGGCGGTGACGCGGCCAACGATGCGATTCCTTGCTGTGAAGACCGCGGAACAGCAGGCCGTGCTGATGTTGCACGAGCGCCGCGAGTTGATGGTGCGCGGCGCACTATGCTTATCAATGCCCTGCGCGGGCACCTGCGTGAGTGCGGTATTGTGGCCGGCATCGGCACAGGCGACGTCAATTCCATAATCCATGCACTGCATGAGCGAAAGGAAGCGCTGCCCGTACACACTAGCGCTGCTTTGGACGGCTCGCCGCACAATTGCGAGCAGTCGATAGCGAGATCGGCAGATTGGAGGTGCAGACTCGCATGAAACCTGGCAGGAGAGACGAGCCGACACCTTACCACGATCCGGGTATTTGTCCGATCACCACTTCGGCTAAATCCGCCGCCGTGCCAGATGCATCTCTATTCGCAGATCTCACGGATGCGGGCTTAGATGCTGGCCTGCTGGCGGCGACAGGATTTATAGTGATAGGTCGAGGTGTCTATTTCCAGAACCGAGCGAGCCCGGCGGATCGACACCCCCCCAGTCACTGCGAAACCCCGTTAACCATCTCGCGTTTACGATCTGAAGGGCCGGATCTGACCGAAATCAAACCCGGCCATTTGCTTAGAACGCGAGACGCAGGCCCACACGCGCGCTGGCGCGCCTGTCGGCATTGCCAGCTTCACCGCTCACTGCGCCGAACAACATCAGAGTTGAGGTCACGGCAACATCCGCGCCCATGGTTGCCGTGGCGAGGACCGGAGCGCGGGAGGCCCCCGTCGCGATAAGGCCGGAGCCTCCGCCACCGAGAGCGGCAAGCGCGAAGGGAGCGCGGCCTTCCACCTGATAGCGCATCCCGACCGTAAGGTAGGGACGCGCGGCCGCGCCTTCCTCCATGGCGCCCTTGAAGGTAAGGCCACCGTCGACGAAGACCGCGTAGTCGTTTTCGCGCTTAACTTCGAGGACGTAGGGGCTGTTGCCGCTTTCCGCCACCTGGCCGCGAGTCGTGCGGATTGCAGTCACGCCGACAATCGGCTGCACTGTCCAGCCACGGCTGAGCGGCATCGCATAGGTAAGGCTGAGGTCGCCAGTCCAGCCTGTCAGGTCATAGGAGCCCTTGGCTGAAGCGCCGAGCAGGTTACGCTGGGTATCGGCCTTGCCGCCATCGTAAGCCACTGTCGCCTTGATGCCGAGCTTGCCGTTGCTCCAGCGGCCATGGACGCCGGCAACCACGCCGTCGACTTCGGTGCGGGTGCCGAGCGAGGACAGTGTCTGCCGGCTGTTGAGATAGCCCACAAAGCCGCCGATCGACCAGTCGCTGCTGCCCCAGCCAATCCCGCCGAGAAAGCCGTAGCCGTTGATCCGTGCGCGTGACGGGCCTTGCGAGCCGCCTTCAAGCGTACGCGTATTGCCGAGCATACTTCCGAAAGTGAACGCTCCGGGCGTGTCGGGGCGCGGTGCGAAGGCATCGCTGCGGCCGACATCTGCCAGTTCCAGCCCATGCTCCACGGTGATCTGCCCGGCAGAGGCATAGGCCTCCGGCGTCAGCTGCGCGAAGACGGTCTGGTTGGTGGTGCTGGAGCTGGCGACCAACTCCGGAACCGCTGCCATGAATGCGGCCGAAGCCGTACCGTTGGTCATGAGGCCGTTCACGTAATCGATCGCGCCCTGAACCTGCGGCGTGAAGGCCGTATCGTTCATGAACTCGCCGAGCAGCGAAACCGTGCCGCCGTCCTGGACGAGGACGCCGAAAAGCGGACCCGAGCGGATGATGTTGGTGAAGCTGCCGGTGATGCTCTGGGCATCGATCAGGTCGAGCGACTGGCCGGGGTTGACAATGCCGCTGGCGGCGATCTGCAGCGTGGCGCCGGAGGCGATCGTAAGATTGCCGTTGACGATCAGCTTGTCCGAAACCGTGGGGGTGATCTCGAAGATCGAGACCGAAGTGCCCGCCAGCGTGACATTACCGTTGACCGTCATCGTGCCGGGCGAGGCGCCGGGGCTGAGCGTGCCGGCGACGGCGATATCGCCGTTGACGGTGCCTGCGGAACCGAATGTTGCCCCTTGCCCCACGGTGATCGTCGGCGCCGTGATCGTCGAACCCGCCAGCCCGATCATGCGGCCACCGGTAAGCGCCATGCTGTCGAAGGAGGCGCTGCCGCTGACGGTTGCGAGGCCCGCGCTCATGCGCAGGGCTTCGACGTTGGAAATCGTCGAGAATGCAGCCTGGCCGCCGGCGATCTCGATGCTGTCGCTACCCTCGCCGCCATAGACCGCACCTGCGAAAGTGCCGCCCGAAAGGCGCAACAGGTCGTCCCCGGCGCCAAGGTCGATGGAGCCCATCGTGCCGCTATTGTCGACCAGATCGTCACCGCCGCCCAATAATACGCCGCCCACGATCGTGCCCGTGTTGCGGAGCACGGCGGGAAAGGCATCGGTGGTCAGGATGGCCAGCGCGCCCTCGCCGCTCGCCTCGATGCGGCCGTGATTTTCGAGGTTGAACGTGGTGCCGAGCGACTGGATCGCAATGGCGTCCTTGCCCGAAGCCGAGATCGTCCCGCTTTGCGCGTTGATGAGCGTGCCGGTTACCGTGCCCAGCGGCGGAGGGGGGAAAATGCCGTAGTCAGGAACAGCCAGACCAAGGTCGACCGCGACCGCGCCGTCTCCATCCGCACGGATCGTGCCGTTGTTTTCAAGCGACAAGGCGGCGGGCACGCTGACATCGACCGATCCCGCCAGCATTTGCAGGGCCGCGCCGGCACCTTCATTGGCGATCATGCCGCTGTTGGCCACACTGACGGTGCCCGCGGTGCCTTCTTGCGAGGCGACCGCGAAGGCCTGGAAGCCGCCTGCAATCATGCCGCTATTGGCGATCTTGATGGCGTATCCGGCCAGCGACGAGAAGGCGCCTTCAGTTTGGCTGGCCGTTACGATACCGCTGTTTTCGAAGGCAATATCGCCCCAGTTCCAGACCGTGATCGGGGAATAGGCCAGCTCTGCCGAGCCGATCGTGCCGGTGTTGACCAGACGGGCCACGGAACCGCTCACGCCGCCCGCCACGGACCCGTCATTGACGAGCGCGCGGAGTGTCTGGCCCAGGATATAGGCCTGTCCGGTATAAGCATCGCTGCCCATGATCAGCGCGCCGGAGAGGTTCATCGCGTTGACGACGGTGCCGTCGCCCGCGGCGTACAGATCGGTGAACGTGGCATCGAGACCAGTGACGGTGGCGACCGTATCGGCGCCTAGCGCCGCGACCATTGCGTCTTCAAAGCCGGTTCCGGGCGCAGCGCCGACCGCAACCGTGCCGCTGCTGGTGAGGGCCATGCCGTAAGTGTCGCGGCCAGAGCCCGCGTCAATCGTGCCGCTTACACCGGTTTCGGTGCCGCTCTGGAGGTACAGGTCGTTGCCGCTACCCAGCGTCAGGTCGCCGATCAGCGTCCCGCCGTTGGCGTAATAGGCGCTGCCGTAGCCGCCCCAGTAGCCGAGGTCGACATTGCCCAGGATGAGGCCCGCATTGCTCACGGATCCGCCGCTCATGGAGATCGCCGTCCCGGCGCCACCCGATATCGTGCCGCCAGCCAGATTGGCGACTTTCATGACGGACGAGATCGCGGTGTCTGCGGTGCTGGCGATTGTACCGGAATTGACGACCACGCCTCCGTAATCGCCCCGGATCGCACTGTTGGAGGTCTGGATAGTGCCGCTGTTGGTCACGTTGGAGACATTGTAAAGGCCGTAGGAAGCGCCTGGGCCGGTCTGTTCGATCGTGCCCGTGTTCACCACGGTGGTGACGTTGTAGGTGCCGTAGCTGCCATCCAGCGTGATGCGTCCGTTGTTGACCAGCGTGCTGCCGTAAGTGACGGCGGCATTGTACGAAGTTCCGCCGTTGGTAGCCGTGAACGCGGCGTTGATCGTGCCATCGTTTTGCAGCGTGTTGTTCGTGCCGAGGCTGACGACTCCGAAGCCGCCGCCCCAGTAATCATTGATCGTTCCCGAAATCATGCCGTGGTTCACGACCGTCAGTGCGTTGGGATTATTGAGCGACGAATTATCGGGCCTCGCCGTCCAAACTACGCTCAGGGCTGTCTGGTTGGTGGTCTGGATATCGGCCGTCAGGTCTACCGTGCCGGTGCCGGCAAGGATCAGCGGCAGAGTCTGCGGCGCTTCTGCGGTCAGCGTCAGCTTCGCGCCGTCGACCAGTTCGTAGCCGGCCGTGGCGAAGGGGCCCACGGCGCCGATCACCGCGCTCGCCTCTCCCGAGACACGGTAGCGCAGCAGGCCGCCCGCGGTGGTCACCGTGCCGTTGATCCCTGCGAACTGGCTCGTGCCGGTGTTGACCAAGTCGGTCACCAGCGTATCGCCCTTGCCCAGCGTCAGGTTGCCGTTGAGGACACCGCCGGTAAGCGCGACGTAGGTGTTGTTATTGCTGTAATAGCTGCTGTCACGCGGGGAAACGAACGTTACGTCGCCGTTGATCGTGCCCGCATTGAAGACTGCGGCATTGTACGTGCTGGTCGATCCGTAGGGGTCCTTGCCGGTGATCGCCCAAGCGCCGCCTTCGATCACGCCGCCTGCCAGGTTGTTGAGCACGCCGTAGCCGTCGAGACCCACAGCAGTACCGGTGGCGCTGGTGGAGATCGTGCCGCTGTTGTTCAGGACATAGCCGATAACGGCGCCGTAAGTCGCGCCTTCGATCGTGCCGCTGTTCGTGGCGGTATAGTATGAGTTGCCGTTCAGATCGACGCCGATGCCGCCGGTCGAGCGGATCGTGCCGCTGTTGCTTAGCCCTTCGCCGAACATATACAGCGCGGTGTCGGCGGCGGTGATCGTGCCGGAATTGGCGACTTCGCCGTCCGTGTTCACGCCGAAGCCGCTGGATGTGATCGTGCCGCTGTTGGTCAGCGTGTTTTGGGAGCCCATGACCATAGCGTAGAGGTAGCGGTTCGACCCCATGTCCGCATCGATTGAACCGGTATTTGTAAGGCTGGGCGAACCAGATGCGGGATAAGGCACGAGGAAGGCTTGCCCTTGCGTCTTGATCGCCGTTTCGTTCACAATCGTACCGTTGCCATCCATCTCGATCGTGCCGGGAGCGACGAAGCCATCGGCCAGCGTTAGCGTGGCGTCCTCCCCGGGAGTGAGCCGAAGACGCTGGAACCCGGTTGGTAGCGTGATCGCAGTGGAGACGGTCAGGTCCGCGTCGGTCGCTAAAACGAGGGAATTGGTGCCCAGGCCGGCGTCGAGCGTGCCTGTGATCCCGGTCACCAGCGTTTCCGTGCCGTCGTAGCGGCCGTAGACAAGATCGTTGCCGCTGCCCAGCGAGACGTTGCCCGCGATCGTGCCCTGCGTGGAATCGATCACGCTGTAGGTATAAGAACCGTAGAGAGGCTGGGTCACGATATCGCCGGTGATCGTGCCGCTGTTGGTCAGCGTCAGCGATCCTACGGAAATCGCCGTGCTGCCCGCCGCGGAAATGGTCCCCCCGGCGAGGTTAACGACCTGCAGCGCACCCGTACTCTGAATGGCGGCCCCGGTGCCGGCGTTGACGATGTTTCCATTGTTGGTCAGCGGATTAAACGACGTGGACAGGTTGGCGATCGTCGCTGCCCTGGAGGCGGAGCTGATTGTGCCGCTGTTGGTCCACCCCGTGAAATAGGGATTGTTGTTATAAGTGGTCGTTTGGTCGATGGCGCTGAGCGCTCCGCCATCGATCATCCCGGCATTGTTCAGAGTGCCGATCATGCCGACGATCGCGCCGATCGTGCCGCCCTGCTGGTTCTCGATGACATTGAAAGCGCCGCGTGCCGGATTGGTCGCCTCCAGGGCAACGCCGCTCGTTCCCGAGATCGTGCCGGCATTGGTGATGCTGACGAGAGCGGGCGCATAGCTGTTCGTCGCCGAAGAGCCGGCGGTAATGCCAGTGGCGCCGGTCACCGTGGCGCCTGCCTCCACCGTCACCTGAGCCTCGGTACCATAGAAGTCGTAGCTGTTCGCCGGCACCGATCCGGACAGGACCGAAATCCCGCTCTGGGTGCCGCCATCCACGCTGCCGCTCACGGTGATCGTGGCGGTTCGGGCAAAGTAGCTATCGGGAACCGGGGCGATCTCTACGGTAATCGCCGCAGCGCCCGAGCCGGAAACGCTAGCCAAGGGAGCAACCTGCACCAAACTGCCGTCTGTGGTGACGCGCAGGCCGTCGGTATCCGCACCGGTGCAGTTGGTGATGCCACCCGCTGCCGTCGGGTCGGGGCTGCACTTTGCCCAGGCCGGAGTAGCCGATGCCGCCGCAACGGCAGCGATGCTCGAACCGAGCACAAAGGACCATCGACGCACCCGCGCCGTCTGTCGGTCGATCATTGAAACAATACCCCCGTATGTAGCAGCTGATTAGCCGCCGAATTTCCGCCATGCGCAAGGACAAGGGGCGTTGTCCAGAAGTCAGGAGGGGATGACAGAATTTTTATAGGGTTTGATGCTGCGTAGGGCGGCTCGTCGGCGTATCAACGCAGCACCCCGTCTTTCATCGTTGCGAGAAAGCCGCGTTGCCCAACGCGGCTTCGATTTTTCTCCCCAGAATCGAACCAAGTAATTCTTTCTTGACAAGGGTATGCTGAATGGACCGAAATAAAAATTTAAAGGACCATATATAATAAAAAACAACTACTTGTCCGGTGTTTTATACTCACGCTACCGCGGCGATTTAAGACATCTCAGACCAATACGGTGTCGGTTCACACCGTTGCTGTGATATGGCGTGGGCACGCTGTCGGGCGCTCGCCAATCTGCCAAAGCGCTTGCCGTACCGGCTTCAGCGTTTTGAGCGGGCCAAAGCGAAACGCTCCTGTCGGCCCTATGTGGGCCTCACACCTGCCGCGCTCGCCCCGCAAATTCCGCCCGTCAGGAGCGCTTTATCAGTCTCCGGGCTTCGCTTAACAGGGTGAGAAGAGTTGCGCGGCCGCGGGGGGTGGCGGCGACGAGGGACCAGAAGAGAAGGTATCCCGCCGCCAAGAGCATGAAGACGTTTACCCAGCCCACGCTGAGGTATTGGGTCCAGATCCACACCATCAGCGAGGTTATCGCTATGGAAAAGGCGTAAGGGGAGAGGGCTCGCAGCAGGGTGCCGAAGGTGACCGGCCCCTTCCGGGTTGCGGCGTACCAGATCAGCGGGCCCTGGACGCAGCCCGTGGCGATGTAGGCGTTCGCGACGCCCTGTATCCCCCACGGCAGTCCCACGATGAATGAACCGACGAAGGCCAGCGAGCTGAAGAGCCCGAAATTCCTCATCTCGCGCGTGCGGTTCTGCGTGGTGAACAGCCAGCCCGTGCTGTTGCTGACGGGCGCGAAGAGCGCTCCTATCGCCAGGACCTGGAAGATGGGCGCTACCGCGTGCCATTTCGACCCGAGCACGGTGTAGATGACCAGCTTGCTCCCCACGCCGGTAACGGCGATGCTGGGATAAGTGAGGAGTATGATCGTCTCCAGGAGCATCAGGTACGACTTGGAGTATTTCTCGCGGTCGTCGTTCAATCGGGAGAGCAGGGGGGTCGCCACTTTGGCGATCGGGCCGGTGATCTGGCTGAGCGGCAGCAGCAGCAGCTTGTAGGCGCGGTCGTATATGCCGAGCTGAACCTCGCCGAGGTGCCGGCCGATGAGAATGTTGTCGAGGTTGCGGGCAAAATAGTTGAAGATGTTGAACGAGGTGACGTTGCCTCCAAAGCCCAGGATCTCTCGCGCTTCGGGCGCTTTTCCCGGCCTGGAAGGGACCCAGCGGGCCAGCGACCAGGCCAGCACGAGCGCGGTGGTCGTCAGCGTGGCCTGGCTGATCACGAGCGACCAGTAGGAAAACCCCAGCAAGGCCGCCGAAATGCCCGCTATCGAACTGAGGACGTAAGAGCCGAGATCGACGGCCACCAGTGAACCGAATGCCAGTCGCCGGTTGAGGATGGCGACATGCTGGTTGTAGAAGCCGGTGAGCATCAGGATCGCGCCAAGCGCGACCAGCACGGGCGCAACGCGGGCGTCGTGGTAGAAGATCGATGCAAGCGGCGCGCCCAGCATCACGATTATGCCGGACGTGACGCTTACCAGCGCGCTCGTCCAGAAGATGAGGCTGAGCTGTGCCTGCGTGATCTGCGGCCTCTGAACGGTGGCCTGGCTTAAGCCCAGGTCGGCGAACAGCGCCACGAACGCCAACAGGGGCGCCGCCATTGCCAGAATGCCGAACTCGGTCGGACCCAGCAGGCGGGCCATGACGATCGACACGACGAATTGCAGCCCGAAGCGGACCGCCTGGGCGCTCATGTTGATGGCGATGCCCTGCGCCGACTTGCGGCGCATCGAAGAGTGGTCGCCCGGCGTCAAACCGGAGTCCAGGGCTGAGGGATTACCGGCCAACGTATTTCACAATCTTGGTTTTCAGCCAGTGCTGTCCTGCGGAACTCTTGAGCGATTTCGCCAGGACTCCCAGCTTCGATGAGAGATTCGGTGCATCCCCGTAGAGCACGTTCAGTTCATGCGTCCTGAGCGCGTCCGCGCGGCGGGTTAGTGCGCCTGCGACCGCTGGATTGCTGGCAAAGGGGGCGCGGCGGGAGAGTTTTTCCGTCTCCGAGATCATCCGGCTGTAGTCCACCCGCGTGCGGCTGAGGCCGGAGTCCCGCGTGGTATAGATATAGCTCAGCACCTCGCGGGCGAGCACGTATTTTGCGCCTTTCGACAGCGCATCGATGATGAAATGAAAATCTTCTCCGTGCCGGATGTCGGTCCGGTAGCGCAGGCCGTTGTCATTCAGGAAGGCGATCCGGAACAGAGGTTTCAACAAGCCGTAGTCCGGCTCCCTGTTGGCCGGCCGGGCCGCTTCCACGAAATCGCCGAGGCTGAGCGTCGTTATCGGGGCGTTCTCCTGGAAGACGGGTCCCGAGATCTCCTGCCGCTGATGCGAGAAAAAGCGGATGGATCCGGCGACGATGTCGGCATCGCGATCTTCGGCGATCTGCACGAGACGGCTCAGGGCGCCGGGTTCCAGCGCGTCGTCCGCGTCGAGAACGGCGCCCCATTCACCGGCGGCATGGTCGAACGCGAGATTTCGGGCGCCGGATGGGCCAAGGTTTTCCTTGCTGTCGATGACGCGCAATCGCGGGTCCTTGCGCGCGATCGCCTGCAGGACGTCCAGTGTCGCGTCGGTCGAGCAGTCGTTCACCGCCACGATTTCCACCGAGAGCCCCTGCTGATCGAGAGCCGAACCGATCGAGCGCTCCACGAAGTCGGCGCAATTGTAGGCCGCCAGGATCACGGACAGTTTCGGCTGCATCACCGGGTTCATCCTTCAACACCGGAAGCGGGGAATGCATCGAGGCCGGAGCAATGGCTTCGCACCCCCAGAGATCTCAGGCGGTGATCCAGTCTGTGCTTCAACAAAGGCACCAGTCTTCTCCTGATCAAGACTTGACCGATTATCGAGACGCGCACTTCCATACATACCAAGCGCCGCTGATCGGCGGGAGCAGCCGGCCGATGGTCCCTCATCGCTGGCTGCTCTGCACTTCCCGCTGCGAGAAGAGGGGAACCCATGAGAGCAGGGACGTCAGCCGCAGGGCGGCGGTGCGCAGCAGGCGGTTTACCGGATCGGTGATCGCGCGCCACCATCGCGACGACACTCTCACGACCGGATTTGGTGACGTGAGAGCGTCCGGCTGCATGACGATGTCGTAAAGCGCGGCGAGCCCGACCACGACCACGAAGAACAACCCGCTCAGCAACAGTCTTTCCGGGATCGACTGATCGTAATCCCGCGTGACGAAGATCAGGAATGCATTGCCCGCCGAAAAGGTGAACAGGCTGCGCCGACCCAGCATCGTCGCGCGATCAAGGCCGGGGCCGCCTTGTCTGACGGAGCGGCAGAGCGCGACGATCATCGCGGTGCCGAGCGCGCCGCAGAAGAAATAGAAGGGATGGTTGGCGTTCCTGAGGACCATTCCCGCTGCGGTCTCGGCAGTCACTTTCTCCGGCCCCATGAAATAGGTTGCGAACGCGCCGACGCCGAGTGCCCCGCAGAGGAGGAGGAAGCGCCGGGTCACGGATTTTCTCACTTCGGCGTCCGCCGACCGATCCTCGCTGAGCAGCCAGCCGATCAGCATGCCCACGGCGACGAAAAACAGGCTGTGCAGCACGGAGGGCCCGGCGACGGCATCGCCTATGCCCAGAAGCAGGTCAGCCAGTCGCGCCGGCACATAGTGGGCGAAATTGGGGGGCGGGGCGGGTAGCAGCACGAACAGGGGGTGCAGGAGCAGGATCGCGGTCGAGGCGATCAGCAGCGGCGCCAGGCCCCAGCGCAGCCGGGCCACGAGGATCAGCGGGGCGAGGAAGAAGAGAATGGCGTAGTATCGAAGGATGTCGCTCAGCGGAATTTTCCCCGCGAGCAATGCGCCGAAAAACGCGCTTTTCAGGCTCAGTCTTCCCATCCAGAGCACGGGAATCAAGGTCAGGGCGTATAGAAGCCAGCAGAGAAAGGCCCGTTCGAACAATCTGGCCGTCACCGACTGGATGCCGTCGCGATCGGCGCGATTCCTGTAGACGACCTCCAGCAGGGCGCCGAACAGAATGATGAACATGGGAGTCGCCAGTCTTACGACGAATGCAAAATGAGGCTTTTGCTCGAAGAAATCTTCCCAAACGTTCGTCGCGATGAAGGAGTGGTTGAGCATCGCCAGGGTGATCGCCACGGTCCGAGCTATATCAAGTCCCAGGATCTTGCGACCTGGCGGCATCGCAGCGTACTCCCTATCTGAGCGTCCCGGCGGCACATTATCCCGCATGGAACCACAAGGGGCATTCTAAAAAGGGTGATGGAAGGCTTCTTTTTTGCCTTCATTTAGAAGGACGAAGCCGATTTTCGTGGCTTTGGAGGCGGCGCAGGCCAGGCCCCGGCGACCGGGCCGCGATTCGCGCTCCGAGGTTCGCGGAACCCGCTCCGGCGCCGGTCAGCCGCCCGTCTCGGTCAGCATGCCCTTCAGGACCACGCTTGCGTGCTGCACCGCCAGTTCGTGCAGGTCGGGCATTCGGGCGCCCGTGTTACCCAGGACTTCGCGGAACAAGGTTCCGGCCAGCATCGGGCCGATGATCGACATGGCATAGAGCAGCGGATCGCCGGCGCGCACTTCGCCGCGTTGCTGCCCCTGCTCGATAGCCCGCGTCACGAGGGTGAGTACCTTGGACACCACCTCGTCGTGCCAGACTTGCGCGAGATCCGGGAAACGCGAGCCTTCCGCGATCAGCAGGCGGACCATGGCCGGAGCCCGGCTGCCTGCCGTTGCCGCAACCTTGCGCAGAAGCGCAGGGACGAATTCGGCCAGGGGCGGCGCGAATTCGGCGGAAGGCGCCGGAAGCAGGCTCAGGTGAGTCGCGAGAATGCTGCGGGCCACGGCCCTGAACAATTCCTCCTTGTTGGCGAAGTAGACGAAGACCGTGCCTTTCGAGACCCCGGCCCGGCGCGCGACTTCTTCCACCCTGGCGGCCCCGAAGCCCTGTTCGGCGAAGACCTCCATCGCAGCGTCGATGATCTCGCTGGGCCGGGCATCCTTGCGCCGACGCCGCCCTTGCGCCGCGGCCTTGGCGGGAAGCTGCATGGAATCCTGTTTCGGTTCGGTGGTCTTCTTCACGTCTGGTCCCTGATTCTACCGATCCCGTGCCCAGGCAGAAAACGATATAATTATTGACCTGTTGGTCAATAGGTAGGATTGAATTGCGGCATGGCATCCGCTCGAATCGCCGTTGTCGCTACAGTGCTCCTTCTGGGAGGCTGTACGGTCGGTCCAGATTATCACGCTCCTGTCGTAGAGATGCCCACCGCCTATAGTTCGGCCGAGCCCGCCACGCCAACGGCGGACGACCCCGCCATCTGGTGGCAGGCGTTCCGCGATCCCGTGCTCGACGATCTGGTGGCCCGCGCCATGGCCGGCAATCTCGATATCCAGCAGGCGGCCTCGCGGGTTAAGCAGGCCCGCGCCCAGGAACAGGCGACGCGCGCGGCCGGCGGGCCATCCGTCAATGCCAGCGCGCAAGCCGGCTACACCCGCCTCAGCAGCAATGCCCTGCCATCCGCGCTGGCCAATTTCGGCACGGGTAACACGGGGTCGGGCTCTGGTGGCCCGGGCATCGGCCTTGCGGGCGAGGACTTCGCGGTCGCCACTCTGCCGTCGAATGCCTTCCGGTCCGAACTGAGAGGCCCGGCCGCAAAGCCCGTGTCCCCAGCGCCCTTCGAAGTCGTGGTGCACCGGCTCTACAATCCAGAGGGCATAACCTCTTACAACATCGTGCCGGGCCTGCTGGCGATCATCCTTTCGATGACGCTGGTGATGATGACCGCCATGGCCGTCACCCGCGAGGTGGAGCGAGGCACGATGGAGAGCCTGCTGTCCACCCCGGCCACGGCGTTCGAGGTGATGATCGGCAAGTTGCTGCCTTATATCGCGGTCGGCCTGGTCCAGACCGTGATCGTGCTGGCTCTGGCCCGATTGCTGTTCTCGGTGCCCATGGCGCAGACTCTCGCCGGCTGGATCGCGCTGACGGTGGGGATCGTGCTGTTCATCACCGGCAATCTGGCGCTGGGATATCTGATCTCCACCGTGGTGCGCAGTCAGCTTCAGGCCATGCAGATCTCGATGTTCTACATGATGCCTTCGCTGTTCCTGTCCGGCTTCATGTTTCCCTTCGCGGGGCTGCCGGGCTGGGCGCGGGTCCTGGGTGAGATCATCCCCATCACTCATTTCCTGCGCATCATCCGGGGATCGCTGCTGAAAGGGCAGGTGCTCGCGGACATGGGCACCGATCTGCTCGCCCTTGGCGGATTCCTGGTGGTGGTTGCCGTTCTGACGGTCGCCCGTTCGCGCACCACACTCGATTGATCCTCTTCGGCTTTCGCCACATCAGCCGCGAAGTCCGGTCAATAGCCCCGATTTCCGGCATTTTCACCGGCCGCGATCAAGGCCACCAGCCAGGCTGAGGCCGGCTGATGGCGGGATCTTTTCCAGATCGGACGCATCGCGTCTGCTCCCCTAGGGGTCCGATCATCTACAATAGGGACGTGATCGAAGATCGCGGTGCGATGCCCGGCAAATTTCGCCGGAATGGAAAAGGAAAGATTACGTGCGAGCCTATTTCGGAGCAGCCCTTCTTGCAGCCGCCAGCCTGGGCGCCGCTCCCGCCCTTGCTCAAGGCGATGACGCGCGCGTCAGCCTGGGTGTCACCGCCGGCACGCTCGGGATCGGACCTGAGGTCGGGTACCGGGTGTCGGAAAACATCGGCGTCCGCGCGAACGCCACGTTCTTCTCGTTCAGCCACAACATCCATTCGGACGACATCCGATACGATGCGAAGCTGAAGCTCCGCTCGGGCGGTGCCATGGTCGATGTCTATCCGTTCGGCGGCGGTTTCCGCGTTTCCGGCGGTCTGCGCGTCAACGGCAACAAGGGACGCGGCGTCGGCGTACCGAACGACGGCACCAGCTATACCATCGACGGCACGACTTACACCGCGGCCGAGATCGGCACGCTCCACGCCGAAACGGACATCGACAAGCTCGCCCCGGCCCTGACGCTGGGTTACGGCGGCGGCCTGTCGAAGGGACTGACCGTGGGCATCGAGGCGGGCGCCCTGTTCCAGGGCAGCGTCAAGGTGAAGCCGCTGACCGTCACCGGTCTCTGCGCCGATATCACCCTTGGTCCCTGCTCCACCCTCGCCGCCGATCTCGAAGCGGAGCGGCAGAGCGTCAACGACGATATCAACGACTACAAGGTCTACCCGGTGTTGCAGGTTAAGCTGGGCTACCGGTTCTGAGTGCAGGGCGCCGGTCCATCCGGCGCCCGACCCGTCGGGACATGGCGGGAAGCCTTCGGCGCCCGCGTTAGAAACGGCGGTGTCGGATTACGGGTGCGGGTCAGATCTTCGCGCTGATCAGGAAACGCTCGCGGCTTTCCTGCGACTTGCGTCGCAGTTCCGAGATGGCGTGCTCTTCGGTGGCGTCCAGCATGGAGGCGAGCAGGCGCTGGAAGTGCTGACGCATGGCAAGGCGCGCGCCTTGCGGGTCGTGCTTGCGAAGCGCTTCAACGACCGCTGCGTGTTCGTGCTGCCGCGTCCTGCCGTCATGGTGACAGACGCTTTCGTGAGTGTACTTCACTTCCGGCAGTTCGGTGCGCAACCGCCAGAGCGTGTGGATGACATGGGTGATCGCCGCATTGCCCGAGGCGGAAGCGATCGTCATGTGGAACTCGCGGTCGATCTCGGTCGACTTTTCGTCGTCGCCCTCGGCCGCCATGGCTTCCAGCAGTGTGTCGAGCTTGGCCAGCGTGGCATCCGAAATGACCGGGGCGGCCAGCGCCGCGGCCTCGGATTCGAACAGCGAGCGGGCCTCGGTCAGTTCGAGCGCGCTGACCTTGGGCAGGGCATCGTCGGTGCGATCGCTGAGTTCCGAAACGTAAATGCCCGAGCCGGTCTTGATCTTGAGCACACCCACGGCCTGAAGCGCGATGGCGGCCTCGCGGATCGTGACCCGGCTGACGTTGAACCGCTCCGCCAGTTCGCGCTCGCCCGGCAGGCGCGTTCCTGGCGGAAACGCGCCTTCATTGATCAAGGCAACGATCTGGTCGGCAATGCCCTGGAACAGCCTGTCAGCCATGGTGTGTCTTCTTTCTTTCCATCACGCCTGCATGAGGTTTGAGACCTAATAGCTTCCATGCCAAAACGAAGCAATTGTCCGACCAGTTATGCAGCGCACTTAATGGTGCGCTGAACGAAGCGCGGAGAGTCAGGGCGCGATCTGGCTGCGCAAGTCGGGAACCGCGCGGGCAAGGTCACGCGCCACCAGGGCAGCGAAGACTTCCGCGCCCGCATCGCCGATATGGGTATAGTCGAACTTGCGCGTGAACTGCCCGTGCGGGCCGTCCGGCATGGTCGGGACCGGCGGCAGGCGGGCTTCCTCGGCCGTGCGGGGCTTGAGGGTGGTGCCGCTGCGTGCAGCCGCCCGTTCGGCCTCGTTGGGAGCGGTCTGGGCCAGCGCCATCGCGGGTTCCGCGCCCATCTGCTGCACGGCGGCCGCGCTGGAGGCGTTGAGATCGACCAGCGCCACTTTCAGCGCGCGGGCCACGCCGCGGACCTTCTCGGCCCAGGGCTCCAGCGTATTGTTGAGCTTGCCGCCCACGAATTCGCGCCGGGTGAGCGGAGTGACCAAGACGGGCACGGCCTTAACGGCGCGGACTTCCTCGACCATGCGCCGCAGGTTGTCAGGGAATTCCTTGTCCATTTCGGTCCAGCGTTCCGAGGCGGAAGACTGATCGTTGTGGCCGAACTGGATCAGCACGTAAGTGGCGTGGTAGCCGGGCACTTTCGCCTCGGCCAAGGCGCCGTCCCACGAGCCTTCCTGCCGGTAGCTGCGGGTCGAGCGGCCGCCGCGCCCCAGATTGAGGCAGGCGACCGAAGACTTGACATGATGTGCGCAGAAGATCGAGGCCCAGCCGCTGGTCGGCGCCATCGTGGAATCCCCGACCAGGATGATCTTGTAGGGGCTAAGCGGCTTTGCATCGGTGCGCACCGTGCGGCCCTTGCTGGTGTCGCCTTCCCGCGATGCCGGGGCGCCGGTGGGCATTCCCAGGGTCTTTACCTGGGCCGTTGCCGCACCAGTCCCTGCGACCTGTGCGAGCAGCGCTGCCATTACAGCCGCTGCAATCCTTGTCTTTCGGGTCATCCTCTAGTCTCCCTTGCGAATGCTACGGCCTACGAGAAGAACAGGCCGCCGTTGATGTCGAGATTGACGCCCGTCAGGAACGCCGCCTCTTCGGAGAGCAGGAAGCCGATGGTGGTGGCGACCTCGTCCGGGTGGCCTTCGCGGCGCAGGGGGGTGTTGTTCGCGGTAGCGGCGCGGCCCTCGGGCTTGGAGAACACGTCGTGGAAGCTCGTGCCGATGAGGCCCGGGCAGACGGCATTCACGCGGATGCCCTGCGGCCCCAATTCCTTGGCCCAGCCGCGCGTCAGCGTCATGAGCGCACCCTTCGACGTGGCATAGACGGTTGCGCCCGGGCCGCCGCCGTCGCGCCCGGCCAGTGAGGCGACGTTGACGATGGCGCTGCCCTTGGCGAGCTGCGGCAGCGCGGCCTTGGTGACGAGGAAGGCGGACTTGAGATTGAGGTCCATCACATGGTCGAAGAAGGCTTCGTCCATTTCCGCCAGCGTTTTGCGCGCGACCATGCCGCCCGCAAGGTTGACGAGGAAGTCGATCCGTTCGCCGAAGGCGGCGACCGAGGCGGCGATCAGGCCCGCGACATCCTCGGCATTGCTGACGTCGGCCTGGTGGAGGATTGCGGTGCCGCCCTCGGCCTCGATCTCGGAAAGGGTCCTGGCCGCTTCCTCGTGGTTGCTGCGATAGTTGATGACGACCTTGGCGCCTTCGCGCGCGAGGTATTGCGATACCGACTTGCCGATGTCGCGGCCGCCGCCGGTGACGATGGCGATCTTGTCCTTGAAACGCATGGGTTTGCCCTTGTTATCTGTTGGGGGAGGAGAGAGGCGCGATCCGGCCGCCGAGCAGCCAGATGCAGAGAAGCGATGCCGGCACCAGTGCGGCGGCCAGCGCGAAGATGGGGGCATAGCTCGCCTTGGTCATGGCCGGCACGAGCCAGGTAGTGACGAGGGTTCCGGCGACGGCCGCAGTGCCGCCCAGGCCGGCGAGCGAGCCGACGGTACCGCCCGCGAAGTAGTCCGCCGGCAGGGTCTGGATATTGTTGATCGCCATCTGGAAGCCGAACAGGATCACGGCGATCAGCAGCACGGCATAGAGGGGGCTGCCCGCATGCATGGTCAGCAGCAGGGGTGGCAACATGATCGCGCAGCCCAGGGTGATGGCAGTCTTGCGCGCGAAGTTCACCGTCTTGCCGCGGGCGATCAGCGCGCCCGATAGCCAACCGCCGATCAGGCTGCCCGCCATGGCGCCGACGAAAGGCACCCAGGCGAAGAGGCCGATCTGCTGGACATCGAAGCCGAACGTCTCGGCCAGGTAGATCGGCAGCCAGGAAACGAACAGCCACCAGACGGGATCGAGGAAGAAGCGGCTGAGGATGATGGCCCAGCTCTGGCGATGGCGCAGCATCTCGGTCCAGCCTGGCGCATAGCCATCGGCCTTGCGGCTCTGCGCTTCGGCGGTGCCGAGGATGTGGTTGCGCTCGCCCGGAGTGAGCCAGGGGTTGGTCTCGGGATCCGCGCGGTAGAGGAACAGCCAGGGCACCAGCCAGAGGAATCCCAGCACGCCGATGAACAGGAAGGTCATGCGCCAGCCGAAGGCGGTGAACAGCAGCGCCACCAGCGGGGCCGAAACGATGGCGCCGAGCGATGCGCCGGCGTTGAAGATGCCTTGCGCCAGCGCGCGTTCTTTTTGGGGGAACCACAAGGCATTCGCCTTGGCCGCGCCGGGCCAGTTGCCTGCCTCGCTCACGCCCAGGGTCACGCGCAGCACGGCCAGGATGCCGAGCGAGCGGACCACCGAGTGCAGCCCGATCGACAGCGACCAGAACAGGATCGAGACGGCAAAGCCCAGCCGGGTGCCGATTACGTCGAAAATCCTGCCGAAGACCGACTGGCCGAAAGCATAGGCCAGCATGAACACGGTCACCAGTAGCGCGTAATCGGACTTGTCGGCGCCGATCTCCTTGGAGACGGCGGGCCACATCACGGCCAGCGCATTGCGGTCGATGTAATTGATGACCGTGGCCAGCCCGATCAGGCTGATGACCATCCAGCGCAGGTTCTTCACCGGGATGCCTCCTGCGTCATGTCGAAGCGGCCGACCGGGCCCGCCCAGGTCTGGGACCTGCCGCCGATCTGGAGCGTGTGGTTCTTGGCGGGATCGGTGTCGTCGGCGATCGCCAGCACCAGGCTGCCGCCCTTGCGGAAGGTGATCGTCACGAGGTCGAAGTCGCCCTTTCGCTCATGGGTGAGCGCTTGCACGGCACTGTCGCTGCCGATGGTCGTTTCGGCGGAGGCGTCATACCGGCCGTGGGGCTCCAGCAGGCTGACGAAGGCCGCATCGGTGGCGCCGTCCAGCCGCTGGAGAATGAAGGGTTCGCGCCGCAAGTTGAAGCGCGGGTCGTTGGCGCCGCTTTCGCCCAGGATCATCGTTACGCCGGGCGTGGCGACGCGATAGCTGTAGAAGCGCCCGTCCTCGATCCAGGTGACGACATTCCCCGATGCGTGCCCGTTCCGCGCTTGCGATGCCGGGTTCGGCTGGCTGGTGGCATCCACCCAGAGGTGCTGGTAGCCGTTCGCCTTGCCCAGCACCGGCCGGGCCGCGACGTTCGACTGAAGCGGGAAGTTCGTGTCGATCAGCTGGCCGGTATAGTGCAGCGGCAGGTCGTAGCGAGCGGGCTTGCCGCCGTTCACCTTCAGCAGGTCGACGATTATCGGGCTCTTGAGCCCATCCACTTTTACCTGGAGCAGCGCGCGGCGGAAGGTGACGCCGGGATAGGCATCCGTCATCTCGGCTATCGAAGCGCGGGTCTGGCCGTCGGCCGAGAAGTAGAGCTGGCGCGGTGAGAGGGTCTCCCCGCGCTTCCAGTCGCCGCCAAAGTGGCTGGTTTCATCCACCACCAGGGTGTTGTGAGCGACCGTCTGCTTGGCCCAGGTCTCGTTTTCGGGAAGATAGCGGCCGCCGTCCTTGGCCTCGATATTGAGGAAGCGCGCGGCGCCGTAATCCGTGACGATAGGCTGGCCGTTGTCGTATAGGATCCAGTTCAGCTTGTCGAAATGGCCGTGGCCCATGCCTTGCGCGGTGTTCTTGACGGCCAGCAACTGGTCCTTGCTGCCCGGGCCATCGCGCAGGACGGCGATCCCGCCATGGTCGCCGGCCGGTCCATCGCGCAGCAGCATCGAGGCGAAAGGGAAGGGCTTGGCCTTGCCCGCGGCCAGGTCCCGCGCAACTTCCAGGCCCTGCGGGGTGAGCACGGTGCGGTCCTGCCACCGTGCGATCGAAAGCAGCGCCGGGTCGTGGGTTTTGCCGTATCCGATGGCCACGGCCTGGTAGAGTTCCTCGGTCTTGAGGCTCTTGTCGGGCATGGCATCGTTGAAGGGCAGGAAATAGCCGTCAGACGTGAGCTGGATCGCGGTGCGGATCGCCTTCAGCACGATGCCGTCGCGATATTCGAAGATGCGGCGCTGCGGTTCGTTGGCGTCGACGGCGGCCGCGAAGATCACGAAGGGCTGGAGCGCGTAACGCTGGTAGTAGGGTCCTTCGGCATAATAGCCGTCTGGCGAGAACAGCAGGTCGAGTTGGCGCAGGAAGCCCGCCTTGCCGCTCTTGTCGAGGCCCTTCAGCGCCTGCTCCACGAGATTGGGATCGCGCAGGACATAGCCCGTCATGCCGACGCCGGCATTGGCCCAGGTGGCGTGGTTGTGAATGCGGTCGAAGACCTTGGGCGATCCGGTCGAGAGGAACTCGGCCATCTTGCGGAAGACCTGATCGTCGATGGTCTTGCGATCCCGAGGGGTGAGTGCATCGCGCACCGCGTCGTAGCCCTGAATGCCGTAGACCAGCCAGACGCTGTCGTTGAGGCTTTGCCAGAACAGGCGTCCCGCCGCTTCGTTCTTGGCGGCCGGGTGCGGGCCGAGCGTGGGGTAGAGCTTGGCATAGGCAAGCAGAAGGTCGCGCGCAAAGTCGGCATAGTGGCGATCGCCGGTGACGCGATAGAGCAGGCCGGCGCCGTAGAGCGCGGTGTAGTTGCGCTTGTGCTGTTCGTGACTGGCGCCGCCGCCCGCGTCCCTGGGCACGGGTACGTTGACCCCCGCATGGATCGCGGCGTCGACATCCTTGCGCACCCGCGCAAGTTCCGCCGCGAACAGCGGATAGCGCTGGGCCTCTGCGCCGAGGCCGGAGAGCACCGCGGCATTCATCAAGACCGGATGGGCATCGTCCGCCTTGACCGGGGACGCCGGAGCGGCGCTGGACGGGGCGGCGAAGACGGGAACCGGCGTCAGCGCAAGCAGCGCTGTGCCGAGAAGGAGAGGTCCGAGAGCGAAGGGCCTGGGAAGGAGGGGCCTGGCGATCATGATGCGTCTCCGCCGATACTGTTGCCGGAGACCAGGACGCGCGGCGAACCTTGCGGGTAGAGCTTGGTCACGGTCGGCTCCGGGGTCTGGATGAAGTGGTTGTCGATGATCCGGGTTTCCGGTGTGCCGACACTGTTGGCCACGGCGATCCTGCCGCTGCTGCGGAAGGTATTGCCCTCGATGAGGATCGACTGCACGCCGGACAGGCCGAGCATAACCGGGCCGCTCTGCACGACCGTGTTGCCGCGCAGGATCAGCTCGGGGCCGAACGTGCTCTCGTCGGTGCCCGCGCGCAGGATCTGGGCCAGGCTGCCGATTTTTTCGAAACGGGAATCGGCGATGGCGATGCGCTCGGCGGCATAGCGGCCCTTGCCTTCCGTCTCGGCCGCAGCTGCGAGCACCGCGCCTGAAAGGCCGTTCACTGCGGCCTTCGTGATGGCGATCCGGTCGGCGAAAGTGCCGGGCGTGGTGGCGATCAGGTCGAAGGCCGGGGCGCTGTCGAGGCGGGAGAAGGCTGTACCGTCGATTTCCAGCGCATAGTTGGCGACGGTCGACAGGGCGGAGGTGCGGATGACGGCATTGCCGCTCTGGCGCGGGGCCTTGTCGCCGGTGATGCTCAGGCCTTCCAGGCGCAGCGCTGCGCCTTCTTCCAGTTGAAAGAGCGTGGGAGCGGAGAAGGCGATATCGGCATCCCTGGGGCCGGAGACCGTCAGCGGCACGGAGATGCGCAGCGGCGTTTCGGCGGTGTAGTGGCCGGCCGCCAGTTTCAGCGTGTCGCCCGGCCTCGCAGAGGCCACGGCGGCTTCGAGACCGCCGGCCTTTACCGGAACGGCGCGGCCCGACCCGAATGCGGCGATGCCGGTCGCCTTCGGATACCAGGCCGGGCCGACCTCCGCGAGCATGACCGGCCTGAGGTCGCGCGGCGCACCCAGTGCGGCAAGAGCCGGGTCGGTGGGATAGAGCAGCCCGTTCGCCGCGCGCTTCGTCGCGATCCCGGTCTTCCGCAGGCCGGAAGGGATCGCGCCCGGCACTTCGCCATCGGTCACGTTATCCGTGAACGTGACGCCCACCATGTCGGCTTCGATCCGGAAGGGCTTGCCGTCCTGTGCGGTGATCAGGTTGTTCGTGAGCCGGCTGCCGGTCGGCGCCGCCGTGCGCTCGGCATCGGCGCCTGCTCCCAGCGTCACCCGGGCGACCTCGAACATCGAATTGTTGGCGATCTCCGCCCCGGAGACCGCGTGGTAACGGTTGATCGCCGACCCCGGAACGCCGTTCATCACCGCCAGCGCACTGGTGAAATCGGTTCCCGCGAGCCCTTCCATGTAGTTGCCCCGCACGATCTGGCCCTCGTTGATCACGCGCACCCCGCCGGTATGGGGCTTGGCCTTGCCGAGGAAGACGTTGCGCTCGACACGGTTGCCATTGCCGTGTCGCAGCACGATCGCGCCCTGCGATTCCAGGATCAGGTTGCCGCGCACGACGTTCGCGCCGGACTTCACCGAGACGATCTCCACCTCGCCGTCGCAGCGATCGAAGACGTTGGCCTCCACCAGGTTGGCGGAATCGGACAGCGATTCGTCGCTGGTGCCGAGGCGGATGGTCTCGCCCCCGTTGGAGCCGAGCGGTGGGCGCGGGCCGAAGTAGTTGTGGTCGATCCGGTGGCGGTTGGCTTCCGGCTGGCCCTTGGGGCGGATCACTGCGAGCGTGACGCCCAGATTGCCTTTGCCGGCAAACCAGCTGTGATCGACGCGATTGTCGCTGCCATAGATCGAGACCCAGCGGTCTTCGGTACGGCGGTCGGCCTTGTTGTAGCGATCGATCACCACTTCGGTGAGCCGCGAATGGCGGGCGTAGCTGCGCGGGTCGCGTCGAAAACTGATGACCTCGGCGCCCGGCGCACTGCCGTCCCGGAAGACGAGGCCGGAGACGAGCAGGTGGCTTCCTGCCATGCGCAGGCTGGAGGCGCCGGTCAGGATGACCTTGCCCTTGGTCTGCACGGTAAGCTTGATCGGCTGCTTGGCGGTACCCTGGCCTTCCAGCAGGATCGGGAAGTCCTTCCACTCGCCCTCCGCAAGCCGGATGACATCGCCGGCCTTCACCGCGCCGGCCGCTGCCCGATACTCTGCCTGGTCGTGCACTAGGTAATCGCGGGCCAGCGCCGAGGCAGGCGCCGCGGCGAGAAGCAGGCCGCTGAAGGCGAGTGTGGTAGATCGTGCCATCAGGCTGCTCTCTTCCAGTTCAGACCGGCCCTTAAGGAGCCCCTTGAAATTGGCATAATGCCGCTCGGCAAATTGGGCAACCATTGTTCAGACCAAATCTCATGACAAATCGACAGGTTTGGTTTGAACAAGGCTGCTTCCTTCTGTGGAGGGCGCAGCTTGGCTATGCTCCCGCGCGGTTTCCCGAGATCAGCGCAGACGCAGGCGCAGGCTGAGGAAATATTGCGGGCCGTAGTATTCCACGTTCCGCGTGCTGCCGATGACCGGCATGTATTCGACCCGCGGCTCGTTGAAGATATTGAGGGCCTGGAAGCGGATGTCGGCGGCCTTGTTGATCGCGTAGCGCACGTTGACGTCGAACGTGTCGTTGCCCTTCACGTAGCGCAGTTGGGTGTTGTCGCTGGTGAAGGCCTGGTAGTAGCGCGAGCGGTAGCGATAGATGCCCTGGATCGAGAACTTGCCGATCTCGTAGAAAGCCTGCGCCGAGAAGACGTGCTTGGAATAGCCGCTGAGGCTGGCGGCCGGGATCAGGCCAGGCGTGACGTCTCCGGTCGCGCTGTCGATCACGTCGCCATAGCGGATGTCCTGGGTCTTGAAGTTGGTCCAGGCGTAGTTGTAGCTCAGCTTGGCGCCCAGCCCATCAAGCGGGTGGGGCAGCCAGGTGAACTGGTTGCTGGCCGTCAGTTCGAGGCCGTACAGGTCGCTCTGCTCGTCGCTGTTGATGGTCTGGGTGACGGGTACCGAATAGCTGGTGCCACCGATGGTGAAGTCCTCGTCCTCCTCGATCGGGATGCGTCCGCCGGTGAAGCGCTTGTAATAGACCGCCGCGGCCAGCAGCGTGTCCTTGTTCGCGTAGTATTCGAGGCTGAGGTCCGCGTTCCACGACATCGTCGGCTTCAGGGCGGGGCTGCCGGTGGCGATGATGGTATTGATGGCGTCCGTTACCGAGGTGAAGCCGGTGCCGGTCTCCAGCGTGATCTGCCGGCCGGCGCCAAGCGCGCTGGGCGCCGGGCGCGACATGGCGCGGTAGAGCCCGGTGCGCAGGCGCGCCTTGTCCGAAATGTCGAAGATCGCATTGAGGCTGGGCAGCCAGCGCATCGAGCTGGAGCCGATCTTCGTCTCGGTGAAGTCGCCGTTTTCCCGCAGCGAGATCGAGCCGTCGGCATTGTTGATGACGTCGAGTCCGCTGCGCAGGCCGCGCGCGGTGACGCGGGTGTGCACGCCGCGTAAGCCGAAGTTGCCCCGCACCGGTATGCCGCCGAGGTCGCCCGAGTAGGTCGCCATGACGTAGCCGGCGAGGGTCTTTTCGGTGACGTCCGAGTTTTCGACCGCCCGCAAGTCGCCGGTGTTGCCCGGGTCTTCGGTGCCAAGATAATTGCGGAACTGGCAGAGCACGTCGAAAGTGGCGAAATTGGTGATCGCGCCGGCGGGGCCATCCGCGAAGAAATTCTTCTGCGCAAATGGCGTTCGGCAGGCGAGGTTGACGTCGCGGTCCACCGCCGGGTCGGTCTGGTCGATATTGACGTCGTTGCTGTAGCCGAAGAACGTGCGCTGCGACCAGCGGCCGCCGATCGCCACTTCCTCAAGGAAACCGTCCATTTTGTACCGCCCGTCGAGGCGAGCGGAATAGATCTCGTCGTCACGGCCGTCCTGCGAGCGGGTGAGGCGGGCATCGTCGCTGAAGAGGTCGGCATTGGTCGGGTCGAAGCGCTGGTCGAATGTGAAGACCGGCAGGAAGCTCTGGCTCAGGTCGACGTGGTAGGGGATGCGCTGGTTGTTGATCGCGGTGCGCTGCCCGTAGATGTCGAAGGGATCGGTGCGCAGGCGAACCTGACGGGTGATGTCCACCCGCTTGGTATGGGAATAGCCCGCATCGGCGCTAAGCGTCAGGCGATCGGTTGCTTCCCAGGCCAGGTTGCCGCCGAGCCCGAGGTATTTCTCGTCGCGCTGGAACAAGCCGGAAACCGATTGCATCGTCGCCGAGCCATCGGCAGCGAGCAACTGGTGGTTATCGCCGATGACGACGTTGTGAAGATTGTAGCGGCCTTCCGCCGTACCGAAATCGTGGCGCTCCTCGCTATATTGACGGCGCGAGTACTGAACGTCGAAATTGATGTCGAGCGTGGGGCTGGGTTTCCACTGCAGGGCTCCGAACAGCGCGTTACGCAAGTCCGAGGTGGTCATCTGTCGGAAGGCATAGGAATTCGAGGCGTGGTAGAAAGGCGTGCCGGAGTTGCCTTGTTCTCGGCTCACTTCGGTGCAATTGCCGGTGGAGACGATTGCGGCGTTGCAGGTGAACCAGGTCGAGCTGGTGTAGAAGCGCTCTACCGGATCGCTTACCTTGTTGCGCTGGAAGCCGAGGGAAATCCCCACGTCGCCCAGAGCGCCGAGATTGAATTGGTCTATATAACTGGCCGTAACTCGATAGCCATAGGGGCTCTCTCCGTCGATCCGGTCCTGATAGGGGTTCATGTTCCCCTTGATCTCGGCCTGGATCTGGCGCCGCTTGTGATCGAGCGGCTTGCGGGTTTCCAACTCGATCAGGCCGGCCACGCCGCCTTCGATGAGATCGGCCTGCTGGGTCTTGTAGATCTTGATCGCATTGAAGAGTTCGGCGGGAAACTGCCCGAAATTGACCGCGCGGTCACCCGAGCCATTGGTGGCTTCGCGCCCGTTGAAGGTGGTCATGCTCAGGCCTGAGCCCAGGCCGCGGATCGAGACTTCGGTAGGGCCGTAATTGGCGCGGTCGATGGAGGCGCCGGTTATCGTGGCGATCACCTCGCCCACCGACTGGCCAGGAAGTTCGCCGATTTCCTTCGATGAGATGGCATCGACGATCGCATCCGCGCTGCGCTTGGTCTCGATCGAATTCTGCATCGTCTCGCGCACGCCGGTGACGAGGATGTCCCCGGACGCGGGCTCCTGCGCAGGAGGCGGCGCGGCGCCAGCTTGCGCAACCTGCCCGAATGCCGGCCCGGCCGCACATGCCATCAAAGAGCCACCAACGAGAAGTGTTGCTCGCAAGCGTGTAAAACCAACGCCAGCCGATTGCTGCCCCATAGCCACTCAGACTCTCCTCGCCTTTTTTATATACCGCCTACTTGGTCCGATGTCGGCTTATCTGTCAACCAATATATTCATACCAATCGTACTGTCACAACAGGCATGAATTCAGGGCCAGTCGGCTGGGTGTGGTCCGGACGGATACGGGGTTTCAGGAAAAGGATGGGAGATGGCGCCTTTACCGGGGGTGCATCGGGGTCTGAAAAAGAAATATCAGACCGGGAATGGCCGTGGCATTTCCGATATGCAGGCAGCGCTTGCAGCGTTCACTTTACCGTAGCGGGCAAATCTGTAACTGATGGCCCCATGACAGGCCAATTGGACGACATCAGGCGCGAGAGCGCTATCCTGCCGCTCCAGATTGGCGATCAGGCGCCGCGGTTTCTGGCGCGGAGTACTTTGGGGTCTTTCGATCTCGACGACTATCGGGGGGGCTGGTTGGTCCTGTTTTCCCATCCGGCGGATTTCACGCCGGTCTGCACGAGCGAGGTCATTGCTCTGGCGCGGGCGGCGGATGAGTTTGCGGGGTTGGGGTGCCGGCTGGTCGGGCTCTCGGTGGACAGTCTCTATTCGCATCTCGCGTGGATAAGGCTGATTCGCGATGCGACCGGGGTGACCGTTTCCTTTCCCATCATCGAGGACCCGACGATGGAGATCGCGCGGGGCTATGGCATGGTCGGCAGCGATGCGCGGGATAGCGGCACGGTGCGGATGACCTATTTCATCGATCCCGAGGGCGTGATCCAGGCGACCAGCGCTTATCCGCTCACGGTCGGGCGCTCGATTCCCGAGATGTTGCGGGTGCTGAAAGCGCTTCAGGCGGTGCGGGCGCAGGCCGGGCTGGCGCCGGCGGACTGGCAGCCGGGCGCGCCGCTGCTGCGGCTGCCGGGCGAAACGGCCGAGGCGGCGCTGGGGTCGGACGATGCGGCTGGATGGTTCCATGCGCCGCTTGGCGACGGAGCCTGAGATGATGGACCCGGATATCGCCGCCGAACTCGACGGGACGGCGGAATTGCTTCGTGCGCTTGCCCATCCGGTGCGGCTGCAGATCCTCCATGCCGTGAGGGCCGGGCCACTGGCAGTCGGCGAGATCGAGGAGGCGACCGGCATCGGCCAGCCAGGCCTGTCGCAGCAGCTCTCGATCCTCCGCAAGGCGGAGCTGGTGCGTTCGAAGCGGAGCGGGAAGCAGGTTTTCTATCAGGTCGATGGCGAGCGGATGGCCGAAGTGGCCGAGGCGCTCGCGGCCTTGAGCGGTACGGGTGCAGGGGAGGCCGCGTCTCGGCACGCCTCCACGGCAGCAGCCGCGCTGGGCGCAGCAGGCGGCACGAGGGGCGCCGGCCCGACGCCGCCGGGCGGCGCGGCCCGATTCGCACGCGTGTTTCGCTGAGCGGATCAGGCCAGGTCGGTCACGTCGATCGTTTCGCTGCATAGCGTCAGCGGCGCCTTGCGGTGAGAGACCAGCACCAGGCCGGTGCCGGTGCGATCCAGCCAGCGGCGCAAGCTTTCCACCAGGGCCGCTTCCGTGGCCGCGTCCAGACCTTCGCTCGGCTCATCCAGGAGCAGCCAGGGCCGCTCGGCCAGCAAAGCGCGGGCCAGCGAGAGGCGCTTGCGTTCGCCGCCCGACAGCACGCCGCCGCCCTCGGAGACGGGCGTGTCGAGCCCCGCTTCGCTGCGCGCGATTCGCTGGTCGAGCTGGGCGACCTGCAGCGCTTCCCACATTTGCGCCTCGGTCACGCCGGATCGGGCAAGCCGCAAGTTGTCCGCGACGGTGCCGATCAGCATGGGCGCGTCCTGGGGAGACAGCGCGAACTGGCTGTTCAGGCGCCATGCCGGAAGCGAGGCGAGCGGCGTCGCGTCCATGCTCAGATCCGCGACGGGTTGCTGCATGCCCGCAAGGGCCAGCAGCACGCGGGTCTTGCCCGAGCCCGAGGGCCCCGTGATCGCAAGACGGGCGCCGGTCGGGACGTGGCGAGTGCCGAAAGCCAGGGGCGCGGCTGCGGCGGAGACGGGCTCCTGAAGAGCGGCGTCGAGGGCATTGAGCGAGGCGATGCGGCGCAGCCCGGCCTCCAGCGCGGCGCGGCGCAGCAAGCTGCGCGAAAGGCCGCCCATGGCTTCGACCGCCGATGCCGTCGCCAGCATGGCCAGGGCGACCATCGGCGCCGATTCGCGGGCGAGCAACAGAACTCCGGCGACACAAAGGCCGCCGTAGATGGAGAGCAGGGCGCCTTGCAGCGCCTCGGCACGGAACAGGTCGGCGCGGGCCTTGTCGAAGGCGCTGGCGGACGGCTCCAGTTGGGCGATGGCTTGATCGGCCAGGCCATAGGCGGCGATTTCCGCGCGCGCGCTGGCCAGTTCGACATAGCCCTTGCGCAAATCCCCCAGCGCGGCGGCGGCTTCTTCGGCCGGCGCGCGGGTGAGGCGCTCGGAAATGCGGCGGAACAGGAAGGGCAGGCCGGCCATCATCGCGGCCAGGAAGAGCAGCGCGCGCCATCCGCCGAAAGCGACGAGCACCAGGCTCACCAATGCCGAGACCGCCGCGGCGTGGCGTGCGGGTTGGCGGATGACGAGGTCTTCCAGTGCCTCGACATCGTCGATCAGCCGGTTGCTGGCCTCTCCGGGCGAGGTATCGGGTGCGGTGCGGCTGTCCTGCGCCGCCAGCTTGTCGAACAGCGAGCCGCGCAAGTCCGCCATGCCTTCCAGCGCGACTTTGTGGGAAAGCAGGCGTTCGCCATAGCGGGACAAGGTGCGGACGATGGCGAGCAGGCGGATGGCCGCGCTCGGGATCAGGTAGTTGAAGCCCATGGCGGTGGCGACACCGGCCGAGCCTGCCAGCGCGGCAGCCGTGAGGAACCAGCCGGAGAGTGCCAGCAGCCCGATCGCGGCGATGGCGGCAAGGCCGGCGCAGAGGCTGGCGTAGGCCAGGCGGCGGCGGGCGAGGCCGGCGGTGGCGAGAAGCGCGGGCCGGGCGGTGGTGGGGAGCGTGGCGGCCTGGGTCGGAATCACAGCGCGATCTCCTGGCGGGCGGCGCGAATCAGCGCAGGGTCGTGGGTGGCGACGAGGATGCAGCGCTCCGCCGCGAGTTCGCGCAGCAGGGCGATGATGCCGGTGGCGGAGTCTTCGTCGAGGTCCGCGGTGGGCTCGTCGCAGAGGATGAGCGGGCGCGCGGAGAGAATCGCGCGGGCCAGGCCGATGCGCCGACGTTCGCCGCCCGAAAGGCCGGAACCCGCATGGTCGATGGGCATGGCGAGCCCGCCGCGCCGCGTGAGCACGGGGCCGAGGCCGACTCGCTGCGCGACGGCGAGAATTTCGGCTTCGGTGGCCTGGGGTGCGGCGAGCGCCAGATTGTGGCCGAGGGTGCCCGTCATCAACAGTGGGCGCTGCGCCGCCCAGGCGGCGGCGTTTCCGGCGAGCGGTGTGCCCGCGCGGCTGGAGATCCTGCCGGAAGAGGGGGCGAGCTGTCCGGCAATGGCGGCCAGGGTGCTCGTCTTGCCGCTGCCGGTGGGGCCGGACAGGGCGGCCAGGTCGCTGGATTCGAGGTCGAAATCGAGCGGGCCCACGGCAAGGCCGGGGAAGGCGAGCACGAGGCGCTCGACATGGAGGCCGTCGAATGGCGCTGGGCTGGCGTGATCGCTGACGGCGCTGCCACCGGCGGCGCCATCGGGGTCGCCATCTTGGCCATAGGTTTCAGGCTCCGCTGCGAAGGGGGCAAGGGCTTGCTCTGCCGCTTCGCCCAGCTGCTTCTCGTGATAGGCCGCGGCCAGGCGGCGCATCGGCAGGTAGAATTCCGGGGCCATCGCAAGGACGAAGAAGGCGGGGACCAGCGTCAGCTTCTCGGGCGCCGGGAAGGGCAGGAGGCCGAGCAGCGAGAAGCCGCAATAGACCGCGACCAGCGCGATCGACAGGGCCGAGAAGAACTCCAGCACCGCGTTCGAAAGGAAGGCCGTGCGCAGGACCGCAACCGTGCGGTGGGCCACTTCGCCGGTGGCGGTGCGGACTTGCCGTCCGATCCGGGCTTCCGCGCCGAAATGGCGGATCAGCGGCAGGTGAGTCACGCGGTCCACGAAAAGGCCCGAGAGCGCTCCCAGCGCCGCGAGCTGGCGCTCTGCGGCGCGGCGCGATGCGGTGCCTGCCAGGATCATGCCGAGCGTGAAAGGCACCAGGGTGCCCAGCATGATTGCCGCCGCCACCCAGCTTGCAGGGGCGACGACCAAGGCGACCACGAGGGGGCCGACTACGGCGTTGATCCTTATAGGGGAAAACCGCTGGTCCCGATTCTCGATCGCGGTGTTATGATCGAGGGCAAGGTTTGCGCTTTCGCCTGAGGAGATCAGTCTCGCCAGTCGTCCGCCCAGAAGTCTGTGCCACAGGTCGGCCCGCCTTGTGCGGCTTGCGGCCTGTGCCGACGCCACTGCGATCCGGTCGACCGTGCAGGTCGCCACCGCGCGCAACATCACCCCGCACAGGATCCATACCGCAGGCAGCGCGATCGCCGCATGGCTGGCAACCGCGCCCACGCCGCTCGCCACGCCCCACGCAAAGAGCGCGGCGCCCGCAATATCGACAAGCCAGGCTCCGGGTATCAAGGCCCGGGCAAATTTGACATAGATCAAATTAAGTAAACCATGTAAGTAAAGTTTGACAGCTTTCAGATGCAAGCCTAACGCGACCCTACGAAACCAACCAGCTTGAGGCAATTGCTTTCTCTCCGCCTCAAGCCGCTAAAAACAGCGGGATTCGACATGATCGACATGGCAGTGGTGGAACTATCGCGGCTGCAGTTCGCCTTGACGGCGCTGTACCATTTTCTCTTCGTGCCCCTGACATTGGGGCTTTCTTTCATTCTAGTAATTACCGAAAGTGTATATGTCATAACCGACCGTCCCATTTGGCGGGACGTCACGCGGTTCTGGGGCAAGCTGTTCGGAATCAACTTCGTGCTGGGCGTGGCCACCGGCCTCACCATGGAGTTCGAGTTCGGCACCAACTGGGCCTATTACTCGCACTACGTGGGGGACATTTTCGGCGCCCCGCTGGCGATCGAGGGCCTGATGGCCTTCTTCCTCGAAGCGACGTTCGTGGGCCTGATGTTCTTCGGCTGGGACCGGCTGTCCAAGCGCGGCCACTTGCTGACGACGATCATGGTCGCGGTCGGCTCGAACCTTTCGGCGCTGTGGATTCTCATCGCCAACGGCTGGATGCAGCACCCCACGGGCGCGGTATTCAATCCCGAGACGATGCGCATGGAAGTCTCGAACTTCAAGGACGTGATCTTCAACCCGGTGGCGCAGGCGAAGTTCGTCCACACCGTCAGCGCCGGCTACGTCTGCGCCAGCGTCTTCGTGCTGGGCGTGTCCTGCTTCTACCTGTTGCGCGGTCGCCATATCGAACTGGCCAAGCGCAGCTTCACGGTGGCCGCGGCCTTCGGCCTGGCGTCCTCGCTCTCGGTCGTCGTGCTGGGTGACGAGAGCGGTTACGCGCTTACCGACAACCAGCAAATGAAGCTGGCGGCGATGGAAGCCATGTGGGAAACCGACAAGGCGCCCGCCGGGCTGGCCCTGTTCGGCATCCCTTCCAACTCGGCGCACGAAACCGCTTACGAGATCAAGATCCCCTACGTTCTGGGCCTGATCGCGACGCGCAGCCTTTCGGGCGAAGTCACCGGCATCATCCCGCTGGTGGAACGCGCGGACCATCGCATCCGCACCGGCATCCTGGCCTATGACGCGGTGGAAAAGCTCAAGGTGAACCCGCGGGACCTGGTCGCGCGCGAGGCCTGGGAGCGCAACAAGAACGACCTCGGCTATGCCCTGCTGCTCAAGCGCTTCGTGGCCGATCCGCGCCTGGCGGACGATGCGACCATCGACAAGGCCGCCTGGAGCACCGTGCCCAACGTACCGGCGCTGTTCTTCATGTTCCGCATCATGGCGGGGCTGGGCTTCTTCCTGATCGTGTTCTTCGCCACCGCCTTCGCCTTTTCGGTCCGCCGCCGGTTCGACCGCAAGTGGTTCCTGCGCCTGGCCGTGATCGCCATGCCCGCGCCGTGGATCGCGATCGAAGTGGGTTGGGCCGTGGCCGAGTTCGGCCGCCAGCCCTGGGCGGTGGAAGGGGTTCTGCCCACGTTCCTGGGCGCATCCAGCCTGACGACCACCCAGATCTGGGCGACGATCTTCGGCTTCACCGCGCTCTACAGCGTCATGGCGGTGATCGAAGTGAAGCTCATGCTCTCGGCGATCCGCCACGGCCCCGACCGTTACGAGCCCTACGAAGGCGGGCCTGCGCTCGAACACGCAAGCCGGCAATCTTCGGCCAGCACTTTCACCGCCATCCCGGCCGAGTAAGACGGAGGCAACAATGTCCATTCCCTTCGACTACGAAACGATGCGGCTGATCTGGTGGGCGCTCATGGGCGTCCTGCTCATCGGCTTCGCCCTGACCGACGGTTTCGACCTCGGCTCGGCTGCCCTCCTGCCCTTCGTCGGTCGCACCGACGCCGAGCGCCGCATGGTCATCAACGCCATCGGCCCGACCTGGGAAGGCAACCAGGTGTGGTTCATCCTGGGCGGCGGAGCGATCTTCGCGGCCTGGCCTTTCGTCTATGCCGTGAGCTTCTCGGGCTTCTATCTCGCGATGTTCCTGGTGCTCTGCGCCTTCATCCTGCGCCCGGTCGGCTTCAAGTACCGGTCCAAGCGCCCCGATCCCGCCTGGCGCGCGCGCTGGGACTGGGCGCTCTTCGTCGGCGGTTTCGTGCCGGCGCTGGTCTTCGGCGTGGCGGTGGGCAATGTCCTCCAGGGCGTTCCCTTCCGGCTCGATAGCGACCTGCGCAGTTTCTACGAAGGTTCGCTGCTCGGCCTGTTCAGCCCCTTCGCGCTCCTGGCGGGCCTCGTCTCCGTGGCGATGCTGGTCCTGCACGGTGCGGGCTGGCTGACGCTCAAGCTGGAGGACGGCCCGGTTCGCGGCCGCGCCCAGCGCTATGGGCAAGTGGCGGCACTGGCGGCTTTCGTGCTTTATGCCCTCGGCGGCGTCTGGCTGGCGATGGGAGACATCGGCTACCGGGTGGCCGGCGTGGCCGAGGCGGGCGGTCCTTCCAACCCGCGCATGACCGAGACGGTCCATGCCGCCGGTGCCTGGCTGGCCAACTACGGCGCGCATCCCTGGATGATCCTGGCCCCATTGCTCGGCCTGGCCGGTCCGCTGGTGGCGCTCGTCGGCATTCGCGGGCGCAAGGACGCGGTGGTTTTCGCGGGATCCTCGATGGCGAACCTGGGCATCATCGCCTCGGTAGGCCTGTCGATGTTCCCCTTCATCCTGCCCAGCTCGATAGATGCCCGCTCCAGCCTGCTGGCCTGGAATGCCTCGTCCAGCCATACCACGCTTTTCATCATGCTGCTGGTGACCGCGGTGCTGCTGCCGATCGTCCTTGCCTACACCGCCTGGGCCTACAAGGTCATGTTCGGCCGGATCACCGAGCGGGAAGTGAACCTCAACCCCGATTTCTACTGAGGACAAGACAATGTGGTATTTTTCCTGGATCCTCGGCGTCAGCTTTGCCGTCGGCTTCGGCATCATCAACGGCGTCTGGCATGAATTCCACACCGACCCGGCCGATGAGCACACCGTGCTTGACTGACTTCAGGGCGGGCACATGAAAAAGGGCAGGGGTCCGATGGCCTCCTGCCCTTTTCGTTGTTTCAGGCTGCGTCTCAGGCCGGTTTGATACCCATGCAGAGGTACTTCACCTCCATGTAGTCATCGAGGCCGTAGTGCGAGCCTTCGCGGCCCAGGCCGGACTGCTTCACACCGCCGAACGGCGCCACTTCGGTGGAGATCAGCCCGGTGTTGATGCCCACCATGCCGGCCTCGAGCGCCTCGGCGACGCGCCAGACGCGGCTGATGTCCGATGCGTAGAAATAGCTGGCGAGGCCGAACTCGGTGTCGTTGGCCATGCGGATCGCCTCGGCCTCGTCGGTGAAGCGGATCACCCCGGCCAGCGGCCCGAAAGTCTCCTCCTTCGCCAGTTTCATGCCGGGCTTCACCCCGGCGACGACGGTGGGGTTGAAGAACGAACCGCCGCGTTCGTTGCGCTGGCCGCCGGCGAGGACTTTCGCGCCGCCGTCCACCGCATCCTTGAGGTGTTCCTCGACCTTCTCGACCGCCTTCTCGTCTATCAGCGGGCCGACTTCGGTGCCGGCATCCATGCCGTAGCCGACCTTCATTGCCGAAACGCGCTTGGCCAGCTTCTCGACGAATTCGTCATAGACGCCGTCCTGCACGTAGAACCTGTTGGTGCAGACGCAGGTCTGCCCGCCGTTGCGGAACTTGGAGATCATCGCGCCGTCGATCGCGGCATCGACATCGGCATCGTCGAACACCAGGAACGGCGCATTGCCGCCCAGTTCCATCGAGGTCTTCTTGATCGTCTCTGCACATTCGCGCAGCAGGTCGCGGCCGATCTCGGTGGAGCCGGTGAACGTCAGCTTGGCGACCTTGGGGCTGGCGGTCAGCGTGCCGCCGATCTGCCCGGCGCTGCCGGTGACGACATTGACCACGCCCGCCGGAATGCCCGCCATCTCGCAAAGCTGCGCGATGGCCAGCGCCGAGAACGGGGTGGCCGAGGCCGGCTTGATGACCACGGTGCAGCCCGCCGCCAGCGCCGGGCCGAGCTTGCGGGTAATCATCGCATTGGGGAAGTTCCAGGGCGTGATCGCCGCGACCACGCCCACGCCCTGCTTGATGCAGACGATGCGGCGATCCGGCGCATGGCCGGGGATCACGTCGCCATAGGCGCGCTTGCCCTCTTCGGCGAACCATTCGATGAAACTGGCGCCATAGGCGATCTCGCCGCGCCCTTCGGCCAGCGGCTTGCCCTGTTCGCGGGTGAGCAGTTCGCCCAGGTCGTCCTGGTGCTGAAGCATCAGTTCGAACAGCTTGCGCATCAGCTTCGCGCGCTCGCCCGCCGTCTTGGCGCGCCAGGCGGGAAGGGCTTTTTCGGCGGCATCGATGGCGCGCGAAGTCTCGTCGGCGCCCATCTTCGGCACGGTGCCCAGGGTTTCGCCGGTGCCTGGGTCGGTCACGTCCAGCGTGGCGCCGCTGTCGGCGTCGCACCATTTGCCATCGATGTAACACTGCTGCCGGAGGAAGTCGGTGAAAGCCATTTCGTGCTGATCCTCGCTCGTTGCGGCCATGCCGTGCGCATCGCCTCGCTTTGCGGGCATGAAATAGGGTCAGCCCGAAGGAGAGGCAACTGTGACAGGTGATCGGAGAGCGGGCACCGCGCCTGCGATTGACGGGAGCAGATTGCTTCGATAGTCTCATTTGCGAACATAAGTTCACAATAACGAATTAATCGGGAGAGAGTCGCTGGATCAGGCTGGCTATGTCGATGGCGCTTTCGTGGCCGGGGCGGGCGCTTCGTTCACGGTGCTCGATCCCTCGGACGAGAGCGTGGTGGCGCAGCTTTCCGGGCTGTCGGGCGCGCAAGTGGAGGCGGCGATAGCGGCGGCGCGCCGGTCTTTCGACACCGGTATGTGGCCCGGCCTTTCCATGCGCGAGCGCGGCGCGGCGATGTTGCGCTTCGCCGATGCCATGGCCGCCCGCGCGGACCGGCTGAAGGACCTTGCCGTGCGCGAAGCGGGCTGTCCGGTGTCCTCCACGGTCATGGGCGCGCAAGTCGCCTCGCCGCTGCGGATGGCGCGGGAGATCGTCGAGATGTTCCTGCGTCTGCCCGAAATCGAGGATAATGCGCTCCCGCTGCACGAACGGGTCAACGCGCACTTCGCGGTGCAGAGCGTCAAGCGCTGGTCGCCGATCGGCGTGGTGACGGCGATCTCGGCCTACAACGTGCCGTTCTACACTGCGCTCTGGAAAGTCGTCCCCGCGCTGATGGCGGGCAATACGGTGATCCTGCGGCCCAACCCGCTGACGCCGCTGTCTTCGCTGGTCTTCGCCGAAGCGGCCGAGGAAGCAGGGCTGCCCAAGGGCGTGTTCAACCTCGTGATCGAGGCGGGTGTCGAGGGCGCGCAGGCGCTGACCAGCGACCGCCGTGTGGACATGGTGAGCTTCACCGGCTCCTCCACCGTGGGCGTGGAAGTCGCGAAGCAGGCAGCGCCAACACTCAAGCGGCTGGTGCTCGAACTCGGCGGCAAGTCGGCGCAGATCTACCTGCCCGATTCGGTGGAGCGCGCGGCCATGGCGGCGCTGTCGGTCTGCACCTCGCACGCGGGGCAGGGCTGCGTGCTCGGCACCCGCGTCTTCGTGCCGCAGGAAAGCAAGGCCGAGGTGCTGGAGGCGATGGCGAAGCTGCTGGCCGGCGTGAAGATCGGCCCCGCGCACGATCTGGCGACGCAGCTTGGCCCCGTGGTCAGCGCCGCCCAGCGCGCCCGCTGCGAGCATTTCGTCGCCGCCGCCGTCGCCGGGGGAGGCCGCGTGGTCTGCGGCGGCAAGCGGCCCGAGGGGCTGGAGAAGGGCTATTTCTTCGAACCCACCGTGCTCGACCTGCCCGACAACGCCAATCCCGCCGCGCAGGAGGAGATCTTCGGTCCGGTCGTTTCGGTGATCGGCTACCGCGATCTCGATCACGCGGTGGACATGGCCAATGACAGCCGCTTCGGCCTCTCCGGCTGGGTCCACGGGAAGGACAAGGTCAAAGCGCTGGAAGTGGGCCTGAAGATCCGCAGCGGTGCGGTGAACGTCAACGGCGCGCTCGCCTCCAGCCATGCCAGCGGCGGCGGCATCAAGATGAGCGGCCTCGGCCGCGAGCGCGGCGTCGAAGGCCTGCGCGAATTCCAGATCATGACCACGCTCAATATCGGCGGGTAGGGGGAGGACCGGGATGAAAGGACTGCTCGAAGGCAAAGTCGCATTGATAACCGGGGCAGGATCGGGCGTTGGCCGCGCGGCCTGCCTGCTCTTTGCCGAACACGGCGCGAAAGTGATCGCGGCGGACGTGAATGCAGACAATGCGGCGGAAACGGCGGAGATGGTCCGCGCCCAGAACGGTGAGGCCATCGCCGCCGCGTGCGACGTTGCCGATCCCGCCTCCGTCGATGCTGCCGTGGCGGCGGGCGTCGAAGCCTACGGCCGGCTCGACTGCATCTACAACAACGCCGGCGTGACCATCAGCCCGATCCCCGGCAAGGGCTTGCGCACCCTCACCGAATGCGATGGGGAGGACATGCGCCGCGTGGCCGAAGTCAACGTGATGGGTGTGGTCCACGGCTGCCAATCCGCGATCCGCCAGTTCGAAAAGCAGGGCGGCGGCGGCGTCATCGTCTCCACCGCTTCGGTCGCCGGGCTGATCGGTTATGGCGGCGTGTTCTACGGTGCCACCAAGGGCGCGGTAGTCCAGCTTACCCGCGCGCTCGCCATCGAGGTGGCGGACAAGGGCATCCGCGTGAACGCAGTCTGCCCGGCGGGGATGCTCACCCACTATGCCGGGATGGACCCCGACAGCGAACACCGGGGCCGCATCCTCGAAGGCATGGGCCGCGTCCACCCGCTCGGCCGGGCGATCGACCCGCGCGACACCGCTTCGGCGGCGCTGTTCCTCTGTTCTGATCTCGCAAGCAACGTGACCGGCGTGAACCTTCCCGTTGACGGGGGGCTTTCGGCCGGACGCAAGGTAGGAGGCTGACCATGGCGACCTGTCCCTATTCCGGAAGCGATTCGCGCTCGAACGCGCTGGCATCGCTGCTCTCGGAAAATCCGCGCTATGCCGAGATGTTCGATGTCGACAAAGTGGACGCCAATTCCGGCGTCGATCCCAGCCGCGACTATACGGAGGATATGAACCGCCTGCGGGCGGCGGGCGCGGTGCACAAGGGCACCCTGCGCGAACTGCTCGGCGTGCCGGAAATGGTGACGATGCTCGGCGCGCCGCGAGAGAACATGACGTTCTTCTCCTATCGCGCCTGCGAGATCGGCTTTCGCGAGAACCAGCTCTATTCATCGGAAGGATATAACGAGAGCGCGGGCGTGCGGACGCTGGGCACCACGATCCTGTCGATGGTCGGCAAGCCGCACAAGCGCCTGCGCTCCGCCGCGCAGCCGCTGTTCAAGCGGCCCAAGGTGCTGGACTGGTGGAACAAGCGCTGGATCGAGGAGACGGTGGACGTCCTGCTCGATCAGCTGCTCGACCGTGAGACCGCCGATCTCAATACCGAACTTTGCGCCCGCCTGCCGATGGCCACCGTCACCCGCGCCATCGGGCTGGAGGGCGAGGACGTGATCGAGTTCCGCTACCAGCTCAACCGCGCAACCTTCGGCGCCCGATACTTGAGACCGGAGGAAGCCGCCGAGGCGCGCGCCTGGGTGGACGGCACGCTGCGCCGCTTGATCGCGGAGAACCAGCGCGAGCCGGGCGACAACCTGATCGCCGGGTTGATCGGCTGCGAGATCACGCACGAGGACGGCACCAAGCGACCGCTCACCGAGGATGAGCTGTTCGGCTACTGCAAGCTTGCGATCTTCGCGGGCGGCGGCACCACCTGGCGGCAGCTGGGCATCACCATCGACGCGCTGATGAACCACCGCCACTTCTGGGAAGCCTGTCGCGCCGACCGCAGCGTGATCGACCTCGCCGTGGAAGAGGGTCTGCGCTGGCGCGCGACCGATCCGGTGTTCATGCGGCTGTGCATGGAGGATACCGAGATGGAGGGCGTGAAAGTCCCTGCCGGAACCCGCATCCACTTGTGCCTCGGCGCCGCGAACCACGATCCCGACGTGTTCGACAAGCCGGAGGAATACGACATCTTCCGCCGCAAGGAGCATCACATGGGCTTCGGCTTCGGCCCGCACCGATGCCTCGGCATGGATGTCGCCCGGCAGGAGATGGTGGTGGCGATCAACGGCCTGCTCGATCGCTTCCCGAACATGACGCTCGATCCGGGCAAGCCGAAGCCGGAATACCGGGGGCTGGACCATCGCGGCATGTCGGCGGTGACGGTGGAACTGCGGTGAGCGGCACGATGAAGCAGGTCGTGCTGGCCAGCTACGCCAGCGGCAATCCGAAGCCCTCGGACTTCCGCGTGGAAGATGCGCCGATCCCGCAGCCGGGCGAGGGCGAGGTGCTGCTGCGAACGCTCTGGCTCGGGCTGGACCCGCTGATCCGCTTCGCCATCGACGAGAAGCGGCTTTCCGGCGTTACCCAGGTTCATCCGGGCGAGGTGATGTACGGGCCGACCGTCAGCGCGGTCGTCGCCTCCAACCATCCCGGCTACGCGGTGGGCGACCTGGTGGAGGACCGCACCGGCTGGCGCGAATATGCCGTTGTCGCGCCGGACAAGGCCGACTGGCGCGGGCCGCCGAGAAAGTTCGACCCCGCGCTGGCACCGGTTTCCACTGCGCTGGGCGCGTTGGGCATGCCGGGGCAGACCGCCCATGCCTGCGTGATCGGCATCGGCCGCGTGACGGCGGGCGAGACGGTGGTGATCTCGGCCGCAGCAGGTGCGGTGGGCAGCCTTGCCGGGCAGATCGCCCGGATTCGCGGTGCGCGAGTCGTCGGCATCGCCGGCGGGCCGGACAAGTGCCGGGGCCTGCTCGGTCTCGGCTTCGACGCAGCAGCCGACTACAAGGCGCCGGATTTCGCCGAACAGCTCGCCAAGGCGCTGCCCGAAGGCGCGGACGTCTTCATCGACAATGTCGGCGGTGACGTGATGCTGGCCGTGCTGCCCCACCTGAAACGCGGCGCGCGCATGCCGGTCTGCGGTTTCATCGCCTATTACGGCATGGGCATGGAAGGGCCGGGCCCCGACAAGCTTCCCGGTTTTTTTCGCACGATCATGTCCAAGGGGCTGGAAATCAAGGGCTTCGGGGGCTTCCTTGTCGGCGGTCAGCAGGCGCTCGACGACATCGCCGGCTGGATCGCCGAGGGCCGGATCCGCTGCCCCGAATCGGTGGTCGAGGGGTTGGAAGCTGCACCCGAAGCCTTCGCCGGGGTGTTTTCTGGCAACAGCCATCTAGGCAAGTTGCTGGTGAAGGTGTCAGGCTGACTCGCGATAACGATAAAATCGCAGGATGCCGCCATGACCATGCATATCCCTTCCGCGTCCTACCCGCCGCCGCCGCGCAAAACGGCAAACCCGGCGCCGCCGCGCCCGGCGAATTCGCTGCGCCGCACGTCTAGTATCGACGTGGCCTGGCCCGAGGGTGTCGATGGCGAGCGCCTCTTCGTTGGCCGCGCGCGCGATTTCCTCACCGGCGCGGACGGACAGGGCCGCACGCTTGCCGAGGGCGAATTCACCCTGCGGATGAGCGAGGACAAGACGATCACACGGATCGCCGCCGATCCCGCTCCCGCGGAAATCGGCCGGCTTGTCGGCGCGCGCGCGGGCGGCCACTTGCGCATGCTGCTGCGCGAGGTCGTGCCCGAACTGATCGCGCGCGCGGACCCGCTCTATCTCGTGCTCGACGACTTGTCCGGCACCGCGCTGGTCTCCGCCTTCGCGTGGGGGCAGTGGTTTCCAGAGCGCATGGAGGTGCTGCGCAAGCGGCTGAGCGGCGGGAACGAGGACGGCTCGGTGCTGGCCCAGCGTGCCAATGTCTGCTGGGGCCTGCAGGACGGCAACAGCGGCGTTACCGGGGGCGCCGCGCTGGAGAACGTCGCCGATGCCGATGCGGGTCACTTGCGCAATCCGGCGGACCCGGCGGGCTGGCACGCGTTCCTCGATCACGATGGCCCGGGCTTCCGCCGTGCTCGCCGGATCGACGTGACGCACGGCGCCGATCGCGGGACCATCCACATCGATTCCGCGTTCCAGGACAGCGCCAGGCTGCGCGAGGGCGGACGTGTCGCCATTCACGAATATAGCCTGGGCGCGACGGTGGACGCTGGCACGCTCGAAGTGATCGCCCTCGAACCGAAGGCGCACATCCTGCCGTTTCGCGAGTGTCCGGGGGCCGTGCACAACGTGGCGCGGCTGGTTGGTCGCAATCTGGGCGAGGTGCGGGAAGACGTGCTGGAGATGCTGCGCGGGCCGGAAGGCTGCACCCATCTCAACGATGCGCTGCGCGCGCTGGCCGATGTGCCGCGGCTGGTCGAGCAATTGCGCCAGCCGGCGTGAGCAGGACAAGGTGACCGGGCGCGGCGGCCGGTTCGCACGCAGACCGCCCCGGCGGTATCTCCCGCGGCGGATTTGCGGCGGGCAACCGATTGGCGCACCACCCGGGCAGGTTTGCCGCAGGGGAGTGAGGCCGTGAACAATATCCGCATCAATGTCTCGTTCGACATGCGCTCGCCGGATTGGGCGACGCCCACCTCGCAGCTCTACCGGGCCGCGATCGAGATGGCGGCTTTCGTGGACCGTATCGGCGCCGACCAGATCGGGCTGATGCAGCACCACGGGTCGGACGACGGTTATCTGCCGCAGCCTTTCACCCTGGCCGGGGGAATGGCCGCGGTCACCAGCCGGATCCGGTTCATGCTGGGCGCGGTGGTGCTGCCGCTGCACGATCCGGTGGAACTGGCCGAGCAGATCGCCATCGTGGACCAGATGTCCAACGGGCGGCTCAACGTCATTTTCGGCGCCGGCTACGTCCCGTTCGAATTCGCCATGTTCCGCAAATCGCTCAAGGACCGTGCGCGGCTGATGGACGAGGGGCTGGAGATCATCCTGCGCGCGCTGAAGGGCGAAAAGTTCGAGTTCGACGGCCGCCCGATCTTCGTTCGCCCGCTGCCGGTGCAGGCACCCGAGGACATCGTCATGGTCGGCGGGGGCGTACCTGCCTCGGCGCGGCGCGCGGCCAAATTCGGCGTGGGCTTCGGGCCGATGAAGCCGGAGCTGATCGATCTCTACCTGTCCGAATGCGAGCGGCTCGGCCATGCGCCCCGGACCTATTTCCGCCCGGTTCCGGGGATGCCGCTGGCCGTGCATCTATGCGAAGACCCGGAGGCGGGCTGGGAAGCCATTGCGCCTCACGCCGTCCACGTCATCACCGAATATGCCAAGTGGGCCGAGCAGGAGGGCGATGGTTCGAACTCGCCTTTCAAGGGCCTGACCGATCCTGCCGCGCTGCGCCATGCCGGCATGTTCGCGGCCTGGACGCCGGACCAGCTGGTGGAAAGAGTGCGGGCCCTGGGGCCGGGCGGGCAAGTCGGCTTCCAGCCTCTGCTCGGCGGATTGTCGCCGGAAGAGGGCTGGAAGAGCCTCAGGTTGCTGGAGCGGACGATGCCGCGCCTGAAGGAAGCGGTGGCGGCCTGAGCCGCCTCTGCAAAATTCGTCTACCGCGAGTTTTCAGCGGGCTTTCAGGCGTCCTTCTTTTTCAACAGCACCGAACGCAGGCAGGACAGCGCCACTTCGCCGCGCTGGTTGGTCAGCTCGTGCTTGAACACGACGATGCCCTGCGTGGGCCGCGACTTACTTTCGCGCATCTCCATGACTTCGCTCGTGCAGGTCAGCGTATCGCCGATGAAGGTCGGCTTGGGCGTCACCACTTTGTCGAAGCCGAGATTGGCGACGAGCGTGCCCACGGTGGTATCCGCGATCGACAGACCTACCGCCAGGCTGAAGGTGAAAGTCGAATTGACGAGAATCTGGCCGAATTCGCTCTTCTTTGCGAATTCCGCATCGAGGTGCAGCGGCTGCATATTGTGGGTCATCGCCGAGAACATCAGATTGTCGGTCTCGGTGACCGTACGGCTCGGCTGGTGAGTGATCCGGTCACCCACGGTCCATTCGTCGAAAAAGCGCCCCGGCACGATCCTCTCTCCTTTTCATGATGTCCGGCCGGACCGCAGCAGCGCTCCGGCCGGAAATAGTGTTCAGCGTCCGACCACCCGGATTTGCGGAGCGCGTGTACCGCGCGGGATCGGCTGGTAGGCCAGGTCCACGCGGTCGATCCGGCGCGGCGGATTGGTCAGGTTGATGGCCCGGCTGCAGCCGCCGGTGTTGATGCGGGTATTCACGCGCACGCTCTGCTGGCGGCCGTTGTCGAAACGGAAGGTGTAGTTCGACAGGCGGATCGGGGCATTGCGCGTGCAGAGCTGGATCTGCCGATAGCGATTGCTGCCGGGAATGCGGATCGTGGTGCGGCTGCTGCCGGTGGCCACGGTCTGCGAGGCCAGTACCCGCCAGTTCGAGGGCGGCGCGGCATCGGCAGGGGCGAGGGAAACGGCAAAGGTGCCAACAAGAGCGGCTGCGAAACAGGCGAATGAGCAGGCAGGAAGATACGAAAATTTCACGGGAAGTCTCCTCGTATCGAGTCCGCGCGAAGGCGCGGATGCAAGAGGGCTAGGCCGATCCGGATGAACTGAAAATGCGGATTCTTCAGCCCAGCCCGTAACCTGCCTCAAGCCTCCGTCGGTTCGACCCGCGCGAGAAGCGCATCCACCTGGATCTGTGCGCCCGTTACGGCGTTCAGCTCCGCCACCACGCCATCGAACGGCGCGGTGAGCGTGTGCTCCATCTTCATCGCTTCCAGGGTCAGCAGCTTCTGTCCCTTGGTGACGGCCTGCCCTTCGGCAACGGCTACCGCGATCACCTTGCCCGGCATCGGCGCCAGGATCGCGCCGGAGCCATCGGCCCCGCCATGCACGCCGTCGCGCCGCCAGGGGGTAAGCAGCCAGGCCTGCCCCTGTTCGGTCACCAGAACGGCGTCGTCCGGCTCCTCGCTGCCTTCTCCGGTCAGCGCGATCTCGACTTTCTCGCCGTCGAGCGAGAACCATGCCGACTGCGCAGGCGCGGCATTGAGGCGGAAGCCGGGAAGCGCCCGCACCGGAACCAGCGAATTGGCGGCCGCCTCCAGCACTTCGTCCGAAGGCCGGGGCGCCTCTGCCATGGCCTCGCCGTCGCGGCCGATCAGGCCGGTGTCGACCTTGCCCGCGGCGAAGTCGGGATGTTGCAGCGCTTTCACAAGGAAGGAGGCATTGGTGCGCACCGGCCAGACGGCGCTGTCTTCCAGCATTTCGCCCAGTCGCTCGCGCGCTTCCTCGCGGTCCTCGCCCCAGGCGATGACCTTGGCGATCATCGGGTCGTAGAACGGGGAGACTTCGGCGCCCTGATAGACGCCGGTGTCGATACGGCCCCCTTCAGCCTCGCCGAATTCCAGCAGTTCCAGCTTGCCGATGCTGGGAAGGAAGCCCTTCGCTGGGTCTTCGGCATAGAGGCGCGCTTCCATCGCCCAGCCATCGATGGTGAGGTCTTCCTGCGACATCGGCAGCGCTTCGCCGCTGGCAACGCGAAGCTGCCATTCGACCAGATCGACGCCGGTGATTTCCTCGGTCACCGGATGCTCGACCTGCAGGCGCGTGTTCATTTCCATGAACCAGATGCGATCGGCGGAAAGCTTGCCCGAACCGTCGGCAATGAACTCGATGGTGCCGGCGCCGACATAGTCGACCGCCCTGGCCGCACGCACCGCCGCCGCGCAGAGCGCCTCGCGCGTTGCCGAATCCATGCCCGGCGCGGGGGCTTCCTCGATCACCTTCTGGTGACGGCGCTGAAGCGAGCAATCGCGCTCGAACAAGTGGACGACGTTGCCTTGGCTGTCACCGAAGACCTGCACTTCGATGTGGCGCGGGCTGGCGATGTACTTCTCGATCAGCACATGGTCGTTGCCGAACGACGACGCCGCCTCGCGCTTGCACGATGCCAGGGCTTCGACGAAATCCGCTGGCGCCTCGACCAGCCGCATGCCCTTGCCGCCGCCGCCGGCAACAGCCTTGATGAGCACCGGATAGCCGATCTTGGCGGCCTCTTCGGCCAGGAAAGCCGGCTCCTGGTTGGCGCCCATGTAGCCGGGCGTAACTGGCACTCCGGCCGCGGCCATCAGCGTCTTGGCCGCATCCTTGAGGCCCATCGCGGTGATCGAGGACGGGTTCGGGCCGACCCAGATCAGCCCCGCGTCCTTCACTGCCTGTGCGAACGCGGCGTTCTCCGAGAGGAAGCCGTAGCCGGGATGGATCGCCTCGGCCCCGGTCTGCTTCGCGGCGGCGATGATCTTTTCGCCAACAAGGTAGGATTCGCGCACGGCCGAGGGGCCGATATGCACGGCCTCGTCCGCCTCGCGCACATGCAGTGCATCGGCATCGGCGTCGGAATATACCGCGACGGTACGGATGCCGAGTTCCCGCGCCGTGCGGATGACGCGGCAGGCAATCTCGCCGCGATTGGCGATCAGCAGCGACTGGATCATGGGTGACGCTCCGGGAAACCGTGACGGGAGTGCAGCGCCGCAAGGACGCCCTCGATATCGTTGGCGAAGCCGCCCTCGGCAAAGGCCAGCGCGGGAAGATTCTGATTTTCCTCACCCAGCGCCGCGACCACCGCCGCACGGGGACGCGGCCAGGCGACGCGGACGACCTCGATATTGCCCGCGCGATCGGGGAACAGCGCCAGCAGGCCCTCCACCGTCACGCAGTCCTTGCAGTAGAAGCGCCGCTCGCCGCCGAACGCCGGATCGGCATAGTCGGTGTCGAGGACGAAGAGAGTATCCTTGGCCATCGCCATCACATCCTGAACACGCCGAACTGCGGCTTTTCGGGGATCGGCGCCTCAAGGCAGGCGGCCAGCGCCAGCCCCAGCACATTGCGGGTCTGCGCCGGATCGATCACGCCATCATCCCACAGGCGCGCGGTCGCGTAGTAGGGATTGCCCTCATCCTCGTACTTCTGGCGGATCGGGGCCTTGAACGCCTCGGCCTCCTCGGGCGACCACTTGGCCGCGTCGCGGTGGACGGTGGCCAGCACCGAAGCAGCCTGCTCGCCGCCCATCACCGAGATGCGGGCATTGGGCCAGGTGAACAGGAAGCGCGGATCGTAAGCGCGCCCGCACATGCCGTAGTTGCCCGCACCGAACGAGCCACCGATCAGCACCGTGATCCTCGGCACCGTGGCGGTGGCGACGGCGGTGACGAGCTTGGCGCCGTGCTTGGCGATGCCCTCCGCCTCGTACTTGCCGCCGACCATGAAGCCGGAAATGTTCTGGAGGAACAGCAGCGGAATGCGGCGCTGGCAGGCCAGTTCGATGAAGTGCGCGCCCTTCTGCGCGGATTCGGAGAACAGCACGCCGTTGTTGGCGAGGATGGCCACCGGCTGGCCATGGATATGCGCGAAACCGCAGACCAGCGTGCTGCCATAGAGCGCCTTGAACTCGTGGAATTCGCTGCCGTCGACGATGCGGGCGATCACTTCGTGCACGTCATAGGGCGCGCGCACGTCTTCCGGCACGATCGCGTAGAGTTCCTCGGGATCGTACTTGGGCGGGCGCGGGGGCCGCAGCGGCTGGTCGTGGTGATGCAGCGGGCCGAGGTGGCTGACGATATCGCGCACGATGGTCAGCGCATGTTCGTCGCTGTCGGCCAAATGATCGGTCACACCCGACTTGCGGCTGTGCAGATCGCCGCCGCCAAGGTCCTCGGCCGAGATCACCTCGCCTGTCGCCGCCTGCACCAGCGGCGGACCGGCCAGGAAGATCGTGCCCTGTTCCTTCACGATCACCGATTCGTCGCTCATCGCCGGCACATAGGCGCCGCCCGCTGTGCAGCTTCCCATCACGCAGGCGACTTGCGGAATGCCCTTTGCGGACATCTGCGCCTGGTTGAAGAAAATGCGGCCGAAGTGATCCCGGTCCGGGAAGACTTCCGCCTGGTGCGGCAGGTTGGCGCCGCCGCTGTCGACCAGATAGATGCACGGCAGGTTGTTCTCCTGGGCGATCTCCTGCGCGCGAACGTGCTTCTTCACGGTGATCGGGTAATAGGTGCCGCCTTTCACGGTGGCATCGTTGCACACGATCATGCACTGGCGGCCGGAAACGGTGCCGATGGCGGTAATCAGCCCCGCGCCGGGAATGTCGTCCTCGTAGAGACACTCGGCCGCGAGCTGGCCCAGCTCGAGCAGCGGAGAGCCGGGGTCGAGCAAGCGCTCCACCCGTTCGCGCGGCAGCAGCTTGCCGCGCGCGACATGGCGTTCCCGCGATTTTGCGTTTCCGCCCAGCGCTGCCGCGGCGACCTTCGCTCGCAATTCGGCAACCAGCGCGCGGTTGTGGGAATCGCGCGCCTGCGCCTCGGGACTGTCGAGATTCAGGCTCGTCTGGAGCACCGGTGCGCTCATGCTTGTTTCTCCGGTCCGGCCATTTCAGCCTCTTCCCAAGTTCGGATGATTTGTCTCTCCTATGTAGACAAGCCAAAGCCCCAGCGGAAATTGAAAGTTTCCGTGCTTCGTAATAGATCGTGTCTATGATCGACCAATATCTCCTGCGCTATTTCCTTGCTGTGGCGGAAACCGGCAATTTCAGCCGCGCGGCGCGGGCGGTTAGCGTCACCCAGCCGACGCTTTCGGCGGGAATCGCCAAGCTGGAACGCGAACTGGGCGCGCGCCTGTTCGACAGGGATCGCCAGCGAGTTGCCCTGACCCCGGCGGGCAGCCGCTTCCTCATCCGCGCGCGCCGCATCGCCGCCGAATACGAGCACGCCCTGGTCGAACTGGCCGAGCCTGCCGAGCCCAGCCTGCTGCGCGTGGGCGTGCTCAACACCATCCCCACCCCCCTGATCGGCCGTGCCCTGGCGGCGCATCACGCGCGTTCGGGCGAAGCGCTGGAACTGCTCGACGGCAGTGAGCGCGATCTTGCCGAGCGCCTCGAACGCGGCCGGATCGACGTGGCGCTGACCGCCGTGCGGCCGCACCACGCCCGTTACCAGCCCGAAGTCCTGTCCCGCGAGCGCTACATGATGGTGCTTCCGCCCGATCATCCCCTGGCCGGAGAGCGCGAGGTGCTTGCCGAACAACTCGCGCAGGATCGCATGGCCCTGCGCCGCCACTGCGAGGCGCTGCCCGAGATCAACCGCTTCTTCACCCAGCGCGGCGTGCGCCCGCGCTTCGTGCTCAAGACCACCAGCGACGAGCGCGTCCTCTCGGTAATTCGCAGCGGTGCCGGTATCGGCATGATGCCGGAAGGTTTCGCCGATGGTTCGCTGCGCTTCGTTCCGGTGCGCGATTTCGAATTGGTGCGCGAAGTGGGGTTGCTCCATGCCGGGGCTCCGCGGGAAAGCGCATTCCTGGACAGCCTGCGCCGGCAACTTGGCCGAGCGACGGAGCGAGCAGAGACAGCCTAGGTTGCGAGTTGCTCGCTCAGCGATCGGGCGGAAGTGGCGAGCGCGGTTTTCAGGCTTGTCAGATCGCTGCGCAGGGCCGCGCCGATGCCGATGGCGACGAGGGCGTGGCTGGGCGCGACTCGCCGTTCTTGCCCCGTCTTCCAGACCGGGGCGGCGATGACCGTGACCCCGGCGATATAGTGCCCGGCATCGACGGCCACGCCGCTCTCCCGCGCCTCGGCCACCTGGGCGCACCAATCCTCCCATGACGGCGCCTCATCCCAGCGCAGGGCGTCGAAACGGGGCTTGAGGTCTGCAATCTCATGATCGCCGAAAGCGGCGATGCATCGCCCCGTGGCGGAAACCAGCGCGGGGAAGCGGCTGCCGACTTGCGTCGAGAGCTGAAAATTCTGGCCGGACTGCGACATCGCGGTGACGATGATGTGGTCCAGCCCGAAGATCTGGACGCCGAGCGTGGTCAGCCCGAATTCGCGCGCCACCCGGTCGAGAACCGGCTGGGCAAGGTCGTTGAACTGGTCCCGCCGCAGCCAGGCACGGGCGAGCGTCAGCACGCCGGCATCGAGAGCATAGCGCTTGGTATCGGCATCGAAAGCCACGAGATCCTCGGTAACGAGCGCCCGCAAGACATAGAGGCAGGTGCTGGGCACGAGGTTCAGCTCGCGGGCGATGGCCTGCACCCCCATCGGCGTGCCGCGCTTGCCGAGCAGACGCAGTACCGCCGCCGCCCGGGCGATGGCAGGGGCCTTGCTGGCGCGCACGGCGTCTTCGAGAGGGTCTGGTCTGCTCATCGTTCAATATACAGAATAACATTCAATATTTACAAAACAAGTCTGCTTCCGCACATTTGTTGAACATAAGGACAAATGGCCGGCCGCTGAGTCGTGTCGGTGCGGAGTGGGATGAGCGATGGTTAGGCTGACCGAACTGACAAGCTATGCCGATGCGCAGGCGCAGGCCTCGTCGGCCGCGCTGTGGGACCTGTTCGACGGCGACCGCGACGTGCTCAACATCGCTCACGAATGCATCACCCGTCATGCCGATGGTTCGGGCCGTCCCGCGGTGCGCATCGCGCATGCAGATGGTCGTGACGAGATCCTGAGCTTCGACAAGATCGCTGCCGGTGCCGCGCGGTTCGCGCATTGGCTGGACGCGGAAGGCGTGAAGCCGGGCGAGCGCATCGCTTTCATGCTGGAGCCCTCGCTGCCGTTCTACGTCTGCCTGTTCGGCGCGATGCAGACCGGCGCGATCTCGGTGCCGCTGTTCACGCTGTTCGGGCCGGACGCGCTGAAGCTGCGCATCGACGACTGCAAACCCGCCATCCTCATCACCAATGCCGAGAAGGCCGACCTCGCGCGCGGTGCAGTGACGGCCGAGAATGGGCTGCGCGTGATCGTCGCCGACGATGGCCTGCTGGACGAGATCGCGAAGTTCCCGGCGGCTTATGAGCCGAAGACCAAGGCCGGCGACCTCGCCGTGTTCCAGTATACCAGCGGCACCACGCGTGAGCTTCCGGAGGCGGTGAAGCATACGCACAAGGCGCTCGTCACGCTGATGTTCGCGGCGCTCTACGGCACGGGAATCCGTCCGGGCGACGAGTTCTTCTGCCCGTCCTCGCCCGCATGGGGGCATGGCCTGTGGCACGGCACGCTGGCGCCGCTGGGCCTTGGCGTCACCACCGGGACGTTCGCCGGGCGCTTCGATCCGGTGCGGCTGATGCAGGCGCTGGACGATTACGGCATCACCAATATGTCGGCGGCGGCAACGCACTACCGGATGATGAAGAACAGCGGCGCGGCGGGGGACTTCGCGTTCCACTTCCGCAAGCTGTCCTACACCGGCGAGCCGATAGACCCGGCGACGCTGGAGTTCATCGACGGCGCGTTCAAGGTTCCGGTTTGCTCGATGTACGGCACCACCGAGATCGGCGTGGTGCTGGTGAATTACCCCGGCGCGAGCGACTTCACGGTGAAGCCCGGCTCGCTGGGCAAGGCGGTTCCCGGGCAGAAGCTGGAAGTGCAGCACCCCGATGGCATGCCCACGGCTCCCGGCGAGATCGGCGAGCTGATGCTCTGGCGGGGCGGCTCCTGGATGACCACCAAGGACCGCGCGAAGATCGACGAGGAAGGCTACTTTTATCACTGCGGCCGCGCCGATGACGTGATCATCTCGGCAGGCTGGACGATGTCCGCCGTCGAAATCGAGAACACCATGCTGCGGCATGAGAACGTCCTCGAATGCGGTGTGATCGGCGTGCCCGACGAGCAGCGCGGGCAAGTGGTGAAGGCCTTCGTCGTCGCCAACCGCGCGGGCGACGATGCCTTCGTCAAGGAGCTTCAGGACTTCACCCGCGAACGCCTGGCCCAGCACGAATTCCCGCGCGTGGTCGAGTTCGTGGACGAGCTTCCCAAGAACCCGGCCGGCAAAGTCCACCGCAAGATGCTGCGCGATCGCGAAGCGGCGAAGGCCGCTGAAACGGTCGGCTGAAAACCAATCTCGAGAATTTAGGAGAGTACCGAAATGGCAACCACAGCAGAGCCCCAATCCAAGTTCCCCAAGATCACCGAGGCCGGCCTCGACGATCTGCGCGCCCGCATCGGCGTGAAGATCGAGAACACCGTCGAGCCGTGGAACTATGAAGCCACCCGAGATGCGATCCGCCACTATGCCCACGGCATCGGCGACGACAATCCGCTGTGGTGCGATCCGGAATATGCCGCGAAGACCAAGTACGGCTCGCTGGTCGCGCTGCCTTCGTTCCTGTTCACCACCAGCCGCATCGTCTCGGGCTACTGCGGCGGTCTGTCGGGCGTGCACGCCATGTGGGCGGGTGCGGACTGGACCTGGCACAAGCCGGTGCTGCGCAATGACACCATCACCACGGTCGCCTATCTGAAGGATCTGGTCGAGCATCAGACCAAGTTCGCCGGCCGCTCTTTCCAGCAGATCTACCACGTCGACTTCTTCAACCAGAACGGCGAACAGGTTGCCGGTGCCGACTCGTGGGTGTTCCGCACCGACCGTGACGAGGCGCGCGAGCGTGGCACCAAGTACACCGAAGCACGCGGCCGCGTGGAGCCGTTCACGCAGGAACAGCTGGACGAATTCTACGACATCTACGACCAGGAAGAGATCCGCGGCGCCACCCCGCGTTACTTCGAGGACGTGAACGTCGGCGACAAGCTGCCGCCGATGATGAAGGGGCCGATGACCGTCACCGGCTTCATCTGTTACGCGCAGGGCTGGGGCGGCCTTTACATCCGCGCCAACAAGCTGGCCTACAAGATGCAGAAGGCCCACCCGGGCCTGGGCATCCGCAACCGCTTCAACGTGCCGGACTGCCCCGAGCGCGTGCACTGGGACGAAGCTTTCGCCCTCGAAGTCGGCGCGCCGGGCGCTTACGATTACGGCCCGGAGCGTTGCTCGTGGCTGACGCACCACATGACCAACTGGATCGGCGACGACGGCTTCCTCACCAAGTCCGACTGCCAGATCCGCCGCCACAACCCGGACGGCGATGCCATCATCATCACCGGCGAAGTGACGCGCAAGTTCGAGGAAGGCGGCAAGAAGTTCGTCGAAGTGGCGCAGAAGGCCACCACCCATCGCGGTGAACTTTCGGCCTTCGGCACCGCCGTCGCGGAACTGCCCAGCAAGGCATGATCGTCGGCAGTCCCGCATAACGGGGGAGCGATTTCGGCCCGGACCTTTGCGAAAGGTTCGGGCCGTGTCGTATGCTGGCCCGGAAAAGAGAACGGAGTGGAAATGGGACAGGATCAGGCGGCAAGGCCGCAGTTCGATGCCAATGGTGACGTGCGCGTTCCTGCCTTTGTCCTGCCCGTCTCCACCCTGCTGAGCGAAGAGGCCGCGGCGATGCAACGCGCCCGCGCAGAGACACCGGCGTTCGACGCGGCGGGTGAGCAGGAAGCCGATGTCGCGGTGCGGCGTGAGCAGATCAATGCTTATGCCGCGCAAGGTGTCGCGCGGCTGCGCGAGAACTTCGCAGTCGAGATCGTGCTCAGGGTGATCGGCGGCGTGGAGGTGCTGGACGTCACCCCCGCCGATGGTGGCCACGATCCCGAACGCGTGCTGATCAACCTGCACGGCGGCGCCTTCACCGTGGGGTGGGATGGAATCGCGCTGATGGAGGCGATCCCTATCGCCGCGCTCGGCAAGTTCCGCGTCGTCAGCGTCAACTATCGGATGGCGCCCGAGCATCGCCATCCGGCAGGGGTGGAGGATGTCGCGGCGGTCTATGCCGCGCTGCTGACGGACTATGCCCCCGGCCGGATTGGCATCTACGGCGGATCGGCGGGCGGCGCTCTCACCGCACAGGCGGCGGCATGGCTTCCGGCACATGGACTGCCGCAGGCGGGCGCGGTCGGCATTTTCGGCGCGGGCGGGGTGCCGTTCGGGGCCGGCGAATCGGCTTACATTGCAGGCTATATCGATGGCTCGTTCCCGCCGCCGCCCGCAGACGGCCGCAGCCCCATCGACATCACGCGCGGCTATTTCGACGGCTGCGACCCGCGCGATCCCAGCGCCTGGCCGGGCTATCATCTCGATGTGCTGGCCACGTTCCCGCCCACGCTCGTCATCACCGGCACTCGCGCCATGGACCTCAGCCCGGCGATCTTCACCAACTCGCAATTGCTGAAGGCCGGGGTGCGCTCGACGCTGATCGTGGGGGAGGGGATGGGCCACTGCTATCACTACAATATCGGCATTCCCGAGGGGCGTGATGCCGTGGCGGCGATCCTCTCCTTCTTTCGCGAGAACCTGGCCTGATGTCTGCAAAAGAACCTTGGGTCGGGCCGCTGGCGGGTGTGCGCGTGATCGATTTCACCCGCGTGCTCGCAGGCCCCGCCGCCTCGCTGGCGCTGGCCGACATGGGCGCCGAAGTGTTCAAGATCGAACCGCCCGGCACTGGCGATGAGACGCGCACGTTTCCGCCCACGCGGGACGGCGAGAGCCACTATTACCTCGCGGTCAATCGCGGGAAGAAGTCCATCGTCGTCGACCTCAAGAGCGAGGAGGGGCTGGCGCTCGTCCGCGATCTGGCGGCCAAGTGCGACGTGCTGGTGGAGAACTACCGCCCCGGTGTGATGGACCGATTGGGCCTTGGCTACGAAGCGATAAAGGCGATCAACCCGCGCCTGATCTACTGCTCGATCTCCGGCTATGGCCAGACCGGGCCGCTGAAGGACCGGCCCAGCTTCGATATCGTGCTCCAGGCCATGTCCGGCGCGCTGTCGATGAACGGCGAGCCGGACGGGCTGCCGACCAAGCTGGGCATTCCGCTGGGCGATCTGGTCGGCGGGATCAACGGGCCGATCGGCATCCTCTCGGCCCTTTACGAGCGCGAGCGGACCGGCGTGGGGCGGCATATCGACGTCAGCCTGATGGACGGGCTGATCGGTATGCTCGGCTACATCGCGCAATTGGCCTTCTTCAACGGCACCGACCCGAGCCGGGTGGGATCGCAGCATCCCAACCTCGTCCCCTACGGCATTTTCCCGGCGCGGGAGGGTTCGATCGTCGTCGCCTGCCTGACTCCGGGGTTCTGGAGCCGCATCTGCCGCTCCATCGAGCGGCCCGAACTGATCGAGGATCCGCGCTACGACACGCTGGAAAAGCGCCGCGATGCCAGGGCGGAAGTGAACGCGATCGTCAGCGCCTTCACCGAGCGGTACACGGTGGACGAACTCGTGGCGATCTTCACCGCGCATGAAGTGCCGCATGCACCGATCCTCGGCGTCTCCGAAGCGCTGGCGCAGCCGCAGGCGGTAGAGCGCGAGATGGTGGTGGAAACGCAGCACAAGACCCTGGGGCCGATCCCCATCGTCAATCGCCCGATCCGCTTCACCGATGCACCGCAGCCGGTGCCGACCGCGCCGCCGGTGCTGGGCGAGCACACCGATTTCATTCTGGAAGACGTGCTCGATCTATCGCCCGAGCGGATCGCGGCGCTCAGGGCGTCGGGCATCGTTGCGTGAGGCCCGAACCTTCGTCATTGCGAACGCAGTGAAGCAATCCAGGGCGGTTGGGGCGGCCCTGGATTGCCGCGCGGCTTTGCCGCTCGCAATGACGATGAGTGGAGATGACTATGCCAGACCTGCGCTTCGATAACCGTGTCGCCGTGATTACCGGCGGCGGGCGCGGGCTGGGCCGGGCCCATGCGCTGCTGCTGGCGAGCCGGGGCTGCAAGATCGTGGTCAACGACCCCGGCGTGTCGATGGCGGGCGACGCCACCGAGGAAGGCCCCGCCGAAGCGCTCGCCGCCGAAATCCGTGCCATGGGGGGAGAGGCCGTGGCCAATACCGACAGCGTCGCCACGCCGGAAGGCGGCAAGGCGATCGTCCAGTCGGCGCTCGATGCTTTCGGGCGGATCGATATTCTGATCCACTCGGCCGGCAATGTACGACGCGGCAGCCTCAGCGAACTTGCCTACGAGGATTTCACCGCTGTCCTCGATGTCCACCTGAAGGGGGCGTACCACGTCGTGCGGGCGGCGTTTCCGCACATGATGGCGCAAGGCTACGGCCGCATCGTGCTGACCAGTTCGATCAACGGCCTCTACGGCAAGTCGGACAATGTGACTTACGCGATGTGCAAGGCCGGTTTCATGGGCCTGTCCAACACCGCGGCGATCGAGGGCCAGCACGCCAACGTGAAGTCCAACCTGATCGTGCCCGCCGCCGTCACCCGCATGTCCGAGGGGATCGACACCAGCCAGTTCCCGCCGATGGAGCCGGAACAGGTAGCGCCGATGGTCGGCTACCTCTGCCACGAAAGCTGCGAGGCTTCGGGCGAGATGTTCGTCGCCATGGGCGGCCGTCTGGCGCGCGCCAAGATCGTCGAGAACGAGGGCGCCTTCCGCAAGGACTGGAGCCTGGAACAAGTCGCCGCCGAGATCGGCGCGATCCGCCATGGCGGCGATACGCTGGCCTTCCCACCAGTGCCGGATGGCCAGCTCGAACATCTGCTCTATGGCTTCGGCATGATCCGCGCCGCCACGGCCTGACCGCCAGAACGGAAAAGCCCGCCCGGTCTCGCGACCGGACGGGCTTTCCTGAAACACGACCCCCGGGTGGGTGGAAGGGGTCGCTGTTCCTCCTGGATCAGAAGTTGGCCGTGAAGCCGACGAAGATCGTACGGCCCAAGGCGTCGTAGACACCGGGGTAGGTATTGCCGTTGCCGAAGTTCTGCAGCAGGCCCGAGTCGAGAGCCGGCGGATCCTTGTCGAACATGTTGTTCACGCCTGCGCGCAGGGTGAAGCGCTTGTCGATCGCCTGGGTCAGCGACAGGTCGAAGTAGTTGTAGGCGCTGATCTTGCGGTTCACGACGGTCTTGTCTGCCGAAAGCAGCGGATTGTCGGTCAGGCTCGACAGCTTGGTGCCGCCGATGTGGCGCCAGGACAGCGAGACGGTCGTGTCGGTGGGGGTCATCCACGAAAGACGCGCGACATGGCGCCATTCGGGGGTGGGCTGGCCGCAAGTATAGCCGAACAGGCCCTTGCAGTCGTAGGAGCCACCATCGGGCACCGGCTGGGAAACCTGCTCGATGAGGTAGGTGCCCACGAGACCCAGATTGACGCTGCCCAGATTGCCGACGTCGAAGGTGTAATCCGCATTCACGTCGAGACCGGAGGTCTTGAGGTAGCCCGTGTTCATCGTGGTGGAGATGATGTAGCCCGAATTCTGGCCGAAGACCTGGCCCGAGCGCGGATCGCGAACGAACAGGCCGCAGAAGTACGGGTCACCCGTGGCGGCGCACTGACCCATGATCAGCGACGGCGCGATCGAACCGATGTAGTCCTTCACCTTGATGTTGTAGTAGTCGATCGACAGCGAGAAGCGGCGCAGCGCCTGCGGTGTGATGACGACGCCAAGGGTATAGGTGTCCGCGGTTTCGGGCTTGAGTGCGACGTTGCCGCCGCCAAGACCGGAGCACTGGTCGGACGGGCATCCGGGGATGCTGCCGTACATGGCCTGGGTCACGCCGGTAGCCTGGCAGATTTCGAACGAGGCGCTCGGATTGGCACCGGCGCAAGGGTCGGTGCCGTTGACGTTGCCAACCGCCTGCGAGGCGAAGAGTTCAGCCACGTTCGGGGCGCGGATGGCGCGGTTGTAGCTGGCGCGCACGCGCAAGTCGTCGACCGGCGCCCACGAGATCTCGCCCTTGTAGGTCCAGACGTTGTAACCCGACTTGATGCCGGTCGAGTTCTGCTTGTTGTCGTAAGACGAGTAGCGCAGGCCGCCGTTGATCGTGAGCGAGCGGAAGAACGGCTTGTTCTCGATCAGCGGGATTTCGATTTCGCCAAAGGCCTCGGTCACGGCGATGATACCGTCGGAGGGCAACACGCCGTTCTGCTGCGCCACTTCGTCGGCCGTGAAGTTCAGCGTTTCGCGGCGGCGTTCGACGCCAAGCGCGATGCCGACGCCCGATTCGGCCCAGGGCAGGGTCACGCCCATCTGGCCGAGGTCGCCGCTCAGCGATCCGGAGATCACACCCAGCGAATTGCGCGAGGCGGTGTTGCTTTCGCCGAAGATGTAGGCGGCCTGGTCTGCCGTCACGCCGCTGGGCGTGAAGACGTTGATCGGAATGCAGTTCGGGTCGGTACCGTCGATGACCGAGCGGCAGGTCGGCACGCCGTTGACGCTGACGGCGTTGAGGGCGAGGCCCGCCTTCGCCTGGTTCACGTCGTTCAGGTACGTTTCCTTGAACTTCACCAGCGAGTACATGTAGTTGACGTCGTAGCTGAAGCCGCTGCCGATGTCGCCGCGCAGGCCCGCCGAATAGCGGTAGTCGTTGAAGCGCAGGTTGTCGCGGCGCGGCTGGCCGACGACGCGGTAGCCCACGTTGGTCGGAGCGGTCGCGTCGGTGCCGGCAGCCGAACCGCAGATCGCGGCAAGCTGGGATGCGTTGGCGTAAGGGTTGTTGCAGGATACGTCGAACGCCGTCCCGAACCAGACCGCCGAAGGCGCGACCTGAGAGAACGTCTGGTCGTTCATGTACATGACGCTGCCGTAGACTTCGGCTGCCTTGCTGAATTCGTACCGTGCGAAGCCGCCCGCCGTGATGCGCTCGTCGGAGCGCTGGAAGTAGTTGTCCGGCGAGGTGTTGTAGGCATACGAAGGATCGTAGGGCACCAGCGTGCCGCTGCCGTCGCGGTTGTTGATGAGGGTCTGGCCCTTGTACGGGCTGAGGTCCGAGAGCGGAATGAACGAGCCGTAAGGCGTGTTGCTGGAACCGCCGCAGAACAGCTGGTCGAAGCTGCCGGAGCCGGCAACGGATTCACGGTCCTGCAGGGCGCAGGCGGAGACGTCGCGGCTCGACTGGCGGACCGGGCTGAACTTGCGGTAGCCGCCATAGACGGTGATGTTGCCGCGGCCATCGGCAAAGTTCTTGCCCGCCGCGATGGTGACATCCTGCTTGCCGCCATCGATGACCGAGGACGGGGCCGTGTCGTAGCCCGAGCCGCTCTGCAGCACGCGGAGCGAACTGTTGTTGTTATTGTGCTGCGAGAAGCCGGTTTGCGCGTCGATGCGAACGCCGTCGAGGTCCTTCTTGAGGACGAAGTTGACCACGCCCGACAGCGCGTCCGAACCGTAGACCGCGGAGGCGCCGCCCGACATCACGTCGACGCGCTCGACGAGGGCGCTGGGGATGAAGGAGAGGTTGATGGCCTGCGAAGGCATCAGGCGCTGACCGTCGAGCAGCGTAAGCACGCGGTTCGAGCCGAGGTTGCGCAAGTTGATCTTGGAAGTGCCGTCCGAACCGTTCGAGACGTTCTCGTTGGCGTCGGCGGTGAACTGCGGCAGGCGGTTCAGCACCTGCTCGACCGTGGTTGCGCCCTGGTAGCGGAACTCGTCGGCGCCCACGACGGTCTGCGGGCTGTTGCTCTCAAGGTCGGCGCGCTTGATGCGGGTGCCGGTGACGACGATGTCGTTGGCAACGCCGGCATCGGCCGGCGCCGCTTCCTGGGCCTGGGCCGTGCCAGCGATGATCGCTGTCAGTGCGGCCGCGCAATAAAGTTTCCTTCTGTGACCCCTCATGGTCGTAACTCCCTTTTGATTGCGCCAACCTTGCGTCACAAATCCGACATTGTCAAATATCGTATACGAAATATCGTATTGCGGTGAAATTGGGTTAATTCATGCGCAACAAGCGGGCGAACCTGCCCCCGGGACGCCCGAATCGAGGCCGCGCCGAAACGACGATGCAGGGAGCTTAGGAAGGGGAAGGGCGTGCCTGCCGAATCGATGGCAGAGCGGTCAGCGTGCCAACGCGATGCGTCGGATCAGACCGGAAATCCGGTCGGAGACGCATTACCAACGATGTGGAATGGTGGGCGGTGAGGGGCTCGAACCCCCGACCCTCTCGGTGTAAACGAGATGCTCTACCAACTGAGCTAACCGCCCGAAGCGACCCGCGTGGGGTGGCTCGATGGAGGCCGCTTTACGAGAAATCCTCACCGGGTCAACTGGGAGCTGGGCAGTTTTCGTCGTTTCCGCAGGTTTCCGGGGAAGGACTGTCCCACAGTGCGTGATCGCGCAGGTGCATATACCAGGGAAAAAGGCGGTTGTCGGTGGATTCAGGCAGTGGATCGCCTTCCCGTTCCACCAGATGCACGGGACGGGAAGGCGATTCGCGCTTCGTGGAGGGGCTTACCAGTCGAACCAGCGGCGATGGCGGGCGCGGACTTCGGGGACGCCGTCGTGGTTGTAGTCGGTCACGACGGTGCGCGGGGTGGTTTCCACGTAAGTCGGTGCGGTCTGGTTTTCGGCGATGGCGTCGGCGCGGGCTTCGGCGCGGGCGGCGCGCAGTTCGGCGTCGCGAATGCGTTCCTCGGCGCTGCGGGCCGCCAGTTCACCGTGACGCTCGCGGGCGATGGCGTAATAGTGGCTCCACATCTGGCTATGTGCGAAGGCCAGCGCGAGGCCGCCGATGATGGCCACGTTCTTCAGGGCCATGACCTGCTGCATGGGGTCGGTGAACTTGTTGTGGAAGAACAGGATCGTCGCGGCGACGAAGACCGCCAGCAGGACAGATACCAGGCGCACCATGAACCCCGCGGCAAGGCACAGCCCGGCCAGAAGTTCGAACAGGCCGACCGGAACGGCGAGCCCTCCCGGCAGGCCGGCGGCAACGATCATGGTCTCGGTAGAGCTGATGTCCATCAGCTTGGAGGCACCGGAAATCACGAAGATCAGGGCGATCAGGAAGCGCCCGATTATGGCAGCGATCTTGGACATGTCTTCTCTCCCGACATGGCGTTCATGCCGGGAGAAGCGGACGTATCGGGGGATTGTTCCCTGGCGCCCGGGCCTAGAGCTTGGGAAGGGTTACGCCGAGCTGGCCCATGTACTTGCCGGCGCGGTCGGCATAGCTCGTCTCGCAGGGTTCGTTGCCCTTGAGGAAGAGGAACTGGCAGGCGCCTTCGTTGGCATAGATCTTGGCGGGCAGCGGCGTCGTGTTCGAGAATTCCAGCGTGACGTGGCCTTCCCAGCCCGGTTCCAGCGGGGTGACGTTCACGATGATGCCGCAGCGGGCATAAGTGCTCTTGCCCAGGCAGATGACCAGAACGTCACGCGGCACGCGGAAATATTCGACCGTGCGGGCCAGCGCGAAGGAATTCGGCGGGATCACGCAGACGTCGGTTTCGCGGTTCACGAAGGAATTGTTGTCGAAGTTCTTGGGATCGACCACCGCCGAATCGACATTGGTGAAGATCTTGAACTCCGGCGCGACGCGGGCGTCGTAGCCGTAGGAGGACAAGCCGTAGGAGATGCAGCCGTCGCGGCGCTGAGCCTCGACGAAAGGCTCGATCATGCCGTTTTCCAGCGCTTGGCTGCGGATCCATTTGTCGCTCAGGATAGACATGGCAGGGTGATTGCCGATGGACGGGGCCGGGGCAAGCCCCCCGGCCACCTTGTCCACGCCCGGAAATGGAGCGGCGTTCGGTCTTTTAACTTCACCCTTACCCCTCCGCTGCTATGTCCGCCGCATGACCGCCCAGACCCGCATGACCCCGGCCCGTATCCTCGTCGTCTTCGGCACGCGCCCGGAAGCGATCAAGATGTTTCCCGTGATCCACGCGCTCAAGGCCGATCCGCGTTTCGAATGCGTGGTCTGCGTCTCGGCGCAGCATCGCCAGATGCTGGACCAGGTGCTGGAGATTGCCGGGATCGTGCCCGATCACGATCTCGACGTGATGCAGCCGGACCAGACGCTGGATGCGCTCACGGCGAACCTGCTGACGGGGCTGGGCAAAGTGATGGACGCGGGCAGGCCGGACCGCGTCATCGTGCAGGGCGATACGGCCACGGCGATGGCCGGGGCGCTGGCGGCCTATTACCGCAAGCTGCCGGTCGACCATGTCGAGGCCGGGCTGCGCTCGGGCAATATCTACCATCCCTGGCCCGAGGAGGTGAACCGCAAGATCATCGGCGGCATGGCCAGCCTGCACTTCGCGCCCACCGAAACGTCGCGGAACGCCCTGGTCAACGAGAACGTCGATCCCTCGCGCGTCCATGTCACGGGCAATACCGTGATCGATGCGCTGGAATGGGTGACGGCCGAAATCGCGCGCGAACCGGCGCTGGCCGCAGGGCTGGCCGATCTAGAGACGCGCTTTGCGGGCAAGCGGATCATCGGCGTCACCAGCCATCGGCGCGAGAATTTCGGAGAGGGCATGGAGCAGATCGCCCAGGCCATTCGCCGCATCGCCGAGCGGAGCGATACGGCCGTGATCTTCCCGGTCCACCTCAACCCCAATGTGCGCAAGGTCATGAACGAGCGGCTTTCCGGGCTGGACAACGTCGCCCTGATCGAGCCGCTGGACTATCCGCACTTTGCACGGCTGCTGGCGATCTCCGAGATCATGCTGACCGATTCGGGCGGCGTGCAGGAAGAAGCGCCGGCGCTGGGCAAGCCGGTGCTGGTCATGCGCGAAACCACCGAACGGCCGGAAGGCGTCGCGGCCGGCACCGCGAAGCTGGTCGGAACCTCGGCCGAGACGATCGTTACCGAAATATCAACCTTGTTGGATGATAGGGGAGCCTACGAGACCATGGCGCGCGCTCACAATCCCTTCGGAGATGGGCAGACTTCGCGCCGAATCGTGGAGCTGCTTGCGCATGAAATCGGATTCGAAGCCTGACGTCTGTGTCGTGGGTCTTGGCTATATCGGCCTTCCCACCGCTGCCGTGATCGCCCGCGCCGGGTGCAAGGTGCTTGGCCTCGACGTCTCGCAGAACGTCGTGGACACCATCAACCGCGGCGAGATTCATATCGAGGAAGTCGATCTCGATGGCCTTGTGCAAGGCGTCGTGTCGCGCGGGCTGCTTTCGGCCGCCACCGAGATCGCGCCTGCCGATGTCTTCGTGATTGCGGTGCCCACGCCGTTCGACAAGGACCACGCGCCGGACATCTCCTATGTCCTCGCCGCCGGCCGCTCGGTCGCCGCGGTGCTCAAGGCGGGGGACGTGGTGATTCTCGAATCGACGTCGCCGGTCGGCACGACCGATCAGCTGCGCGACCTGATCGCCGAGCTGCGGCCGGACCTGAAGATCCCCGGCAAGACGCGCGACATCCCGGATGTCTCGATCGCCTATTGCCCCGAGCGAGTGCTGCCCGGCCGCATCCTTGAGGAACTGACCAACAACGATCGCTCGATCGGCGGCATCACCCCGCGCTGCGCGCGCAAGGCGCTGGCGTTCTACAAGCGCTTCGTGCGCGGCGAGTGCGTGACCACCGATGCCCGATCGGCCGAGATGACCAAGCTGGTCGAGAACGCCTATCGCGACGTCAACATCGCTTTCGCCAACGAGCTGTCGATGGTGGCGGACCGCATGGGGCTGGACGTGTGGGAAGTCATCCGCCTCGCCAACCGCCATCCGCGCGTCAACATTCTGACGCCGGGACCGGGCGTGGGCGGGCACTGCATCGCCGTCGACCCCTGGTTCATCGTCCACGGTGCGCCCGAGGAAACGCCGCTGATCCGCACTGCGCGCGGCGTCAACGACCACAAGATGAGCCATGTCATCGCCAAGGCCGAAGCGCTGGTAGAGGCCAATCCCGAGGCGAAGGTCGCCTGCCTGGGGCTCGCCTTCAAGGCCAATATAGACGATTTCCGCGAGAGCCCGGCTCGCTTCGTCACGAGCCGTCTGGCCCGCAAGTTCGGCAGCCGCATCCATGTGGTGGAACCTTACGCGGCGCAGTTGCCCATCGAGTTCACCGATACGGGCGCTGTCCAGATCGACATCGACGATGCGCTGGAGACTTGCGAAATCCTGATCGTCCTGGTCGACCATGACGTGTTCCGCGTGGTGCCGCTGGCCGAGCGTGCGGAAAAGCTGGTCTACGATACGCGCGGCATCTGGCCGGACCAGCCCCGCGTCGTGCGCGAGGAAGAGGCGCGGCTGGCGTTGACGGCCTGAGGCCAGCGCCCTTCCATCACGTCCGGCCCCCGCGTGAACGAGGGCCGGGAAGGCGTCAGCGGCAGACCTTTACCTTGCGGCCGTGCTGCACGACGTAGCGGCAGGTGACCTTCTTGTGCACGGGCTTGCGGACGGCGGTTTTCTTCACCGTCGTCTTCTTCACCACGGTCTGGTGATGCGGCGTGGGATGACGCTCAGGCTGGGCCATGGCGGCACCGGCAGGAACGAGCGCGCCCAGTGCGAGGGCGGCAAGGAGAGTGGCGCCGGTCTTCGTCATTGTTGGTATCCTTCTGAAATTCAAACTTTCGCCTGACTTTTCTGGCGATCGCAGCGTCGCACCCGCCGCGCGGGAGGTGCAAAGCACGAGCGTGCCTGAAGTTGCGGTGAACATCGGAAAGGATGGGGCGTGGGAACGGGCCGGCTCGCCCCTGGTGCGCGGCCCCGTGCGAGGTCCTGAATGAAGCCGCGCGCGAGGCTTGCCGTCAGCAGGCCACCACGTTGATCGCCAGCCCGCCCTGGCTGGTTTCCTTGTACTTGCTGGACATGTCGAGCCCGGTCTGGCGCATCGTTTCGATCACCTGGTCCAGCGACACCCGCGGGGTCTCGCCCGCATGGAGCGCGAGCTTGGCGGCATTGACCGCCTTGACCGAAGCGATCGCATTGCGTTCGATGCAGGGGATCTGCACCAGACCGCCGACGGGATCGCAGGTGAGGCCGAGGTTGTGCTCCATGCCGATCTCGGCCGCCGCACAGACCTGTTCGGGCGTGCCGCCCCAAACCGCCGCCAGCCCCGCTGCCGCCATAGAGCAGGCGACGCCCACTTCGCCCTGGCAACCCATTTCGGCCCCCGAGATCGAGGCGCGCTGCTTGTAGAGCAGGCCGATCCCGGCAGCGGTGAGCAGGTAGCGGCGCGCCTTGCCGGGCACGGCCTTGCGTCCTTCGCTGCAATATTGCCGCAGAAGCGAGGGGATGATGCCGGCCGCGCCGTTGGTGGGGGCTGTGACGACCCGGCCGCCGCTGGCATTTTCCTCGTTCACCGCCATGGCGTAGAGGTTCAGCCAGTCCATCAGCGTCTCGGCCTGGTTGTCCTGCGGGCGCGAGATCAGGTTCTGGTGGATCGCGCGGGCGCGGCGGCGGACCTTGAGCGCGCCGGGCAGCAGGCCCTCGCGTTCGAGGCCGCGGTCTATGCAGGCATTCATGGCATCGGCGATGGCATCCAGCCCGGCGAGGGTCTCCGCCTCGTCACGCCGCGCGGCCTCGTTGGCCAGCATGACGCCAGCGATGTCGAGCCCGCTGGTCTCGCAGACTTCCAGAAGCTGCGCGCCCGAGCCGAAGGGCCAGGCGACCGGCGGGCCGTGCGTCACCTGATCGTCCGGCGCGGGTTGTTCCAGCTGGTGGCGGCTGGAAAAGAAGCCGCCTCCCGTCGAGAAATAGTCGTGCCGGGCCAGTTCCGCGCCGGTTTCGTCGAAAGCGGTCAGCACCATGCCATTGGGATGAAGGTCGGGAATGTGCTCGAAATCGAGCACGAGATCGGTGGCAGGATCGAAGGCGATCTCGCGCCGGCCGAGCAGCGCGATCCGGTGTGTCTTGCGCACGGCGGCGGCGGCGGCCTGGGCTTCCTCGGGTTCGGCGGTCTCGGGCTGGAAGCCGATCAGCCCCATCAGGCAGGCGTCCGGCGTGCCGTGGCCTTCGCCCGTCAGCGCCAGCGAGCCCTGCAATTCCACCAGCACCCGCGCGATCGCGGCGAATTGTCCGGCGTCATCCAGCGTCTGGAGGAACCGGGCGGCGATTCGCATCGGGCCGACCGTGTGCGAACTGGAAGGGCCAAGACCGATGCGGAAAAGGTCGAGTGCCGAGATCAAGAGAGAGACTCATGCAGGAAAAGGGGGAAGAACACGGCACAGTCTCCGAAATCCAGGTAGCCAGCGTGGATAGGCATCGCGGGGGCGGATGCAATAGCGGCGAGCGCGATCCGGGCGGAACAGTCCGCCCGGCCGCCGGGAGGGTGCATGGGATCAGGTGCCGATCAGGTGAAGCGCCAGTTCCCGCCGATGCGGCCGGCGCCGATGCTCGGCGAGGTAGATCCCCTGCCAGGTGCCCAGCGCCAGCCGGCCGCCGATCACCGGAACCGCGAGATTCACGCCGGTGAGCACGGCCTTGAGGTGCGCGGGCATGTCGTCCGGTCCCTCGTCGTCATGGGCGTAGTGTCCGCCTTCGGGCGCGACGCGGTCGAGCCATGCCATCAGGTCACCGCGCACTTCCGGCGCCGCGTTCTCCTGGATCAGCAGCGAGGCCGAGGTGTGGCGGCAGAGCATGGTCAGCAGCCCTTCGCCGATGCCGCTCTCCTGCTGCCATCGGGCTATCGTGCGGGTGATATCGGTGAGGCCCCGGCCGGGTGTCTCGAACGCGAGGATCGTGGTCGCCTGTTTCATCGCGCGCCACCCTGAACCGCTCCGCCCGCGGCATCAATCGCGTGCTGCCCGGCCGGCGCGGGGAGGGGGCGAAATGGCCAAGCCGTGTTCGAAAGGTCACGCATTTGCCGCTTGACCTATTGGTAAAGGGGTGAAAAAACCCTGTTTTCGCCGTTTCCATGGATCTTTTGAGGGGGTGCCCGATGGCCTGCCGGATTCGCGGATTTCTGCGCCTTTCACCCTCCCTCCGGCAGGGCGTGCGGCACTTTTTGCGCATACCGACGCGTTCTGGCGATTGATCAACCCATTGTCCCCGCGTATTGCCGCGCTCGGCGGCGGGCCCGACAGGCCAGCGCGGAGCACGTCGCACATAGAGATCGTTCGGTCGCAAGGGGCGCAGGAATACCAGCCCCAGGCATTGCGCCCGGTCGATCCAGCAGGCGAGCCCGGACTCACCGGGCCGCATGAGATTCACGCAAGGGTTCGTCATGAGTTGGCTTAGCAAGGTACGCAATTCCCTCGGGAGCCTGAAGAAGCGGGATACGCCCGACAACCTGTGGACCAAGTGTCGCGGGTGTGGCGAGATGCTCTTCACCAAGGAGTTCGAGGACAATCTGTCGGTCTGCCCGCGTTGCCAGTTCCATGGCCGCATCGGTGCGCAGACCCGCTTCGACCAGCTGCTCGATGCCGGTTATTCCGTGCTGCCCGCGGCCCGGGTCCCCGAGAACCCGCTGAACTTCCGCGACAGCAAGAAGTATTCCGACCGTCTCAAGGCCGCTCGCGCCGCCAATCCGTTCCCCGATGCGCTCACCAATGCGCTCGGCGCGATCGATGGCCGCAAGGTCGTGCTCGGCGTGCAGGACTTCGCCTTCATGGGCGGGTCGATGGGCATGGCCGTGGGCGAGGCCTTCGTCGAGGCCGTCGAACGCGCCATTGCCGAAGATTGCGGCTACGTGATCTGCACGGCAGCGGGCGGCGCCCGCATGCAGGAGGGCATCCTCTCGCTCATGCAGATGCCCAAGGCCACCGTGGCCATCCGCCGCCTGGCGCGGGCCGGGCTTCCCTATATCGTCGTCCTGACGGATCCCACCACCGGCGGCGTCACTGCCAGCTACGCGATGCTGGGCGACGTCCAGATCGCCGAGCCGGGCGCGCTCATCGGCTTTGCCGGCCAGCGCGTGATCCAGGACACCATCCGCGAAAAACTCCCCGACGGCTTCCAGCGCGCCGAGTACCTCCATGCCCACGGCATGGTGGACATGGTGGTCCAACGCAAGGACCTCAAAGACACGCTGGCCTCGCTGCTCGAATATCTTGAACGAAAGGAAGTTGCGTGAACATCGACAGCGCGCTGGTACGCGAGCTCGCCGAGCTCCTTGCTGAAACCGGCCTGACCGAAATCGAGGTCGAGGACGGCGAACGCAAGATCAAGGTCGTGCGTCAGGTCGCACAGCAGATCGTTGCCGCTGCCGCCCCGGCCCTGGCCGCAGCGCCGGTTGCCGCTGCTGCCGCGCCGGTCGCCGAAGCGGCTCCGGCCGCTCCGGTCGATGCGGTCAAGTCGCCCATGGTCGGCACCGTCTACCTCGCGCCCGAGCCCAGCGCGCCGAACTTCATCAGCGTCGGCCAGCAGGTCAAGGCGGGTGACGTGCTGCTGATCGTCGAGGCCATGAAGGTCATGAACCAGATCAACGCTCCCAAGAGCGGCACGATCCAGGCCATCCTCGTCGACAACCAGCAGCCGGTCGAATTCGACCAGCCGCTCGTCGTTATCGCCTGAGGACCGGACGCTTCATGAGTATCAAGCGCCTCCTGATTGCCAACCGCGGCGAGATCGCGCTGCGCATCCACCGCGCGGCGCGCGAGATGGGCATCGAGACCGTGGCGGTCCACTCGACCGCCGACGCTGACGCCATGCATGTGCGGCTGGCCGACCATGCCGTCTGCATCGGCCCGCCGGCGGCCAAGGACTCGTATCTGAACGTTGCGGCGATCATCGCCGCGGCCGAGATCACCCAGGCCGACGCGATCCATCCCGGCTATGGTTTCCTTTCCGAGAACGCCCAGTTCGCGGAGATCGTCGAGGCGCATGGTCTGGTCTGGGTCGGCCCCAAGCCTGAGCACATCCGCACGATGGGCGACAAGGTGGAAGCCAAGCGCACCGCCGGTGCGCTCGGCCTGCCGCTGGTTCCGGGCTCCGATGGTGCGATCGAGGACTTCGACGAGGCGCGCGCACTGGCCGAGACCATCGGCTATCCGGTCATCATCAAGGCCGCTTCCGGCGGCGGTGGCCGCGGCATGAAGGTCGTGAATTCGGCCGAGGAACTGGAAAGCCAGATGGGCCAGGCTCGCTCGGAGGCCAAGGCGGCCTTCGGCGACGCCACGGTCTACATGGAAAAGTACCTCGGCAACCCGCGCCACATCGAGTTTCAGGTGTTCGGCGACGGCAACGGTGCGGCCGTGCACCTTGGCGAGCGTGACTGCTCGCTCCAGCGCCGCCACCAGAAGGTGCTGGAAGAAGCGCCTTCGCCGGTCATCACCCCCGAAGAGCGCGACCGCATGGGCGGCATCGTCTCCAAGGCGATGGCCGACATGGCCTATCGCGGCGCCGGCACCATCGAGTTCCTCTGGGAAAACGGTGAGTTCTACTTCATCGAGATGAACACCCGCCTGCAGGTGGAGCATCCGGTGACCGAGGCCATCACCGGCGTCGATCTCGTGCGCGAACAGATCCGCGTTGCCGACGGCAAGCCGCTGACCTTCACGCAGGATGCCATCGAGTTCAAGGGCCACGCCATCGAGTGCCGCATCAATGCGGAAGACCCGTGGAACTTCACGCCCTCGCCCGGCCAGGTCACCAACTACCACGCGGCCGGCGGCATGAACGTGCGCGTCGATTCGGGGCTCTATTCGGGCTACCGGATTCCGCCGTACTACGATTCGATGATCGGCAAGCTGATCGTCTCCGGCCGTACCCGCCAGGGTGCGATCATGCGCCTGAAGCGCGCGCTGGAGGAAATGGTGATCGACGGGGTGAAGACCTCGATCCCGATGCACCAGGCCCTGCTCGAGGACCCCGAGTTCCAGAGCGGCGAATATACGATCAAGTGGCTGGAAGAATGGCTGGCCAAGCGCGCCGGTTGAGGCGCGCTGGACCAGGCAGGTAGACGGAAAAGAGCATGATCTCGTTCCTTGAATTCGAAAAGCCGATCGCCGCGCTCGAGGCGCGCATCGCGGAGCTGCGCACGACCGCCAGCGACAGCGACCTCGACATCGCGGGCGAGATCGCCCGGCTGGAGAAGAAGAGCGCCGGCATGCTGGCGGCGACTTACGGCAAGCTGACGCCCTGGCAGAAGACGCAAGTGGCCCGCCATCCGCAGCGGCCCCACTTCCTCGACTACCTGCGCCTCGGCTTCACCGACTTCGTTCCGCTCGCGGGCGACCGCGTCTATGGCGAGGATGCGGCGATCATCGGCGGCCTGGCCCGGCTCAATGGCCGCAAGGTCATGGTGCTCGGCCATGAAAAGGGCCACGACACGCCCAGCCGCATCAAGCACAACTTCGGCTCCGCCAAGCCAGAGGGCTATCGCAAGGCGATCCGCCTGATGGAAATGGCGGGCAAGTTCGGCCTGCCGGTCGTCACGCTGGTCGATACGGCCGGTGCATTCCCGGGCATCGAAGCCGAGGAGCGCGGCCAGGCCGAAGCGATCGCGCGTTCGATCGAGGCCTGCCTTGCGGTGCCGGTGCCGATCGTCTCGGCAATCGTGGGCGAGGGCGGTTCGGGCGGCGCCGTGGCGCTGGCCGCGGCCGACCGCGTGCTCATGCTGGAACACTCGATCTATTCGGTGATCTCGCCGGAAGGTGCCTCCTCGATCCTGTGGCGCACGCCTGACAAGGCTCCCGACGCAGCGGAGGCCATGAAGGTCACCGCCCAGGATCTGCTGTCGCTGAACGTGATCGAGCGCGTCGTTTCCGAACCCGTCGGCGGCGCTCACCGCGATGCCCCGGCCACCGCCCGGTCGCTGTTCGCCGCGATCGAAGAGGAACTGGACACGCTGGACGCACTTCCGGCCAGCGACTTGCTCGCCCGCCGCGAGGAACGCTTCCTGGCCATCGGCCGCGCGTGATTTCCAGGAAGAGGCGCCGGCCGGTGGGTCGGTGCCTCTTCCGGTCGCTCTTCCTGCAGGGAAAGGGCGGCGCCATCCCCATTGACCGTCCCGGCCCGCTGTGTCAGAGCGCGGGCTTACCGATCGCCGATGCGCTGCATCGCCGCCGATCCGCGGGTGTAGCTCAATGGTAGAGCAGCAGCTTCCCAAGCTGAATACGAGGGTTCGATTCCCTTCACCCGCTCCAAACTTCCCATTTAGATCCGATCTCGCTGCCGGATTCGGGCGTCCCGGCTGGACAAATCCGGGCGCATGGTGTGTCTGGACGGGCCTTGGGGCTATGAGGGATGCGAAATGACGCCTGTCGAACGGGGAATGCGGGCTCTGGCGGAGACGCTGGGCTACGGCGATTGGGATGCAGTGGACGCGCTTTCGCGCGACAAGCTGAAGGCCGCCGCGCGGGCGGTGCTCGAAGCGATCCGCGAGCCAGACCTGTACATGACGGAATCGGGCGCGGAAATCGTGCGTCATGTCGGCAGCAACGAGAGCGAGGAGGCTTATCGCAACGACGCTGCGAACACCTGGCGCTTCATGATCGCGGGCGCCCTGGGACAGGATTGAGCGCCGGAGGCCGGGCATGAAAAAAGGGGCCGCAGCGACGCGGCCCCTTTTTTCGTTCCTTCAAGACTCCGTGCTTAGCTGGCGCCGCCGAACAGGTCGGCCAGCTTGACCCGGGCGCCCAGGAAGAGATAGCGGCCCACCGCGCTGATCGGCGTGTTCAGGCTGCCGAGGTCGGGCTTCTGGTTGAACAGGTTGGTCACGCCGCCGTAGAGCGTGAACTGGTCGCCCACATCGTAAGTCAGGCTCAGGTCGTGCGAGAAGCGCTCTTTGAACTTGAGATATTCGGGCGCGACGATGTCCGGATTGGCGGCGATTGTCTGGCGGTCGTAGCGATAAACGGCCGAGGCGTAGTTGATCTGCCAGTCGAGGCCGAAGGCGCCGCTCTGCCAGGTGAGGTCGGCCGTGACCTGGTACTTCGGTGCGCCGGCTACATAGGCGTTGTTCACCGTGGCTGCGCCGGGGATCGGCACCGAATCCAGGCTGTGCAGGTAATTGGCCATGACCCGCGCGCCGAAGGTGCCGGCGCTCGCCGTCGGGACCGCATAGGCGAGCGCCAGGTCGAGCCCGGAAGTGCGGATCTGCGCCACGTTGAACGGGGTCAGCTGGAAGCCGGTGATATTGCCCGCGCCGGTGCCGCCGTTCTGCCGCGTGACCACGCCGCAATAGGGATTGTCGAGGCTGGCCTGATCCACGCAGAGATCGGCCAGGTTCTGGGCGGTGGTGACGTTGATCGCATTGCGGATGCGGATGTCGTACCAGTCGGCCGAGAGCGTCAGGCGCGGCAGGAAGGTGGGCTGGAGCACCACTCCTGCGGTCCAGGTCTTCGCGGTTTCCTCCTTCAGGTCGGGATTGCCGGCGCCGTAGCCGGGAATGACCTGCCCGGTTACGCCGTTGAAGCCGGAAGGGTCGGCGCCCAGCGAGGTGAGCAGGGCGCTGCAGTTCGCTGCACGGTACTGCGTACCGTTCTGCAGATAGGCGGAGCCGCAGGGATCGTTGATCGCCTGATAGGTCTGCGTGGCGCCGGTGTAGAGTTCGCTGATGTTCGGCGCGCGGACCGACTTCGAGTAGGAGCCGCGGAACGTCAGGTCCTGCACCGGGGCCCACTCGCCGCCCAGCTTCCAGGCGCCGGTCGAACCGACTGTGGAATAGTCCGAATAGCGGACGGCGCCGTTGGCGGACAGGCGATGGGCGAAGGGCATGTCCGCCAGGATCGGCAGGTTCACTTCGCCGAAGACCTCCCACACGTCGAACGCCCCGCGGGTGTCGCCCAGGGCGCTGGTGAAGGTCAGGCCCTGCGAGACGAGTTCGTCTGCCACGAACCGGCTGATTTCCTTGCGATATTCGCCGCCCAGCGCGAAGGAGATCGGACCGCCGGGAAGCTCCAGCAGGCCCTGGCTGTCGCCGGTCAGGGTGCCGCTGACGACATGCTGGGTCATCGTCGTGCGGTCGGTCGTATCGGCCATGATCCAGTCCAGCGCGGCCTGGTTCGCGGCGTTGTTCTCACCGAAGAGGTTGAGCGGCAGGCAGTCGCCCGGCGCGAAAGTCACGGGCGGGATCGGCGCGCGGTTGCGGTTGTAGGGCTGGAACGGCGTCCATCCGGCCTGGGTGTTGACGCGGCAGGTCACGCCTCCGTTACCGTCGCTCACCGCGTCGATCGCGGCGAGGTAGCGGTCGGTCAGCATGTTGTTGACGTAGCGCGATTTCACCTTGGTCTGGCCAAAGACGTAGGACAAATCGTAGCGCAAGTTGGGGCTGATCTGCCCGCGCGCGCCGACGACGCTGCGGATCGTCTCGCGCGTCACGTCCTCGCCGCGGCGGCCGAAATCGAAGTTGTCACGGTTGACGAGCACGCCGCCCATCGCCGGATCGATATAGGGCTGGACGGCCGCGGGGATATACGGGTTGTCTTGGGGGATGAAGAGGTAATAGTCGAAAGTCGGTTGCCCCAGCGAGAAGGAGCGGCTGCTGGCGTACTTGCCCTCGGCGTAGAGCGTCAGCGCACTGCTGACGTCGAAATGGGCCGAGGCGCTCACCACGTCGCGCTTGATCTGCGGCAGGAGGTCGTTTCCATAGTCGGAAACGAGCGTGCCCGAGCCGCCTTGCTGGTAGGCCGGGGCCACGAGGGTACCGTGGTCGAAGGGCTGGCCGTCGGCGCCGACGAAATCGGGCACACCGTCGAAATTGACGTCGATTCCGCCCGCGCGCGAGGTGTCGAAATAGCGGATATTCCGCATCGGCACGTAGTCGGGGATACCGTCGTCATTGGTCAGCCCGGCCTCGGTATCGGCAGGGTTGAGGTAGAAGTCGACCTTGTTTTCGCCGTCGAGATAGCGGCGCGAATGGGCGCTGAGGCGGTCTTCCTCGCCGTGCTCCCAGGCCAGGGCGAAGTTGCCACGGCCGCCGGCGAAATTGTGACCCGCGGTGAGGGCGATCAGGCGCTGGCCGGCATCGCCGTGGCCCGAAATGCCCGTCTGGACACGGGCGGTCAGGCCTTCGAAGTCCTGCTTCTGGATGAAGTTGACGACGCCGGATACCCCGTCCGCACCGTAGACGGCCGAAGCGCCGCCGGTGAGCACTTCGACGCGCTCCACCAGATCGAGCGGGATGGTGTTGATATCCACCGACTGCACGCCGGGGACCGAGGCGACCTGGCGGCGGCCGTCGATCAGCACCAGAGTGCGCTGGGTGCCGAGATTGCGCAAGTTCAGCAGGTTGAGCCCGGTGAAGCCGATGCCCGCGCGGCTCCCGCTGGTGTCATAGGACCCGACGGAGTTCTGCAGGGCCGGAATGGTCTTGAGAAAGTCGGTCAGGTTGGTCGTGCCTGATTCGAGCACGTCCTTCGCCGTTACCACGGTCACCGGATTGGGCGCGTCGGACGAGGCCTGCGCGATCCGCGATCCGGTGACGACGATCGCTTCGCCTGCGGCATCGCCGGCTTCCTGCGCCAGAATGGGCTGCGGGAAGAGCAAGGCGAGGGTCGGCACAAGCGTTCCGCCGAGAAGGACCTTGTCCTTGCGGGTCATCATTTTTCGCGTTCCTTAGACAGTCGCATCGGCCCGTCGGACCGAGAAGTGGTCAGAAGGGAACACGGCGGCGGTACGCGAAGAGATTTACGTAGCGATTAACAAGAAATGTAACGACGCATTGGCGGAATTATCACGGATGTCCGTTGTAGGATTGCAACAGTTTAATGCGGGGGCGAGTCGGAGGGCACGGCCAGGTGCCGCTCCGATCCACCGCCGCAATCAGGCCTGGTTCCAGCCAACTACCGATTTTGTTTCGAGATATTCGGCAAATCCGTGCTCGCCCCATTCGCGTCCGTTGCCGGAACGCTTGTAGCCCCCGAAGGGCGCGTGGAAGTCGAACCCGCCGTTGACCCAGATCGCCCCGGTGCGCATCCGCCGCGAAACCGCGCGCGCCGCGTCGAGGTCCTCGCCCGAAACGTAGCCGCCAAGGCCGAAGTTCGAATCGTTGGCGATGGCCACCGCGTGGTCGATATCGTCGTAACCAATGATGACGAGGACGGGGCCGAAGATTTCCTCGCGCGCGATCACCATGTCATTGGAACCGACGAACACGGTCGGGCGGACGTAGTAGCCCTTGTCGAGCCCATCGGGCTTGCCGGGACCGCCGGCGATCAGCTTGGCGCCTTCCTCCAGGCCCTTCTCGATATAGCCCTGGATGATCTCGTACTGGCTCTTGGAGACGACCGGGCCCATCGCGAAGTTGCCCTTGGGATCGCCTACGGTCACCCCGTTCGCGGCTTCGGTAGCGGCGGCGATAGCATCGTCCATGCGCGCGTTCGGCACCAACAGGCGCGAACCGGCCGAGCAGGTCTGGCCGGAATTGCCCATCATCCCGCCGGTAGCGGCGGCGACGTTGGCGGCGAGCGAGGCGTCGTCGAGGACGATCCATGCAGACTTGCCGCCGAGTTCGAGACCGACGCGCTTCACGGTATCGGCCGCGTCCTTCTGGATCTGCACGCCCACCGGCTCCGACCCGGTGAAGGAGATCATGTCCACATCCTCATGCGTGGAAAGCGCGGTGCCGATCTCGCTGCCCTTGCCCTGCACCATGTTGAACACGCCTGCCGGAACGCCCGCATCATGCAGGATTTCGGCCAGGATCTGGGCCGAGTATGGCGCCAGTTGCGGCGGCTTCAGGATCATCGTGCAGCCGGCGGCGAGCGCCGGGAAGATTTTTACGCAGGTCTGGTTCATCGGCCAGTTCCACGGCGTGATCAGGCCGCAGACGCCGATCGGCTCCTTGCGGATCAGGGTGACGCCGCGCTGTTCCTCGAACTTGAAGTCCTTCAGCACTTCGATCGCGGTGGACAGGTGGCCCTTGCCCAGCAGCGTGTGGAACCCGCAGGCGAGCGACATCGGCGCGCCCATTTCCTCGCTGACAGCCTCACCCAGTTCGGTTTCGCGCTTCAGGTATTCGGCCAGGATCGCTTCGAGCAGGTCGAGGCGTTCCTTCGCGCTCGTCTCGCCGAAAGTGGCGAAAGCGCGGCGGGCGGCGGCCACGGCCTTGTTGACATCGGCAGCCGAACCCAGCGAGATCGTGCCGGAGACTTCCTCGGTGGCCGGATTGACGACTTGTGCGGTGCGCGGAGCGATGGGATCGACCCACTGACCGTCGATGTAGAACTGGGTGTAATTGCGCATCGTTCTCTCCCGTTCCTAAAGCAAAACCGCCCCGCACTCGGATCGAGAGGGAGCGGCTTCGCTTCAGGTCTGCATTGGTTTTCCGGTGTCCGGCTTACTGCGTGCCTTCGGCGTACCAGGTGCGGAATTCCGAATAGTTCGGCATTTCTTCCGAGTTCGCGGCCGGGTCGATCGGGACGTGGATCACGGTGCAGCCGCCGCGCTCATAGGCGCGCTGGATGGCCGGGCCGATGTCTTCCGCCTTCTCGACGTATTCGCCTGCCGCGCCGAAGCCTTCGGCGATCTTGTCGAAGCGGACCTTGTCGGACCAGTGCACGCCGGTTTCCTTGGTACCCTTGCCGAAGGTGCGCTTGTAGACGCCCACTTCGAGGCCCCATTGGAAGTCGACGCCGACGATCACCACCAGCGGCAGGTTCTTGCGCACCGCCACTTCCAGTTCGCCAACATGGAACAGGAACGAGGAGTCCGACGTGATCAGCATGCCCGGGCGCTGCTTGCCCGTTTCGGCCTGGTAGGCGAGCATGGCGCCCGTCGCATAGGGCAGGCCGGTGCCGATGTGGCCGTAGTTCTGGTTCCAGATCACGTCGTGCGGCTTGGCCTGCGAATAGGTCCACTGGAAGATCACCGTGGCGCCGCCGTCGCGGATCAGGATGCCGTCCTTCGGGAAGGCCTTGGTCGCTTCGGTGACGAACTGGCTGGTGTGCATCTTCGCGGTGGAGCCATCGGGCTTGCCGGCGGCTTCCTCGGCCAGTTCGACAAGCTGGTCAGCATCGCGCTGGATATATTCGGCCAGCGACGCTGCAGCCTTGCGCGGCGTGTCCTTGAGAGCGCGGACAAGCTGCGGCACCACGGCGCGCACGTCGCCCACCAGCGGCACGTCAATCGGGCGGTTGACGCCGATCGCGGTCGGGTCCTGCTGGACGTAGATCCACTTGCGGTTGGCTTCGTTGTCCACCCAGTGACGCCAGCGGCCATAGTGGCTGGGCTCGCCCAGTTCGGTGGCGAGTGCCACGCAGCAATCGCTTTCGACCACGGCGTCGATCGACGCTTCCGAGAAGCCATAGGGGAAGGTGCGGTCCTCAAGCCCCTCGATGAAGGAGGTGCCGCCCGAGGTCTGGATGACCGGGCACTGCATCAGTTCGGCCAGTTCCTTGACCGAGGCGCCGGCCTTGGCGGTGTAGACGCCGTGGCCCACCAGCAGCACCGGATTCTTGGCATTGCGGATGATCTCGGCCGCTTCGGCAATGCGGTCGCCGTCGGCGCCCTGCATGGTCAGGCGATAGCGGTGCGGCGGCAGCACCGGCGGCAGGTCCAGCTCTTCCAGAATGACGTGCGCGGGATACTCGATATAGGCCGGCCCCGGCGTGCCCGACATGGCGACGCGGATGGCTTCGCGCACGATCTCGTCGGTCTGGTCGGCATATTCGATCGAGCTGGAGAACTTCACCGAATCCTCGATCATCGGCTCCTGCCGCACGAACTGGATACGACCGCGACGCACGCGGCGCTCGGTGATGCGGGCGCGCTGGCCGCCCATGAAGATCACCGGATCGTTCTCGACCTTGGCGCACTGGATGGCGGGCATCATGTTCGCCATGCCCGGCCCGAGCGTACCGATGCAGAGTGCGGGCTTGCCGGTGATGCGGGCGGCGGCGGCGGCCATGTGGCCGGCGGACGCTTCGTGGTGCGGCGAAACGACGGTCCAGCCACGCGATTCGGCTTCGAGGAACAAGTGGACGAAGTTGGGATCGGGAATGCCGAACAGGGTCTTGATGCCCTCAGCCTCGAACAGGTCGAGAATGCGCTTGAAAACCGGGGTGCCCTTGCGTGCCGAAACAGGCGCTTCGGCCTGGGGTTGATCGTCGTACATCGTCTTGCCTTCCTCTCGATCCGTTTTCTGCCCGCGATGCGGGGGGAATCAGGTTGCCGTTCTTTTTCCCAAGGCACGGCTTGAACATGTGGTTAGCCCAAGCCTCGGGACACTGTCAGGTGAAATCAACAGTACTGTTCACTTGGAATCGACTGCTATCGCCGGGGCGACGCTGGGGGCCTCTTCGGCCAGTTCTGCGAGCACCGCTTCGTTGTCCTGCCCGAGCGTGGGCGCTGGCCCGCGTACCCGGCCCGGCGTCGCGGAAAACCACGTCGGCACGCCGGGGAATCGCACCGGACCCTGCTCGGTCTCGACCTCTTCGAAGAAGCCGATGGCGTTCAGGTGCGCGTTGTCGAACAATTCGTCGGTGGAGCGCAACGGCGCGCAGGGGATGTGCAGGCCGCGCAGGGTATCGAGCCATTCCTGCGTAGTGCGCGTCAGAAATGTCTCACCCAGCAGACCATAGACCCGGCCGATCTGGCGGGCGCGCTTTTCCAGCGTGGAGAACTCCGCCGTCGCCCATTCCGGCTGCACCGATTCGATGAAGGCGTTCCAGTGCTTGTCGTTGTAGACCAGCGCGGCGACGTAGCCGTCCTGCGTCTTGTATGGCCGCCGGTTCGGCTCGACCGCGCGGTGATAATGCGCGGGGCTCGTCGGCGGCGTGAACATCGCGCCGTTGGCGTGCTCCACCAGCATGAACGAGGTCATCGCCTCGAACATGGTGACTTCCACTTCCTGGCCCTCTCCCGTGCGCTCGCGGTGATAGAGCGCCATCATCGTCGCGTAGAGCGCGTGGAGGCCGGCCACCTTGTCCGCCATGATCGTGGCGACATAGCCCGGCTCGCCATTCATCAGCCCCTGCACATGCGGGATGCCGCATTCGGCCTGGATGGTATCGTCATAGGCGGGCTTGTCGCCCTCCGGACCGCGCCGCGAATAGCCGTAGCAATTGGTGTAGACGATGTCCGGCCGGATCGCGCGCACCGCCTCGTAATCGAAGCCCAGCTTGCGGATCGCGCTGCCGCGCATCGAATGGATGAAGACGTCCGCCGTGGCGATCAGCGCGCGCAGGTTCTCGCGATCCTGCTCGGCGCGCAAGTCCAGAACTATCCCGCGCTTGCCGCGATTCACGTTGACGTAGATGCCGCCCATGCCGGGCACCGGGCCCTGGGTGATCCAGCGGGTGTTGTCGCCCTCCGGCGGTTCCACCTTGATCACTTCGGCGCCCATGTCCGCCATGATCTGCGTGGCATAGGGGCCGAAGACCACGCTGGTGAGGTCCACCACGCGCAGGCCGGCTAATGGTCCGTCACCTTTCGAATCCTTGCTCGCGGTCAAGGTCCTCTCCTTCTCGTTGGCCAATGGGTAACGCAACGCCCGAGCGAAAACCATTCGTATTTGCGTTTGATGGACGCATATCGGCACGATGATGGTTGTGAGGCAAAGGGCCCGCTGCTAGTTCGGGGAGCGGGAAGACAAGAGGAACGCCATGGATTTCGCCCTGACCGACGACCAGCAGAACATCCGCGAGGCGGTTCTCAAGCACTGTTCGCAGTTCTCTGACGAGTACTGGCTGGAAAAGGATCGCAGCGGCGAATTCCCGTATGAGTTCCACAAGTCGATGGCCGATGCCGGCTGGCTGGGCGTGGCCATGCCCGAAAGCGTCGGCGGCGCCGGGCTGGGCATTACCGAGGCGGCCGTGATGATGCAGGCCGTGGCCGAAAGCGGCGGCGGCATGACGGCGGCATCCTCCATCCACTTGCCCGTCTTCGGGCTGGAGCCGGTGATGCTGTTCGGCACCGAGGAACAGCAGCAGCGGATGATCCCGCCGATCCTTTCGGGCGAGGAAAAGATGTGTTTCGCCGTGACCGAGCCGAACACCGGGCTCGACACCACCAGCCTCAAGACCCGCGCCGAAAAGGTGCCGGGCGGCTACCGCGTCAATGGTGAGAAGGTCTGGATCACGCAGGCCCACATCGCCGATCGGATGCTGATCATCGCCCGCACCACGCCGCTGGAACAAGTGAAGAAGAAGACCGACGGCCTCAGCCTTTTCTACACCAAGCTGGACCGTGAACATATCGAGACGCGGATCATCCCCAAGATGGGCCGCCACGCCGTCGGCTCCAACATGATGTTCATCACCGACCTGTTCATCCCAGACGAGGATCTGATCGGTGAGGAAGGCCAGGGTTTTCGCATCCTGCTCAAGGGCCTCAATCCCGAACGTGTGCTGCTGGGCGCCGAGGCGACCGGGTTGGGCCGCGTCGCGATCCAGCGGGCCTCACGCTATGCACAGGAACGCGTGGTGTTCGGGCGGCCGATCGGCCAGAATCAGGGCATCCAGCACCCGCTCGCCAAGGCGTGGATGCAGGTGGAGGCGGCCAGCCTGATGGTGTTCAAGGCTGCCACCCTGTTCGACAAGGGGCTAGACTGCGGCGTGGAGGCCAACTCCGCAAAGTACCTCGCCGCCGAGGCCGGGTTCGAGGCGTGCCAGACCGCCGTGATGTCGATGGGCGGCATGGGCTATGCGCAGGAATACCACGTTGAGCGCTATCTGCGCGAAGTGATGATCCCGCGCATCGCCCCGGTCAGTCCGCACCAGATCATGAACTTCATCGCCGAGAGGGTTTTGGAACTCCCCAAGAGTTATTGAGGCCGCTCCACTTGAGAAAGCCCGTCATCCCGGCGAAAGCTGGGATCGTAATCGGAAGCGCGGGGTCTGGCTGCCCGCGATCCCGGCTTCCGCGGGGATGACGACTGGAGAGAACATGCCCAAGCACGAAGCAATCGCCGCCCGCTCCTGGCTTTTCGCGCCGGGCGACAGCGAGAAGAAGATGACCAAGGCGATGGAGGGCGAGGCCGACATCGTCCTGATCGACTTGGAAGACGCCGTCGCGCCCGATTCCAAGGCCGCCGCGCGCCCGATGGTGCATGACTTCATTGCCGCCAACCCCGATCAGCGCGGCCGCCTTTGGGTGCGGATCAACCCGCTCGACGGCCCGCACACGCTGGACGACCTTGTGGCGATCATGCCCGCGCGTCCCGGCGGGATCATGCTGCCCAAGGTCTATGGCCGGCAGGACGTGGAGACGCTGGACCGCTACCTCGAAGCGCTGGAAGTGGCGAACGGCATCGAGCAGGGATCGACCCCGGTGATCGTGCTGATCACCGAGACGGCCGAGGCGATGTTCCACACCGGCGACTACAAGGGCGCGCCGCGCGTGGTGGCGCTGACCTGGGGCGCGGAAGACCTGGCCGACTCCATCGGCGCTTCGTCCAACAAGAATGCGGACGGCTCGTATTCCTTCACCTACGAACTGGCGCGCAGCCTCACCGTGCTGGGCGCAGCGACGGCGGGCGTGACCGCGATCGAGACGATCTCTGCCGACTTCAAGGACCTCGACGCGCTCAAGGCCCGCGCCGAGAAGGTGCGCCGCGACGGCTATCGCGGAATGATGGCGATCCACCCGGCGCAAATCCCGGTGATCAACGAAGCCTTCACCCCCACCGAGGCCGAGATCGCCGAAGCGCAGGAGATCGTCGACGTGTTCGCCGCCAACCCCGGCGTCGGCGCCATCGGCTGGAAAGGCGGCATGCTCGACCGTCCGTACCTCGCCCGTGCCGAACGTCTGCTGCGGCAGGCCGGCAAGCTGTGACCATCAAGCTCGCCGCGTCCGAACTCGACCTTTCCCGGTTTCTGAAACCGGGAGACCGCGTGGTCTTCGGCCAAGCCTGCGGCGAGCCGACCACGCTGGTCGAGGCGTTGATCGAACAGGGGGAGGCCATCGGCAGCCTCCACGCCTTCATCGCCACCAGCTTCTCCGGCCTGTTCACGCCCGAAAGCGCGCGATCCTTCCGTCTTTCCAGCATGGGCGCGATCGGCGCGCTGCGCAGCATGACCAAGGCGAATGCGCTGGACGTCATCCCCGTTCACGTCAGCCAGATCGCCTGCCTGATCGAGGGGGGAATCATGCCCTGCGATGTGGCGATGATTCAGGTCAGCCCGGCCGATGCGCAAGGCAACCACAGCTGCGGCCTGATCTCCGACTACGTGCGCGCGGCGGTGGACAAGGCCCGCCTCGTCATCGCCGAAGTCAACGAGCAAGTCCCTTATGTTCCCGGCGAGACGATACCCGGTGACTTGATCGACGTCGCCGTCCACGTCAGCCGCGCGCCGGTGGAAGTGGCCCCGGCGAAGATCGGGCCGACCGACGAGGCCATCGCCCGCCACTGTGCCGAATTCATCGGAGACGGCGCCGTGCTGCAAACCGGCGTCGGCGCGGTGCCGGACGCGATCCTGCGCCTGCTGCACGACCGCAAGGACCTGGGCGTCCATTCCGGCATGTTGGGCGACGGTCTGGTCGATCTGGCCGAAGCCGGCGTGCTGACCAATGCGCGCAAGGAGATCGACCGTGGCGTCTCGATCAACGGCGCGCTGATCGGCACGCGGCGGCTCTACGACTGGGCCGCCAACAATACCGCGATCAAGATGATGCCCAGCAGCTATACGCACGGGGTGAAGCCGATCATCCAGCTTACCCGGCTGGTGACGATCAACTCCGCGCTGGAAGTGGACCTGACCGGGCAAGTCAATGCCGAGCAATCGGGGCACACCTACCTCGGCGGCACCGGCGGACAGGTCGATTTCGTCCGCGCCGGATCGCGCGTGCCGGGCGGTGCCTCGCTGATCGTGCTGGCCTCCACCGCGAAGGGCGGCAGCTTGAGCAAGATCGTCCCCGCCCTCTCCGGCCCCGTCACCACGGCGCGGACGGAAGTGGACGTGATCGTCACCGAATACGGGGCAGCGCTGCTCAAGGGCCAGACTTTGGCCGAACGCGCGAAGCGGCTGGTCGCCATCGCCCATCCCGACTTCCGCGAGGACCTGTCGCGCACCGCCCATGAGATCGAGAAAAGGGGCTTCTGAAGTGTCGAGTTCGCAAGAAAGCCGAGCTGTCCTCTACGATGCCCATGACGACGGCATCGCTGTCATCACCATCAACCGCCCCGAACAGCGCAATTGCCTGAGGCGCGAAGTGCGCGAGGGGCTGCGCGAGGCATGGGCGACTTTCGAGAACGACGCCTCCGCCCGCATCGCCATCCTCACCGGCAGCGGCGACAAGGCTTTCTGCGCCGGCGGCGATCTCAAGGAGATGGTGGAAACCGGCATGGCCGTGCCGCCGCGCGATCTCTACGCGCTGCCTTACGACACCATCGAACTGACCAAGCCCACCATTGCTGCCGTCAACGGCCATGCCTTCGCCGGCGGCTGGATGATCGCGCAGGCCTGCGACCTCTGTGTCGCCAGCACCCATGCGAAGTTCGCCATTACCGAGGTGAAAGTCGGGCGCGGCAGTCCTTGGGCCTCGCCGCTGATTCACATGATCCCGCAGCGGATCATGATGGAGATCATGCTCACCGGAAAGCCGATCACCGCCCAGCGCGCCTACGAGATCGGCCTCGTCAACCGCCTGGCCGAGCCCGGTGCGGTGCTGGACGCGGCGATCGAACTGGCGCTGGAAGTGCTGGAAGGCGCGCCCCTATCGGTAAAAGCCGCGCGCGAGACCGTGATGCTCTCGACCGAGATGGGCCGCTCCGCCGCGCTACAGGCGGCGCGGGCTGCGCATGAGCTTACCTACAACAGCGGCGACGCGCAGGAAGGCCCGCGCGCCTTTGCCGAGAAGCGCAAGCCGGAGTGGAAGGGGCGCTAGGCGGGCTACCTCTCCCGGCCGACATGCCGGGAGAGGTTTGGTCCACCGTGTGACGCCTCAGCGCTCTTCCACCAGGCTTTCCGCGGTTGCTCTCGCCTCGTCGGGTGAAGCGTCCTCGAACTTCACGCCAGGATGCCCGTCGCCCTTGCGCCAGTCGCCCAGCATGTCGCGGAAGGCGTCCCAGCCGGGCAGATAGCCGCGGAACAGCGCCCACTTCAGTTCCTTGTCGCCTTCGTTGTTGAAGTAGCTGGGCGTGCAATCGTTCTGGAAGCCGGACATGTCGACTTCGTTTTCCTTGCAGTGCGCGCAGTAGCCTTCGACGCCTTCTTTCGTGGCCGAGACAGTGCTGGCGCCCCGGCGCTTGGTCTCGCCGATCATGAAGGCGATGTGTTCCGCCTGGCGCCCGAACTGCTCGGTGGTGGACGAGTTCGTCGCGCCCTGGATGTAGCCCATGTAGAACATCGCCGGGAATTCGTCGGTGATCACGCCGTGGAACGTGCTCGCGCCATTGGTCCAGTGGTCGTAGATCGACTTGCCGCCGCGTCCTTCCACCGTGTCGATGCCCCAGCGGCGCTTGAGGTCGCTGGTCACTTCGAAGCCGCTGGCGAAGATCACCAGATCGACCTCATGCTCGACGCCGTCGGCCACGAAGCCCTTCTCGGTCATCCGTTCCACGCCCTGCGTCGCCGAAACGTCGATCAGCGTGACGTTGGGCTGGTTGAAGGCAGGGTAGTAATCGTTGTTGGACAGCGGCCGCTTGCACATGAAGCGGAAGTACGGCTTCAGCTTCTCCGCCGTGTCCTTGTCCTCGACGATCGAATCCACGCGGCGGCGCAGGCGTTCCATCACCTGGAAGTCCACGACTTCGCGGCGGTCCATGAACTCCAGCGGTTCGAGCGCGGGCCAGCCTTCCTCGCCCAGTTCGATGGCGAGGTTGCGGCTGATCTCGGTCCAGATGTCGCAGATCAGATCGGGCTCGCCGGGGATGAAGAACTGCTGCGCGGCGCGGTGGAAGTTGGCCATGCGCTCCTGCTGCCAGCCGGGCTGGAGCGAGGCGGCCCATTCGGGATTCGTCGGCGGATTGGGCCGCTCGTCGATGTTCGATGGCGTGCGCTGCAGCACGTAGAGGTGCTTGGCATACTTGGCGAGGTGCGGCACCGCCTGGACCGAAGTGGCGCCGGTGCCGATGATGGCGACGCGCTTGTCGCGCAGCTTTTCCAGTTCCGGCGCGGTCCACGAACCGCCGGTATAGTCATGCTCCCACCGGCTGGTGTGGAACATCTTGCCCTTGAAGTCGTGAATGCCGGGGATGCCGGGCAGCTTGGGCATGTTCATCACGCCGCCCGCCATAACCACGAAGCGGGCGCGGATGTCGTCGCCGCGATTGGTCGTCACATGCCAGCGCTTGATGCTCTCATCCCAGCGGATGCCGGTGACCAGCGTGTGGAACAGCGCCTTGTCGGCCAGGTCGAACCGCTCGGCCATGTCCTGGCAGTACTGCTGGATTTCCCAGCCGTCGGAGAACTTCTTGCTGGGCATGAAGCCCGTTTCTTCCAGCAGCGGCAGGTAGCAGTAGGCGTCGTTGTCGCACTGCACGCCGGGATAGCGGTTCCAGTACCAGACGCCGCCGAAACCGCCGGCATGGTCGATATTGCGGACGTTGGAAACGCCCTGCTTGTGCAGGTGATAGCCGGCCAGAATGCCCGAGAAACCGGCGCCCAGGATGGCAACGTCGATATCCTCCGCCAGCGCTTCGCGCTCGGCCACCGGGGTGAACGGATCGTGGGCGTAGTTGTCCGAAAAGTCGTCGGTCGGCCGCACGTACTGCTCGCCGCCCTCACGGCGCAGGCGCTTGTCGCGCTCCTGAAGATACTTGGCCTTGAGCGCCGGGATATCGAGTTCCTCGGGCGAAGGCACGTCGGACTTGAGGCAGGTCATTTCCATCGCGTGGCATCCTCTTCGCGGCGACTCTGCTGAGGCCGCCCTTTGATTCCAGAGTTGCGAATTGCAGCGCTAGTTGTCAACACTGTTGTTCATTAAGCGTGTCAGGCATCCGCACCCGCTGTGGCCATCCTGAACGAATAGCCGATATGATCGACGTGCCCGTGCAGGCCGAAATCGAGCACTTCGGCCTTGTCATGAAACGCGTCCGAAGCCGCGGCGACATCCTCGATGGTCCATTCCGGGCGATAGACCCCGCGCGTTTCCGCCACGAACATCCGCGCCACGCGGCCCGCCATGGAGGCGAACATTTCGCCGGTGACGGGGCAGCTCTCATGTGCCAGCCAGCCGACCACCGGAGCGACCAGTTCGGGCTCCATCGGCGGATATTGCGAGATGTCGATGCCTTCGGCCATGCGCGTCACCGCGCCGGGCACGATGACGTTGCACTTCACGTTGTGCGCTTCGCCCTCCAGCGCGGCGACATTGTTCAGGCCCAGCATGGCCGACTTCGACATGCCGTAGTTCACGCAGTTGAGATTGCCGTAGAGCCCGCCCACCGAGCTGGTCAGCACGATGCGGCCATATCCCGCGTCGCACATCGGCCCGAATGCGGCCTGCACCACATGGAACGCGCCCAGCAGATGGACGTCGAGCACGGAATGGAGGTCGGCGCCGGAAAGATCGCGGATCGATCCGTAGCGGACGTTGCCGGCGTTGTGGACCAGCACGTCGATCCGGCCCCATTGGTCGAGCGCGGCCTGGATGATCGCCTTGCCGCCTTCGGGGGTGGAAACGGAATCGGTGTTGGCGATCGCCTCGCCGCCCGCCGCCACGATCTCATCCACCACCTGCTGTGCGACGCTGACGTCCGCGCCCGGCGCATCGAGATCGCCCCGGATCGCGCCGCCGAGATCGTTGACCACCACTTTGGCGCCGCGTTCGGCCAGCAGCAGGGCATAGGCCCGTCCCAGTCCGCGGCCGGCCCCGGTAATCACGGCCACCCGGCCCTCAAAGCGCAACGGGGCAAAGCGCAGGGGGGCGAAACGCATCTCTTCCATGGTAAGCTCTCCGGCATGCCCGTTCTCGGCCGGGCAGTCTCTTTTCCGTCTGACGGTCGAATATGCGCACGGGGCGAGCGGGGGCAATCGAACAAAGCCCTTCGAACGTCGCCGGGGCGATAGTGCGTCGCGGCAAGGCCTTCGTCCCGGTCCTCTCGTTGCCTGCCCCCGACACGCTGGATAGGCTCGGCAGGAAAAGAACGGCGGCAAGAGCGCCGGACGAGAGGACAATTTCACCGATGCTCGAACCCGCAGGACGTAATCACGGCGTCGTTTCCGCCCGCGCTTCGGAAGGCTGGATGCTGCACCGGCTGACCCCGCCCACGCGCCTCTACAGCGCCAACGGCCTGCGCACCGGTCCAGACGGGCGCATCTATGTGGCGCAAGTGGGCGGCAGCCAGATCAGCGCGGTCGATCCCGATACCGGCGCGGTGGAAATCATCAGCCCGATGGGCGGCGCGATCACGGCGCCGGACGATCTGGCCTTCGACGAGGCAGGCAACCTCTACGCCACCGAGATTACCGAGGGCCGCGTGACCATGCTGCGCCCGGACGGCAGCAGCGAAGTGGTCTGCGGCGATGTGCCGGTGGCCAATCCGATCACCTATTCGCAAGGTCGTCTGATCGCGGCGGGTTGCCGGATGGGATCGCAGATACTCGAACTGGACCGCCATGGCGGCGCCCCGCGCGTGATTGCCGATGATGTGCCGATGCCGAATGCCTTCGAAGTGGGCCCGGACGGCAAGCTCTACATCCCGGTGATGGGCGCCAATGCGATCTGGCGCATTGACCTTGACGGCAGTGGCGAACCTGAAGTGGTCTGCGGCGACCTTGGCGTGCCGGACTCGGTGAAGTTCGATAGCGAGGGGATGATCGTCTCCACCCAGGTCGCCAGCGGGCAGGTGCTGCGCATCGATCCGCGCACCGGCGCGAAGACGGTGCTGGCCGATATCGGCGCGGGCCTCGACAACTGCACCTTCGTGGGCGACCGCCTGTTCATCTCGCACATCCTGGGTTCGATTCACGAGATCACCACCCCCAAGGCGGCGGGCGGTGTGGTGAAGCCGCTGATCGAGAAGGGCCTGCAATGGCCGCTGGACGTCGCCATGGGCGAGGACGGGGTGCTGTGGATCGCCGATGGCGGCTTCGTGTTCTCGCTCCGCGCGGGGGAAGCGGTGAAGCTGGAAGGCATGCTGTTCAGCCCCAGCTTCCCTGGTTACTCGCGCGGCGTCGCGGCGGCGGGTGCGGGGACGATGATCGTCACGACGGCCAACGGCGAAGTCGCCAAGTTCCATCCTGCCGGTCCTTCCAGCGAGGTCTTGGCGAGCGGCTACGACCAGTTGATGGGCGTGGCGCTGGCTCCCTCCGGCGCGGTGGTCTTTGCGGAATACGGCACCGGCAAGGTTCACTCGGTGCACAATGGCAAAGTAGAGGAACTGGCCTCCGGGCTGGATCGGCCCAAGGGCGTGGCGGTGGCCGGGGACGGCACCGTCTACGTGGCCGAAAGCGGCGCGGGCAGTGTGGTGAAGCTGGTCGGCGGCCGCACCGAGACGGTGCTGGACGATCTCGTGCGCCCCGAAGGCCTCGCGATCCGCAATGGCACCGTGACCGTGCTCGACGTGAAGCGCCGCGAAGCGATCCAGTGCGACTTGTCCGGCGGCACGCGCGAAGTGATCGCGGCCGGCCTGCCGGTCGGCGCGCCCGAGGGCACCGATCCCAAGCCGCTGGGCGGCGTGGGCGACATGTGCGGGCCGATGGGCAACATGACCGGGCTCGATGTGGGGCCGGACGGCACGGTCTGGATCTGCGGTGACCTCGAAGGCACCGTTCTCGCACTCAGGAAGGCGTAACATGCTCAAGCAGATATGTTTTTTCCGGAAACGCCCGGATATGACCATGGACGAGTTCATGGACTACTACGAGAACCAGCACTCGCAGCTGTCGAAGAAGATGGGCGCGCAGCCGGCGATCCCCGGTGCGGTGCGGTATGTGCGGCGCTATCTGGTGCCGGAGAAGAACCCGATCACCGGCGAAATACACGATCCGGGCTTCGACTGCGTGATGGAAATCTGGTGGAACAGCCGCGCCGACTTCGAACGCTCGCAGGCGATCATCAGCGATCCCGCGCGCTTGCCGATGACCAAGGCGGACGAGGAAAAGCTGTTCGCCAGCCACGCCAACCCGGTCTGCACCTGCATCGAATACGATTCGCCGATGGGTCCGAATGGCGAGGCGACGCGAGTAGAGTTGCGCTACGGTGACTGAACTGACGGCCCGGCCAACCGCTCGGGAAGAATGGCGGCAGTTCGGGCTGGTGCCGGTGGCGGCGGGGCTCGGCTACGCCACCAGCGTGATCCATATCTACGGCATTGGCCCCTATATCGGCCCGGTGGCCGAAGCGATGGGCTGGAGCCGCACCGAAGTGACCTTTGGGCTCACCATCGCGACTCTCGTACAGGCCATCGGCGGCGTGTTCATCGGCCTTGCGGTCGACCGCTTCGGCCCGCGCCGGTTCGGGGTGATCGGCATCGTATTGCTGACCTTGGCCTTCGCGCTGCTCGGCACGACCGGGGCCAGCCTGTCGCAATGGTACTTGCTCTGGGGGCTGATCGCGATGGTCTCGCTGCCGGTGCAGGCCTCGGTCTGGACCAGCGCGGTGGCGTCCCGGTTCGAGCTTTCGCGCGGAATGGCGCTGGCGGTAACGCTCTGCGGCGCCTCGATCGCGGCGGGGCTGTTTCCGATCATCGGCACCTGGGCGATCAAGACCTTCGGCTGGCGGCTGGCTTTCACAGTGCACGGCGGACTGTGGTTCATGATCGCGGCGCCGGTGATCTTTCTGTTCTTTCGCGGCGCGCATGACCGGGGGCGGCGCAAGGAACCCACCCCGGCCAAGCGCGACCTACCCGGTGTTTCGCTGGGGGAGGGGCTGCGCTCCAGCGTCTACCACCGGCTTTTCGTGGCGAGCCTGCTGTTTACGTTTACGATCATCGCCATCGTCGTCCACTTCGTCTCGATCCTCGGCGATCGCGGCGCGGATCCGATGACGGCGGCGGCGATCGCCTCGTTCGTCGGCTGGTTCTCGCTCGCCGGGCGGCTGGGGACGGGCGTGCTGCTGGACCGTTTCCCGGCTTCGCTGGTCGGCGCGGCGGTGTTCATGCTGCCGGTGATGGGCTGCCTGCTGTTGCTGGGATCGGGCACGTCGCTCGCCGCGCTGGCGCTCGCCTCGGGGCTGATCGGACTGACTCTGGGGGCGGAAATCGACGTGGTGGTCTACCTGATCACCCGGCACTTCGGCCTCGGAAACTTCGGCGGACTTTACGGCGGCGTGCTGGCCGCGTTGTCGATCGGCACGGCAGTCGGCCCGCTGGTGGCGGCGCTGATTCACGACCGCACGGGCAGCTACGAAATGTTCCTCTATCTGGCGATTGCCACGATGGCAGCCAGCAGCCTCGCGATCGGCTCACTGCCGCGCGGCCGCCTCAAATTTGCGCCGGCGTAACCGATGTAGCGCCTCGGCGATTGGCCTCGCGTGCGAATAATGGGATAACGGCCGCAAATCGGCGCGATACGAAATTGGGAAGAGAGCAATGGGTGAGCAGGGTAAGATCGTACAGGCTCCCGAGGATCTGACCGTCCCGGTCCGCGTCCCGGCAGAAGCTTACATCTCCCCGGAATACGCCAAGGCGGAACGCGACAAGCTCTGGCGCAAGGTCTGGCTGCAGGCCGGGCGGCTGGAAGACATTCCGGAAGTGGGCGATTTCATCACGTTCGACATCATCGACGATTCGGTGATCGTGGTCCGCGCCTCCGAAACCGATATTCACGCTTTTCACAACGTCTGCCCCCATCGCGGCCGCAAGCTGGTGGATACGCCAGCCGGAAAACGCAATGCGCGCGGCACGCGTCGCAGCTTCATCTGCGGCTATCACGGCTGGACCTTCGGGCTGGACGGCGCGAACACCTATCTGGAGCATCCGGAGGACTGGCAGGGCCATCTCTGTGCCGGCAAGGCCGACTTAGGGGTCGTCAAGGTCGATACCTGGGGCGGCTGGATTTGGGTCAATCTGGACCCCGAAGCAATGCCGCTGGCGGACTATCTGCACCCGGCGGCGGGCATGCTCGATCCCTACGGCCTCCAGAACATGCGCCCGCGCTGGCGCAAGTGGGTGGTGTTCGAATGCAACTGGAAGGTCGCGATGGAGGCCTTTTGCGAGACCTACCACGTCTCCACCACGCACCCGGAATTCATGGAATTCGGCCAGTTTCGCGGCTGGGCGCGCAACCAGGGCCTCCATTCCAACATCGGCTATGACGCGCCGAAGGGGCAGGAGGAAGACTCGGGCAAGCTGCGCCTCGGCGCCGGTGAAGACCCGCGCCTGACCACGGCGGACATGCAGAACTTCACCTGGGCGAACGCCAATACGAATACGACGATGACGCTGGTCGGCGTCGCCAACCGCCTGAAGGACGAACTCCCCGAAGGAACCCCGGCGGCGGAAGTCTCCGCCTACTGGATCGGCACCGCGCGCAAGGAAGATGCGGAACGCGGCGTGGTCTGGGCGCAAGTCGATCCGCAGCACACCGCGCAGGCGGGCACGGCCTGGCAGATCTTCCCGAACTTCCAAATCGGCCACGCGGTCAACAACATGCTCTGCTACCAGGCGCGGCCTTACGGCACCGATCCGGACAAGTGCATTTTCGAAGCCGCCGTCTACGAACTCTGGCCCGAGGGTGAGGCGCCGGAGACGGAGTGGGAATATACCGCCCCCGCAGACTGGCCGCCGGTGCTCCAGCAGGACTTCGCCAATATGGCTGCCGTCCAGCAGGGCATGAAGAACGTCGGCTTCCGGGGCGCCCAGCCCAATCCCTACATGGAGCGCTCGGTAGCGTCGTTGCACATGAACCTCGCCCGGTTCATGGGCTCGGGCGCGCCCGAAACCTACTGAGGTCTCTGCCTTGGATCCGATGCCCCTGGTGCATGTCAGCTGGGCGCTGGCCGACAATGCGGGGCGCCCGGCGTGCGATGCCTTCTTTCGCGAAGTGTTCGGCGCGCGAACCGCGCACGAGATCCTGATTACGCCGGAAACCGAGAAGCTGGGGCTCGACCGCGAGGAAAGTCTGCTCATGATCGGCGACACCATGGTGATCCCGATCGCTCCCGCCGGTTGCGGTGCGCAGGAGGGCAATCCGCTGGGCGACATGCTGCGCCGCTCGGCGGCACCGAATCGCTGGATCGGCATTGCCCTCAAGGTCGGCGATCTGGCCGTGGCCGACGCCTGGTTCGGCCAGCGCGGGTTCAAGCGCCACTACGATCCCGGCATGGAAGCCTTCTACTTCCTCGTTCCGCGCGGGCAGGCGATGGGTCTGCGGCTGGAAATCGTCAAGCAGGACATGCCGGGCGATCCGCGCCGCGATTCGGCTTGGCGCCCGGACTGCGAGGATCCGCTGGGCATCGAGGGCCTTCAGGCCATCGGCATTTCCGCCCCGTCGTTGGCAGAGGCGCGCGAATTGTTCCACGGGAAACTTGACTGGTCCGAACTCGGCACCCGCGCCTTGCCGGAAGCCGACTGCGCCGCCTTCGCGATGGCCGACACCGTGCTGGAAGCGTTGGAAGGTAGAGAAGAGGGCGATGCCGTTGCCGTCCACGCGCGCGAGGTGAAGGGCATCTTCCACCTCGTCTTCAAGGTTCGCGATGCCGGCCGCGCGGCGCAATATCTTCGCGGGAGGGGCCTGCCGCTGATCGGCCAGGTCGAGGACCGCTTCGCCATCGCCCCCGAAGCGGCGCAGGGGCGGTTGATCTGGCTGACCGAAACGACGCCGCAGGGCTACCCCGTGCCGGGATCGCGGCTCCATCGAAGCACGGTTCCCGGCTGAACGGGCAGCCCGGGATGTATGGCGAATGCCTTCGGGGGAGAGGCGCCAGGCCCCTGCCCCCTAAGGATTACTTCGCTTCCGCCAGCAGCTTGGCCGCTTCCGGCGAGGACCAGTCGTTGCCGCCGGTATAGCGCCAAACTTCGCGGCCCTGGCTGTCGAACAGGACGGTGACCGGCAGGTTGCCGCCGTACTGGAAGCCCAAATCGCCGTTCTCGTCGACCCAGGGCTGGATGTTGTCGAGCTTGCGGCGGCGAAGGATCTCCACGACCTTGTAGGTATCGCCGGTGTCCTCGGAGATCGGCAAGATCTGCACGCGTCCGTTGGGATCCTTGGCCAGGGCCTCCAGGGTGGGCATCTCGGCGATGCAGGGCGCGCACCAGGTGGCCCAGAGATTGATCAGCAGCGGCTTGCCCTTGAGCGACATGAGATCGAGGCTCTCGCCGGTGTTGTCGACCAGCGTCACGTCGGGCAGCGGATCGCCCTTGTGCGAACGGTCGACCTTGCCGGTCGCGGCGGGCTGGGCCGTCGGTGCGGGGCTTTGCGAAGCCTCTTGTTGCGCGTCCTTCTTGCTTTGCCTATCGCAGCCCGCGGCCAGGAGGGCGCCGGCCCCCGCGATGGAACACAGGACGAGCGACTTGAGCGATTTCGAAGACAGCAAGGGTGGAAGCTCCAACCAGATGTGGGGTGGACGGTTCGAAGGTGGACCGTCTGCGATCATGCGCGAGATAAATGCCTCGATCCCCTTCGACAAGGCGCTGTGGAGACAGGATATCGCGGCCAGCAAGGCGCACGTCGCTATGCTGGGTGCCTGCGGGGTCGTTTCGGGCGAGGACGCGATCACTATTCGCGACGGCCTGGAACAGGTCGCGGCCGAGTACGAAGTCTCGGGAGTCCCGGAAAACTGGGATCTTGAGGACATTCACATGACCACCGAGGGCCGCCTTGCCGAACTGATCGGCCCCGTCGCCGGCCGTCTGCACACCGCGCGTTCGCGCAACGATCAGGTCGCGACCGATTTTCGTCTCTGGGTGCGCGATGCCGTCGATCAGGCCGACGCCGGCCTTGAAGCGCTGCAGAAGGCGCTCGTTTCCCGCGCCGGCGAGCATGCCGATTCGATCATGCCCGGCTTCACCCATCTCCAGACCGCGCAGCCGGTGACGCTGGGCCATCACCTGATGGCCTATTACGAGATGATCGGCCGCGACCGTTCGCGGTTCGCGGACGCCCGCAAGCGCATGAACCGCAGCCCGCTGGGCGCGGCGGCGCTGGCCGGCACCGGCTTCCCGATCGACCGCAAGATGACGGCGCAGGCGCTCGGTTTCGATGCGCCGACCGACAACAGCCTCGATTCGGTGTCGGACCGCGACTTCGCGCTCGATTACCTGATGGCCGCCGCGCAGTGCTCGCTGCACCTTTCGCGCCTCGCGGAAGAATTCATCATCTGGGCCAGCCAGCCCTTCGGCTTCGTGGCGCTGCCCGATTCGCTGTCCACCGGCAGCTCGATCATGCCGCAGAAGAAGAACCCCGACGCAGCCGAGCTGGTGCGCGGCCATTCGGGCCGGATCGTCGGCTGCCTCACCAGCCTGATGATCACGATGAAGGGCCTGCCGCTGGCCTATTCGAAGGACATGCAGGACGACAAGCCGCCGGTGTTCGAGGCCGCCAGCCTGCTGGCGCTGTCGATCGCGGCGATGACCGGCATGGTCGCCGAAACCCGCTTCCGCACCGATCGCATGCGCGGCGCGGCCGAACTGGGCTTCGCCACCGCCACCGATCTGGCCGACTGGCTGGTGCGCGAAGGCAACATTCCCTTCCGCGAGGCGCACCACATCACCGGTTCTGCGGTGAAGCTGGCCGAGCAGCGCGGCGTCGCGCTCGATCAATTGCCGCTGGAAGACCTCAAGGCCATCGACAGCCGCATCGACGAACGCGTATTCAAGGCGCTCTCGGTCGAGGCATCGGTCGCCGCGCGTCGGTCGCACGGCGGCACCGCGCCTGAGCAAGTACGCCTGCGCGTGGCCGAAGCCCGGCTCGCGCTCGGTTTGGAGTAAGCCTGATGCGCAAGACTGCCGCCCTGATCCTGCTTCTCGCGCTCTCGGCCTGCGGCCAGAGGGCGGCGCTGGCATTGAAACCGGGGCAGCAGCTTCCGCCCGCACCATACGGCCGCGAGCAGAAACCGGGCAGCGCCGAGCTGCTCCAGACGCCGACGCTGGCGATCCCCGAACGCAGCGTCGAGCTGCGCACCCGCTCGGAGCCACGGGACGACGATCCCTTCGATCTCCCGCCGCCTGAGTAGTTTCAGGCCAAATCGCTTTAGGCCGGATACACTTCCAGGCCGATCAGGCCTTCCAGATACCGAGACACCCATGGACCATTTTGCCCTGACCAACGGCGAGCTTTTCGCCGAAGACGTGCCGCTGGCCGTCATCGCCCGCGAAGTCGGCACGCCCGTCTACGTCTATTCCCGTGCGACCCTGAGCCGCCACGCCCGCGTGTTCCGCGAGGCGCTGGCCGAATTGCCCAGCGTCCACATCGCCTTTGCCGTGAAGTCCAACCCCAACCTTGCCGTGCTGCGCTTGCTGGCGAGCGAGGGCTACGGCGCCGATGTCGTCTCGGAAGGCGAGATGAACCGCGCGCTGGCCGCCGGTATCCCGGCCGGTGACATCGTCTTCTCGGGCGTCGGCAAGACCCGCCGCGAACTGACCGCGGCCGTCAAGGCAGGGATCGGCCAGTTCAACCTCGAAAGCGAGGAAGAGGGCGTCGAACTGGCGGAAATCGCCGCTGAACTCGGCTTGCGCGCCGCTTGCGCGCTTCGCGTCAATCCCGACGTGGACGCTCGCACCCATGCGAAGATCTCCACCGGCAAGGCGGACAACAAGTTCGGCGTCGCTTACGACCGCGCGGGCGGGATCTACGCCCGTCTCTCGGCTCTGCCCGGGCTGGAGATGAAGGGCCTTGCCGTCCACATCGGCAGCCAGATTTCCGACCTCGAACCCTCGCGCCTCGCTTTCCTCAAGATGGGCGAGCTGATGGAGGCGATTCGCGCCGAAGGTCATTCGGTGACTCACATGGATCTCGGCGGCGGCCTTGGCGTGCCTTACAAGGCCAGCGATTCGCTGCCGACCCCGCAGGACTACGGCGCGATGGTCGCCTCGGTGGCGAAGGACTGGGGCGTTACCCTGATGTTCGAACCGGGCCGCGTGATTACCGGCAATTCCGGCGTGCTCGTCACCGAAGTGGTGCGCGTGAAGGAGGGCGTGGTGAACCCCTTCGTCGTCGTCGATGCGGCCATGAACGACCTTGCCCGCCCGGCCATGTACGACGCCTGGCACGACTTTGCGGCCGTGAAGCCCAACGGCGCCACGATGACCGCGAACATCGTCGGTCCGATCTGCGAAAGCTCGGACACCTTCGCCATGGGCCGCGAAATCGACGAAGTCGCCGCGGGCGATCTGGCGATCTTCCGCACGGCCGGTGCTTATGGCGCGACGATGGCGAACACCTACAACAGCCGCGCGCTGGTGCCGGAAGTCATGGTGGACGGCGAAAAGTGGGCGGTGGTGGCCGCCCGCATCGAGCCGGAGACGATCCTGGCGGCCGAAACCGTGCCCGACTGGCTCGCCTGAGCGCCGGCTTCGACAAGCGCGGATCGAACGGATAGGAACGGCACGGTTTGCCGTTCCTTTTCGTTTCGAGGCCCTGTTTCCATGATCGAAAGCCTGCCCCTATTTCATCGCCTTTCGGGGCGTCCGGTCGTGGTCACCGGGGATGGCGAGGCGGCCGATGCCAAGCGGCGCCTGGTGGAGCGCGCGGGCGGCCGGGTGGTTCAGGACCTGGCCGAGGGCATGGCGGCGGGCGCCCGCATCGCCTTCATCGCCCAGGAGGACGAGGCGGCCGCCCGGGCCGCTGTCGCGCGCGCGCGCGCGGCCGGGATGCTGGTCAACGCCCCGGATCGCCCCGCGCTCTGCGATTTCACCGTCCCCTCGATTCTCGACCGCACGCCGGTGCTGCTGGCGATCGGCACGGGCGGGGCTTCCGCGGGGCTGGCCAAGCAGCTGCGCCTGCGGCTTGAGGCGCTGCTGCCGCAGTCGCTGGGCGTTCTGGCCAGCGCCTTGCTGGCGGCGCGTCCGGCGCTGCGCGCACGTTTTCCAGAGGCAGGCGAGCGGCGGCGGGCGCTGGATGCGGCGCTGGGGCAGGGCGGCGCGCTGGACCCTCTGGAGGACGCGGGCGCGGAGCGGGTGGCCGAGTGGCTGGCCCATGCCCCGCAGGCGCCGCGCGCTCCGGTGGAAATCACCCTGCGCAGCGCCGATCCCGAAGACCTGACCTTGCGGGAAGCACGCCTGCTCGGTTCGGCCGATCTGATCGTGCACGAGGCGGAAGTGCCCCCGGCCATTCTAGACCGCGCGCGCGCCGATGCCGCCCGGCAGCTGGCCGGGGCTGACGAGCAATCTTTCGAAATGCATCGCGGACTGGTCGTAACCCTCCGCTTCCCCGCCGCGAACCGGGGTTGATCGCGGCGACAGCTCTTGTTCGACAATAGTGTCGAACAATTTGCGCGGTTAAAAACAAGTTTACAATTTCAAGGAATTAACTCATTCAAAGGCGCGGTGTGCGGCAGACTTTGCCCAGTGTGACTTGAGACTACTGCGGCGCAGGAATGGCCGAAGGAACCGGTTTTGCAAATATCCGATGTGACGACTATCAAATTGCCGCAGATCGACTTTGCCAGCCTTCCCGATCTCGCCAGTTTTTCCGACTGCGATCGTCCCACCGCGCTGCACGGCGCGCTGACGGACCGACCCCGCCTGCAAAGCCTGGACGACAACCGCGCCCTGCTGCTCCCCTGCCTTTACGAACTGCATCCGGGAACGTGAACCGGGATGCAGGTGCATGACGACCTGAAGGCGCTTTCGCGCGACGCCGCCGCTTGGGAACAGGGCCAACGGACGCTCGCCCGGACGATCGCGGCGTGGCGGACTGCGCCGGAGGCCGCGTCGGTACTCGCCGCCCTCGACAGGTTCGGGCGGAAGGAACCGCTCGATTCCTGCGCTGCGCTGGCGGCGCTCTTCGCGAAAGTCGGCGATGCTGGTCCCGATCCGGCCCCCGATCCGGCCCCCGATACGCCCTCCGATCCTGCACGCGAGCTGGTGAGTGGGCTGATGCGCCGGGGATTGGCGGCGCTGGCGGCCCATCCGCTTGGCCAGATGCCGTTTCGCCATGCGCACAGGCAGGCGGCCGATACGCTGCTCCTGGCCCATTCGGGAACTGCCACGCTGGGGCTCGCGGTGTTCGACGGTGCGGCGCTCGCGCGGCAGCCCGCGCCCAGAACAGCGGAATTCGCGCCTGTCGAGACGTGGTTTCGCGTGCTGGCGGGAAGCGGGCGGGGCGACCTCACCACGCGCGAACCGGAAAGCGCCGCCTTGCGCACCGAAGCTCTCGATCTGGTGCCCGGCATGACGTTCCACCGGCATGGCGCGCGGCAGGCCCTGCAATTGCGGGAGGTTTCAGGCAGCCTCGTCGTCTTGCGGCTGCAACGGCTCACGTCGCTCCACGATCCCGTGCGCGAGGTGGCGCTGGGAGACGGCGACTTGCGGTCGCAAGCAGCGCTGACGGCGGAATACAGCCGAATGGACATGGCCATGGCCGCTCTGGCGGCGCTCGGGCGGCAGGACGCGGTTCCGGCGCTCTCGCGCCTGGTTCATGGCCAAGGCCCCGCCGCCCTGCGCTGGCAGGCGCTGCGGGCGATCCTGGCGCTCGATACCCGCGCCGGGCTGGTGCTCCTCAGAACGGTTGCGTCGAGCGATGATCCGGCCTTGTCCGGGCCCGCGCGCGACTTGCATCGCACTTTGGTCGCCCAATGGCCGGAGCTGGAGAAAGTGGCGCAATGGCGCGGATGATGACCATGCGCGACCCGACGAGCGCCTCGCTCGCGGAGTTCGTCGATGCACTGTCGAGCTGGGGCTTCGATCCGCGCGACGACGTGAGCCTGTCCCACGCGGCGAACTGGTTGCAGCGGCTCGGCAACGACCGGACGTTCCTGGGCGACATGCTGATCGACCTGATCTCCGGTCTGGCGCCTGTGCCGGACGGGGCGGACGCGCTGGAAGGGATCGGCGCGCATTCGATCATGCTGGTGACGCCGGGCCAGGGCAATTTCTTCCTCAACGCGCGCATCTGGCCGGCCGAGCAGGACGCGCTCTACCGCGCCAGCGGCCCCGAGGCGCTAGGCTACGGTCAGGCGCACGACCACAACTTCGACATGCTGGCGCTGGGCTATTTCGGGCCGGGCTACGCGGCGGACGAGTTCGAATACGACTACGGGGCGGTGGTGGGATACGAAGGGGAGCCGGTGGCGCTGCGCCCGGCCGGCCGGTTCGTGCTGGCACCGGGCAGCATGGTGCATTACCGCGCGCACCGCGACGTTCATGTCCAGCATCCCCCGGCCTCGCTGTCGGTGGCGCTGAACCTCGTGCATACGCAGGCCGTGCAAGGCTGGATGGACAGCTACGATTTCGATGCGGCGGGCGGCACCGTCACGCGGCTCCACGGCCATGGGCCGAGCGAGAGCTTTTTGCGGATCGCCGTCGCGCTCGGCGGCGGGGAGGCGCAGGATCTTGCGAGCCGGTTCGGCCAGTCCCATCCCAGCGACCGCATGCGCTTGGCCGCTTGGGAAGCGCTGGCTGGCGCAGCCGCGGGCGCCGAGGCGCGCGACGCCGTCTGGCGAGAGGCGGAAGGCTGCGGAAGCCGTCTGGTTGCCGCCGAGGCGCTGCGGCGGCGGGGAGACGACGGCTAGGGCGGCGCCTGTCGCGGACCGTCGACAGGCGCCGCCCTGGCGCCGGCTGTCTTCAGGCGCCGACGTTCCGGAATGACGGCCTTGTCAGAACATCCCGCCGACCAGGGCGTCGACGGCGCCTTGCAGGATCACCGCGGCGGCCGCGGAATCGATCCGCGTGGCGCGCTTGGCGCGGCTCATGTCCTGGTCGATCAGGCCGCGCTCGGCGCTGGTGGTGGACCAGCGCTCGTCCCAGAGCAGGATCGGCAGGCCCACCACCGAGAGGTTGCGGGCATAGGCGCGGCTCGATTGCGCGCGGGGGCCTTCGGAGCCGTCCATGTTGAGCGGCAGGCCGATGACGATTCCCTTGATGCCGCGTTCGCGGATCAGTTCCTCCATCAGAGCCTTGTCCGCGCCGAACTTGCTGCGCTTCAGCGTCTTGCCGGGGGAGGCGATGCGCCAGCCGGCATCGCAGAAGGCCGTGCCGATGGTCTGGGTGCCCAGGTCGAGGCCCATCAGCGCGCCCCGGTTTTCCGCCAGTACGGCGCGGTAGTCCAGCGCGTTGGTGGTGATCAATGTGCCTTCTGCCATGCCGCGACGCGTCCTTCGAAATCCGCGCGAAGGTTCGCCCAGAACAGCGTCACGTCATAGAGGTGGTAGTTGTTTCCGGGAAGCACGTAAGGCCCCAGATCCAGCGCCGGCGGCGGTCCGATGTGGAGAAAATGGTCGGATCCGCAGCTGGCCGGGACGGTCGCCTTGGCCAGAGTGCCGGTCCCGGTGTGGAAATCGGGCACCAGCGTGCCGAGATTGGCGGCAGCATCCGCGCTTCCGCCTTCGGTGCCGGTCAGCGGATTGGTGCAGAGGAACGGGCTGGCGGCCACGCTCTGCCCGTCGAGGCCGGTGCGGCGGGCGTAGGCGTTTGTCAGCATCTGCGTCTCGGCAGGATCGGCCACCGAAAGCCAGCTTATCACGCAGCCGGTCTGGTCGGAGCGCAGGCACGCGGGCAGGCCCATCCGGGGCAGGTCATGCGCCAGCGAGACCGGCCAGCCGATCACGTAGGCGGCGACGATGCGCTTGCCGAGCGGCTTCCCGGCTGCCCGGTCCCGCAGCACGCGGCGCAGCAGGAAGGCACCCTGGCTATGTCCGGCCACGACGATCGGGCGGCCCGCAGGTACGCTCTTCACGAACTGGTCGAAGGCGGCGAGCACGTCGGAATAGGCCAGGTCGATGGCGCGGTTGGCCTGGGGCGCGGCGGTAAGGAAGGCGCCGATGGCCGCCTGGCGGTAGCGCGGCGCCCAGATCTCGGCGCGATTGAAGGGGCTCGCCATGCCTTTGACGAAAAGTTCTGCGCGGCCCTGCGAGAAGTCATCCGCGAGATCGCCGTTCCAGGCGCTGCGCACGACAAGGCTGGTGGGGTGCACGAAGAACACCGCGACCGGCAGAGGGCTGGCCGGCTTCTCCACGCCCGGCGGCAGCCAGCGCGCGGGATCGTCCTTCATGTCTGGCCGGGCGATCCACATCTTCGGATCGCGCCAGGCGTCCGGCCCGAGGGCGTCCTTGGGGGCGTAATCCACCGTGGGCACGAAGGCGATTTCGGTCAGGTCTTCCGACCAGAGCCGCATGGCCGCCAGCAGGCCGATGGCGAGGATGACGAGAATGGCGATGACGTAGAGGAACTTGCGGGCCATGGTTCAGGATCTCGCCCGAGTGTGGCGGCGGGTCAAGCCGAAGCCTCCAGGCCGGCGGCAGTCTTGCCCCCGCCGTTGCGATCGGCCTCCCGTTCGAGCCAGATCTTGATCATCGCCACCAGCGGATCGGCCAGTGCCAGCCCGAGCAGGCCGAACAGGACGCCCATGATGAGCTGGGTCGCCAAGACCAGCGCGGGCGGCAGGTCCACGGTCTTGCGGGCGATCATCGGCACGATCAGGTAACCGTCGATCAGGTGGATCAGCAAGTAGACGACGATGGTGTAGAGCCCCATCTCGTACCCGCCCGAAAAGCCGACCAATATCATGATCATGCCGGAAATCGGCGCACCGATATTGGGCAGGAAGGCGAGCATGCCGGTGATGAGCCCAAGCAGGACCGCCATCGGCACGCCGTAGAATTGCAGCATCGCCCAGGTGAACAGGCCTTCCACGGTCATGCCGATCAGACGGCCGAACATCAGGCGGCGCAGGGCCTGGCCCATCATCTCCACCGTCGTTTCGAAATGATCGCGCCTGTCTATGGGCAGCATCCAGCCGACGCCGCGCTGGTAGAGCCGGGGCTCCAGGGCAAAGTAGATGCCCAGAACCAGGATCAGGAACAGGGTCGTGACCACCCCGATCAGCCCGCCGACCACGCGCGTCACTTGCCCGATCCCGCCAAGCGCCTCTTGTGCCATGCCGCGCAGTTCGGTGATGCGCGGCTGGATGCCATGGGCGTGAAGCCAGGTGAGGCCGTGGCGGAACTGGCTTTCGATCGTTGCCGGCAATTCGGCCGCCTGCATGGCGATCTGACTGCCGGCAAAGCGCCCGACCCAGAGCAGGAACAGCAGGGCCAGGAGCAGAACCATGCCCACGCGCAGTCCGCGCGGGATCTTCAGCACTTTGCCGATCAGGCGGGCGCCGCCGTCGATGAGGGCGCCGAAGACGATGCCGCCGAAGATGACGAGCAGCGATTGCGCCAGGAATACGGTGAGCGCCAGAAGCGCCGCCATCCCGATCCACACGAAGGCCTTGCGGGCTTCGGTACGGATCAGCGGATCGGAAATGTCGGTCGGACCGGCACGCTCGGCAAGATCGGCTCCTGCCTCCCGTTCCGGCCCCGTCGCCATCAGTTCGCGGCTCCGGAGGCCATGCGCGGCTGGTCGGCGCCGGACGGCCAGGTCTTGGAGGGATCCACGGGCGGACGCAGGCTGGTGAAGGCGCGGCCGGGGCGCAGCGCGCTCCACCAGGTCAGCGGGTTCCAGCTCTGTGTGCCGTCGAGAGAGAACGTGATGAATTCGGCCCGTCCGCCCACGTCGGACAGCGGCACGGGACCGCCGAGGCCGCCGCCGGGCTGGCCGAACATGTCGGTTTCGAACGGCGCCCGGCTGTCGGCCGAACGGTCGCGATCGTCGCCCATCAGGAAGACGTGACCTTCAGGCACCCTGACCTCCCCGTAATTGTCCAGTTCCTGGTTCAGATAGTCGATCACCTGATAACTGGCGCCGTTGGGCAATGTTTCACGGTAGGTCGGCATTTCGTAGACGCTCCGGCCGCTCGGCAGGCGGGTGCGGAACTGTTCGAAGCCCTCATAGCAATGGCCGGGCTCGGCATCGCCCTCGCAGGTCAGCGAATCGTCGGCGGCGATGCGGACGGGCGGCACCATTTCACGCGGCACGAAGCGGCCGTTGAGGCGGATGCGGCCGTCGATCACGGCGATGCGGTCTCCGGGCAGGGCGACCACGCGCTTGATCAGGTCGGCCTTGCGGTTGCCAGGCACGACGATGACGATGTCCCCGTATTCCGGCGTCCGGCCCAGCAGGCGCCAGGTGCTGCGCGGCAGCAGGTGGAAGCTGATCGAGGACCAGTTCCAGCCATAGGGATATTTGGAAACGACCAGCCGGTCGCCCACCAAGAGCCCGGGCATCATCGAGATCGAAGGGATGTAGAACGGCTTGGCGATGAAGGAATGGAATGCCAGCACGCCCAGCAGCATGAGCACGAGGCCGCGCAGCTCCTGGAACCAATTGACCTTCTCCGCGACCGGCGGGGCCTGAAGGGGCGCCGGGTTCACGGTCGGCTTGGGCTGTTGGATCATGTCCCGGGGATACTCGGCGTCAGGATTGGGGGAGGGGGCGTGCTTCGATGACCACGAAGGCCTGGGCCCATGGATGATCGTCCGTGAGCGTGAGGTGAACCACGGCCTCGTGTCCGGCCGGAGTCAGGCCGTCCAGCCGCAGTTTCGCGCCGCCGGTCAGCGCCAGCGTCGGCGCGCCCGAGGGGGCGTTGACGACGCCGATGTCCTTCATGAACACGCCTGCCTTGAAGCCAGTGCCAACGGCCTTGGAGAAGGCTTCCTTGGCGGCGAAGCGCTTGGCGAGCGTGCCGGCAACGGTGTGGGGACGGCGCGCCGCCTTGGCACGCTCCACATCGGTGAAGACGCGCTGGAGGAAACGATCGCCGAATCGGTCCAGCGAGTTCTGGATCCGCTCGATGTTGCAGAGATCGGAGCCGAGGCCGATAATCATGAAATTCCGGTCCTTTTCACCGAACCTCGTCCATCAACTGGCGCATTTTGCGCACGCTGGTTTCCAGACCGCAGAAGATCGCCTCACCGATAAGGTAATGGCCGATGTTGAGTTCCGCCAGTTGCGGAATGGCGGCCACTGGCTGGACGTTGTCATAGGTGAGGCCGTGGCCGGCGTGAGGCTCGATGCCGTTCTTCGCGGCCAGGGCGGCCATGTCGACGATGCGGCGCAGTTCCACCGCGACCTGCTCGCCTTCGGCATGGGCATATTCGCCGGTGTGGAACTCCACCACCGGGGCGCCCAGCTTCATCGCCGCTTCGATCTGCCGCGGCTCGGGCGCGATGAACAGGCTGACGCGGATGCCGGCGTCCGACAGGCGGGCGACGATCGGGGCGAGCCGGTTGTGCTGGCCGGCCGCATCCAGCCCGCCCTCGGTCGTGCGTTCCTCGCGGCGCTCCGGCACGATGCAGGCGGCATGCGGCCGGTGGCGCAGCGCGATCTCGAGCATCTCGTCGGTCGCTGCCATTTCCAGGTTGATCGGCAGGCCGGTGGCCTCGAACACCCGCTGGAGGTCTTCGTCGCGAATGTGGCGGCGATCCTCGCGCAGATGGACGGTAATGCCGTCACCCCCCGCCTGGGCCACGATCTGCGCGGCGCGCGCCGGATCGGGATGCTCGCCGCCGCGCGCGTTGCGGATGGTGGCGACGTGGTCGATATTGACACCGAGACGCAGACGGGAAGGGGTGAGGACGTTCATTCGCTCATCCTGAACGGGATAGGGGGCGGGCGGAAGATCGGCGGGGATCAGGGCTGGGCGCGGCTGCCCGGCTTGATCGCGGGGGTTGCGGCCAGTTCGGCCGGCAGCTCGTCCGCGGCGTACGTCGGGAAGTTCAGCGCCACCAGCGGGAAGAAGGGCACGCCGAGGTCCACCGCGCCCGCCGAACGGTCGATCAGCGATGCGGCCGCGACCACTTCGCCGCCGGCTTCCTCGATGGCCTTGATCGCCTCGCGGCTGGAAAGACCGGTGGTCACCACGTCCTCCACCATCAGCACTTTGTCGCCCGCTTCCAGCGAAAAGCCGCGGCGCAGTTCGAAAGTGCCGGTCGGGCGTTCCACGAACATGGCGTCGACCTGGAGGGCGCGGCCCATTTCCTGGCCGATGATGACCCCGCCCATGGCCGGCGAGACGACCTTGGTGATGGACTTGCGAATATCGTGGGGGAGTTTTGCAGCCAGGGCGACGGCGAGTCTCCCGGCGCGGTCCGGGTTCATCAGAACGCGGGCGCACTGGAGGTAGAAAGCGCTGTGTCGACCCGAGGAAAGCAGGAAATGCCCCTCAAGCAAGGCCTTGCTGGCGCGGAACTCGGCGAGGACTTCTTCTTCCTGCATCGACGGGTAATCCTTTGGTGCAATTTGCAATGTTCTGGCAGGGCGTCATGGACGCTTGCGTCAAAAATCCCCTAGAGGCGCTTGAGACAGGCGGCAAGGCCGCGTATAGCCCCCGGTGAAGGGGGGCACCAAGCCTCCGCAATAGGGGTGCGCGCTTGGGAGGCGACTCACTTGGGCGTTCATAAAGAAAACGGAAGCGCTATAACCATGATATTGGGCAAAACCGTTCGTACTTTGGGCGAGGCTGCAAGAGCTCTCGGTCTATATTCTGTCGCGGCCATGGCGTTCTCGTCGACTTTGGCAGTTTCTTCCGCAATCGCGGCGCCGGCTGCTTCGGCTGTCGTTCCGGCACCCGTCGCCAGCTATACGCCGCTGAAGCCGACCCCCGGCATCGGCATGCCGGTAGAGGGCGGAATCGGCCTCCAGCAGCAGTTTTCCAAGCTCGGCGAATATGGCGAGTGGATCCACGACGGCGTGCTGATGCCGATCATCACGGTCATCACGCTCTTCGTGCTGCTGCTCATCGTCATTATCGCGGTGCGCTACAACCGCCGCGCCAATCCGGTGGCCTCCAAGACCAGCCACAACACCATCCTCGAAGTGGTGTGGACGCTGGTTCCGGTGCTGGTCCTGATCGGCATCGCGGTTCCTTCGATCGACCTCATCGCCAAGCAGTACAAGCCGGCTCCCAAGGGCGCGCTGACCATCAAGGTCACGGGCAACCAGTGGTTCTGGACTTACGGCTACCCCGACAATGGCGACTTCGAGGTCGTCTCCAACATGCTCAACCTGCCCGGCCAGCCGATCATCAACAACGGCGTGCGCGAAGTGGGCTCCAAGCCCTGGGACGGCCCCTCGCATCTTGAGGTGGACAACCGCATGGTCGTGCCGGTGGGCGAACCGATCCGTCTGCAGATCACCGCGGCGGACGTGATTCACTCGTTTGCCGTGCCTTCGCTCTGGTTCAAGCTCGACGCCGTGCCCGGCCGCATCAACGAAAAGGTGCTGCTGGTCGAAAAGCCCGGCGTCTATTACGGCCAGTGCTCGGAACTGTGCGGCGCCAAGCACGGCTACATGCCGATCGCGGTCGAGGCGCTGCCGCGCGCCCAGTACGATGCCTGGGTCCTGACGCACGCCGGCGGCGTGATCGACGGACAGGCCAAGCCCGCCGCTGCCGCAGCAGCAGCGGCACCCGCAATGAGCCCTGGCGCCGTCGCCACGGCCGAAGCGACGGAGGCCTCGGCCTCCGAAGCCACCGCCGCAGCAGAATAAGCGCGAATCGAAGGACAGGGCTCCACCATGGCAACCACCGTTCCAGAACATTTCCAAGGGCATGCCGATCATCACGGCCACGCCGACCACGACCACAAGCCGAGCTTCTTCGCGCGCTGGTTCATGTCCACCAACCACAAGGACATCGGCACGATGTACCTGATCTTCGCGATCTTCGCGGGGATCATCGGCGGTGCCTTCTCCGGCATGATGCGCATCGAGCTGGCCGAACCAGGCATCCAGTATCTCGATATCTTCGCGCGCTGGTTCGGCGCGACGAACCCTGATTTCAACTCGACGCTGCATGTCTGGAACGTGCTCATCACCGCCCACGGCCTGATCATGGTGTTCTTCATGGTCATGCCGGCGATGATCGGCGGCTTCGGCAACTGGTTCGTGCCGCTCATGATCGGCGCGCCGGACATGGCCTTCCCGCGCATGAACAACATCTCGTTCTGGCTGACCGTGGCGGGCTTCATCTCGCTGCTCTGCTCCGCCTTCGTGCCCGGCGGCACGGGTCTCGGCGCGGGTACCGGCTGGACGGTCTATGCGCCGCTCTCGACCACCGGCTCGCCCGGTCCCGCGGTCGATTTCGGCATCTTCGCGCTGCACCTTGCCGGTGCCGGCTCGATCATGGGCGCGATCAACTTCATCACCACGATCTTCAACATGCGTGCTCCCGGCATGACCATGCACAAGATGCCGCTGTTCGTGTGGTCGGTGCTGGTCACCGCCTTCCTGCTGCTGCTCTCGCTGCCGGTCCTGGCCGCCGCGATCACCATGCTGCTGACCGACCGCAACTTCGGCACCACCTTCTTCGATCCTTCGGGCGGCGGCGATCCGGTGCTCTACCAGCACCTGTTCTGGTTCTTCGGCCACCCCGAAGTCTACATCATGATCCTGCCCGGCTTCGGCATCATCTCGCAGATCGTCTCGACCTTCTCGAAGAAGCCGGTGTTCGGCTACCTCGGCATGGCATACGCCATGGTCGCCATCGGCGTGGTCGGCTTCATCGTCTGGGCGCACCACATGTACGCCACCGGCATGTCGGTGAACACCAAGATGTACTTCACCGCCGCCACCATGGTCATCGCGGTGCCCACGGGCATCAAGATCTTCTCGTGGATCGCGACGATGTGGGGTGGTTCGGTCGAGTTCAAGAGCCCGATGGTCTGGGCCATCGGCTTCATCTTCCTGTTCACCGTCGGCGGCGTGACCGGCGTGGTGCTGGCGAACGGCGGCGTCGACGACGTGCTGCACGACACCTACTACGTCGTGGCGCACTTCCACTACGTGCTGTCGCTGGGTGCCGTCACCGCGCTCTTCGCCGGCTTCTACTACTGGTTCCCGAAGATGAGCGGCCGGATGCATTCCGAGTTCCTCGCCCACGTCCACTTCTGGATCTTCTTCATCGGCGTGAACATGATCTTCTTCCCGATGCACTTCCTCGGGCTGCAGGGCATGCCGCGTCGCTATCCGGACTATGCCGAGGCGTACCAGCACTGGAACCACGTCGCGACGATCGGCTACATGGTCATGGCGACCAGCCTGGTGGTCTGGCTGATCAACATGCTCTATGCCTTCACGGCCGGTCGCAAGGCCGAGGACAGCTACTGGGGCGAAGGCGCCACCACGCTGGAATGGACGCTGACCAGCCCGCCGCCGTTCCACCAGTTCGAGACGCTTCCCGTGATCGAGGAAGTTGCTCACCACTGATCGAAGCGTCGTCCCGGGGCTGACCCGGGACGACGCCCGATTCGCAAGGAACTCGCCTTTCGCGACTTTGCGGGTGTATGGGGCCAACCACCATGACGACAACGAGTCCCTCTCCCGCCGCAACGCTCCCCGCCGATTGGCGCGACCTTTTCGCGCTGACCAAGCCGCGGGTGATGAGCCTGGTGATCTTCACCGGCCTCTGCGGCCTGCTTGCCGCGCCGGAACGGATCCATCCGGTCCTCGCCTTCACCGCCATCCTCTGCATCGCCATGGGCGCTGGCGGTGCCGCCGCGCTGAACCAGTGGTGGGAGGCCGATCTCGACGCCGGGATGAAGCGCACGGCGAAGCGCCCCCTGCCGCAAGGCCGGCTGGACCGCACGACCGCGCGCGATTTCGCGGGCGTGCTCTGCGCCGTCTCGGTCTTCCTGATGGGCTTTGCAGTCGGCTGGTTGCCCGCCGCGATCCTGGCGATCTCGATCGTCTACTATGCCGTCATCTACACGATCTGGCTCAAGCCGCGCACACCGCAGAACATCGTGATCGGCGGCGGCGCCGGGGCCTTCCCGCCGCTGATCGGCTGGGTGGCCGTCACCGGCGAGATCACGCTGATGCCGGTGCTGCTCTTCGCCATCATCTTCTTCTGGACCCCGCCGCACTTCTGGGCGCTCGCGCTCTTCGTGAAGAGCGATTACGCCAAAGTCGGCATCCCGATGATGCCGGTGGTCGCGGGCGAGAAGGCGACGCGGCACCAGATCCTGCTCTACGCCGTCCTCCTGCTGCCGCTTTCGGCGCTGCCCTGGTGGTTCGGCGCCCATGCGATCTACGGCGTTTCCGCCCTGGTCCTCTCCACGCTGTTCCTGGCGCTTTCCATCCGTGTCGGCCTGCGCGAACGCAGCGGGCCGGACGATGACATGAAGCCGGAAAAGCAGCTTTTCGCCTATTCGGTGCTCTACCTCTTCGCCCTGTTCGCGGCGCTGGTGGTGGATCGCTTCATCGTCCTGTGAAAGATCGAAGCATGAACGACGTCCAGCAGCCCGATCCCCGCACGCCGCAGCAGATTCGCCGGAGCCGCAACCGCGTGCTGGCGCTCAGCCTGGCGGGCTTCGTGGTACTGGTGTTCTTCATCTCGATCGCGAAGATGAGCTGATGGCAGGCGCAGCCGCTCCTTCCACCGACGGCAAGACCCGCAGCAACCGGCGCGTCGCTTTCATCGCCCTGTCGATGGCTCTCGGCATGCTGGGGCTGGGCTATGCCTCGGTGCCGCTCTACCGGATCTTCTGCCAGGTGACCGGCTATAACGGCACCACCCGCCGGGCGGACGAGGCGCAGGCGGCAGCCGTGCAGGTGACCGACAAGACCGTGTCGATTCGCTTCGACGCCAATGTCGAACGCGGCATGCCCTGGCAGTTCAAGCCGCTCCAGCGCACCGACACGGTGACCATCGGCGAGCGCGACATGGCGCTTTTCTGGGCCAAAAACGATTCGGACAAAGTGATCACCGGCACGGCGAGCTTCAATGTGGAGCCCGAGCAGGCGGCGCGCTACTTCAACAAGATCCAGTGTTTCTGCTTCACCGAACAGACGCTCCAGCCGGGCGAAGCGGTGAAGATGCCGGTGATCTACTACGTCGATCCGGCGTTCCTGAACGACCCGGATAACAAGGACGTGGAGCAGATCACGCTGAGCTATACCTTCCATGTCACCAGCACCTCGGATGCAAAGACACTGGACCACAGCCAAACGGGCGGTTAAGTCCCGGTACGGGAAACAAATCACGGGGGGAGCATTACCCCACCGGAAGAATCGAACACTGAAGTTTCGAGAACGGGGACGAAGGCACCATGGCCGGTACCAAGAATCACGATTACCATATTCTGCCGCCGGACATTGCGCCGCTGGCGACCACCATCGGTGCGCTCACGTTCACTTCGGGCATGGTCCTGTTCATGCACGACATGGCGGGTGGCAAGTTCGTGCCCTGGCTGGGCCTCGCGATCCTGCTGGCCTCGATGTTCATGTGGTTCTCCAAGATCGTCAATGAAGCCCATGCCGGCGATCACACGCCGGTCGTGCAGCTTCACCAGCGCTACGGCATGATCCTGTTCATCGCTTCCGAAGTGATGTTCTTCGTCGGCTGGTTCTGGGCCTTCTTCGACTTCTCGCTGTTCCCTTCGACGCTTGCCGAAGTGGTCGGTGGCCAGTGGCCGCCCAAGGCGATCGAAGCCGTCATGGACCCGTTCGACCTGCCGCTGCTCAACACGCTGATCCTGCTCTGCTCGGGCACGACCGTCACATGGGCGCACCATTCGCTGATCCACGGTGACCGCGAAGGGCTGAAGAAGGGGCTCTGGGCCACGATCCTGCTCGGCCTGTTGTTCTCCAGCATCCAGGCTTACGAATATATCCATGCGCCCTTCCCCTTCGGGAAGAACACCTATGGCTCGGCCTTCTACATGGCCACGGGCTTCCACGGCTTCCACGTCATCGTCGGCACCATCATGCTGATCGTTTGCCTGAAGCGCACCTACAACGGCGATTTCACGCCGCGCCAGCACTTCGGCTTCGAAGCCGCGGCCTGGTACTGGCACTTCGTGGACGTGGTCTGGCTGTTCCTTTTCATCGCCATCTACGTCTGGGGCGGCTGGGGCTATCCCACGCACTGACCGGCCGGCCTGCCGGTCAACGGCAGTCCCATCGTTCGAACAGGAGGGCAGCCGCGCACCGCGTCTGCCCTCTTTCGGTTGAATGACCCAAGGAACGTCCATGCGCCCGATCCCCCTGATCCCCACGTTCCTGGTGCTGGTGGCGGTGACCGTCATGGTCTCGCTCGGCTTCTGGCAGTTGCGCCGCCTTCACGAGAAGGAGGCTTTGCTGGCGCACTACGCCAGCGCCAAAGGCGCGGCGCAGGAAGTGGCATGGCCGCGCGATCGGGCCGGGCAGGAAGACCTGCTGTACCGCCGCGCCCGGCTCGACTGCGCGACCGTGACCGGCCATTCGAGCATCGCCGGCCGCAACGACAAGGACGAATCGGGCGCGGCACAAACGGCAGACTGCACCCTCGCGGATGGAACCCGTGCCCTGGTCGTGCTTGGATGGTCGCGCTTGCCGATGGCGGCGGGCGGATGGGAAGGCGGCCCGGTTCACGGCATCGTGGCGCCGGGCCCTCGGCTCGTGGCGACCCCTCCGCTTGCAGGGCTGGAGGCGAACGCCATTCCCGATCCCTCGGAGATTCCCAACAACCACTTCGCCTATGCGATCCAGTGGTTCCTCTTCGCGGCGACCGCGCTGGTGATCTACGCGCTGGCGTTGATGAAGCGGGGGCAGAAGTAAGCTCGCACGCCATTCGCAGGCGGCGGGCGCGGCGTGCCACGAGGCGATGATGCGCGGCGTCGAGGGAGGGCGTGAGCTGCCTGCACTCTGGCCGCGCCTTAGTTGCCCGCCTCGATCGGTCCCGATCTACGCCCCCCTTTAGGAATTGTTCGCGCGCCAGCCCAACGACAGGCTTTTCATTTCGCGCCCCTGCGGCTAACCGCGCCACCATGGATTACATCAGCACCCGCGGCAGCGCACCGGCGCTCGATTTCGAAGGCGCCACGCTCGCCGGTCTCGCCTCCGACGGCGGCCTTTATGTGCCGCGCGAATGGCCGCGCTTCTCCGGCGAAGAGATCGCCGCGATGGCGGGCCTGCCTTATGCCGAGCTGGCGGCGAAAATCATGTTCCCCTTCGTCGAGGGCAGCCTGACCTACGACCGGCTGCTGGAACTGACCACCCAGGCTTACGGCCGCTTCGCGCACAAGGCGGTGACGCCGCTGAAGCAGCTCGATGAGCAGCAGTGGGTGCTGGAACTGTTCCACGGCCCGACGCTGGCGTTCAAGGACGTGGCGCTGCAACTGCTGGGCCTGCTGTTCGAGGAATTCCTCGGCCGATCGGAGCGTAACCTGACGATCGTCGGCGCGACTTCGGGCGATACCGGATCGGCCGCGATCGACGCGGTGGCCGGCCGCGCCAAGGTCGACATCTTCATGCTGCACCCCAAGGGCCGCGTGTCCGACGTGCAGCGCCGCCAGATGACGACGGTGCTGGCACCCAACGTTTACAACGTGGCGATCGACGGCTCGTTCGACGACGCGCAGGCGACCGTGAAGCGCATGTTCAACGACAAGGCGATGACCGACCGCTTCGCCATCGGCGCGGTGAACTCGATCAACTGGGCGCGCCTGATGGCCCAAGTGGTTTACTACTTCGCTGCCGGGCTCCAGCTGGGTGCGCCGCATCGCAAAGTCGCCTTCTCGGTGCCGACCGGCAACTTCGGCGACGTGTTCGCCGGCTATGTCGCCGCGCAGATGGGCCTGCCGGTCGAGAAGCTGATCGTCGCCACCAATGTGAACGACATTCTCCACCGCGCGCTGGCAGACGGCGACTATTCGCAAGGCACCGTCACGCCCACCGCCGCCCCGTCGATGGACATCCAGGTCTCGTCGAACTTCGAACGCCTGCTGTTCGACCTGGGCGGCCGCGACGGCCAGGCGCTGGCCGCGCAGATGGACGGATTCGAAGCGACCAAGGCCATGCAGCTCACCAATGCGCAGCGCGAAGGCGCTGCCGCACTGTTCTCCTCCGCGCGCACCGATGCCGACGAAATGGCCTCGACCATCCGCTGGGCCTGGGAGAACTGCGGCGAACTGATCGATCCGCACACCGCCTGCGGGCTCTTCGCCGCCCGCACTGCCGGAATCGACGCGAGCATTCCGGTCGTCACGCTGGCGACCGCGCATCCCGCCAAGTTCCCGGACGCCGTCGAGCGCGCCACCGGCCAGCGCTCGGGCCTGCCCGCGCGCGTCGGTGACTTGTTCGAGCGCGAGGAAAAGTGCGTCGAACTCACCGGCGACTACGATTCGATCGCCACTTTCGTGGCCCAGCACGCGAGCCCGAAGGTCTGATGGCACGCCTCGAAACCCAACCCGTCATCCTCGCCGGAGAGGGCTGGGACGATTACGGCCTTGTCGATTCGGGCCACGGCCGCAAGCTGGAGCGCTATGGCGACTACCGCTTCGTGCGCCCCGAACCGCAGGCGATGTGGACGCCGCGCCTTGAAAACTGGGATGCGCACGGCGAATTCGTGCCCGGATCGGACGAGGACGGCGGCGGCCGCTGGCAGTTCGACAAGGCCGTGCCGCGTGACGGTTGGCCGCTTGCCTGGAACGAAGTGAGCTTCACCGCGCAGTGCACGCCGTTCCGCCATCTCGGCTTCTTCCCGGACATGGCGCCGGTGTGGGACTGGATGCGCGAGATGCTGGCCGGTCGCGACGATGCCAATACGCTGAACCTGTTCGGCTACACGGGCGTCGGCACCCTGGCGCTTTCCGCCCACGGCCCTGTCACCCATGTCGATGCGTCGAAGAAGTCGGTCGGTCAGGCACGCGAGAATGCGGCGCTGGCCGGGCTTCAGGATCGTCCGGTTCGCTGGATGATCGACGATGCCGCCAAATTCGCGGCGCGCGAAGTGCGCCGGGGCAAGCGGTACGACGGCATCATTCTCGATCCGCCGAAGTTCGGCCGCGGCCCGACCGGCGAGACGTGGCGCCTGGAGGAGAACCTCCCCGGCCTGCTCGCCGATTGCCGCCAATTGCTCGACGCGGACAGCAAGTTCCTGTTCCTCACCGTCTATGCCGTGCGCATGTCCTCGCTGGCGTTGGCCGGGCTGATGGAAGAACTGTTCCGCGACCTGCCGGGCACCATCGAGCACGGCGACCTTTCCGTTCGCGAGGACGGCGTCTCCGAAAAGGACGGGGGCCGCCTGCTGCCGACGGCAATCTTCGCGCGCTGGCGCAATAACGGCTAAAGGCCCCCGCCATGCACCTCACCGCCATGACCGATTCGCTCATTCTGGAAGTCGCCGATTTCGAACACGATGTCCTTACCGGCATCTATTCGGAAGAGACCGGCAAGCCGCAGCCGCTGCGCTTCACGATCTCCGTGCAGCTGAAGCCCATCGATCGCTACGCGCCCGATACCCCGCTCACGGCCAGCAAGAACTACATGGACCTCAAGTTCGCGGCCAGCGAAGCGCTGCCGCAGGGCGTCCACTTCAAGCTGATCGAAGCCGTGGCCGATCACGTCTGCGAAACGCTGTTCCTCCAGGACGAGCGGGTCGAGGCCGTGACGGTGAAGATCGTCAAGCTCGCCATCGCCGAAGCGGGCGAGAAGATCGGCATGACGCTCACCCGGCATCGCCGCTGAGCCGTGATCCTGCGCGTCGGACCTCTGGCGGAAGACCCGCTCGATGCCGCCGCGCAGTTCCATGCCGATATCCTGCCGCAGGTCCGCGCCGCGCTGGCGGCGGAGGCTGACCTCACGCTGGTCTTCGCCCCGGCTGGGCACGAGCATCGCGGCTGGCGGCTGTCCGTGATCCAGGCGCTGGCCCGCAGCCACGCGCCGCGGCGGGTAAACGCCCTGACCGGAGACGGCGAGGCGGCCATTGCCGCCGCCGCTGCCTGGCTGGCCGAGGCTCCGGGCGTGACCGGGCAATACCTCCCCCTCGACGGCTCCCATTCTTTCGCTTGATGGGAATGGCGCACGGGGCCTACTATATGGGCTTCCATGAGCACTGCTGCGCCTCTCATTGACCAGTTCCAGCGCCGAATCACCTATCTGCGGCTTTCGGTGACGGATCGGTGCGACTTGCGCTGCGCTTATTGCATGCCGGATCGCATGACCTTCCTGCCCAGGAAGGACGTGCTCACGCTGGACGAACTGCACGAGCTGTCGCTGGGGTTCATTGCGCGCGGCGTCACCAAGCTGCGGCTGACCGGCGGTGAGCCGCTGGTGCGGCGGGACATGATCGAACTGGTCCGCGCGCTCGGCCGCAAGCTGGGCCACGGCCTGGAAGAACTGACGCTCACCACCAACGGCACGCGCCTGCCCGAATTCGCGGACGACCTGTTCGCGGCGGGCGTGCGGCGAATCAACGTCTCGCTCGACACGCTGGACCGCGCGGCGTTCGAGAAGCTGACCCGGCGCGATTCGCTGCCGCAAGTGCTGGAAGGCCTGAAGGCTGCCAAGGCGGCTGGCTTGCGGGTGAAGATCAACACGGTCGCGCTCAAGGCCGTGAACGAGCGGGAAATTCCCCGGATCGTCGCTTGGGCTCACGAGCAGGGATTCGAATCCACGCTGATCGAGGTCATGCCGCTGGGCGAAGTGGAGGAAGACCGCTTCGACCACTACCTGCCTTTGTCGGAAGTTCGCGCCGATCTCGAGGAGCGCTGGACGCTGCATCCCAGTCTCCACCGCACCGGCGGCCCCGCCCGCTACTTCGACGTGGCGGAAACCGGCGGCCGCATCGGCCTCATCACGCCGCTTACCCAGAATTTCTGCGAGGGCTGCAACCGCCTGCGCGTCACGGCGACCGGGCAGCTATATGCCTGCCTCGGTGGTAACGAGCAGGTGGACTTGCGTGCGGCGCTGCGCAGCGCCGATCCGCAGGCCGGGCTGGACGCCGCTCTCGACACGGCGATGCGGATCAAGCCGGAGCGTCACCATTTCGCCATCGACCGGCGCGGCGCGGCGCCGGCGCTGGCCCGGCACATGTCGATGACAGGCGGCTGACATGGCGCTTGAACTCGTGTTTCTCGGCCGGCTGGAAGATCTGGCCGGCAGCTCCGGCCGCGTGGTACCCTTCGCACCTTCGCTGGCGGCGGTGATCGCAGCCTTGGAGCCGGACCTTTCCGCCGCCGTCAAGGAACCGCGCATCCGCTACGCCGTGAACGGCACGCTCGTGCAAGGCGACGTGGAACTGCGCGAGGGGGACGAAGTGGCTTTCCTTCCCCCGGTTTCCGGCGGCTGAGGTGAGCAGCACCGTTCGCCTGTCCACCGATCCCTTCGATCCTGCCGAAGCGCTGCGCCAGTTCGCCGCGGGGGTGCCGCAGGCGGGCGGTATCGTCAGCTTTCTGGGGCAGGTTCGCGAGGGCGGCGGCGTGGAAGCGCTTGAACTCCGGCACTATGCGCCGCTGACCCTGCCCGCGATGGAAGCGCTTGCCGCGCGAGTGCGTGGGCGCTGGTCGCTGGACGGCCTGCTGGTCATCCATCGCAGCGGTACCATGCAGCCGGGTGAACCGATCGTCCTGGTCGCCGCTGCCGCGCGCCACCGCCGCGATGCTTTCGCTGCGGCCGACTTCGCGATGGACCATCTCAAGAGCGAATCGTGGTTCTGGAAGCGCGAGAAAGTGGCGGGCGAATGGCGCTGGATCGAACCGCGCCCGCAGGACATCGAAGACCTCGCGCGCTGGGCTTGATCGCGGGGCGTCCGATAGCCTGAGGCGGATCCCGTTTCGTAACTTTTCCGCGGTTTGACCGGCATCAATTCCTCCGGCGCGTAAACGGCCCATGGGTGCTCCACAAGGAGATCACGCCATGACGCAACGTCTCGACAAGCAACAACTTCGCGAACTGGCCATCGCGGTCAGCTTGCCCGCAGGCGCCGACCCGTCGCCTGCGACCGTCGATCGCGGTTTCGGCCTGCCGACGGGCCTCTACCTCGCGACCGTCGCGCTCTATCTCGGCTTCATCGGCGTCATGGCCGCCTCGTTCCTCAATCCGGAACTGGCGATCCCGATGGTGATCTTTGCGGGCTTCGTCGTCTTCGCCTTCGCCCTGGCCGGCTACTGGACGCGCATGAAGCCCGCAAACGATACCGCGCCGCCCGATTGGGCGCAGTTCCGCGCGCGCGGCATCGAAACTTCGAGCGGAAGGCTGACTGCGGGCGAGGCGACCGTTCAGGTCCTCCTGCTTCCCGTGCTGATCCTGGGCTGGGGACTGGCCGTCGCGGTCATAGTCGCCCTGAGGTGATCCTGCCTCCCGTTTTCCGACCTGAGCCGGGGGGCTTCCGGTCGGGAACGGTCCGTTCGGACGACCCCTCCCTCGCAAGGGGGAGGGGTTTTTCGTGTCTCGACGCCTTGGAATGCGGGGCGAGGTTCAGGTCTTGAGGCGCGCGTCGAGGCCGGTGATGACGTCGTTCTGCGTGTTCACGAGGCCCTGGACCTGGCTGCGCGCGGTATCGATGGCGAGGGCGCTGGGCGATTCGTCCACCGGCTCGGCCTGCCGGGCATCGGCATAGAGCGAATCGAGATCCGCCAGGGCGGCAACGGCGCTGTCGCGGCTGGACTGAAGGGCCGCCACGGCCACTTGCGCCGAAATCCACGCATCGCTCGTGCGCGAGGACCGGGCCGCGGCCGCCACGGCGCGATCGGCGGCGGGGCGCTTGGCCGCGAACTGCTTGTCCGCGTCGCGCGCGGCGGCAACCAGCCCGTCGATTCGGGTGGTGAGGTCGGCCGTGGGCGGGGGCAACTGCACGGGCGGCGGCGTGGGCTCGGCCGCGGCGGGCATGGCGGAGCGTTCCACTGCGCGATAGGACAGGGAGGGATAGCTCCCCGCCGTCGAGCAGGCGCTCAGGCCAAGGGCCAGCATGCCGAGGGCCAGAGCCCCCAGGGGCTGCGTGGGCGCCAACGTTCGCGCGGCTATGGGGGAAGCCTTCCGATTCGCGGGGCAGGGCGGGATCAGCGGCTGGAAACGGGCTGGTACGCGGGTCATGGTGCTGCCATAGCATGGTCATGGCCGATCGCGAGGGCCAATCCATGGCCATCCAAGCGGATGTCCGGGTTGAATCGCGTTTCGCGGCCTGTGCCGGGCGACTCCTTGGTTGACACGAATCGGGTGGTGGACTAACGGCACCCTTCTTTCCGGTACCCCGTGCAAATGGGGACGCCGGTGCGTCGCCCGCAAGGCTCCACGGTTCCTTCCTGGACCAGAGCGGCCGGGGCAGAGTTGTTTCGGCCTGTTTAGGGCTCATTGATATTAGGTAAGGGCACCATGTTCGCAGTTGTGCGCACGGGCGGCAAGCAGTATCGGGTTGCCGCCGGAGACAAGATCGCGGTTGAAAAGCTGGCTGGTGAAGCCGGTGAGACCATCACGCTGGGCGACGTTCTGCTCGCCGGCAACGACGGCGAAGTCGCTGACGCCTCGAAGATCACGGTTTCGGCCGAGATCATCGCTCAGGCCAAGAGCGAAAAGGTCGTGGTGTTCAAGAAGCGCCGCCGCCACAACTATCGTCGCAAGAACGGCCACCGCCAGCAGATGACCCTGCTGCGCATCGTGTCCGTCGCCTGAGCCAAAGATCGGAAGGACTGAGCAATGGCACATAAGAAAGCAGGCGGTTCGTCGCGCAACGGTCGTGACTCTGCGGGCCGCCGCCTTGGCGTTAAGAAGTTCGGCGGTCAGGAAGTGATCGGCGGCAACATCATCATCCGTCAGCGCGGCACCCGCGTGTACCCGGGCGTGAACGTCGGCATGGGCAAGGATCACACCCTGTTCGCACTCGCCGAAGGTCGCGTGCGTTTCCACGACGGTAAACTCGGCCGTAAGTACGTCTCGGTAGACGCTATGGCAGAAGCCGCCGAATAATCGGATGGTCGATCAAAGGGCCATCCTGACGGGATGGCCCCGCCGATCTTCTTGAGATCGGCTGAACGAGGGAGAGGGGCCTGCCCGTCTCCCTCTTTTCGTGTCTCCCTCTCGCACGGCGCAACTGTCTTACAGAGCGACTAAGTCGTACATTTTCTTACGAATTTGCACGGATATTTCAGGCTCTCCGGACGTTGTGCGTAATCGCAATGTCACGCGCAAACCTTAGGAAAGGCGCGGGGCGGATGAGTGGAGATACTCTATGTTCGTTCGCAGCGAACGGCTGTTTCTGCGGCCCGGCTGGCCCGAGGACCAGGACGAGTTCCTGGCCTTGATCGACGACGAAAGCGTCGTGCGCAATCTGACGCGCGCGCCCTGGCCCTATACCGGCGAAGACGCCCGGCGCTTTCTGGATGCCGCGCCGGACATGCTGCTGCCGCGTTTCCTGATCACCCAGCCCGGCTCGCACGGCACGCGCATCATCGGCTGCATCGGCTTGTCCCTGCTCGATGGCGAAGCGAACCTGGGCTATTGGATCGCCCGCGACCATTGGGGGCAGGGATTTGCGAGCGAAGCCGCGCGCGCGGTGCTCTCGCTGGCCCGCGCCATCGGCCACAAGCGTATCGTCGGCAGCCACTTCGTCGACAACCCGGCCTCGGGCCGCGTGCTTGAAAAGGTGGGATTCCGGCCCACCGGGCGCGTGCTCGAACGCTACAGCGAAGGGCGCGCTGCAAGCTGCCTCTCGCGCGAATATGCCGTCGAGTTCGATTCGCCCAGCGATTGCGGCGACGATTGCGACAATTCCGGCCTAGGCAGCGCCCAGGCCATGGCGCCCAAGCGCGCCGCCTGACCTTTGTCGCGTCCCCGGCCCTGCCCGGCCGGGGACGACGATTCCTCCAAATCCCTGAAAAGACAGGACTGCCGGATCGCGGCTTACCGGCGCGTGATCGCCGGTCGACTTCTCGCGTCCGGCCGCAGCAAAAGCCGTGCATTGCAACTGGCTTTGTGCATAGTGTGTCCTGCGGACAAAATAGAAAAACGGAGAACCGTCACATGTTCATCCGCACGGAGAGATTGTTCCTGAGGCCCGGCTGGCCGGAAGACTTCGACGAACTGGTGAATGCCATTTCGGAGGAGACGGCTCAGCGCAATCCCGGCGTAGGCGAATTGCCGCGCTCGACGCGCGCCATGCGCGACTATCTGGCCAAGCCGCGCGATCCGCGCCTGCCTCACCTCGTCATGTATCTGCGCGCGCCCGGCGGCCCCAAGCTCGTGGGCGGCATCGGTCTCGGCCGGATCGAGAACGAAGTGGAACTGGGCTACTGGATCGCACCGTCCCATCGCGGGCGGGGCTTCGCGCGGGAAGCCGTGCGCGCGGTGCTCGCCCAGGCGCGAACGCTGGGGCATCGGCGCGTGGTCGCCAGCCATTTTGCAGACAATCCGGCTACGCTGGATGTGCTGCAGGAGGCCGGTTTCGCGGATTCCGGGCAGGAGCGGGAGCGTTTCGCCCAAGGCAGGGCCATGCCGATCCGCGCGCGGATCTATGTTGCCAACCTTGGGGAGCGGCCGTTCCTGCGGGCGCCGATGCCGACGAACGTGCTTTCGGCCTGATCGTTCCGGTCAGGCCGCAGGCTCATGCCCCGAAAATCAGGCCTGCAGTTCGAGCCATTTCGGCGCGATCAGCGGATCGATGTCCTCCACGCGCAAGTGGTCCACCGCCAGCCCCAGTTCGGGATAGGCGGCGCGGCGGCGCTTCTCGTCCGAGCGGGCCAGCGGCACCACGATCAGCCGGCGGTTGACCTTCTGCCGCCAGTTCATCCGTGCGGTGTTCTCCTGGCCCACGTAGCAGCCCTTGGTGAAGCTGACGCCGTGCAGTTCGACCGCGTTGCATTCCAGCCAGAGCGTCTCACCGTCGCCGAGTTCGGCGCGGCCTTCGGGTACGCCCATGGCGAGCCGGTGGGCGCGCCATGCCGCATCGGCGCCTTCGAATTCCGAGGGATCGGTGGGGTCGACCGGAGCGATCCAGCGTTCGCCCAGGCCATGGTGGCGGGGGTCCGGGGCGGCGCCGTCACCCGTATGCGGGCGCCAGTGGACGGCAAGGGTATCGTCGCGGGCGATGTCGATGGCCCGGCGCAGGCGGTACATCGACAAGCGCTTGACCAGAGCCTCGGCCGCTTCCGCCTCGCAATCGATCAGCAGGCCGTGCCCGCCCGGCCAGACCAGGAAGTCGAACAGCGCCTTGCCTTGCGGGGAAAGCAGCGCGGCCCAGGTGGGCAGCCCGCCCTTCACGTCAGCGGTGACGAGCCCTTGCAGGAACTCGGCAACGTCTTCATTCGAATCGGGGCGGGGGGAGAGCCGGATAACGGCGCGGTCGAACAGGCGGCTGGCGGTCATGGCCGATAAGTGGGGCAGGGCGGCGGACTGCGCAAGTGTCCGAATGACAGGCCGGAAAAGCTTGGGTGACGGCGTGGCCGGGAGGTGTGGTCAGGGACAGCCAGCAAGGCGTTCGCGGATTTCGTCGAGAACCCAGACGGCGGCGGGGCCCGGTGGGCTGTCCTTGCGCCAGAGGGCGACAAGGGCATAGTCCATCGTCGGCCGCTCGGGCAGGTGAAGTTCGACCAGCTCGCCGCTCGCCAGGTCCGCGGCGATGCGGTGGCGCGGCATGGAGCCCCAGCCGATTCCCTCCTTGAGCAGCGCATGCTTGGCGCCGAGATCGGCCAGCCGCCACGAACGCGGGCTGAATACCGAGAAATCGCGGCCCTCCGTCAGCGGGGAGCGGTCTGTCAGCACCAGCTGGAGGTGCTTGCGCGCCGCGCCGGGCGGAATTGGGCCGGGGTTTGCCAAGGGGTGACCGGGCGCGGCGACCGGCACCATTTCCACGGCGCCCACCGTCTCGCGCTGGATTTCCGGCAGGTCGAGAATATCGGGTCCGGCGATGGCCAGGGTGGCGCGCCGATCCATCACCAGCGCGGCGACGGCGCCCAGAGCCTCGACATGAAGGCGCAGCGGCACGCTGGGGAACATCACCTGAAAGTCGCGCAGCAGCTTGGCGAGGACATTGCCGGGCACCATCACGTCCACCGCCAGCGAAAGTTCGGCCTCCAGCCCCTGTCGCAGGCTGCGGACTTTGGCGAGCAGGGCATCGACGTCGTCGGCAATGGCATGGGCCTCGCTCAGCAGCGCCCGACCCGATTCGGTGAGCCGGGGCTTTCGCGACCCTTCGCGCTCGAACAGGCGGACATCGAGCTGGGCCTCGAGCTGGGCGATGGCATAGCTCACCACCGAGATCGCCCGGCCCAGCTTGCGGGCGGCACCGCCGAAGCTGCCCTCCTCGACGACGAGCAGGAATGTGCGCAAGTGATCCAGACTGGGCGGGACAATGTCGACCACGATGCGAAGCCTTCAGCTTAGTTGAACATCTCGATCGATTTTATCCCAATTATCCGATGACCCTGCAAGGGCTACTTGATCAGCAGGCAGACCGCATATCCGCGGCAGACTAACCCCCTTCAGGAGGGCCACATGATCGAAGTCCGTCCCTTCGCAAGCCTCGGCGCCGCCGACCACGGCTGGCTCGATGCCCACCACCACTTCTCCTTCGCCGACTATCACGATCCTGCGCGCACCAATTGGGGCCGTCTGCGGGTCTGGAACGACGACACCATCGGTCCGCGCGCCGGATTTCCGCCGCATCCACACCGCGACATGGAGATCATCACCTATGTCCGCACCGGCGCGATCACGCACAAGGACAGCCTGGGCAACGAAGGCCGCACGGGCGCCGGCGACGTCCAGGTGATGAGCGCGGGCACCGGCATCGTCCACTCCGAGTTCAATCTCGAGGATGAAGCCACCACCCTGTTCCAGATCTGGATCCTGCCCGACGAACGCGGCGAGGCTCCGGGCTGGGGCGCGCGTCCTTTCCCCCGCGGCGATCGTGCCGGCCACTTCGTCACGCTCGCCAGCGGCATCGCCGGAGACGGGGATGCCCTGCCGATCCGCGCCGATGCCCGGGTTCTGGGCGCCACCGTCAAGGCGGGTGACAGCGTGACTTACCCGACCGAACCGGGCCGCCATCTCTATCTCGTCTCTGCAAGAGGCCGGATCCTGGTGGACGACATCGAAGCGCAGCCGCGCGACGGCGTGGCGATCACCGGTCTCGACTCCATCACCGTGACCGCGATCGAGGACGCCGAACTCGTCCTTGTCGACGCGGCCTGAACTCTCTCCCGACACTCTCAACACCAAGGAAATCGACATGACCGGACGTATTGCCCATCCCAAGGTTGAAAAGCTGATCGTCAATCGCTGGTCGCCCCGCGCGTTCGATGGCAGCGAGATCCCGCAGGAAGACCTCGACGTGATCTTCGAAGCCGCCGGCTGGGCGCCTTCGGCCTATAACGTGCAGCCCTGGACCTTTCTCTATGCCCGCAAGGGCGACGCCAACTGGGACCTGCTGCTCTCGCAGCTGATCGAGTTCAACCAGGGCTGGGCCAAGGACGCTTCGGCGATCGTCTACGTCGTGTCCGACAGCCAGATGCGTTCGGACAAGGGCAATTCGGATAACCACAGCCACAGCTTCGATGCCGGTGCGGCCTGGGCGCTGGCTGCCCTTCAGGCGCAGGCCCTGGGCTATCACACGCATGGCATGACCGGCCTGAAGTTCGGTGAGGCCGAAAAGGCGCTGGGCATTCCCGCCGACCACCGCCTCGAAGCCGCTTTCGCCATCGGCAAGATGGGCGACAAGAGCCAGCTTCCCGAGTTCCTGCAGGAGCGCGAAGTCGCCTCCGGCCGCAAGCCGGTGGCGGAAATCGCCAAGGCCGGCACTTTCGCCTGATCCAACCGGGCGTTCCGGCGCTTTCCTCTCCCTTTAGCCGGCGCTTCCTCTGCCGGCCCTCCCCCTGCCGGCCTCGAGGCCCGATCCGCCACTCCCTTGGGCGGATCGGGCTTTTTCGTTCAGAACTTCCGCTTCACGCCGACCATGACTCGCTGGCTCTTGCTGCCGTCCGGCATCGAGGCGGAATCGAGGTGAACGTCGATCGAGGTGCCGCCGCCGATGTCCAGTCGGGCGCGGGGCGGTCCATCGGGAATGCTGTAGTCCGTCGAGAGCGGCGGCAGCCGTTCCTGTTCGGGATCGGGCGCGCAGACGACGATCTCGCCGGGCTTGCCCTCGGGGCAGCGGGGGCGAATAACGCTGAAACCCGCGGAGGGCGGCGCGCGCATCTGCCTAAGGTCGAATGCATCGACGGTCTGCTCGGTAACGGTGGGAGCGGAAGGTGCGGCGTCGATCGCTGGCATGGGAAGCTCCGGAGGGAACACGCAGGCAAACATTCGAAGATGGCCGATTTGCGGCAGGCCAGCGGTTTCCGGGCACCCGGCGATGACCAGACCCGTTACAATTCGTCTATCCGGGCCCCAAGCACGAGTCGCCTCGCCACGATGGTGGACATGGTTCATAGGGCGCCGCGACGGAAACCAAGTTCAGGAGAAGGGCCGGGTGGTGGCTCGAACGACAGCACGGTGGCGGGACGGATGGGGCAACAGCCGGATCGGCGGCCTGGTTGCAGGCGCGATCGGCCATCTCGGCTGGGTGCGCGGGGCCCTTGGCGGCATGCTGGGCATTGCCATTGCCGGCGGCGTGACGCTCCTGCTCGAAATGAAGGGACTGGAACAGGCGGGGCTTGCCGCGCTGCCGTTCCTTCTGGCGCCGCTCGGCGCTTCGGCGGTCCTGGTGTTCTGCGTGCCTGCCAGCCCGCTGGCGCAGCCCTGGTCAGTGGTTGGCGGAAACATGGTCTCGGCCATCGTCGGGCTGACCGCGGGGCACTTGCTGGGGACGCCCTGGCTCGCGGCGTCTGTGGGCGTGGGACTGGCGATCGTGGCCATGTCGCTGACGCGCAGCCTGCATCCGCCCGGTGGCGCCTGCGCGCTGCTCTATGCGCTGGGGGCCACGGGCGACCAGTCCTGGGGCATCGGCCATCTCGTGCCGCTGGCGCTGAACCTGATATTCCTGTTCCAGTTCGGCTGGCTCTACAACAACCTGACCGGCCACCCCTGGCCGCACCGCGCGCCCAAAGTGCAGCACAAGACACCCGAGCCTTATACGCGCGCGGATATCGAGGCCTTGCTGGCGGAATGGGACGAAGTGCTCGATGTCGAAGTCGACGATCTCGACGCCTTCGTCCAGGCGCTGCTGCGCAAAGGAAAGCAGGCCTGACCTGGCAGGCCTGCGCTCAGGCGGCGGCCTTGCGCTTGCGGGACAGCAGGTCCCAGCAGAACACCGCGATGGCCGTCCAGATGAACAGGAAGCAGAAAATCTGGACCGGCCGCAGCGGCTCTCCGAACACGAAGAGGCCGAGCAGGAATATGCCCGTCGGCGTCACGAACTGGATGAAGCCCAGCACCGAGAAGTCCAGCTTGCGAGCCGCGCCGGCGAAAAGCAGCAGCGGAATCCCGGTGACGATCCCGGCGCAGGCGAGCAGGAGGCTGATGTTCAGCGACTGCCCCATGGCCAGCCCCGCCGGGCCGGAAGCCTGCCAGCCCAGCAGGCCCAGCGCGGGAATCAGCAGCACCAGCGTCTCCACCGTCAGCCCCGGCAGCGATTCGACGGGGGCCAGCTTTCGCACCAGGCCATAGCCGGCAAAGCTGAGGGCGATGCCCATGCTGATCCACAGCGTGTCCAGCGCGCCGCCCGCCAGCATGGCCACGCCGATGGCAGCGAGGCCGACCGCGGTCCATTGCAGGCGCGATAGCCGCTCGCGCAGGAAGATGGTGCCTGCCAGCACGTTGACCAGCGGATTGATGTAGTAGCCCAGGCTCGCCGCGATGACGTGGCCTTCCATCACCGCCAGGACGTAGATCAGCCAGTTGGTGCCGATCAGCAGGCCGCTGACGGCCAGCGTGCCGAGCAGGCGCGGATTGCCGAGCGCGGCCCGAAGCTGCGCGCCCTGGCGCAGCACGGCGACCATGATGAGGCAGAAGGGCAGGGTGAACAGCAGCCGCCAGGCCACGACCTCGAACGGGGAAACCGCGTGGAGCATCGCGAAATAGAGCGGGAACAGGCACCAGATCAGATAGGCGCCGAAAGCCTGCGCAAGGCCGCCGCTACGGCGAGTGGTTTGGTGCTGCATCGAAAACCCCGTGGATCGTCCGGTGCGATAAGTGCCGAAAGGTCCGTCCGCAAGCAGTTCGTCGCAAGACGTTCCTCGCCTCGTCGATATCGCCAATTCTGACAGCCGCGTTGCGGATCGTTCAGGTTCGATGCCCTAAAGCTGAATGCGTACCGCGGATCGAGCCTCGAAAGGCCCCCTCCCCGGCAATGACGAGGAGATTTTGAGATGAACGCATTTTTCAAGGCAACCGCCCTCGCTGCCGCAACGGCCAGCCTGGCGACCGCTCTTCCCGCTTCGGCTGCCGTCAGCTACGCGCCGACCCACGAATTCCAGGCCCCCGGCGAACAGGAATACGGCCACGGCCGTGAGCGCTATTCGCGCGAAGACTATCGCCGCGGCTACGGCAACCGCGACCGCTACTATCGCGGCGACCGCCACTACCGCGGCAACGACCGCCGCTACGACTGCCGCCGTTCGAGCGGCACCACCGGCCTGCTGGTCGGCGGTGCGGCGGGCGCCCTGGCCGGTCGTGCCATCGACACCCGCGGTGACCGTGCCACCGGCACCGTCCTCGGCGCCGCCGCCGGCGCCCTGCTCGGCCGCGAAGTCGACCGCGGCGGTTCGCGCTGCCGCTGATAAATCCGGGCGCGACTTGCGCCTGACAGGAACTGGCTTCCCCGTGAGGACGGCGACTTACGGGGGAGACCTCCCGAACTCCATCTGATGGGGGCGGGTGGGAGAGGGCGCTCGTGGCTTCGGCTGCGGGCGCCCTCGACCTGTTTCGGGGCTTCGCGCACACAGGCGCTGTATGCCGATCCTCCATTCCCTGACCGCAAACCTTTGCCTGCGGCCCTTCCCGAATTGGGACGTGCGCGGGATTCCCAGCGGAGAGGCCTTGAATTTCCGCCATTTACCGGGAATTCTCGGCCGATGAACTGGATGTCGGGAAGACGCATGCGATCTTCCGGGGGACAAGGACGCGACGAGGATGGCCATTATGACGAAGGTTCCGGCGCAGCACTCCGCCGCCCCGCACTTCATGCTCCTGGCTCTGGCCGGATCGCTGGCGCTGGCGGGCTGTAACGCCAAGACGAAGAAGCCCGATGCGGCCGGGAGCGAGGCCGCGGCCTCCGGTGCCCTGGGCGATCAGATCGTGGTCGATCCCGAAATGTCCGGAGAGAGCGGCGAAGCCGCCGCGGGCAAGGACGGCCCGGTCACGCTGAAGGCGGCCGATCGCACGCCGGCGGCTATCTCGGCCGCCCGGAAATCGGCCGCGGATGCCGCGGGCGGCAAGCTCCTGCCCGCGCCGGTCCCGCAGAAAGCCAGCGCCTCGGCGCTCGCCCAGAGCGCCGCGACTGCCGCGCAAGTCAGCGACAGCGCACGCGCGGCCAAGACCGATTGCTCCGCCAAAGTCCAGTATTCCGCTGCCTGGGCCGCCAAGCTGCCCGCCGCCATCCCCGTCTATCCGCGCGGCGCCGTGAAGGAAGCGGCGGGCACTGACGCTGACGGCTGCGCGCTCCGTGTCGTCAATTACGGCACGGCGGTCTCGCCCGAGGATGTCGTCAGCTTCTACTATTCGATGGCGCAGCGCGGCGGCTATACCGCCGAATATCGCATCGACGGCGGCGATCATGTGATCGGCGGCCGCAAGGCAGGGCAAGCCTACGTGGCTTTCGTGCGCAAACTGGAAGGCGGCGTGACCGAGGTCGATCTGGTCACCAGCGGGAAGTGACGGCCCCGGGTTCGTAACGACAGGGCTGACGCCCCGGGGCGTTACCGCAGTCCCACCCCGATCGCCGCGCGGGGCTGCTCCATCTCCCCGGACGCCACGGGATAGGCGCAGTAGTCCGCCGCGTAGTAGCCGGTGGGGTGGTGGTTGCCGGAAAGGCCGATGCCGCCCATCGGCGCGGCATGGCTCGGCCCCGTGGTGGTCCGGTTCCAGTTGACGATGCCGGCGCGGATATTGGCCCAGAAACGGTTGTAGTCCTGGGGACTGCCGCCCACCAGCGAGGCAGCCAGGCCGAACCGGGTATTGTTGGCCTCGGCAATCGCCTCATCGAAATCGTCGACGCGAATCACCTGCAGGATCGGGCCGAACAGTTCGACATCGGGCCGGTCCTTCATCGCCGTGGTGTCGATGATCGCCGGGCTGAGGAACGGCAGGGCGTCGTCGGTCCGCACCAGGTGCTTGATCGCCCGTCCGCCGTTGCTCAGCAGGTAGAGGAAGCTCTCGGTCAGGCCGTCGGCCGCCGGATTGTCGATCACCGGGCCCATGAACGGCGCGGGTTCGTCGAACGGCGCGCCCACGATCACCCGGTCTGCCAGCGCCTTCACTTCCGCGATGGCCTCGTCATAGAGCGCGCTCTTCACGATTAGCCGGCGCGCCGCGGTGCAGCGCTGTCCGGCGGAGGAGAAGGCGGACTGGACGATCAGCGCTGCGGCGTCAGTCAGCTTGGGCGTGTCCCAGAGGACGATGGGGTTGTTTCCGCCCATCTCCAGCGCCACCAGCCGGTCGGGCCGGGCGGCGAGGCGGCGGTTGATCGAGATCCCGGTATTGGCCGATCCGGTGAAGAGAACGCCGTCGATCCCCTCGTGCGCCACGAAATCCTGGCCCTCCAGCGGCCCGCCCACGGCAAGCTGCATGACGGCGGCGGAAATGCCCGCGCGGTGGAAGCAGCGCGCCAGCATCTCGCCCGTGGCGGGGGCCTTTTCGCTCGGCTTGAAGATCACCGCATTGCCTGCGAGCAGGGCGGGAACGATGTGGGCGTTCGGCAAGTGCGCAGGGAAGTTGAAGGGGCCGAGCACGACCAGGACGCCGTGCGGCTTGTGGCGCACCGCCATCGTGCCCTGCAGTGCCGAATCGAACTTCCGCTGGCTGGTGCGCTCGGCATAGGCGCGGATCGAGACTTCGACCTTGGCGACGACGGTTTCGACTTCGGCGCGCGCTTCCCACAAGGGTTTGCCGACTTCGCGGGCGATGGTCGTAGCCAGGCGGTCGGCTTCCTTGCGCACTTCGTTGGCGAAGCGGCGCAGCAATTCGATGCGCGTGGCCAGCGGGTGGGCGGCCCAGGTCGGCCAGGCGCGCCGGGCACGGCTCACCACATCGTCGACATCGCAAGGCTTGCCGCGCCAGATCTCCGCACCCGTGGCGGGTTCGTAGGAGATGATGTCCGTCACGTTCCTTGCCCGTTCCTGTCCGGCAGATCCCCGATCGCTGGCGACCGTTGCTGGCGGGGTGCTGTATGCGCTCGCTGTCGCGCCCATGAAGATTGATGGTCCGTTGGCTGGATAACTCGCTGTAGGACATGCTGTTGCACAGCGATCCCTACCGGGAAGCTAACGCGGCCTTTAATCCTTTGTATCAGGATGCCCCGGAGACTTGCCCGGCGGGCGCCGGCGCCGCGCCGAGTTGCCGACCGAGTTCGCGGATTTCCGCGACCCGGGCATGGAGCGCCGACCAGTCGTCATGCCGGTCGATCCCATCCCAGATGCGCTCGACCTCGTCGATGTGCAGGCCGGGCGGGGCGGATTGCTGCCAGAAGGGATCGGACGTTTCCGCCGCCGGAGCATAAGTGCCCAGGACTTCGCCGAAGCGATCGGCGCCTGCATTTCTTCCGCCGCGATGATGGAAGAAGAATTGCTCCGGCGCTTCCCCGCTTGCCAGCATGGCCTGTTCCGCGGCCTGGATCAGCGCATTGTCGCGCTCCAGGCCCTGCGGGGTCACGCCAAGGCGCCAGGCGAAGCGCCGGCTCATCGCCTGCTGGTAGAGCGGGGCGAAGCGGTCCAGCGCGGCCACCAGCGGCGTGGTTTCGGTCAACTGGCGCAAGGCAACGGCAAGCTGGCCGCAGTTCCACAGCACCGCCTCGGGCTGCCGGCCGAAGGCGTAGAGGCCCGAATGGTCGAAATAGGCGGCGGTGAAGCGCGGGTCCCACTGCGGCAGCCAGCGCCAGGGACCATAGTCGAAGCTCTCGCCCGAGATGTTCATGTTATCGGTATTGAGAACGCCGTGGACGAAGCCGGCCACCATCCAGCTCGCGGCGAGATCGGCCATGCGTTCCACCACCTGATGGAGCAGGATCACCGCAGGTTCGTCCCGGCCGGGCGCATCCTCGGGCGGGAGATTGCCGGGATACGTTGCGAGGCAATAGGCCACGAGCTGTTCCATGTGCGCGCTTTCCTCCAGCGCGAGCAGGCGCTGGAAGGTGCCGATGCGGATATGGCCGTGGCTGAGGCGGACCATGGCCGCCGAGCGCGTGGGCGAAGGCTCGTCGCCGCGCCAGAGCGCCTCTCCGGTTTCGATCACGGAGAAGGTCTTGCTGGTGTTGACGCCCAGCGCCTCCAGCATTTCCGTGGCGAGGATCTCGCGAACCGCGCCCTTCAGTGTCAGCCTGCCGTCGCCGTCGCGGCTATAGGGCGTCTGGCCGGACCCTTTCGTGCCAAGGTCGAGCACGCGGTCCTGGCCATCCAGCATCTGCGCCTGGAGGAAGCCGCGTCCGTCGCCGATGTTGGGGTTGTAAACGCGGAACTGGTGCCCGTGATAGCGCAGCGCCAGCGGCTGGGGCAGGTTGTCCGGCAGCGGCTCGAAGCGTCCGAAATGGGCGATCCAGCCGGCATCGTCGAGCCCGTCCAGCCCCACGGTGCGGGCCCAGCGGTCGTTGCGGAAGCGCAGGATATGTTTCGGAAAATCGGCAGCCGTCACCGGACTGGCGATCCAGTCGGCAATGGCCTCGATACGCGGGGCAGGACGATAGGCACTTGCTTGCGGTTCGCTTCGCATCAGGCGATAGTGGCGATCCGATGCCCGTCGATCAAGCCGGGCGGCAAGATGAGGTCGCAGCTTCGGCATGACGGTATTCGAAGATCGGTTCTGGTCGAGCCGGGATGGACTGAAGCTGCACTTTCGCGATTACCCGGGCTCCTTGCCCGATCGGGCGGGGCCGGATGGGGCGCAGCTTCCCCCCATCGTCTGCCTCCATGGACTGACCCGCAATGCCCGCGATTTCGACGTCCTGGCCGAGCGCCTCTCGCCGCGCTGGCGCGTCATCTGCCCCGACATGCGCGGGCGCGGAGACAGCGAATATGCGCGCGATTCGGCCAGCTACAATCCGGTCCAGTATGGCGAGGACCTGCTGGAGCTGCTGGCGCAGGAGAAGATCGACCGCTTCGTGGCCATCGGCACCTCGCTGGGCGGGCTGATGACCATGGGACTGGCAACGATGATGCCAGACCGGATCGCCGCGGCCGTCATCAACGACGTGGGGCCGTTCCTCGAACCGGAAGGGGTGGAGCGGATCAAGGACTATGTCGGCCAGGGGCGCAGCTATCCCACCTGGGTTCACGCCGCGCGCGCGATCGAATCGTCGCAGGGCGATGCCCATCCCGGCCAGCCGCTGGACTTCTGGATCGGGCGGGCCAAACGCCTGATGACCGTATCCAACGCCGGGCGGGTGGTCTTCGACTACGACATGAAGATCGCCGAGCCCTTCCTGGGCTATGACGTGGACGACCAGCCCGATCTCTGGCCCGCCTGGGAAGCGCTGGCCGGCCGGCCGGTGCTGGTGCTGCGCGGCGCGTTGTCCGACCTGCTGTCCGCCGCCACGCTGGAGAAGATGCTGCGCCGCCTGCCGGGCGCCGAGGCGGTGACGCTGGACAATGTCGGCCACGCCCCCACTCTGGATGAGCCCGAATCCGTCGCCGCCATCGAGCGGCTGCTGGCGCAAGTCGCCTGATCGGCCGGGCCGGAACCGCCTTGCGCATTCTCCACCTTCATTCCAGCTTCGCGGCCGGCGGCAAGGAACTGCGCGCCGTGCGGCTGATGAACCTGTTCGGGCCGGGCATCGCTCACGCCGTGGTCTCGGCCCAGCCTGAGGCCTACGGCGCCGCTGCGCTGCTCGATCCGGCGGTGCCGGTGGCATTTCCCCAGGACTTTCCCGCCCTTCAAGGCCGCCCCACCCCGCGGCGTCTCTGGCGGATCGCCCAGGCCATGGCAGACTACGACCTCGTGCTCACTTACAACTGGGGCGCGATGGACGGGGTGATGGCCCATGGCCTGTTCGGCGGCCTGCTGTCGCTGCCTCCGCTCGTCCATCATGAGGACGGCTTCAACGAGGACGAGGCCGGCGGCCTCAAGCCCGCGCGCAACCGGTTCCGGCGCTTCGCACTGCGCCGTGCCTCGGCGCTGGTGGTGCCGTCGCGGCGGCTGGAGGAGATCGCGCTCACGGCATGGCGCCAGCCGCGCGAGCGGGTGCGGCTGATCGGTAATGGCATCGATTGCGCCGCCTATCTCGACAGGCCCCGGCCCGACATGCTGCCCGGCCTGATCAAGCAGCCCGGGGAGCGCTGGGTCGGCACGCTCGCGGGCCTCAGGCCGGTGAAGAATCTGCCCCGGCTGGTCCGCGCCTTCGCCGGACTGCCCCCCTCGTGGCGCCTCGTGATCCTGGGCGAAGGGCCCGAGCGCGGCGCGATCGCGGAGGCGGCGGCGCGCAGCGGCGCGGCTGACCGGGTGCACATGCCGGGCTTCGTCGCCGATCCGTCCCACGCGGTCGGTCTTTTCGATATCTTCGCGCTCTCGTCCGACAGCGAGCAGTTTCCGATCTCGGTGGTGGAGGCAATGGCCGCGGGACTGCCGGTGGCCTCGCCCGCCGTGGGGGACGTGGCGCAGATGGTATCCGGGGAAAACCGCGCCCTGATAACGCCGCCCGGAGACGAGGCCGCGCTGGCCGCCACCCTTGCGCTGCTGGCGGGTGACGATGCCTTGCGGGCCCGCCTCGGCGCCGCAAACCGCGTCCATGCCCGCAGCCACTACGACGAAGCCACCATGCTGGCCGCCTATAGCCGCACATATGGCGAAGCGCTGGGGCAAGACCGCCTGATTTGACACGCCGACATCATTCAGCAAGGCTTCACCGCGAACGGTGCAGCGATCATCACCGTTGAAAAGCCGTGGTCATTCGCTAAACAGCCCGGCAACCATCCTGATTTTTCCGCAGAAAGCGCCCGAAACTTGGCCCTGCCTCCTTCCAACAGCACCCCGACCAACCCCAAGTCTGCCGAGCGACTCGCCGCGCAGCAGGACGTTTTCCTGCGCGAGGTCGACGATGCCCTGCGGCAGGACCAGATGGAAGGCTTCTTCACCCGCTACGGAAAGCCTGTGATCGCGGCCGTGGTCCTGGCGCTCGCGGCGTTCGGCGGCTGGCTCTACTGGAACCACCGCCAGAATGAGCAGCGCGACGCCAATGCCGAGGCTTACGTCCAGGCGATCGACAGCATGAAGTCCGGCAATCTCGATGCCGCCAAGGGCAAGCTGGAGGCCATCGCCAAGGGTTCGGGCGGCAGCCCGACATCGGCCAAGCTGATGCTTGCGGGCATCGCTGCCGAGCAGAAGCGCCTGCCCGACGCCGTGAAGCTCTATGACGAAGTGGCCGCCGATGCCAAGGCACCGCAGCCGCTGCGCGACCTTGCCGCCGTGCGCAGCGTGGCCGCCAATTTCGATGCCATGAAGCCCGAAGACGTGGTCGCCCGCCTCAAGCCTTACGCTGCCCCGGGCAATCCGTGGTTCGGCGTTGCCGGCGAGATGGTCGGCATGGCCTATATCAAGATGAACAAGCAGGACCAGGCAGGCCCGCTGTTCGCCGCCATCGCCAAGGACGAGCAGGTCGAATCCGGCCTGCGCAGCCGCGCACGCCAGCTTGCGGCCGTGCTCGGCGTCGACGCGATCGACGATGTGGTGGACGAACGCGGAGAGCCGCTGGGCAAAGCGCGAGACCAAGGGGCCAGCGCGCAGACCGCGCCTGCCGCCGGAGAATGAACATGGTTGAGATGACGCGCATGAAGGCCAAGCCTTCCAAAATGGGCCGCGCGGGGGTCGTATCGCTGATCGCCCTGGCGCTCGTCGCCGGTCTGTCGGGCTGCAAGTCCAACAGCAAGGGCCCGAAGACCCCCACCGTGGGCGAACGCGTGCCGATCCTGTCGCGCATCGAAAGCGGCGCCAAGGTCGATCCCTCGATGGAAGCGATCTCGGTGATCCTGCCGCCGCAGCAGGCGAACGAGGCCTGGTCGCAGGCGGGCGGCAATGCCGCCAAGTCCTACGGGCACCTGGCCCTGGCCGACAATCCCAGCCGCGTGTGGACCGCCCAGATCGCCGGTTCCACCAACCGCGCCCGCCTGGCCGCCGCGCCTGTCGTGGCCGAGGACAAGCTCTTCGTCATGGACACCGAAGGCGTCGTCCATGCGTTCGACGCGAAGACCGGCAGCTCGCTCTGGACCAAGAACTTCTCGGTTTCGGGCAAGAACGAAAGCTCGATCTTCGGCGGCGGCGTCAGCTACGACGCGGGCAACCTCTACGTCACCACCGGCCTCGGCGAAGTGGCGGCGCTCAAGGCGGCCGATGGCAGCCAGCTCTGGACGAAGAAGCCCGGCGGCCCGCTGCGCGGCTCGCCCACGATCAGCTTCAACGCCGTCTACGTGATGACGCAGGACAACCAGATCTTCGCGCTCAACGCGGCGGACGGCAATGTCCTGTGGAACGAATCGGCCTCGCTCTCGCAAGCCGGCGTCTTCGGCGTGGCCGCTCCGGCGGCCGGCCAGGGCACCGTGATCGCGGGCTATTCCTCGGGCGAACTCGTGGCCTATCGCTATGAGAACGGCCGCCAGGTCTGGTCCGACGCGCTCGCCCGCACTTCGATCTCCACCGAAGTGGGCAGCCTCACCGACGTCGACGCCGATCCGATCATCGACCAGGGCCGCGTCTACGCGCTGGGCCAGGGCGGGCGCATGGCCGCTTACGAACTGGTGACCGGCCAGCGCATCTGGGAACTCAACCTTGCCGGCATCTCGACGCCGATGGTGGTGGGCGACTGGGTCTTCACGCTGGACGACCACGCCGAAATCCTCGCCATCGCGCGCGGCACCGGCAAAGTCCGCTGGCTGACCCAGCTGGCGCGCTACGACAACGAGAAGAAGCGCAAGGGTCCGATCTTCTGGGTCGGCCCGGTCCTGGCCGGCAACAAGCTGTGGGTGGCCAATTCCCGCGGCCAGCTCGGCACCGTGGATCCGACCACGGGCAAGCTCACGCCCTTCGTCGAGCTGGGCGATCCGATCTCGCTGGCCCCGGTCGTGGCCAACCAGACGCTCTACCTTCTCGACGATTCGGGCCGTATCACGGCCTACCGTTGATCATGTCGCCGTCGCTCCGGGCCGCGCCCGGGGCGACGCGGCTGTTCGGCATTTCGCACCTCTTAACCAATTCGCGCTAGTCCGGGCGCCATGATCAGCGCCCCGAATCCCGCGAAAAGCCCGCCCGCCAGCGACGTCTCGGCCGGCGTGGGCCTGTCGGGACTGGCGGCGCTGCTCGTCTGGCTGCTGGTCTGCCGCAACTGGGCCGCGATAGCCGACGCCCTTGCACTGCCCGGTCCCCATGCGCCGATGAGCGGCCCTTACGCCTCGGTCGCGACGCTCTTCGTCACCGGCTCCGCCATGGCGCTGTGGTCGGTGCTGGTCGACAAGGTGCACCGCCGCCCGTCCACCGGCATCGACTGGAACCTGCGGCGGCCTTTGTCCGAATCGGCGGAGCTGTCGATCACCAAGCTCGCGGGGCTCTGGGCCACATGGGCGCTGATCGGAGCGTTCTACTGCATCGGCCGGTGGTACTGGGACGGGCAATATCTCTTCGCCATGGAAGTGATCGGCGCGGCGGCGCTGCCGGTCTTCCTGCTGTCGGTCCCTTACGTGCTCTGGCTGGACCGCAAGCTGATCGAGCCGCGCGACCAGGCCTGGCACTTCGGTGCCCTGCTAATCGGCCGCGAGGCCTGGGACGCGGACGCGGTGAAGAAGCACGGCCGCGCCTGGGCCATCAAGGCGTTCTTCGGCGCCTTCATGATCTCGATCCTGCCCGGCGGTTTCGCGCAAGTGGTGGAGGCGAACTTCGCAGCCATGGCCCATGATCCGGTGCCGCTGGCCTCTACCGTGATCGCGCTGCTTTTCCTGATCGACGTACAGATCGGCACCGTGGGCTATATCTTCACGTTCCGCCCGCTCGACGCCCATATCCGCAGCGGCAATCCCCTGCTGGCCGGCTGGGTGGCCGCGCTCATGTGCTATCCGCCCTTCGTCTGGGGCACGATGGGGCGGGCCGACGTGATGGGCTATGAGGTCAACACCGGCGGCTGGTCCTACTGGCTGGCGGGACACACGGCGCTGCTCTGGCTCTGGGCAGCGCTCATGGTCACGCTCACGGCCGTCTATGCCTGGGCGACGTTCGCCTTCGGGCTGCGTTTCTCCAACCTCACTTACCGCGGTGTGCTGACGAACGGCCCTTACCGCTTCACGCGGCACCCGGCCTACCTGTCGAAGAACCTGTTCTGGTGGACTTCGACGCTGCCCTTCCTCGTCACCAGCCACGCGCTGACCGACATGGTGCGCAATACGGTGCTGCTGGGCGTCGTCAGCGGCATCTACTACTGGCGCGCGCGGACCGAGGAAGCGCATCTCCTGGCCGAGGACGCCAAGTACCGGGAATACCATGCCTGGATGGCGCAGAACGCGCCGATCACCCGCTCGCTCGCGCGGCTGGGCGCCTGGTTGCGGCCGCGGAACGGCGCGCTGCAGGCCGCGGAATAGCAGAAGGCATTTCCCGGGGATGATCCCATGGCTGGCGGCCAGTGGCACCGCTGGGCATTGGGCGCCACCTTGACGGCAGGGGAGCGATGCTCACCCTGCCTGTCACTCGTTTGCCGTCAGAAGCTCTTTACCGCGTAGACCTTCGACAGGTCGCCGCCCCATTCGCCGTTGTAGAGGTCGAGCAGGCGTTCGGCCGGAACCTTGCCGCTGGCGACGATCTGCGCGAGCGGTTCCAGGTAGCCGGTCTCGTTGTCGCCGCCCGCGTTGAGGCAATTGCGCGCCGCAAGTCCCGAGCGGGAGATGTCGATCACTTCCGCGGCGATCTTGCGCAGGGTCCCGCCGCCGGGCAGCGGCGCGTCGAGGCCCAGCTTCGGCACCGCGGTGCGCAGCGCTTCGCGGCCTTCCATGTCCCAGTCCTTGACCAGGTCCCAGGCCGCATCGAGCGCGCCCTGGTCGTAGAGGAGGCCGACCCAGAGCGCCGGGAGCGCGCAGATCCGGCTCCACGGGCCGCCGTCGGCGCCGCGCATTTCGAGGAAGGACTTGAGGCGCACTTCGGGGAAGGCGGTGGAGAGATGGTCCGTCCAGTCCGACAGGCGCGGCCGCTCGCCGGGAAGCACCGAAAGCTCGCCCTTGAGGAAGTCGCGGAAGGAATGGCCGGCCGCATCGATGTACTTGCCGTCGCGGAACACGAAATACATCGGCACGTCGAGCATGTAGTCGACATAGCGTTCGTAGCCGAAGCCGTCTTCGAACACGAAGGGCAGCATGCCGGTGCGTGCCGGGTCGGTGTCCGACCAGATGTGGCTGCGGTACGAGAGGAAGCCGTTGGGCTTGCCCTCGGTGAACGGAGAATTGGCGAAGAGCGCCGTGGCCAGCGGTTGCAGCGCCAGCGAGGTGCGGAACTTCTTCACCATGTCCGCCTCGCTCGAATAGTCGAGGTTGACCTGGATGGTGCAGGTCCGCAGCATCATGTCGAGGCCCATCGTGCCCACGCGCGGCATGTGCCGCAGCATGATGTCGTAGCGGCCCTTGGGCATGATCGGCAGTTCGGCGCGGGTCTTGTCGGGCCACATGCCAAGGCCGAGGAAGGCCTTGCCGATGCGGTCGCCGATGGCCTTCACCTGGCTGAGGTGGCGCCCGGTCTCGGCGCAAGTCTGGTGCAGGTTTTCCAGCGGCGCGCCGGACAGTTCGAGTTGGCCGGCCGGCTCCAGGCTGACGGTGCCGTCGTCACCCTTCATGGCGATGACGTTGCCGCCCTCGATGATCGGCTCCCAGCCGAACTCGGTCAGGGCCATCAGCAAGTCGCGGATGCCGCCGGGTTCGGCATAGGACGGCGCGTGGTGATCGCCCGTGTCGTAGACGAACTTTTCGTGCTCGGTACCGATCCGCCACGCCTCGCGCGGCTTTTCGCCCGCAGCCATCGGCGCGGCGAGTTGGTCCAGGCTTTCGATCACCGGATCTTCGCGATCCGAAACCTCACGGGTGCTCATGCGGCGGGAGGTAGTGCGGCCCGCGCCCGGACGCTAGAACTTTTTGTACCGAGCGGTTTGTTTCGTTTTTTCCGGGAGGTTTTTGTCGGATTTCAGGACAGGTCAGGCGCCGCGCCAATCCCCGGAAACCGCCATCCACAAGGCCGTCGCACCAATGCTCGCGGTCTCGCCGCGCAGGATTCGCGGACCCAGGGTAATCGCCCGCGCCATCGGATGCGCGCGGACGAGGGCGCGCTCCTCTTCGTCGAAACCGCCTTCCGGCCCCACCAGCAGTGCCGCAGGCCCGTCATGCGCGGCGAAGGCGGCCGCTGCCGGCGCTCCCCCGGTTTCGTCCGCGAAATAGAGCATTCGCCCCTCCGGCCAATCGCGGAGCAGGGCGTCCAGCTTCACCGGCTCGGCGACATCGGGAAGCGCGGTGCGCGCGCATTGTTCGGCCGCCTCGGTAACGATCGTCGCCGCGCGCTCGGCATTGAGCTTGTCGGCCACGCAGCGGCGGGTGACGAGCGGCTGGATGCGCGCGACGCCCAGCTCGGTTGCCTTTTCCAGGACGAGGTCGAAATTCGGTTTCTTGAGCAGGGCCGCGCAAAGCCAGAAATCGGGCACCGCCTCGCGCGGGCGCAGTTGCTCGCGCACTTCCAGGGAGACATCCCGCTTGCCCGCGGATGTCACGGTGCAGGCCCATTCGCCGGTCTCGTCGTCGCAGAGGATGACGGCGTCGCCCGGGGCGACTCGCATGACCTTGGAGAGGTAGTGTGCCTGCCCGCCTTCGATGACGAGGGTGCCGCCCAGGCTTAGCGGCCCGGTGACGAAAAGACGCGGCGCGCTGCGCGGCGGCCAGGCGGGGGTGGCGGCCATGATCTGGATGAATCTCCGGGGAAAGTTGCGGCCGCCTTTTCGCGCGAAGCCCGCCTGCATGCAACTGGCGTGCAGGCGGGACGTGTGCACCAGGAACCTTGGGGCATGACAGTTTCGCCATGATAGGCTACTCGTCCTGGCGTGAACGACTCTCTACTCGTCCCCGATACGCAGCATCGCGGGCTTGTCGCTGCCCTGCCGAGGACGCCGCGCGCCTATGCCATGCTGGCCCGTTTCGATCGCCCGATCGGCTGGTGGCTGCTGTTCTGGCCTTGTGCCTGGGGCGTGCTGCTGGCGGGCGGAGAAGCGCGCTGGGGCCTGATCCTCTGGCTGCTGCTCGGCTCGATCGCGATGCGCGGCGCTGGCTGCGTGCTCAACGACATCGTCGATGCCGATCTCGACCGCAAGGTGGCCCGCACGGCCTCCCGCCCCGTGGCCAGCGGCCAGGTCAGCCGCAAGGCAGCGGCGATCTGGCTGCTTTCGCTCTGCGCGGTGGGCCTCGTGGTGCTGTTCCAGCTGCGCTGGCAGGCGCAGCTCGTGGCGCTGGGCAGCGTGGCGCTGGTTGCCGCCTATCCTTTCATGAAGCGGATCACCTGGTGGCCGCAGGCCTGGCTGGGCCTGGTCTTCACCTGGGGCGTGCTGGTCGGCTGGGTCGAGATCCGGGGCGACCAGCTGGCGGTGATGGCCGCGCTCTATGCCGGCTCGATCTTCTGGTGCATCGGCTACGACACGATCTACGCGCTGCAGGACCGCGAGGACGACGCCGTCGTCGGGATCCGCTCCTCGGCGCTGCGCCTCGGCAGCCACGTCCGCGGCGGCGTGGCCGGTTTCTACGCGCTGGCGACGGCATTCTGGGCGCTGGGGTTCTGGACCCTGCGGCATGACTGGGTGGCGCTGGTCGCGCTCGTGCCGGTGGCGCTCCATCTCGGCTTCCAGATCGTGACGCTCGATACCGAGGATGGTGAGAACGCCCTGACGCGGTTCCGTTCGAATCGCGATCTCGGGCTGGTGATGGCGCTAGCCTGCTGGGTCGTCGGCAACGCCGGGATCATCTGATCGACCGGGCGGGCCATGTGCAACCTCTACCGCATGCGCAAGGCCACGGACGAGATTGCAGGACTGTTCCGGGCCTCGGCGGAACCGGCCGCGAACCTGGGCGAGGAAGTCTATCCGGGCTATCCGGGGCTGGTCGTTGCGGAAGAACGGGTCGAGGCCATGACCTGGGGCTTCCCGCTCGCCCAGACCGGCAAGCGCGGGCAGGCCATCAAGCCGAAACCGATCAACCAGGCGCGGGGCGACAAGCTCGGTACCGCGTTCTGGCGCTCCAGCTTCCAGATGCGCCGCTGCCTCGTGCCCTTCAGCGCCTGGGCCGAGCCGGAAGGCGACAAAGGCGCGATGACGCGCACCTGGTGTTCGCTGGAGCAGGAAGATCCCTTCGCCGTCGCGGGAATCTGGCGGCCGACCGTGGAATGGGGCAAGGCTTTCGCCGTGGTCATGGTCGACCGACCCGAACCCATCGTGGCCAACCACGGACGGGTGCCCCTCATCCTCGCCCGTGAAGACTGGGCGCTATGGGCCGGGGGCGACGCGGATGCAGCGCTTGGATTGTGCCGCCCCGACACGCATCGGCTGGTGATCGACCGCACCGATGCGCCCTGGAACGCGGGCCGGATCGCGGTCAGTCGTAGCTGACCAGTTCGAATTCGATCCCGTCCCAATCGAAGAAGTAGAACCGCCGGCCCGGTTCGTAGTCGGCATGGTTGAACGGCTCCAGCCCGGCGGCCACCACGGCCCGTTCCGCGGCGTCCAGATCGCTCACCACCAGTCCGACATGGTTGAGCGGACTGCCCTTGGGAAAGCGATCGTGCTGCTTCCGGTCGGTATAGACGGCGATGTAGCTGAAATCCCCGCCGACATGGATCGTCTCCCCGCCGTTCAGCGCGGGCCCGCGCCAGCGTTCGTGCCAGCCCAGCAGGTTCTGGAGCAGGGCGGAGCTGCGATCGATGTCGCTGACGGTGATATTGGCGTGTTCGAGGCGGCCCTGGGCCATCTGGCATCTCCTGTGCGTCGCCGGGCAACTTGCCGGCTTGGCTTTGATGCATCCTCAAGTTAACTTGAGATCAAGCGCTTTTTGCAGAAGGACGGCGTGATTTGCAGAAGGACGGGAGGGTCGAGGACCGATTCATCACCATCGGCTATCTGGCGCGGCGCACGGGCGTCGCGGTTTCGGCCATTCGTTTCTACGAGGAGCGGGGCCTGCTGACCTCGCTGCGGACGGCGGGGAACCAGCGCCGCTTCCTGCGCTCGGATATCCGGCGGGTCAGCTTCGTACTGATCGCCCAGAAGCTGGGACTGGCCCTTGCCGAGATCGAGCGCGAACTTTCGGCCCTGCCGCAAGGCCGCACGCCCACCCTGGCGGACTGGGAAACGATCAGCCTGTCGATGCGGCAGGCGATCGACGCCAGGATCGCCCTGCTGGAACTGACACGACGCAAGCTGGACGAGTGCATCGGTTGCGGCTGTCTCAGCCTGGCGAAATGCCGCCTCTACAACCGCGAAGACGAGGCCGCCGCGCTGGGACCGGGGCCGCGCTTCGTGCTCAAGTAGTCTCTGCGGTCTTGCGGATGGAAGCGAGGATGCGGCTGCGAATGAGGCCGCTCACCGGCCGGATCAGCAACCAGTAGAAGCGAAACTTTCGGCGTGAGACCGCGTCGGGGCAGAACACGCGGGTCTCGGTGGTGAGGCGGTGTGCGCCGCCCGCCTGGGATGCGACTTCGAAGCTCAGGGCGAGGCGCGGAACGCCTGGCTCCTGGAAGTCCCGAAAGGCGGAACCGTCCGTGATCGGGCGAAGCCCATAATCGGGGCGCCAGAACTGCCCGGCGAGACCGTAGACCAAGGCCCGGTCGGTCCGCTCCAGCAGCGTGAAGTTCTGCATCCCGAACGGCTTGCTGCCTCGCCGCCCAAGCAGGCGAGCCGGCATTTCGCGCAAGCCGATCATGGCGCGAAAGAAAAGATCGTCCTCGGGCTTGTAGCGCCCTGCCGCGTCCAGGATCGGCGCCGCATCGGCCGCGATCCGGCAGGAATGGGTTTCCGAGAACTGATAAAGCGGCAGGTAACTGTCAATCAAGGGCATGGGCGCTGCCGGGCTATTCCGCCGCCAGCAGTTCCTCGGCGCCGACCAGATCGACGCTGACGAGGCGGGAGATGCCCTTTTCCACCATGGTCACGCCGAACAGGCGGTGCATGCGGCTCATCGTCACGGCATTGTGCGTGACGATCAGGTAGCGCGTGTCGGTTTCCTGCGTCATCGCTTCGAGAAGATCGCAGAAACGCTCGATATTGGCATCGTCGAGCGGCGCGTCGACTTCGTCCAGCACGCAGATCGGCGCGGGATTGGTCAGGAACAGCGCGAAGATCAGGGCGACGGCGGTGAGGGCCTGCTCGCCGCCCGAAAGCAGGGTGAGCGACTGGAGGCGCTTGCCCGGCGGCTGGGCGAAGATCTCCAGCCCGGCCTCCAGCGGATCGTCCGAATCGACGAGCGCGAGATGGGCCTGCCCGCCCTGGAACAGGCGCGTGAAAAGGCGGCGGAAATGGCCGTCGACGGCCTCGAAGGCGGCACGCAGGCGTTCGCGGCCCTCGCGGTTGAGGTTGCCGATCGAGCCGCGCAGGCGGTTGACGGCTTCGGCCAGTTCGGTCTTTTCGTTGATGCTGGTGCCGAGCTGGGCTTCGGCCTCGGCGAGTTCGGTTGCGGCGACGAGGTTGACCGGCCCGATCCGTTCGCGCTCGGAGACGAGCCGCTCCATGGCGACCACTTCGTCCTGCGCCTCCCGCACGTCGCCCGGGGCGAAAGCGAAGCGTTCGGGCAGGACCGGCGGCGGGCACTGGAAGCGTTCGCCCGAGACGCGGGTCATCTCGACGCGGCGGGCATCCTCGTTCTCGGCGCGGGCGGCGGCACCGGCGCGGTTCTCGCGGGCACTGGCCAGCGCTTCCTGCGCGGCGGCCAGCGCGGCGTCGGCCTTGCGCGCGGCATCGGTGACGAAGGCGACGGCGGCTTCGGCCTTGCCCAGTTCCTCGGCAATGCGGTTGCGCACCGTCTCGCCCTGTTCGATCTGGGCCATGAGCGACGCGGGCTTGGCGGCGACGACGGCGCGCTCGGTCTCGATTTCATCGAGCCGGCCGGCCATCTGGGCAAGGCGGTTGGCGGCATCGCCGGCGCGCGATTGCCAATTGCGGATGTCGCCGCGCTGCGAGGCGGTACGCTCGCGCGCGACGGCCAGAGCCTGGTCGTGCGAGGCGAGCGTGGCGGTGGAAATCTGGAGCGTGGCGCGCGTGGCCTCGTTCTTTTCGCGCGCGACGACGAGCCCGGCCCGGCCCTTTTCCGGATCGGGCAGGACGGACCGTTTGCCTTCGGCGCCGGCGATGTCCCGTTCCGCGACCTGGCGCTGCTCGGCCAGATCGGCCTGGGCGCGGCCTATTTCGGCGCGGCGCGTTTCGTCGCGGATGCGGGCATCCTCGGCCTGGTCCACCGCGCGCAGGGCGGCACGTTCGGCATTGGCGGCATCGGCAATGGTCCGCTCGGCGGCGACCACAGCGGCGGCATGGGCGGAGAGTTCCTGCTGCACCGCGTTCTGGCTTGCTTCGGCGGCGGAGACGGCCGCGCGCAGCGGTGGAAGCTGGGCATCGAGCTGGGCGAAGCGGTTCTCGGCCTCAAGCCGAGCGGCTTCGGCGGCGCCTTCGCCGCGCGCGACGAAGCCGTCCCAGCGGCGCAGCGCGCCGGTGCGCGTGACCAGCCATTCGCCTTTGCCGAGCGGCCGGGCATCGTCTTCCTCGACCACATGGACGAGCGCCAGGCGGGCCGCGAGTTCCGGCGGACATTGGGTGACATGGGCGGCCAGGCTGTCGGCTACCGGAGCAGGGGCCTGGGAGCCGGTCCAGAACCGGCCGTCGGCCCTGGCGACTTCGCCCAGGGGGGCCTTGGCATCGCGGCCGAGCACGGCAGCGACGGCGCGTTCGTATCCCGGAGCGGCGCGCACGGCGTCGATCGCGACGGGCAGGCCATGCGCGGCCTTCGCCCCTTTGGCGCGGGCCTCGCGGTCGCGGGTGAGGGCAGTGTGCTCGCGCTCGATGCCGGTAAGGTCGGCGCGGGCGGCGGCGAGGGCCGAGGCCGCGGCGTCGCGCTCGGCCTGGAGTTCGGCCTTGCGGGCCTGCTGCGCCTCCAGCCCGGCGCGGGCGGCGGCCAGAGCGGCGGTACCGGCTTCGGCCCTGGCCTTGGCTTCGGTAACCGCCGCTTCGAGATCCCCGGCAGCGGCCAGCGCTTCGACCTGGGCTGCGAGGCGGGCTTCTTCGGCGGCCAGCCGGCCCAGACGGGCGCGGGCCTGCGAGAGTTCGGCTTCGGCAATGCGCCATTCGGCCTCGACCCCGGCCTGCGCTGCAGTGGCCTGCGCCAGGTCGAGTTCGGCGGCGCGAGCCGAGCGTTCCGCGCCTTCGAGGGCATTGGCCAGGCGCGGACGCTGGGCTTCGTCCTGCTCCAGCTGCTTCGCGCCTTCGGCCAGATCGCGCTCCAGACGGGCGAGGGCCTCGGCCGCGTCGCGGGTCATGCGGTCGGCATCGCCGCGGTCCTCGTCGAGGCGCGTCTTCTGGCGGTCGAGATCCTTGAGCCGCTGTTCGGCAGCTTCGAGCTGGCTGGTGAGCGTCGCCATGCGGTGACCCTGCGCGCTGGCATCGTCACGGCGGTCGGCCAGTTCGTCGCGGGCTTCCACGAGGGCCTCGGCCGCCTTGGCCTGCGCGTCCTGCGCCTGTTTCGCCGCGTCCTGCGCGGCGCTCACGCCTGCTTCGGCGCCTTGCGCTTCCTTGCGGGCGGCATCGGCGGCCTCTGCCGCGTCGCGCCAGCGGGCGAAGACCAGCCGCGCTTCGGCCAGCCTGATCTGGTCCGACAGGGCGGTATAGCGCTCGGCCGCCTTGGCCTGGCGGCGCAGGCCGGCGACCTGCTTGTCGAGCCCGGCCATGAGGTCTTCGAGGCGCGAGAGATTGGCTTCGGTGGCGCGCAGTTTCTGCTCGGCGTCCTTGCGGCGGACGTGAAGCCCGGCAATGCCGGCCGCTTCTTCCAGCATGGCGCGGCGTTCGGCCGGCTTGGCGGCGATGACGGCGGCGATGCGGCCCTGGCTGACGAGCGCGGGGCTATGCGCGCCGGTGGCGGCATCGGCAAAGACCAGCGAGACGTCCTTGGCGCGCACGTCGCGGCCATTGATGCGGTAGGCGCTGCCGGCGCCGCGCTCGATGCGGCGGACCACTTCGAGTTCCTCGCGCACCCCGTTTCCGTCAGGCGCGGCATCGGCCTGGAGCACCACTTCGGCGAAGGCGCGGGGCGGGCGGGTGGCCGTGCCCGCGAAGATCACGTCCTCCATGCCGCCGCCGCGCATCGACTTGGCCGAGCTTTCGCCCATGACCCAGCGGATCGCTTCGAGCAGGTTGGACTTGCCGCAGCCGTTAGGGCCGACCACGCCGGTCAGCCCTGGCTCGATGCGCAATTCCGCCGGCTCTACGAAACTCTTGAAACCGCTGAGCTTGAGCCGTTTTATGCGCATCTTCGTATCGTTCGATTCAGACGGGCGGGCGCATCAGCGCGCGCCGGCCTCCTGCAGCTTGGCTTCCAGTTCCTTCCAGCCCATCGAACCGACATTGCTGCCGTTGATGATGAAAGTGGGCGTGCCGTTGACGTTGAATTCGGTCGTCGCCTTCTGGGTCTGGTCGGCGAAGGCCTTGGCCTTGGCGGCATCGGCCAGGCAGACCTTGCCCTGGTCGCGCGAAATCCCGCGCGACGCGAAGAATTCGGTCATGCCGCCGACTTCGGCGATGGCCGCCATCTGCTGGTCCTTCGGCAGGTTCTGGATTTCCTTCATGCGGGCGTCGCCGGCCGACTGAAGGTTCTGGAACATGTTGGGCTGCCAGGCCCAGAACTGCTCGCTGAGCGGCAGGACCGCCTCGGTCGCGCCGCAAGTGGCGAGCAGCGATGCCGGGATGTCGAAGGCGTTGAGCATGAAGTAGCGCAGTTCGTAACTGACCCGGCCGCTGGCGACGTAATCCTCGCGCAGCTTGTCGTAGCTTTCATGCGCGAATTCGGCGCAGTGCGAGCACGACAGCGCGCCATATTCCACCAGCTTGATCGGGGCGTCGGGATTGCCGATGCGATAGCCGCCCTCTGCGGTCTTCACGACGTTTTCCGCCCAGGCCTTGCCGGCGGGGGCGGCGACCGTGGGCAGGGCCTGCGCCGACTTGGGCGCTTCGCCCGGCGTGCCGGCGTCCTTCTTGCCGCAGGCGGCAAGGCCGAGCGCGAGCGGCGCGGCGATCATTCCAAGGGCGATGGTGCGCAGGGCGGTCTTGCGGATCATGTCGGCGAATCCTTGTGAGAAGGCGGGGAAACTAGCCCACAGTCGGGGCGGATAACAGCGGCGGGGGGCGGAAGGACAGGCGCTTTCCCACAGGAAACCGCCCTTTTCCGGTACTTCAGACCGAACCCTTGCGCTTCGCGGCCATCTGGTCGGTGATCTCCTTGGAGAGAGTCGGCCAGTCGTGTGCGTCGAGCAGCTTGCCGTTGAGAATGAAGCTGGGCGTGGAATTCACGCCGTTCTTGGCCACGGTGGCCTGCTGTTGCTTGATGGTATCGAACACCGCCTCGTTGGCGAAGCAGGCATCGGCCTGGGTACGGGTCATGCCCCAGGCGGCGACCCTGGAGTAGAAATCGAGGTCGCTGGCGATGGCCTTCATGCGTTCGGGCAGGGCGCCCTGGTACCAGCGCTTCTGCTGCTCCTCGCCGATCTTTTCCAGCTTGGCCATCCAGGTGTCCTGGCTGGCGAGGAAGGCGTTGTGGCGCACGAAGAAGCGCTTGGGATCGCCGCAAGTCGTCAGCATCGAGATCGTCAGGTCGATCGGGTTGCGCAGCAAAGTGGTCACGGTCACGCCGATCTGGCCCTTGGGCACCATGGTGAGGCGCAGCGTGGGATCCGCCTCGCGGTTGAAATGCGCGCAGTGCGGGCACGTGTAGCTGACGAATTCTGTGAGCTGCATCTCGGCCTTGGGGTTGCCGTACATGTGGCTGCCGTCGCCCGTCACCACGATCTGGTTCGCCCAGTTCGAGGCGGGGTTGGAGCTGGGCGCCAGTGGCTTGTGAGCGGGCTTCGTGGCGGCGACGCTCAGCAGGGCCGCTGCGGCAAGGAAGACGAGACGGGGGGCGGCAAGACGCAACGTGGACTTCATCACTGCTTTTCCTGATCTTGCATGGGATCATCCTGGGCACCGAGGCTTCGGGCCAGCGATTCTAGCACCGCGCGAAGTTCGGGATCGCCGATGTCGCGCAGCGATTCGCCCAGTTCGAGCGGTACGGGCTTGAGAGAGGGCGGAGCCGCCTTGGGCCGCGTGGCAGCCGGTGCCTTAACCTCACCTTGCCGGATTTTCACTTTGGCTACAGCCTTGTAGCCGAAGAAGCGGTTCACCCGGTCCATGATCTCGGGCACGACGTGCTGGATCATCGGGGCATGGGCGGCCAGCACCACGAGCTGGAGAATGCCGTCGCACTTTTCGCCGGGCGGGAAGCGGATCGATTCGGGGGCGCAGACGCGGGCGTGGCGCAGGCCGACGATCTCGGGCCAGCGCGTCACCACGCTGGACTGTACGAAACCGAAGCGGCGGAAAGCGGTGCGGCCCACTTCGGGCATGAGGTCGGAAATCTGGCGGGCCTGGCCGCCCCGCGCGCGCTCGAACCGCTTCGGGGCGCCGGCCTTGGACTCGCCGCCGGCCGGGGCTTTGCCCGCGGCTTTGACCACGCCTTTCGCCGCGCCTTTGGCGGACTTCGCCGCCTTTTCCGTTCCTTTGCTTGGATGCCGTTCCATTGTTGCCGCTCCAATGCCATAGGGCGCTGATGGACGCCAGCCGCGATACGATCTCCCGCAAGGTTCTCGACTGGTACGACGCTCATGCCCGCGCACTGCCGTGGCGCGCGCCGCCGGGAACGCCGGCACCCAACCCTTATCGCGTCTGGCTTTCGGAAGTCATGCTCCAGCAGACGACCGTGGCCGCGGTGAAGGACTATTTCGCGAAATTCACCGCGCGCTGGCCGACCGTGACGGACCTTGCCGCCGCAGCCGACGCGGACGTCATGGCGGCCTGGGCAGGGCTTGGCTATTATGCGCGCGCCCGCAACCTCCTGGCCTGCGCGCGCGAAGTCGCGGCGCGGGGCGGGGTCTTCCCCGAGAGCGAGGAAGGCCTGCGCGCCCTGCCGGGGCTGGGCGCCTATACGGCCGCCGCGGTGGCGGCGATCGCCTTCGGGCAGCGGGCCGTGGTGGTGGACGCCAATGTCGAGCGCGTGGTGACGCGGCTTTTCGCGCTGGAAGACCCGCTGCCGAGTGCGCGGCCAGCGATACGGGCGCTGACCGACGGGATCACCCCCGACCTGCGGACGGGCGACTTCGCGCAGGCGCTGATGGACATGGGCGCCACCGTCTGCACCACGCGCATGCCGCGCTGCCTGCTCTGCCCGCTTGCGGCCGATTGCCGGGCAAGGACCACGGGCGAGCCGGAGCGCTTTCCGGTCAAGGCGCCGAAGAAGGCCAAGCCCGCGCGGCAGGGCCTCGCCTTCTGGATCGAGCGGGACGGAAATGTCTGGCTGGTGCGCCGCGCGGACAAAGGCATGCTCGGCGGCATGAGAGCGCTTCCCGACGACGGCTGGTCCGCCCGCGCGAACGGCCACGGCGCGCCGCCACTGGCGGGGCGCTGGGAAAACGGCGGCCGGGTCGGCCACGTCTTCACGCATTTCTCGCTCGAACTGGGGCTTCGCATTCTGGAGCACGACCTTGACGGCGATCCCCCCGGCCCGGGGGAATGGTGGCCGGTCGACCGTATCGCCGAGGCGGGGCTGCCCACACTCTTCGCCAAGGCGGCGGGCCTCGCCAGGGCGGAGATGGCATGAGCCCTGCGCGCGAACGGCTGGAAGCGGCGGTCGATCGCCGGATGCTGCTGCGCATGGCGGGGATCGCGGGTGTCGGCGCCGCGTTCATGCCTCGGCTTGCCTGGGCGGCGGCGCAGGTGGAGACGATGCCGCGCGTGCGTGCGCTGGTGGAGCGCTGGACGGGGAGCGGCGATGCGCCGGGCACGCTGCCGGGCCTCGTCGCCTCGCTGGCGCTGCCGGGCCGCGAACCGGAATTCGTCGCCCGCGGGTCGCAGGGGTTCACCGACGGCACGCCGATCTCGCCGGACAGCCTGTTCCGCATCTATTCCATGACCAAGCCGATCACCGGCATCATGGCCATGCAGCTGGTGGCGGAGGGCCGGCTCGGCCTTGACCAGCCGGTCCATGAAATCCTGCCGCGTTTCGCGCAGATGCGGGTGCAGGACCGCTATGACGGATCGCTCACGGCCCTTCATCCGGCGCCGCGCGCGATCACCATGCGGCATCTGCTCACGCATACATCGGGGCTGGGCTATTCGATCATCCAGACCGGGCCGATCCGCGCGCTGATGCAGTCCAGGGGCCTCGCTGCCGGGCAGATCAGCCGAATCAAGGTGCCGGGCCTCACCGATGCGCCCCCCGCGCCCAGCCTCGCGCTGTTCGCCGACCGGCTGGCCGAAGTGCCGCTGGTCTACGATCCTGCCACCCACTGGAGCTATTCCCTCGGTCTGGACCTGATGGGCCGGGTGATCGAAGTGGTCACCGGCCGGCCCTTCGACGCCTATCTGCGCGAAACACTGTTCGAACCGGCGGGAATGACCAGCACGGCCTTCCAGGTGCCCGCTGCCCAGGCCGGCCGCCTCACCACCAATTATGCCGCGCTGGGCAGCGTGCTGGTGCCGATCGACGAGCCGGGCAACTCGGTCTTCCTGGAAAAGCCGGCCTTCCCCTTCGGCGGCGCGGGCCTCGTCAGCACGCCGCGCGACTATGACCGTTTCCTGCGCCTCCTGGCCCAGCGCGGCATGATCGACGGCAAGCGCGTCCTGGCCGAAAGCGCGGTCGTCACCGGCACGTCGGACTTGCTGCCACCCGGCGTGGCGCTTTCCGCCATGCTTCCGGCGGGGAGCGGCTTCGGTGCCGGCGGGCGCGTCGGCAAGGGAGCGGAGAGCGGCCTGTTCGGCTGGTCGGGCGCGGCGGGAACGGTGGGCATGGTCGACATGGTGCGCGGCCTGCGCTCGCAGCTCTTCGCGCAGTTCATGCCGCCGAATGCCTACGAGCTTATTCCCCAGTTCCAGAATGCGCTGAAGGCCGATGTCATGGCCCTGTTGGAGACGCCCCTTTGACCACCACCCTCCTGCCGAAGCTGCTGCCCATCGCCTTTTCCGGTTCGCATCTCGACCGTGCGGACCATATCCGCAACGACCCGGCAGCGCTCCTGGCCCTGCAGAGCAGCGAGGCGCGGCTGCTGCGGCTAGACGGACTGGATGCGGTGCTGGTCGACGACGGCGCCTTGACCTGGGGCACGCTGGCGGATGCGGAACCGGGCAGCGAGATGATCTTCCTCGGCCTTGACGGCGCCGTGCCCTGCTTCGCGGAAGTGCCCGGCACCACGCCGCTGCAAGGGCCCCATGCCACGCCCGTCAACTGGCACGCCATGGCCGTGCTCGATCCCGCCGAACTTGCGGCTTATGGCGGCGCGCGCTCGCTGGTGAGCTGGCATTGCCGGCACCGGCACTGCGCCGTCTGCGGCCACCCCACGGTTCTTGCCAAGGGCGGCTGGCAGCGCTCCTGCACCAATATCGACTGCGGCGCAGAGCACTTCCCGCGCGTCGACCCGGTGACCATCATGCTCGTCGAGCACGAAGGCCGCGCATTGCTCGGCCGCCAGCCGCGCTTTCCCGAAGGACGCTATTCGACGCTCGCGGGCTTCGTGGAGCCGGGCGAATCGGTGGAGGAGGCCGTCGCGCGCGAAATCCACGAGGAAGCGGGGATCCGCGTGCGCGATGTGACCTATGTCGCCAGCCAGCCCTGGCCGTTCCCATCCTCGTTGATGATCGGCTGCCACGCCCATGCGGACGACGATGCCATCACCATCGACGAGACCGAACTGGAAGACGTGCGGTGGTTCACCCGCGACGAGGTGGTGGAGGCGCTCGAAGCCATCGGCCGGGGCGAAAACGGCAAGGCTTTCGGGGCGCCGCCGGCCCATGCGATCGCCCATGTGCTGATGCGCTGGTGGGTCGATCGGGGGTAACGGAAGGCGCCGTCCCGGATCGGTCCGGGAAAGGGCTACCGATCGGGCAGACCCGCGCCTGCCCGCGCCACGGCGGCGACGATGGCGCCGCGCGCCTGGGGGGAGTTGCGCCAGCAGGTCGACCCCATTGCCGCCGAGATTTCCGCGCAGACCGCATCGGGATCGCGCCCGGCAAGATCGGCGAAGTTCCGGATGCCCAGTTCCTCCAGCCGTGCGATCACCGCGGGGCCGACGCCTTTCACCGCAAGCAGTGCTTCGCGCTCGTCGCCGGCGAAACCGGTCACACCAGCCCCAGCTTGGCCAGTTCGCGCGCCAGCTTGGGCGGCATAGCGTCGCCCGCCGTCTCGCCTTCGCCCAGATCGCGGGGGGCGTCCTTTTCGGCAAGGTAGCGCCAGCCCTGGTGCGCGCGCTTGGGGTGCGTGACCACCGGGATCAGCATCGGTTCCAGGCGAATATGCCAGCGCCCGTCCTCGCGCTGTTCGAAGCCCAGGATCGGCGAGCGGCCGACCAGGGCATGTTCGTAGATCCAGTATAGCGAGCCGCCGACCATTTCCTCATGCCGCTTGGGCAGATAGCGCGTGGTGAGGCGGGCTTCGCCCAGGGTGTCGTGGCTTTCCAGCCAGGCGCGCAGGGCCGCCGGGCTCTCGGCGGAAAACGCGATCTTGGTCATGTGCAGCGGCATGATGACTAGATAGGAGGCGCGCCCCTAGCGCACCAGACCGGATACCGTGGCAAGGCCGAGGAAGACGAGGAAGCCCATCGAATCCGTGGTCATCGTCACGAAAATGGACGAGGCGATGGCCGGGTCCGCCTTGAGCCGTTCCAGCGTCAGCGGCACGAATACGCCCGCCATGCCCGCGATCAGGATATTGGTCATCATCGCCAGGGCTATGACCAGGCCCAGCGTGACATTGCCGAAGATCAGGCTGACGACGATGCCGATGATTACCGCGATCGTGCAGCCGTTGAGCAGCGCGATGGACATTTCGCGGCGTACCGCGCGCCAGGCGTTGGACGCGGTAAGCTGGTTGGTGGCAAGCGCGCGGACGGTCACGGCCAGGGTCTGCGTGCCGGCATTGCCGCCAAGCCCGGCGACGATCGGCATCAGCGTGGCCAGCGCCACCATCTTCGCGATCGTGCCTTCGAACAGGGCGATGACCGAGGAAGCGAGCGTGGCGGTGAGCAGGTTGGCGATCAGCCAGCGCACGCGGGCCGAATAGGCGTCGCGAATCGGCTCGTTGATGTCGCCGTCACCCGCGCCGGACAGCAGCAGGGTATCTTCGCCCGCTTCTTCCTGAATGATGTGGACGATGTCGTCGACGGTGACCTGGCCGATCAGCCGGCCGGCATCGTCGACCACGGCCGCCGAAATCAGCGCGTACTTCTGGAAGCGCAGCGCGACTTCCTCCTGGTCCATGTCGACCGGGATCAGCGTCTGGTCGCGCGCCATGACATCGTAGAGCGGGATGTTGCGCGGGGTGCGCAGGATCCACGAGAGCGCGCAAGTGCCGATCGGGCGGTGCATCGGATCGACGATGAACACTTCCCAGAACTCGGTCGGCAGCTCGCGATGTTCGCGCAGGAAATCGATCAGGTCGCCGACGGTCATCGATTCGTGGACGGCCACGAAATCGCGGCTCATCAGGCGGCCGGCGGATTCCTCGGGGTAGGACAGCGCCGATTCGATGGCCGCGCGGTCTTCCGGCTCCATCTCGGCGAGGACGGCCTGCTGGTCTTCCTCGTCGAGGTCTTCCAGCATGGCGACGGCATCGTCGGTGTCGAGCTGCTCGGCGATCTCGGCGACGACTTCGGCGGGCAGCGCCTCCATCAGCGCCTCGCGCACCCAGTCGTTCATCTCGGCGATGACTTCCACGCCCATCAGGTCGCGGATGGCGCGGGCCAGGCCGAGGCGCTCGTTCTCGTTCATGAGTTCGAACAAGTCGGCGATATCGGCGGGGTGGAGCGGCTCCACCAGGTCGTAGACGCGCTCGAAGTCTTCCTCGTCCAGCGCATCCTTCACGCTGCGGACGAATTCGGCCTTCAAGCGGTTGTCGTCGTCGAGGGATTCGGATTCGGGCATATCGAGACGCGCGGTGTCTTCCGCGTTTTCCATGCGCTCGTCCTGAAGGTCCGTTTCGCTCATCCGGGCCGGTCTACGCAGCTATTTCGCGATTGCAACAGGGGGGCGGCGGCATTCGGGAAGTTTCCTCGGCCGGTGGCTGCAGAGCCACGGGACGATGCACCGAATGGACCCCGAAACGGCCTCGCGGCGGAGAGAGGAGCGTGACGGGCAGGGGATGACCGGGACGGAGGCACGAACGAGCGCTCCCCTCGTGACATTGCCGCGCCAGTGCCTATATCGGGCGCCGATGCCCCACCGGCGCGGACCTGCGCCGGCAGAAGGAGACTGCAATGGCTGACGAATACCTGACGCTCACGCTCGACACCGGCAATGGTGAAGGCGGCGACGTGAAGATCAAGCTGCGTTCCGACCTGGCCCCCGGTCACGTCGAGCGTATCAAGGAACTGACCGGCGAAGGCTTCTACGACGGCATCAAGTTCCACCGCGTGATCCCCGGCTTCATGGCGCAGGGCGGTTGCCCCAACGGCACCGGCATGGGCGGTTCGGACAAGCCCGACCTCCAGGCCGAATTCAACGCCGAGCCGCATGTCCGCGGCGTCTGCTCGATGGCGCGCACCAGCTATCCGCACTCGGCCAACAGCCAGTTCTTCATCTGCTTCGACGATGCACGCTTCCTCGACAAGCAGTACACCGTCTGGGGCCAGGTGGTCGAAGGCATGGAACTCGTCGACGCGCTGCCCAAGGGCGAGCCGCCGCGCGAGCCGGGCAAGATCGTCAAGGCGACCATCTCGGAAGGCTGATCCTTCCTTCGGTCTACCGATAGAGAAAAGGGCGGCTCCGCGAGGGGCCGCCCTTTTTCGTTGCGTGCTGGGCCAGACGAAGCTGTACCCATCGCGGCGCAAGTTCCCGGCGCTTCCCGCCCCGGTCGATCAGCTCAATGTGCCTTGGCCTTCTCGTCCTTTTCGAGCTGGGCCTCGGAAACGCCGAGCAGCTTGGCGAGACGAGCCTTCTCGTCCTTCGAAAGATCCCCATAGGCGCGCGGCTCGGGAAGGCTCGCGCTGGCGGTCTTCACCTTTTCCACGATGGCGGGCATCTGCTCCATCAGCTTGGGAACGAAGCCCTGCATCTTCGCCATGACTTCCGGCGACATCATGACGAGATAGGAATCGGCCGCGTAGGCCTTGCCGGTAGGCGTCGCGAAGAAGGCATTCAGTTCGCCCAGCTGGGTGGTCGTATACCTGCCGGCATAGGCCTGCGTCAGGCCGTCGCGAATGTCGGGCTCGACCTGGGTCATCAGCGGGATCATCTCGTTCATCATCGTGCGCGTGGAGATCTGCATGCGCTGCTTGAAGGCCGGGTCGTAGATCTGCATGATTTCTGCCATCGAGGCCTCGCCCAGTTCCTCGGTGTTGACGCCGCTGAGACCGGCAAGCTGCTTGAGCGGCAGCTTCATCGTGGAATCCATGATGGAATCCATCATCTTGTCGAGGGTGCCGTTCATCAGGCGCGCGTAAGTCCCAAGGGGAAATACGTGATCCACCGTGACGCGCGCCGCGGCGATGCGCGCGGGGTCGGTGATGGGCGCTGCCGCCGCCGCCGCTGCTGTTGCCGCAGTCGGCGCCGCTTGAGCGGGCTCGGCGGCGAAGCTCGGCGCGGCCGAAGCGATGGAAGCCGCAGCAACGGCGGTGAACATAGTGAAACGCATGACGGAGCCCCCGGACAGTCGAAAAAGTCCCGGGGATCATAACCGTGAAGTGCCGCGCAGGGGAATGAAATCGCCCGTCATGTCGCAAAAACGCCGGTCCCGTCTCTACCGGGGACGGCGCTTGCAGGGCGTTACAGTCCGGCTTGCAGCAGCCACTCGTGGAAGATGCGCACGGGACGGGATTCCAGGGCCTTGGGCTTGCAGACGAACCAGTAGCGATAGGGGCTTTCGACGTCGATGTCGAAGAGCCGGGCCAGGCGGTTGTCGTGGCTGCGGCGGAAGTGGTCGTCGTGCATGATCGCGATGCCGAGGCCCTGGGCCGCGGCTTCGAGCACGAGCTGGCCGGAATCGAAACGGTCGACCGAGGCCGGTTCCAGCTTTTCAAGGCCGATGGCGGACTTCCACGCGTCCAGGCTCTGCGGCAGGTCCTGATGGATCAGGAAGGTCTGCTTGGACAGGATGGCTTCGTCGGGGACGGTGCCGATCTCCTGCGCCATTTCCTTGGAGGTGATGGCGTAGACCTTGTTGTGGTCAAGCTGGATCCGATAATAGGCCGGGTCCGGTTCGGGCGAGAGGATGATCGCCGCGTCCAGCGTGTCGCCCACCCGGTCTTCCAGGTGCGCGCCGGTGTCGATGTCGATGTGCAGGCGCGGGTGCAGCTTGCGCAGCTCCGGCAGCCGCGGGAACAGGCGTTGGCCGCCGAACAGCGACGGCACGCCGAGGTGCAGGCGCAGCACCTGGCCGCGGTCGATCTGCGATTCCACCGCTTCGGCCAGTTCTTCCAGCTTGGGGCCGACCACGTTGTAGAAGGCCTGGCCCTCGTCGGTCAGCTTCATCGACTGGTGCTGGCGGGTGAAGAGGCGCTTGCCGGTGAAGTCTTCCAGCGCGGCGACCCGGCGCGAGAGCGCCGAGGGGCTGAGCGCCAGTTCGTTGGCGGCCGCCTTGGCCGAACCGAGGCGGACGACGCGAACGAAGGCTTCAAGCGCGCGCAGGGGGGGTAGTCGGCGTACTGGCAATGTCTCGTCTTTTCACTCGGAGTATCGATGCCGCCTGGAAATGGCGGCAGCGAGGTTCAATCGGGCTCTGCGACCGCTTCCGTGGCCGGCGGATGAAGGCGAAGCCGCGTGACGCGGCGCTCGTCGCCATCGGTAACTTCGATGCGCCAGCCGCTGTCATGCTCCAGCACGGTGCCGACGGCCGGGACCTGGCCGGCCAGTACGAAGGCGAGGCCGCCCAGGGTATCCACCGCTTCCTCGACTTCGGCGAGGCGCGGGTCGATCCGTTCCGCCACATCGTCAAGCTCGACACGGGCGTCTGCGTCCCAGATACCGTTCTCTTGCGAAATTAGCAACTCTTCGGGGGCGTCGTCGTGCTCGTCCTCGATGTTGCCCACGATTTCCTCGACGAGGTCCTCGATGGTGATGATGCCATCGGTGCCGCTATATTCGTCGATCACCACGGCCAGATGGGTGCGCTGGGCGCGCATGTCGGCCAGAACGTCCAGCGCGCCGCGCGCCTGGGGCACGTAGAGCGGCTGGCGCAGCAGGGTGGACCAGTCCTCCGGCGGCTGTTCGCCGCGCGCGAGGATGGGGAACACGTCCTTGATATGGATCATGCCCTTGATCGCGTCGAGCGAGTCTCCGTAGACGGGCATGCGGCTGTGGCCGTGCTCGGCGAAGGCCTCGACCACTTCGGCCCAGCTTGCAGAGGCCGGAATCGCCACGATCTCGCTGCGCGGCACGGCGATATCGTCGGCATCGTGCTCGCTGAAATGGAGAAGGTTGCGCAGCATCTGCCGCTCGATCGAGGAAAGGTCTCCGCGGGCGCGGGCCTCGTCTTCGGCATCGCCTTCATGTTCGTTGATGACGCCTTCGATCTGCGCGCGAAGCGACTGATCGCCGTCGTTCTGGAAAAGTCGCCGGAAAACACGCCAGAGCGTGCCGGTACTGTCCCCATCTCCCGAGCCGGACTCGGTGTGGCGGCCATTGTCGGCCATCGTTTTAAATTACCCCTACAGCTTAAGATCTGTCGCCATATGGGTCGGCAATGCCGATGAGGGCAAGAGCCTTTGTTTCAAGGGCCTCCATTGCCTCGGCATCGGCGTCCGAAATCTCGTGGTCGAGGCCGGCCAGGTGGAGCAGGCCGTGGACGATGAGGTGGCTGGCGTGATGCTCCACCGGCACGCCTTTTTCCGCGGCCTCGCGGGCGCAGGTCTCGAAGGCGAGGGCAAGATCGCCCAGCATTTCCGGCGGTCCGTCCGGTGCGAGGGCGAGCAGGTCGGCGCGTTCCAGCATCGGGAAGGACAGGACGTTGGTGGGCTTGTCCTTGGCCCGCCATTCGCGGTTGAGGACGTGCACTTCCTCGTCCGTGGTGAACAGCAGGCTGGCCAGGAGGCGGGGATTGTCGAGTTCCGGTGCGACTTGCACCAGCGCTTCGAGCGCCGCTTCGGCCAGATCGGCCCAGTCCGTCTCGGCGGGCCAGGGGGCTTCGATATCGATTTCGAGATCCATGCGGGGGCTTTACGCGCAGTCACGCGCGCGGTCGAGCGATAGCGTGAGGAGATCGAGCGATAGCGTGAGGAGAAGGTGCGGAAGCGTGAAGAGGTCGAGCGGTAGCGTGAGGAGAAGGTGCGGGGTGGCCTGCTCGGACAGGAACCGGCGGGAAATCGAGGACGGCGAACCGCCGTCCCCGATGCTCAAGCTCGTCCTGCGCCAGACCTTGTCATTCCCCGGGGGAAAGTCACTCCGCCCGGAGCTGCTCGGCCGCCGGTTGTTCCGTCTTCGGTGCCGAGGGATCGACGTAAGGGCCTTCGTAAGCCTCGACGATGCGACCGACGATCGGGTGGCGCACGACGTCCTGCACGGTGAAGCGCGTGACATCGATGCCGTCCACGCCTTCCAGCCGGTTCACCGCATCGGCCAGGCCGCTCATGCGGTCGCCGCCCGGGATGTCGACCTGCCGGGGGTCGCCGCAGACGACCATGCGGCTGTTCTGGCCGAAGCGGGTAAGGAACATCTTCATCTGCTCGCGCGTGGTGTTCTGCGCTTCGTCGAGGATGACGAAGGCATCGGCCAGCGTGCGGCCGCGCATGAAGGCGATCGGCGCGATCTCGATCTCTCCCGAAGCGAGGCGGCGCTCCACCTGTTCGGGCGGCATGCAGTCATAGAGCGCGTCGTAGAGCGGACGTAGGTAGGGATCGACCTTGTCCTTCATGTCGCCGGGCAGGAAGCCCAGCTTCTCGCCCGCTTCCACGGCGGGGCGCGAAAGGATCAGGCGCTGGACCGAACCGGTCATCAGCTGCGACACCGCCTGGGCCACCGCGAGGTAGGTCTTGCCCGTGCCTGCCGGGCCGAGCGCGAAGATCACGTCGGAGCGGGCGAGCGCGCGCATATATTCGATCTGCATCGCCGAGCGCGGCACGATCGTCTTGCGGCGGGTGCGAATCATGATCGGCGGCGCGCCGGTATCGCCCGAGATGATGCCTTCCAGCGTTGGTTCGGCCGACATCGCGATCAGCGATTCCACCGCGCCGGCGTCAAGCGCCTGGCCCTGCTCCAGTCGGTGGTACATGCCTTTGAGTGTATCGCGGGCGCGGGCAACGGCGTCTTCCGGCCCTTCGATCTGGATCTTGTTGCCGCGCGCGGCAATGTAGACCCCGAGCCGGTTCTCCACTTGCACGAGGTTTGAATCGAACTGGCCGAACAGGGCCCCCAGCAAAGTCTGTTCGTCGAACTCGACTTCGACACGTGCCCGGCGGTGCGCTTCGGGCCTGAACTGCGCCGTTTCACCGGCGCGTGCTGCTTTGCGGGCCATGTGCTCCTTTCAGGTGAGGATGCCTTCGTTCCATCCCGAAGATGGCTCTGCGCATCGCGTCCCGCAAGCCGCATCTATCGAAAAATTGCTCGCTTCACCGGGGATAACATGGCGTTTCGGCGCGCTTCCCGAATTTTGTCGCAACCTTGCGACACTCCTGAAATTTCACTGCAACCTGCATTTCAAGTTCGTTCAGCTTGAGGGGTTCAAACATGAACTCACAGACCAGATCGAACGGATAATCGTTTCGGGTCAAGGAGAAGAAAACATGCGCAAGATCATTATGGCCGCCCTTGCCGCCAGCGTCATCGTTCCGACCGTCGCCGTGCCCACCATGGCTTCCGCGCAGAGTGCCCGGGAAGTGCGCGAGAGCGCCCGCGACGTTCGCCAGAGCCAGCGCGAGGTCGATCGCAACGTCCGCCGCGGCGACTACCGCGCCGCCGACCGTTCGCAGCGCCAGCTCAACCACGACCGCCGCGAACTGCGCGAGGATTGGCGCGACTATCGCCAGGCCCACCGCGGCGAATTCCGCCGCCCTGCCTATGCCGGTCCGCGCGGCTATCGCTATCGCCCGGTCGCCGTGGGCTACCGCTTCCAGCCGGCCTATTACGGCAGCCGCTACTGGGTAAACGACTATGGCCGCTATCGCCTGCCTGCGCCGCGCGCCGGCCACCGCTGGGTTCGCTACGGCAATGACGTGGCCATGGTGAACATGCGTTCGGGCCGCGTCGTGACCGTCCACAACAGCTTCTTCTTCTAATAAAACCGCCACCGGCGCCGGGAAGGGCGCCGGACGAGTCCCAGGCGGGTCGCGAGGGCCCTCGGTGCGAACCGGGGGCCCTTTCTCGTGCTTCCCGTGCGGCAGACCGATCTTGCCGGGGCGGCGGTCGAGCGGCTAGCCTTCGGTCATGACAAGGACGACCTCCGCCGCCAGGATCCTGGCGCTCGCCCCCCTGTTCGCGCTGGGACTTTCGCTCGCAGGCTGCAAGAAGGACGCGGCCCAGCCCGAAGCCACCGCCACGGCCGGCGCCGAAGCGAGCGAGGAGGCGACCGAGACCGCGCCCATGCGTGCCGAGGACTGGATTCGCGCGAATCACCGCGACGCGCTCACCAGCGATCTCGGCAAGCTGCAATATGCCACGGCGGAGACCGACCTTGACGGTGACGGCACGCCTGAAGTGCTGGTCTATCTGGGCGGCCCGATGTTCTGCGGCACCGGCGGGTGCAACCTCGCAGTGCTGAAGCGGCAGGATGGCGATCTGGTCCAAGTGAGCGAGACGAGCGTGGTCCAGCTTCCGGTGGGCGTGCTGGACAGCAAGTCGCACGGCTGGCGCGATCTGGCCGTCACCGTGTCGGGCGGCGGCATGGCGGAAGGCATCTCTCGCCTGCGCTTCAGCGGCAGGGGCTATCCCACCAATGCCAGCGTGGAAGTGAGCGCGGGCGCGGCGGCGATCAGCAAGCCGCTCATCGCGGAAGACGCGCTCAAACCGCTCGACTAGAGCCGCCTCATGGCGCTGAAACGCGCCGGGATCAGCGCATCAGCCATCGGCGGAAGGCGGCATTGACCGCGTCGGGCTGCTCCATCGGCGTCATGTGCCCGGCATCGGCGATGACCTCGTAGGCCGCGCCCGAATCGGTCCCAACATCGACTGAGGCCATGGCCTGCGCCATTTCCTCGGCAAGGTAGGGCGGGGTGAGGGCGTCGGCCGCGCCGACCATGACCATGGCCGGGACGGTGATCGTGCCGAGCGTCGCCAGCGAATCGGCGCGGTCGATGATCGCGGCCTGCTGGTCCATGTACGTCCCGAAACCGACGCGCAGGGCCATCTGCACGACTTCCTCGAACAGCGCCTCGGGGCAGTCCGGCGCGACGAGTTGGCGCAGCGATCCGCGCAGGACATGTTCGAAGCCGCGCGCCTGGGCGGTGCGGATCGCCGCGCGGCGCAGTTCCGCCTGGGCGGGGGTATCGGCCCGCGCATTGGTGTCCACGAGGGCAAGCCGCGTCACCCGCTCCGGGGCGCGGCGCCAGATCTCCATGGCGACGTAACCGCCCATCGAGAATCCCGCGATTGCGAACCGCTCCGGCGCGGCATCGAGCACGCGGCTGGCCATGAGGGGAATCGAATCGTCCTTCAGGGTATCGCCGATGGAGATGTCGGCAATGTCCGAAAGCCCCGCGATCTGCGCCTGCCAGACGTGACGGTCGCAGGAAAGCCCGGGAACGAGGACCAGCGCTTGCCTCTCGCTCACGCGGGGACCGGGCTCAGCAGCCTGGCGGAAACGGCATTGTAGCCGCCTTCGGTCAGTTCCACCGTGACCATGTCGCCCACGGCGACGTCGCCGTCGAAATAGACCGATTGCAGCCAGGGCGACTTGCCGAGCCACTGCCCGGGCAGCTTGCCCTTGCGTTCGACCAGCACCTGGCAGGTCTTGCCGACCGAGGCCACGTTGAAGGCGGTCTGGTCGCGGCCGAGCGCGGCCTGGAGGCGGACGATACGCTCGGTCATCACTTCGGCGGGGATCTGGTCTTCCATCGTCGCGGCGGGCGTGCCGGCACGGGGCGAATACTTGAAACTGAAGCACTGCGCATAGCCGACCGCATCGACCAGCCTGAGCGTATCCTCGAAATCGGCATCGGTCTCGCCGGGGAAACCGACGATGAAGTCGCCCGAAAGTGCGATGTCGGGCCGGACGGCGCGCACGCGGTCGAGGACCTTGAGATAGCTTTCGGCCGTGTGGCTGCGATTCATCGCTCTCAGCACCCGGTCGCTGCCGGCCTGCACGGGCAGGTGGAGGAACGGCATCAACTTCTCGACATCGCCATGGGCGGCGATCAGCGCCTCGGTCATGTCGTTGGGGTGGCTGGTGGTGTAGCGGATGCGGGCAAGCTCGGGAATGTCCGCCAGCTCGCGAATCAGCCCGTCGAGGCCGATGCGCCGTCCGCGTGCATCCTCGCCGTACCAGGCGTTCACGTTCTGGCCGAGCAGCATGATCTCGCGCGCGCCGGCGTCGATCAGGCGGCGCGCCTCGTCCATCAGGGCGGCGTGGGGGCGGGAGACCTCGGCGCCGCGCGTATAGGGCACGACGCAATACGTGCAGAACTTGTCGCAGCCTTCCTGAACGGTGAGGAATGCCGTTGGGCCGGACCGCCTGCGGCCACCCTGATTCCGGGCGGGCAGGGCGTCGAACTTGGTTTCGGCCGGCATGTCGGTATCGGTCACGCGGCGGCCGGCGGTGGCCTCGCGGATCATGTCGGGCAGGCGGTGATAGGCTTGCGGGCCGACCACCATCTTCACCGCGGGAGAGCGCCGCATGATCTCGTCGCCCTCGGCCTGGGCCACGCAGCCGGCCACCGCGATGAGGGGCGATGAGCCATCCTCGCGGCGCAGGCGGCCGATGTCGGAATAGACCTTTTCCGCCGCCTTTTCACGGATATGGCAGGTGTTGAACACGACCAGGTCGGCCTCTTCGCCTTCCGGCGCGGCCGCGATGCCCTGGTCCGTGAGCAATTCGGCCATGCGCTCGCCGTCGTATACGTTCATCTGACAGCCGAAGCTCTTGACCCGGTAGGTCCTGGGATTCTGGGTTGATGGCATGCGCGGGCCGATACACGCGTTTCGGGCGATTTTGAAGCGGCTGCGTTAGGGGTGCTCCGCGCGAGGCTGGCATCGCCGGCCGGCACGCCGGCCTCGCAGCCTGTTCCCCTTTCGCTGCACTTGGGGTATTCGCGCGCGCCATGACCATTACAAACAGCGATCACCAGACCCTTTACGCCGCCTTTGCGGGCCACCTCAACGCCGCGCTCGATGCGCTCGAAGCGGCCGGCACGCTGCCCGGCGGTCTGAAGCGAAGCGCGATCACGGTCGAGCCGCCGCGCGACACCTCGCATGGCGACCTTTCGACCAATGCCGCGATGGTCCTGTCCAAGCCCGCCGGCATGAAGCCGCGCGACCTGGCCGATGCGCTGGTGGCGGAGCTGTCGAAGCTCGACGCGGTCACTTCGGCGGAAATCGCCGGACCCGGATTCATCAACTTGCGCCTTTCGGACGCCACCTGGATCGCCGAGCTGCGCGCGATCGCCGCGCTCGGCGCGGACTACGGCCGTTCGGCCATGGGCGGCGGCACCACCGTCAATATCGAATATGTCTCCGCCAACCCGACCGGTCCGATGCACATGGGCCACTGCCGCGGCGCAGTGGTGGGCGATGCACTGGCGACGCTGCTCGAATATGCCGGCCACAAGGTCATCAAGGAATATTACGTCAACGATGCCGGCGCCCAGGTGCAGGTGCTCGCCCGTTCGGCCCATGTCCGCTACCGCGAGGCGCTGGGCCATGACGTGGGCGCCATTCCCGAGGGCCTCTATCCGGGCGAATACCTCATTCCCGTGGGTCAGCAGCTCGCCGCCGAATTCGGCGACAAGTTTGCCGAGGCGCCCGAATCGGAATGGCTGACGCTGTTCCGGGAAAAGGCCGTTGCCGCGATGCTGGTGATGATCAAGCAGGACCTCGCGCTGCTGGGCATCCATCATGACCTGTTCTCCTCGGAAGCCGAGCTTCAGGCTTCGGGCAAGCCGGACGAGGCGGAAGCGTGGCTGCGCGCCAAGGGCCTCGTCTACGACGGCGTGCTCGAAGCGCCCAAGGGCAAGACGCTGGAGGACTGGGAAGCCGTGGAACTGCCGCTGTTCCGCTCGACCCAGTTCGGCGACGATCAGGACCGCCCGATCAAGAAGTCGGACGGCACCTGGACCTACTTCGGCGCCGACCTTGCCTACCATTTCCAGAAGGCCCAGACCGCCGACGCGCTGGTCGACATCTGGGGCGCCGACCATGCGGGCACCGTCAAGCGCATCAAGGCGGCCGTCGCCGCCATGACCGGCGCCGATGGAGAGCCGACGCCGTTCGAGATCAAGCTGGTGCAGATGGTCCAGCTGCTGCGCGATGGCGAGCCGGTGAAGATGTCCAAGCGTTCGGGCAACTTCGTCACGCTGGCCGAAGTCGTCACTGAAGTGGGCAAGGATGTGGTGCGCTTCACCATGCTCACCCGCAAGCCGGAAGCGCAGATGGACTTCGACTTCGCCAAAGTGGTGGAAGCCTCGAAGGACAACCCGGTGTTCTACGTGCAATACGCCAATGCCCGCGTCCACTCGACGCTGCGCAAGGGCGAGGCCGAAGGCGGGTTCAAGCCCTCGGGCGAAAACCTCGAACTGCTTGGCGCGGAAGAACTGGAACTGGTCAAGCTGGCCGCGCAGTTCCCTCGCATCGTCGAGGCCGCTGCGGCCGCGCGCGAGCCGCACCGCATCGCCTTCTTCCTTGGCGACGTTGCCGCGGCCTTCCATGGCTACTGGAATCTCGGCAATGACCGCGTCGAAAAGCGCTTTGTTAACGCTGCCGACGGTAACCTGACCGGCGCACGGCTGTTCCTTGCTGCGCAGATCGGGCAGCTTGTCCGCAATGGCCTCGCGCTCCTGGGCGTCGAGGCGGTGGAGGAAATGTAAGTCATGGCGAACTGGGGCCAGAATCGGGACGAAGGCAATCGGGACGAAGGCGATCGGGGTGTCGACCAGGGCCGCGAAAGCCGTCGGGGGACCTTCCATGACGACCTGAACGCGGGCCGTTCCGCCGGAGCCCCGGCTTTCGAGGATGCCGCTCATTCGAATTCGGGCCAGCCTGAGGCCGAATCCGGCAAGCTGGAACTCGGCGACGACGACGTGCGCCTGCCCTGGCTGGAAGGCGAGGACGAGGAGTTCGAGGACCAGCAGGGCGGTGCCTCGGGGCAGACCTTGCTGCTCGTCGTCCTGGCCGTCATCGCCATACTGGTCATCGTCGGCGGAATCTGGTGGGCCACGCGCCAGAAGTCGGAACAGCCGCTTGTCGCCAGCGGCGGCGTGATCGAGGCCCCGAAGGAGCCTTACAAGACGCGGCCGGAAAATCCGGGCGGAGACGTCGTGGCGGGCACCGGAGACACCAGCTATGCGGTTGCCGAAGGGCAGAGCCGCCTGCCGCAGATCGGACGGGGCGAAGCGCCGGGTCCGGGCTTCGGCGGCCAGTCCGCCGTTCCGGCCGCCCCGCCTGCGCCTTCCGGCAAGCCCGCTGCCGGGCCCAGCGCGCCGGCCAGTGCCGCTTCTGCCGCCAGTGCCCCGGGCAAACCGGAACCGGTTGTCAGCGGCGTCGGCGTGCAAGTGGGCGCCTATACCTCGAAGCCGACCGCCGAGGCAGGCTGGAACGCGCTCAAGGTGCAGTATCCGGGACTTTCCGGGGTGAACCATCGCATCGTCGAGGGGCAGGCCGATATCGGCAAGGTCTATCGCCTCCAGGCCGTTCCCGGAGACCTTGCTGCGGCGCGCGCGCTCTGCAGCGGGATGCGTTCCGCCGGATTGAGCTGCCAGGTGAAGCAGTAACGGACCGGCACGGCCAGGAGATGTCGGCTCGGGCTTTTCTCGGACTGGCATCAGGGACGAATCGGAACTTCGGCAGACCCTTCGGGCCGCGCCGAAGTTCCGTTCTTTCCGCATGACGTGACCGCGCCGCCCGCGCCCTTGCTTTCCACATCTGCAAACCGGGGCTTCCTTGCGAAAGCCGCGGAATTCTGCGACCAAGCGCGATTATGACACCCGCCATTTTCGGCCTTTCCGGGCTGACTCTCAGCGCCGACGAGCGCGCGTTCTTTCGCGATGCCGACCCTGCCGGCTACATCCTGTTCGGCCGCAATGTGCAGGACCGCGAACAGGTGCGGGCACTCACCGAGGATCTGCGCGCCATCCACGGCCGCGACCGGCTCTACATCACCATCGACCAGGAAGGCGGCCGTGTCGCGCGGATGAAGCCGCCAGTCTGGGGCGCCTATCCGCCGGGCGAGGCGTTCGACAGGCTCTATGATCTCGCGCCCGCCAGCGGCATCGAGGCGGCGCGCGACAATGCCGAGGCTTTGGGCCTCGACCTTGCCGAAGTGGGCCTGACGGCCGACTGCCATCCCCCGCTCGACGTGCGCCACCCCGGCGCGCACGACATCGTCGGCGACCGTTCCTTCGGCGCGGACCCGATGCGTGTGGCCGCGCTGGGCCGCGCGACGCTGCAGGGGCTGGCGCGCGCCGGCATCGTCGGCTGCGTCAAGCATATCCCCGGCCACGGCCGCGCCATGGCGGACAGTCACAAGGAACTGCCCACGGTGGAGGTTGGCGAAGAGGAACTGGAGCGCGACATCGAGCCGTTCCGAACGCTTCGCGATGCCCCTTTCGGCATGACCGCCCATGTCCGCTACACCGCCTGGGACGCGGAGAATCCGGCCACGCTCTCACCCTTCGTGATCCGCGAGATCATCCGCGAGCGCATCGGTTTCACGGGGCTGCTGATGAGCGACGACCTCGACATGCAGGCGCTCTCGGGCAGCGTGCCTGAACTTGCGGCGCAGGCGATCGCGGCGGGCTGCGACCTGGCGCTCAACTGCTGGGCGAAGATGGACGACATGACCGGCATCGCCGCGCGGTTGCCGTCCATGCCGCGCGAGACTGCGGAAAAGCTGGCGCGGGCACTGGCGTCAGTGGAGGGCATCGCCGCAACCGGTACCCATGCCGAGCTGATCGCCCGGCGCGACGCCCTGCTGGCGCTGGCGGCCTGACGATGAAAGCGCCTGCCGAGCTTCCTTTCGGCCTGCCCGGCGCCGATGCCGGCTGGGACGGCGAGGACCGGGCCGAGGCCCGCAAGGAAGCGCTCTATCTGGAAATCGATGGCTGGGAAGGCCCGCTGGACCTCCTGCTGGACCTCGCGCGGCGGCAGAAGGTGGACCTTCGGCGGATATCCATCCTGGAGCTGGTCGCGGCCTATCTCGATTATATCGATCAGGCCGAGGCGCTGCGTCTCGAACTCGCGGCGGACTACCTGGTGATGGCGGCCTGGCTCGCCTACCTGAAGTCCGCGTTGCTACTGCCGAAGGACGAGCAGGCCGACCCCAGCCCCGAAGAACTGGCCTTGCGCCTGCAACTGCGCCTGCAGCGCCTTGGCGCCATGCGTGAGGCCGCGGCGCGGCTGATGGGCCGAAACCGGCTGGGCCGCGACGTGTTCCTGCGCGGCGCGCCAGAGGGCCTGCGGGTCGAGCGCAAGTCGGCCTGGCAGTGCTCGTGGTACGATCTCGTGCGCGCTTATGGGGACGTGAAAGTCCGCAGCCAGCCAGTGGTCCATATGGTCCGCGAACGCATGGTCATGACGCTCGACAGCGCCATCGCCCGGGTCTCCTCGATGCTCGGCGTCTCGCTGGACTGGATGGACTTGCGCGATTTCCTGCCGCCCGCCAGCGACACCTGGGCCAATCCGCAATTGCGCCGCTCCGCCTTGGCATCCAGCTTCGTCGCCGCGCTGGAACTGGCGCGCACCGGCCGGGCCGAGATCGCGCAGGAGCAGACTTTCGGGCCGCTTCGCCTCAAGGCATGCAAATGATGACCGAACCGACCGACGACCTCGTCCGCGCCGTGGAGGCGACGCTTTTCGCTGCCGAGCAGCCGATGACGGTCGAGCAGATCTCGAACCACCTCGGACAGGCCGACGTGCGCCCGGCGCTTGCCGAGCTGGAGCGGCATTACCGCGCGCGCGGGGTGCTGCTGGTGGAGCGCGGCAAGCGCTGGCACTTCGAGACGGCGCCCGACCTTGCGCATCTGCTGCGCCGCGAGAAGGAGGACTTGCGCCGCCTCTCGCGCGCGGCCACCGAAGTCCTGGCGATCGTTGCGTATCACGAGCCGGTCAGCCGCGCCGAAATCGAGGCGATCCGCGGGGTGCAGACCGCCAAGGGCACGCTCGACGTGCTGATGGAGGCGGGCTGGGTGCGTGTCGCGGGCCGCCGCGAGGTGCCCGGGCGCCCGGTGATCTACGCCACCACGCCCGATTTCCTGGAGCATTTCGGGCTTGGCTCCCTGAAGGAATTGCCGGGACTGGAAGAACTTCGCGCGGCCGGCCTGCTCGATCCTGTGGATGACGACATGATCCAGACCGGCCTGCGGCCCGGCAAGGTTCCCGGCGAAGACGAGGAAACGGCCGATGACACGGCGGAAGACCTCGACGAGCGCGACCTTTTCGGAGAAGATGACGGTTAGGCTACCGGCGCCGGTCAGAATAATGACAGGCTGGCAACTTGGCGGGAAAGTGCCTAGATGGGCTCTATGCGGTCGGAATCGATCGCACGGTTTTTGGAGTTGAGGTTATGGGTAGCTTCTCGATCTGGCACTGGATGATCGTCCTGGTGATCGTGCTCGTGCTGTTCGGACGCGGCCGCGTGTCGGAAATCATGGGTGACTTCGGCAAGGGCATCAAGAGCTTCAAGCAGGGCATGAACGAGGAGGAGAACAAGTCCACTCCCGCGCCCGCCCCGCAGATCACCGCCCAGCAGGGCGATGCCCCGGTAGCCCCCTCGGTCACTCCGGCCAAGGCCGAGAACAAGACCGAGCAGTCCTAAGCGCCTGACGGACCCGCGCGCGCTATGTTCGACGTAGGTGCTTCCGAACTGTTGATGATCGTCATCGTGGCGGTCGTCGTCATCGGTCCCAAGGACATGCCGATGGCGATGCGCACGGCTGGGCGATGGATCGGCAAGATGCGCAAGATCTCCGGTCATTTCCGCTCGGGCATCGACGCCATGGTGCGCGAAGCCGAGCTGGAGGAGATGGAGCGCAAATGGCGGGAGCAGAACGAGGCCATCATGAAGGCCAATCCCGTTCTGCCGGACATGAACCAGATGCAGGCCCCCACCGGCACGTCTCCCTCTATCCCGCAGCTGGCCGAAGACGCGCCGGTCGCGGGCGGAGAGGCGGGCGCTGAAGCGGGGCAAGCGACCGGCAATGCCACGGCCCAAAGTCCCGGCAAGCCGGACAACGCGGGCAAGCCCGAGGCAGCCGCTCCCGGCGGGCAGGCCGAATTCCACCTCCCCCCGCCGCCCCCCTGATAGAAGCGCGCCATGCAGCCATTCCGCATATCCGATATCGACGATTCGCAGGCCCCGCTGCTCGAACACCTTGTCGAGCTGCGCGCCCGCCTGCTTCGGGCCTTCCTGGCCTTTGCGGTGGCATTTGGCATCTGCTTCTACTTCTCGGGCGACATCTTTTCGTTTCTGGTCCGCCCGCTGACCGAGGCTTTCCCGCCCGGCCAGGGCCGGTTGATCTATACCAAGCTCTATGAAGCCTTCTTCGTGGAAGTGAAGATCGCGCTGTTCGCGGCGTTCTTCGTCAGCTTCCCGGTGATCGCCAACCAGATCTGGGCTTTCGTGGCGCCGGGCCTCTACGCAAAGGAAAAGAAGGCGTTCCTGCCGTTCCTGGTGGCGACGCCGATCCTCTTCACCATGGGCGCGGCCCTGGCCTACTACGTCGTCATGCCTACGGCGTTCCACTTCTTCCTCGGTTTCGAGGGTCAGAAGGGCGGGCTCAAGCTGGAAGCGCTGCCCGGCACCGGCGACTATCTCGCGCTGGTCATGCAGTTCATCCTGGCTTTCGGCATCAGCTTCCTGCTGCCGGTGCTGCTGATGCTGCTCAACCGCGCCGGCATCATCACCCGCGCGCAGTGCGTTGGCGCGCGTCGCTATGCCATCGTCGGCATCTTCATCATCGCTGCCGTTGCCACCCCGCCCGACGTCGTTTCGCAGCTCCTTCTCGCCGTGCCGCTTCTGGCGCTCTACGAAGGTACGCTGGTGTTCATGTGGTTCACCGAGAAGCGCGACGCGCGCGACAAGGCTGCAGCGGATGATGTTCCTGCCCCGGTCGAAGGCAGCACCCCCGCCGTCTGAGCGGACGGGTGCTTCAGGCGCCCTGACATCTGGGATGCCGCTCCGGCTTCGCGGCTGATCGGGCGTCGTTCCGCGCAGCGCGCGCTGTCGGACGGTAAGGTGCTCAGGCGTGCCAAGGGACGAGCCGGCTCGCGCCGGTCTCGCCCCCCAAAACTCCAACTCTCAAACCTCCAGCGGCCGACTTCTCAGCGGCCGGGTGTGTCCTTGGCCGGAATCACCCGGTCCTTTGCCGCGGACCACGCCATCTGGCCGCCGATCCAGGTCTCCATGACTTTGGTGGCGCGCAGTTGTTCCGGCGTTGCCAGCATGGGATCGGCATCCACGAAGAGGAAGTCCGCCCGGTAGCCCTTGGCGATCCGCCCGAGACGGTCTTCCGCGAACATCGCATAGGCGGCGCCCGTGGTGTAGGCATTGAGCGCGAGTTCGCGGCTCACGGCCTCCTGCGGCTGCCATCCGTTGAACGGCTGGCCGTCCGCACCCTGGCGGGAGATGGCGACCGCAAGGCCGACGAAAGGCTGGGACGGTTCGACGGGAGTGTCCGACCCGAAGGCGAGCGTCGCGCCGGTGGCCGCGATCGACTTCCAGGCATAGGCCCCGGCCAGACGCGCCGGGCCCAGCCGCGCTTCGGCCATGGTGCGGTCCGACGCTTCGTGCTGCGGCTGCATCGAGGCGATCGTGCCGAACTTGCCGAAGCGGGGGATGTCTGCCGGATCCACGATCTGCGCATGCTCGACGCGCCAGCGCCGATCGCCCTTGTAAGTGGCCGAAAGGTCCTCGATCGAGGCAAGCACGGTGGCATTCGCCTGATCGCCGATGGCGTGGACGGCGACCTGGAAATTATCCATGGCCGCGCGGCTCATCAGGTTGCCCAGCTGCGTCTCGTTCATGCGCGGCAGGCCCTTGCTCTCCGGCGCATCGGCGTAAGGCGCCTTAAGCCAGGCGCCGCGCGATCCCAGCGCGCCGTCGAGATAGAGCTTCACGCCGTTCATCTTGAGATGATCGTCATAGAGCCACGGCGTAGGGCGAGGGCCGCCGATCAGCGCCATGTTGTCCACGCCGTCGGCATACGTGACGATGCGGATACGCAGGCGGCTGGCGTCGGCGGCGCGGCGCATGGCCTGCCAGTCGTCGATCGAGGTGCCCATGTCGGCAATGGCGGTGACGCCTTGCGCCAGCAGCGCGAGCTGCGCTTCGCCGAGCGCGGTGTCGCGATCTTCCGGACGGGGCCTGGGCATCTTCGATTCGATCAGCGCCATGGCGCCGTCCACGAAGACGCCGGCGGGCTGCTTGCCGCCGCTCAGGCGCAGAATCTCGCCGCCTTGCGGCACGGCGGTGGCGGCAGTGATCCCGGCAGCGGAGATGGCGGCCGAATTCGCCCAGCCGGCATGGCCGTCGACGCGGACCAGCCAGGCGGGCTTGCCGCCCGTCGCCCGGTCCAGTTCGGCGGCGGTGGGCATGCGGTCGAGCCCCCACTGCGCCTGGTTCCAGCCGCTGCCCAGGATCCAGGGCGCGTCGGGATGGGCGGCGGCCCAGGCGGTGATGCGCGCGAGGGCCTCGTCAAGCGACTTGGCCATCGTCAGGTCCAGCGTCATCTTCGCAAAGCCGGTGGCCATGACATGCCCATGGGCGTCGATCATGCCGGGCACGACGTGGCGGCCCTTGCCGTCCACCTGGTAGTCGACCTTCTTCGGGCGCTTGTCGCCATGGCGATAGACTTCGGCGATCCGGCCGTCCCGGTCGATCAGGAAGCCTTCGAAGCGTTCGACGCCGCCCTTGCCGTCACCCGTCACGCCCTCGACATTGTCGACCAGCACATCGGCCAGAGCGGCGGGCGCCAGCGCGGGACTTGCCGCGATGGCGGTGGAAGCAAGCAGCAGCGCCAGGGCTGCGCCGGTTTTGGAATTCACTTGATACCCTTCTTGGGGAGGCGCTTGATGATGGCGCTGGTGTCGAGGCGGCCGCCGCCTTGCGCCTGGATGTCCGCGAAGAACTGGTCGATCAGCGCGGCCACGGGCAGCGAGACGCCAAGGCCGCGCCCTTCGTCGAGGCTGAGGCCCAGATCCTTGCGCATCCAGTCGATCGCGAAGCCGAAGTCGAACTTGTCCTCGTTCATCGTCTGCCAGCGGTTGTCCATCTGCCAGGACTGGGCAGCGCCGCCCGAGATGGCCTCGTAGACCTTGTCCATGTCGAGGTGCGAGGCCTGGGCGAAGCGCACCGCTTCCGCCAGCGCGGCGACATTGCCGGCGATGCAGATCTGGTTGGCCATCTTGGCGATCTGGCCGGAGCCGGCCTTGCCGACATGGACGATGCGGGTGGAATAGGCCTCCATCACCGGATGAGCCGCCTCTATCGCCTCATCGCGGCCGCCGCACATCAGGGTGAGCGTGCCTTTCTCGGCACCGATCTGCGATCCCGTCATCGGCGCATCGACGCAGTGGATGCGAAGGTCCCGCGCCTCGACCGAAATCTGGCGGGCGATACGGGCAGACACGGTGGTGTGGTCGATGAAGACGCCGCCCTTTTTCAGCATGCGGAACACGCCGTTGGGACCGAGTACGACTTCGGAAAGATCGTCGTCATTGCCGACGCAGGTAATGACCACATCGGCATCCTGCGCGGCGTGGGCCGGGTTGGCGGCGATGCGGTGGGCAAGGCCGGGGTTGTCCTGCGACCACTTGTGTGCCCGCTCGGGAGAGCGGTTGAAGATGGTGAGTTCGTGACCGGCCAGGGCGATATGCCGCGCGATTGCGCCGCCCATGACACCCAGGCCGATGAAGGAAACCTTGCGTTTTTCGCTCATGGCAAGCGTTCTAGCGCTTTTTGCACGAAAGCAAACCGCAAGCGGCAGGGAAATCTGTTCGTTCCGGCGCAGTCTTCGGGCAGCGCGGCGGGGGAAGGCTTCGGCGGCAAAGGGATTTTGGACAACAATATTACAGCGTCCATCGAAAGCGAGAATTTTTCCTGTCGCGCGGCTTTCCATTCGGCACGCTTTCCTTTACCCGCGGCCACCATGGAACAGCCATTGCTCAAGATCGCTGCGGAGCCCGAAGTGGCCACGCTGACTGCCGAAGACATTCGTGCGGCCGCGGAGCGCATTATGGGCAAGATCGTCCGCACGCCGACGCTCTATTCCACGACGCTCAGCGCGATCACGGGCGCCGAGATCTGGCTTAAGTTCGAAAACCTCCAGTTCACTGCCGCCTACAAGGAACGCGGCGCTCTCAATGCCCTTCTCCTCCTGGATGAGGCGCGCAAGTCGCGCGGCGTGATCGCCGCTTCGGCCGGCAACCATGCGCAGGGCCTGTCGTATCACGGCACCCGGCTCGGCGTGCCCGTCACCATCGTCATGCCGCGCACGACGCCGACCGTGAAAGTCATGCAGACGGAGAGCGTGGGCGGCAAGGTCGTGCTGGAAGGCGAAAGCTTCGACGAGGCCTATGCTCATGCCCGCAAGCTGGAAACGGAACTGGGCCTGACCTTCATCCACCCCTTCGACCATCCGCACGTCGCGGCGGGGCAGGGCACCGTGGCGCTGGAGATGCTGGAGGACGTGCCGGACCTGGACACGCTTGTCCTGCCGATCGGCGGCGGCGGGCTGGCCACCGGCATGGGCACGGCAGCGCGGGCGATCAACCCGGACATCCGCCTCGTCGGCGTGGAAGCGCAGCTCTATCCCTCGATGTACAACCTGCTGAAGGGTACCAGCCTGCCGATCGGCGGGGATACGCTGGCAGAGGGTATCGCCGTATTCTCGCCGGGGCAGTTCACGTCCTCGGTCCTGCGCGACTTGCTGGACGAGTTCCTGCTCGTCAGCGAATCGGGCATCGAAAGCGCGCTCGCGCTGCTGCTGCAGATCGAAAAGACCCTTGTCGAGGGCGCGGGCGCCACCGGCCTGGCCGCGGTCATGGCGAATCGCGAGCTGTTCGCGGGCCGCAAGGTCGGCATCGTGCTTTCGGGCGGCAATATCGACACGCGTCTGCTGGCTAACGTGCTCTTGCGCGATCTTGCCCGTTCCGGCCGCCTTGCCCGCCTGCGCATCGGCCTGCAGGACCGCGCCGGCGCGCTGTTCAAGGTCGCCAAGGTGTTCCACGAGCACAACGTGAACATCATCGAAGTCTTCCACCAGCGCATCTTCACGCACTTGCCGGCCAAGGGCCTTGTCACCGAGATCGAGTGCGAGGCGCGCGACAAGGACCAACTCGATGCCCTCGTGGCCGCGCTGCGGCGCGAAGGCTACGAAGTGAAGCAGGTCGAAACCGAATAGACCGTACTCTGCCGCCGGGGCGACTCGGCAGGAATGCAGATCGGCAGGGACGCGGACCGGCAGCGAGCGGGCGGTTTCGACCGGCCTCCCGCTCGGGCCGGATTCGGGGGGCCGATTCGGGTCTGCACCGCAAGGCTTCCCGTTCCTCTATAAGGGAATAAGGCGCGGCCTTGCGTGCAGGGCTGAAAGGAGTAGGGGGCACACGCCTGAATCGCCGCAGGTCAGGCGTTAACGGCGCGCGTCAAATCTGCTAACCTTCATCCGGAAGAAAGAACCAATCCGGGACAACCGGACGAAATCGCCACCCAGTTGGTCCCGATTCCGATACGGGTCGGGCTCCTTTCGTGGTTAAAACGCTTTCAACCGGCGCAAGCCCTATGCATATTCAAGGCTAACACGGAAACTTCGCCGGCGTCGCGGTGGGCTTCCAGCAGGCTAGAGGATAAGTTTCGTCCGTGACGGCACCCGTTCGTTTTCCCCGGTTCTTCGTGACCAGCCCGGCGCCATGCCCCTATCTGCCGGGTCGCAGCGAGCGGAAGGTCTTTACCGAACTCAAGGGGCCGCACGCCGATTCCCTCAACGATGCGCTGGGCCGCATCGGGTTCCGGCGCAGCCAGACGGTGGCCTATCGCCCCTCCTGCCTGGATTGCAATGCATGCGTCTCGGTGCGTGTCGTGGCAGAGGAATTCGCGCCCTCCGGCACGCAGAAGCGCCTGGTCAAGCGCAATGCAGACCTTGTCGCCACCGTGTGCCGCCCCTGGTCCACCAGCGAGCAGTTCGACCTGCTTCAGCGCTATCTCGCCGTCCGCCATCCGGAAGGCGGCATGACGGCGATGGATGAAGTCGATTTCGCGGACATGGTGGAGCATACCCCGGTCACCAGCTACGTGATCGAATATCGCGAGCCCTCGGATGACGGCGTCACACCCGGCCGCCTGGTGGGCGCCTGCCTGACGGACCGCCAGTGCGACGGTCTTTCGATGATCTACAGCTTCTACGATCCGCATCACGAAGAACGTCAGGGGCTGGGCACTTACATCATCCTCGACCACATCCAGCGCGCGACGGAGATGGGGCTGGCCTATGTCTACCTGGGCTACTGGGTCGAAGGCGCGCCGCGCATGCAATACAAGGTCCGCTTCCGTCCCATGGAGAAACTCGGCCGTGCAGGGTGGGAGCGTATCGCGCCGGTGGAGCACGATCGCCTGATCGCCGCCGCCGTCGCCAATCCCCGCAGCCGCGACGCCGTGAACGAAGGCGCGCGCAAGGACGGCGTGCCCTCCATCACACGGTAAGCCGCCGGTTTCGTACACCGCGCCAGCCGAATTGACGGCCGGCGCCGGGGCCGGCCGTCTTCCCGTCACGGCGTCAGATAGAGCGCCGCTTCTTCGGCGCGCCGCCGCTTCAGGCCTTCCAGCACTTTACCGTCATTGTAGATCCATTTCCCGAACTGCACCGCCGCTTCGGCAAAGCGGCCCTCGCGGTGCAGCTTCGTCAGCGTGGCATCGGCGATGGCGCCGGTGTTGTAGTGAAAGGACGTCAGAGCATCGAACTGATGCGGCGAAGTTGCCGCATCGCCGATGGCGGCGACGACTTCCTGGACGTATCGGGTGATTTCGCGGTCGAAGCGGGCATCGCACTGGGCCTGGGTCCAGACCGTGTCCGGCCCGATGTCCGCGCCGGTGGAGCCCCAGCCGATCGTCCAGGGCCTGCCGTCCTGGCTGCCGGGATCGGGATAGGCTTCGAACAGGCCGTCGGCGCGGCGTTTGGCGCAGCCTTCCCAGTTTTGGATCAGGGTTCGACCGGCAGACCCGAGCGTGTGGCCGGCCGGCAGGGACTCGCTGTCCTGAGCGGGCGCCGTGTCGATGGCGCGATCGAGCGCGGCGACTTCGCCGGCGGTGAATCCGCGCCCGAGCAGAAGGCGCACTTCGTCGAAAATCGGCTTGCGATGAAACATCGGCCTCTCCTTGTTTGAGGGAAAGGCCGATCAAGTAAGGCGGATGCAGGGCTGTAGGAAAACGGTTTCTTTTTGAGAGAACCGTTTCCCTACCCGATGCCCCTGATTTCAGGCTCGTTTTTCGGCCTGCTCAAACGTCGAGATTGGCAACGTTCAGCGCGTTTTCCTGAATGAAGTCGCGGCGCGGTTCCACCACGTCGCCCATCAGGCGAGTGAAGATTTCGTCGGTGACGTCGGCGTCCTCGACCTTCACCTGCAGCAGGGCGCGGTTTTCCGGATCCAGCGTGGTTTCCCAAAGCTGATCGGCGTTCATCTCGCCAAGGCCCTTGTAGCGCTGGATGGACAGGCCCTTGCGGCCGGTGGCCAGCACGGCGTCGAGCAGCTGCGAAGGACGGCTGATCGTATCGCCGCCAGCGACCGGGCGAGTCGCGGGTGCGTCCTCGTCGCCTTCGACGGCTTCCACTTCCACCGTCTCGGTGCCCGCGCGCACCAGGCGCGCGGTGGCCGCGTAGACTTCGGCATTTTCAGCGGCGATGCGGGCAAGCTTGCGGGCTTCGGCACTGGCGATGAAGCCGGCCTCGATCTTGTGATGATCGGTGACGCCGCGCCAGAGACGCTCGATCTCCAGGTTGCCGGCTTCGGTGAGGCGCGCGGTCCAGCGCGCTTCCGGGTCGCCGCGATCGAGCCAGCCGGCGGCACGGCTCAATGCGGCCGTGCGATCGGCCGCCGAAAGATCGGGTGCGAGCGCACCGGCGATCGCCAGGGCCTCGATGATGACCGGATCGAAGCGGCGGGGAACGAAGGCCATGATGTTGCGCATGCGGATCGCATGTTCGACCAGGGCTTCGAGGTCCGAACCCATGCGCGCGCCGCCGCTGCTTTCCAGCACGCGGCCGGCCAGCCCGGCTTCGACCAGATAGCGGTCGAGCGCGGCGTTGTCCTTCAGGTAGACTTCGCTGCGGCCCTTGGCGACCTTGTAGAGCGGCGGCTGGGCGATGAAGAGGTGACCGGCGCGGATGATGTCGGGCATCTGGCGGTGGAAGAACGTCAGCAGCAGGGTACGGATATGCGCGCCGTCGACGTCGGCGTCAGTCATGATGACGATCTTGTGGTAGCGCAGCTTTTCCAGGTTGAAGTCGTCGCGGATGCCCGTGCCCATGGCCTGGATCAGCGTGCCGACTTCCTTCGAGGAAATGATGCGGTCGAACCGTGCGCGCTCGACGTTGAGGATCTTGCCCTTCAGCGGCAGGATCGCCTGGATCTTGCGATCGCGCCCCTGCTTTGCGGAGCCGCCTGCGGAGTCACCCTCGACCAGGAACAGTTCGCACTTGCTGGGATCGCGCTCCTGGCAGTCGGCCAGCTTGCCCGGCAGGGAGGCGATGTCCATCGCGCCCTTGCGGCGCGTGAGTTCGCGGGCGCGCTTGGCGGCTTCGCGCGCGGCGGCGGCGTCTACTACCTTCTGGATGATGGTCTTGGCGTGGCCTGGGTTTTCCTCCAGCCATTCGCTCATCTTGTCGGCCATGAGCGCTTCGAGCGGCTGGCGCACTTCCGAGCTGACCAGCTTGTCCTTGGTCTGCGACGAGAACTTGGGATCGGGCAGCTTGACCGAAACGATCGCGGTCAGGCCTTCGCGCATATCCTCGCCCGATAGCGAGACCTTTTCCTTCTTGAGCAGGCCCGAACGCTCTGCGTAGCCGTTGAGCGTGCGCGTCAGTGCCGCGCGGAACGCGGCAAGATGGGTGCCGCCGTCACGCTGCGGGATGTTGTTGGTGAAGCAGAGCACGTTCTCGTAATAGGAATCGTTCCATTCCAGAGCGACTTCCATGCCGATGCCGTCCTTGTCCGCGCCGATGGCGATCGGTTCGGGCATCAGCGCCTGCTTGTTGCGATCGAGATACTTCACGAAAGCGCCGATGCCGCCCTCGTAATAGAGGTCGTGCTCGATCGCTTCCTCATGGCGGTTGTCGCGCAGCTTGATGCGCACGCCGGAATTGAGGAAGGCCAGCTCGCGGTAGCGGTGCTCCAGCTTGTCGAAATCGAATTCGGTGACATTCTTGAACGTGTCGGTCGAGGCCAGGAAGGTCACGCGCGTGCCCTTCTTGAAGCCGTTGTCGTCCGGATTGTCGCTGACCTTGGGGGCCACGCCGCGCACTTCCAGCGGGGCTACGGCGTCGCCATGGGCGAACTTCATCCAGTGTTCCTGGCCCTCGCGCCAGATCGTGAGTTCCAGCCATTCGGACAGGGCGTTGACCACCGAGACGCCGACGCCGTGCAGGCCGCCGGAGACCTTGTAGGCGTTGTCGTCCGAGGTGTTCTCGAATTTACCGCCCGCGTGAAGCTGGGTCATGATGACTTCGGCGGCCGAGACGCCTTCCTCGGCATGGATGCCGGTGGGAATGCCGCGGCCGTTATCTTCCACCGAAACCGATCCGTCGGCGTTGAGTTCGATCAGCACGAGGTCGCAATGACCTGCCAGTGCCTCGTCGATGGCATTGTCCGAAACTTCGAAGACCATGTGGTGCAGGCCCGAGCCATCGTCGGTATCGCCGATGTACATGCCCGGACGCTTACGGACCGCGTCGAGTCCCTTGAGGACCTTGATCGAATCCGCGCCGTAGCTGTTCTGGTTCTTGCCGCTGTCGGAAACGTTGGCATCGGCGGCTGCGGTCGCGGGCGTGTTATCTTCGGTGCTTGCCATGGCGAGCATATAGGGTTTGACGGGCGCAAACCCAAGCAAAACCGGGTCCGCCTCGGGGCTTTTCCACAAGAGACGGAGCCGCTTGCGCCGCTCCGCCGCCAGACAGCGCCGAGTTGCGAAAAGTTGCACCCCGCTCACCAGAAATGGAAGGCGCCCCTGCCGGGCAGGCAACAAAAAAGGCGGCCACGCGGGCCGCCCTTCTGTCTTGTCGGAAATGCCGGCCTCAGATGAGGGTGACGGCAAATGCCAGAGCGCTCACACCCAGCGCTGCAGCGAAACCGAACGTCTTTTCGACGATGGTCATGGAATTGCTCCTGCAAACTTCTTGTTCTGTTTTTTGTCGCATGCATGGCGCTTCTCGTCGTCATGCTGCAAGTGCGAGATAGGCGCTCTTGGAATTTTCACAACGTCGAAAGTAACAATATTGCTTGCATGTTTTGCAATTGCGTGCGGCGGCGTGCCGATGGGTCAAAATGGCGCGGGGGCGCCCGCGGATACTGGACACCTGCACTATCCCGCTATAGTGGCCGCCCATGACTAATCAGACTTCTGGCCAGACTTCACAGCCGTCCGATTCCATCCTGATCGTCGACTTCGGCAGTCAGGTGACCCAGCTTATCGCCCGCCGCGTGCGCGAAGCCGGCGTCTATTCCGAGATCGCCCCTTTCAATGCCGCGAAGGAGGCTTTCGCCCGCATGAAACCGGCCGGCGTCATTCTCTCGGGCTCGCCGGCCTCGGTGCTCGATGACAGCGGGCCGCGCATCCCGGACGAGATTCTCGAAAGCGGCCTGCCGATGCTGGGCATCTGCTATGGCCAGCAGTCGCTGATGCACCAGCTTGGCGGCGAAGTGCTTTCCGGCGATTCGGGCGAATTCGGCCGCGCCTTCATCGAGATCGGTGACGACTGCGCGCTGTTCGATGGGCTGTGGTCCAAGGGCGAAAAGCACCAGGTGTGGATGAGCCACGGCGACAAGGTGACCAGCCTTGCCCCCGGCTTCCGCCCGGTCGCCTCCAGCGAAGGCGCGCCTTTCGCGGTGATCGCCAACGACGAGAAGCGCATCTACGCGATGCAGTTCCACCCCGAAGTCGTGCACACGCCCGATGGTGGCAAGCTGCTGAAGAACTTCGTGCGCCACGTCTGCGGCCTTGCCGGCGACTGGACCATGGCGGAATTCCGCAAGACCAAGATCGACGAAATCCGCGCCCAGGTCGGTAACAAGCGCGTGATCTGCGGCCTTTCGGGCGGCGTCGATTCGGCGGTTGCGGCGCTGCTGATCCATGAGGCGATCGGCGACCAGCTGACCTGCGTCTTCGTTGACGGCGGCATCCTGCGCATGGGCGAGGCCGAGCAGGTCGTCAGCCTGTTCCGCGGCCACTACAATATCCCGCTGGTCCACGTCGATGCCTCGACGCTGTTCCTGAACGGCCTGGCCGGCGTGACCGACCCCGAGGCCAAGCGCAAGTTCATCGGCAAGACCTTCATCGACGTCTTCGAGGACGAAGCGAAGAAGATCGGCGGCGCCGAGTTCCTGGCACAGGGCACGCTCTATCCGGACGTGATCGAGTCGGTCTCGTTCACCGGCGGCCCTTCGGTGACGATCAAGAGCCACCACAACGTCGGCGGCCTGCCCGAGCGCATGAACATGAAGCTCGTCGAGCCGCTGCGCGAACTGTTCAAGGACGAAGTCCGCGTGCTGGGCCGCGAACTGGGCCTGCCCGACATCTTCGTCGGTCGCCATCCGTTCCCCGGGCCGGGCCTGGCGATCCGCATTCCCGGCGAAGTGACGCGCGAACGCTGCGACATCCTGCGCAAGGCCGATGCGATCTACCTTGAGGAAATCCGCAACGCGGGTCTCTACGACGCGATCTGGCAGGCCTTCGCGGTGCTGCTGCCGGTCAAGACCGTGGGTGTGATGGGTGACGGCCGCACGTACGACAATGTCTGCGCCCTGCGCGCGGTCACCTCGACCGACGGCATGACCGCGGACATCTACCCGTTCGACTCCGCCTTCCTCTCGCGCGTGGCCACCCGCATCATCAACGAGGTGAAGGGCATCAACCGCGTCGTCTACGACTACACCTCGAAGCCGCCCGGCACGATCGAGTGGGAATGATCGCGCGAAAGCGCTGAGGTTCGAAGGGCCGGTATCCTGCGGGGTGCCGGCTCTTCTCGTTTCAGAGCAGGGTGCGGGGGCCTTCCAGTCTCAGCAGGAAGGCTTTGGCCTCAAGGCCGCCGGCGAAGCCGGTGAGGGTGCCGTTCGCGCCAACGACGCGGTGGCACGGGGCGATGATCGAGATCGGGTTGCGGCCGTTCGCCGCGCCTACCGCCCGGCTGCCGCCGGGATTTCCAAGCGCGGATGCGATCTGGCCGTAACTGCGCGTCTCGCCGAATGGTATCGCGAGCAGTTGAGCCCAGACGCTTTTCTGGAAATCCGTGCCGCGGAAATCGAGCGGGAGGTCGAACACTTCCCGTTTGCCCGCAAAATAGTCGCCGAGTTGGGCCTTGGCCGCCGTGATGACGGGATGGTCGTGGGCATCCTCGGTCGCTTCCAGGCGGACGCGGGCCGGGTTGTCGTTCTCCCAGAGCACGGCGACGAGGCCGGCGTCGCTGGCGATCAGGGTGAGTTCGCCGATGGGTGAGGGCATTGTGCTTCGGGCGAGCGCCATGAAGCGGGTCTCCTGGGATGGGCGCGGCAAGGCGGGAGCGGAAGACTAGGTCAGCGTCGCCGCCAGGGCCAGTCCGTCACGCCGCTGGCCCACAGTGGCCACCAGATCAGCACCGGCTGCAGGGCAAGGCGCGGGACATGGTAAGCAAGGGGCAGGCCGCGACCGGGGTGGGCAAGGTCGATCAGCATATGCTGCAAGTTGGCGGGCCATACGCAGAGGGCATAGGCGGCAAGGCCCCAGCCTGCACCCTGGCGCAGCGCGGGCGAAATCGGTTGCAGCATGCCGATTGCACCCAGGATCTCGGCAATTCCGGTGAGGGCGACTACCGGGGCCGGGGCGGGCACCCAAGGCGGAACGATGGCGACGAACGGTCCGGGCAGCGCGAGGTGCAGAATACCCGCCGCGCCATAGAGCAGGCCGAGTATCCAGAGCGAGATGGCCCGGCGCGTCAGGTGCCCGCTCCAAAACGCATCAGGCGGCCACGGACGTTTCCGCAGCCGCCCTTTTCGCGGAACTTCTCTTTTCGGTTACTTGGCAGACGTGGTTTTCGGCTTCGTATAAGGCACGAAGTCCTGAAGGCCGACGAAACCGTTCCACATGCTGGGCGTGGTCCGATCGCGCAATTGCACGGTGTCGAGACGGCAAAGCTGGCTCGAATAGAGCTTCGTCACCAGGATATTGTCCGAATCGAGCCGATCGGCGTTGGTGGGGCGGTTCACGTAATAGGTGCTGCCCACGCGGTAGACGATCGCGGTCTTGTCGATGATCTGCGTGCTTTGCGCCTGGTTCAGCGGAATGCACGTCACCGGCTTTCCGGCGACACGGCCATCGAGGATCTTGGCGAGTTGCTGTTCGCCGGTCAGTTTTTCTCGTGCGAACACGGTGGGCGCGGCCAAAAGGCTGGCCGCGATCAGCGTGGCGCCGACGACATGCTTCAGTGACATGGTCTCTACCTCACTTTCCCAACCCTAGATCGCGCTTATGCCACGTTTCGTCTGAACATGGGCTGAAGCCTGGCAGGCGTAAACCCGGGGATTTCCTTAGGACGACAGGTATGTAAGGCGGTTACGCCGTACCGCCCACGGTGATGCCCTCGATGAGCAGGGTGGGCTGGCCGACGCCTGCCGGCACGCTCTGGCCGCCCTTGCCGCAGACGCCGACGCCGCGATCGAGTTCGAGGTCGTTGCCGATGCCAGTGACACGGGTCAGCACCGAGGGGCCGTCGCCGATCAGCGTGGCGCCCTTGATCGGCGCGCCGAGCTTGCCGTTCTCCACTTTGTAGGCCTCGTTGCACGAGAACACGAACTTGCCCGAGACGATGTCGACCTGGCCGCCGCCCATCGATTTCACGAAGATGCCGTTCTTCATGCGCGACAGCAGTTCGGCCGGATCGTCGTTGCCCGCCTTCATGAAAGTATTGGTCATGCGGACTTGCGGGGCGTGGGCGTAGTTCTCGCGGCGGCCGTTGCCGGTGGGATCGACGCCCATCAGGCGCGCGTTCATGCGGTCCTGCATGTAGCCCTTGAGGATGCCGTCCTCGATCAGCACCGTCTCCTGCGTGGGCGTGCCTTCGTCATCGATCGAGAGCGAACCACGGCGGTCGGCGATCGAACCGTCATCGACGATGGTGACGCCGGGCGCGGCCACGCGCTCGCCGATGCGGCCGGCGAAGGCCGATGTGCCCTTGCGGTTGAAGTCGCCCTCCAGGCCGTGGCCGACGGCTTCGTGCAGGATCACGCCGGGCCAGCCGGGTGCGAGCAGCACGGTCATCTCGCCCGCCGGGGCGTCCACGCTTTCAAGGTTGACCAGCGCCTGGTTCAGCGCGGTGTCGATGGCGCGGTTCCAGTTGGCCGGGTCGAACAGCGCGTCGTAGAGATGGCGGCCGCCCATGCCGAACGAGCCGGTTTCGCGGCGGCCGTTGCTTTCGGCGACGATCGAGACGCTGAGGCGTACCAGCGGGCGCACGTCGGTGGCGATGAAGCCGTCGGGACGGACGATCTCGATGACCGACCACTGGCCGGTGAGACTGGCGCTGACTTGCGAGACGCGGGGATCGCGGGCGCGCGCGGCGGCGTCGATCGTCTCCAGCAGCTTCACCTTTTCCTCGAACGGCACAAGGTCGAGCGGCGAGACATGGGTATAGAGGTGGCGGTTGCTCTTCTGCGGCGGCGCGGCGCGCACGGCGCCTGCCGGGTCCAGCAATTGCAGCGTCTCGCCCGCGCGGCGGATGGCGGCGGGGGAAATCTCGTTGGCGTGCGCGAAGCCGGTCATCTCGCCGGTGACACCGCGCAGGCCGAAACCGGCGTCGCGCGAATAGTCGGCCGTTTTCAGGCGGCCGTCATCGAAGCCGAAGGCCTCGGTGGCCATGAACTGCATGTAGAGTTCGCCGTCCTCGCAATTGCGCAAGGTCTCGGCGGCGAGCGCCTGGGCGTCCTCGGGCGAAAGCTGGCGATAGAGGAGCGAGCGCGGATCGGTCATGGTCATGCCCCCCGATATAGGCGCCGCGCGGCGGGAGGCAATTGTTTGGTACGCCATTCGCCTCCGCGAATGGCTCGCGGCACCGGCCCGAGTCTTTGTTGGATGCGCCTTCGACATCCGTCGAAGGCTTGCGGCACCGGCCCACGCCCCCACCCGACCTCCCACTAGTATATCCTGATGGGAGGTCGGGTGGGAGCGTGGGCCGGTGCCGCTTTCCGGGCGTGAGCCCGGACAAAAATCTCAGCTCAGGCCGAGGAACAGGCCAGCCAGTGCCGCGCTCATCAGGTTCGAGAGGCTGCCGGCGCAGAGCGCGCGCACGCCAAGCCGGGCGATGATCGGGCGCTGGTTGGGGGCGAGGCTGCCGGTGACGGCCATCTGGATGGCGATCGACGAGAAGTTCGCGAAGCCGCAAAGCGCGAACGTAACGACGGCCACGGTGCGGGGGCTGAGCGCCGTCATCTGGCCGAGGTCGATGAAGGCGACGAATTCGTTGAGCACGATCTTGCTGCCGAACAGGCTGCCGGCCTGCATGGCCTCGTTCCAGTCCGGCACGGCGAGCAGGTAGAATACCGGCGCGAAGATGTAGCCGAGCAGGCCCTGGAAGGTCACGCCGCTGAAGCCGAACAGCCCGCCGATCCAGCCGACAAGGCCGTTGGCCAGCGCGATCAGCGCCACGAAGGCCAGCACCATGGCGCCGACGGCCACGGCCAGCTTCACGCCGGTCTGGGCGCCTTGCGAGGCGGCCATGATGATGTTGGCGGGCTTTTCTTCCTCGTGCTCGAGCGCTTCCGGCTCATCGACGTGGACGCCGGGCAAGTGGGTCACGTCGGCGCGGTTGAGCGCGGCGGCTGCGGCACCGGCGGGGGGCAGGGTGCTCTCGTGAACGGCAAGCTCTTCGCCCGCGATGGTCTGGACCTGTCCGGGGCGCGGATCGGGCATGATCATCTTGGCCATGAAGATGCCGCCCGGCGCCGACATGAAGGCGGCGGCGACCAGATAGTCGATACGGATGCCCATCGAGGCATAGGCGGCCAGGATCGTGCCGGCCACGCCGGCCAGCCCGACGCTCATCACGCAGAACAGCTGCGAGGGATTGAGATTGGCCAGGTAGGGGCGGATCACCAAGGGAGCTTCGCTCTGCCCGACGAAGATGTTCGAGGCCGCGCAGAGGCTCTCCACCTTGCTGATGCCGGTCAGCTTCTCCAGCCCGCCGCCGATCCAGCGCACCACCAGCGGCATGATCTTGAGATAGTAGAGGATCGAGATCAGCGAGGCGAAGAAGATGATTACCGGCAGGGCCGAGATGGCGAAGCTGTGGCCGCCGATCTCGGGGCTGGCGAGCGGGCCGAACAGGAAGTCGACGCCTGCGTGGGCATAGCCGAGCAGGCTTTCCACGCCGGCTGCCGCGCCGCCAAGCAGGTCCTTGCCGAAAGGAACGTAGAGCACGAGCGCCGCCAGGCCCGCCTGCAGCGCGAAGGCCGCGCCCACCACGCGCAGACGGATCGCCCGGCGGTTGGTGGAGAGCAGAAAGGCGACGGCCATGATGAGAACGATGCCGAGCAGACTGTAGGCGACGTGCATCGTCCCCGTTTCTCCGAAAATACGTGCTGAATCTGTGCGCAAACCTAGAGGCGCGCATCCATGACGGCTAGTGCAATTGTTCCGCGCCCGTTAGAGCATCGTCATGGAACCGCAAGCCCCTGCAAGCGCGCAATCCCGCGCCATCGCCATTCCCCGCTCGATGTTCGTGTTCTCCACGCTCTATGGCGGACTGGTCGTCCTGGCGGGCGTTCTGGGCATCAAGATCGCCTATCTCGGACATTGGCCGGTCTTCGGCGACCTGGCCGTCGAATCGGGGATTTTCGCGTTTCTGCTGCTGGTGGTGCTGTCGAGTGCGGTGGCCGAATTGCACGGCACGGCAGTCGCCAACCGGCTGGTCCGGTTCGGCTTCATCCCGCTGATCGTGTCGATGACGCTGCTTACGCTGGTGATCCACGTCGTCCCGGCTGCCCCGTTCTGGGACGATCAGGAAGCCTATGCCCGCCTCCTGGGGCAGGGCGCCCGCATGCAGTTTGCCGGGCTGGTGTCCTATGGCGTCTCGCAAACGCTGAACGTCACCGTGTTCTCGCGCCTTTCGGCCGGTCGCGAAGGGCGTATGCTGATGATGCGCGCCTGGATCGCGAGCTTGCTGTCGCAAGTGGTCGACACGCTGATCTTCATCACCATCTCCTTCGCCGGGGTCCTGCCGATCTGGGACATCATGGGCGGGCAGATCATCGCCAAGCTGGTGCTCTCGACAATCATGGTGCCGCCGTTCATCTGGCTCTTCGTGAAGCTGGGCCGCAAGCTGGACGGCGTCTGACCTGAACTCCGCTTAGAGCGCATTCTGTCGGCAGCGGCGCAAGTCGTTGTTGGGTGAACGAGGCGGGCGAATGCCCGTTTTGCACAGCCGCAAGATCGCGCAAGCAACCGACGGGGCGGGAGCGAAATAATCGGTCGTTTTTCCCCGAAATTGGGGTTTAATTCCTGACGCAGGGGTCTAATAGCGGCCCATGCCGATTCCGCACGATCCCGCCATGCTCTCGAAAGCCGAGACGCTCGTCGATGCGCTGCCCTACCTGCAGCGTTATGCCGGTCGCACGTTCGTCGTGAAGTACGGCGGCCATGCCATGGGCGACCCCGAACTGGCGCGCGATTTCGCGGAAGACGTGGTCCTGCTCAAGGCGGTGGGGATCAACCCGGTGGTCGTCCACGGCGGCGGCCCGCAGATCGGCGCCATGCTCAAGACCATGGGCGTGGAATCGCGCTTCGTCGACGGGCTTCGCGTCACGGACAAGCAGACCGCGCAAGTGGCCGAAATGGTCCTCTCGGGTGTGATCAACAAGGAAATCGTCGGCTGGATCGCGCAGGCCGGCGGCAAGGCCATGGGCATTTCCGGCAAGGACGGCGGCCTCGTCACCGCCAGCAAGGTGCAGCGCACCGCCAAGGACCCCGACAGCAATATCGAGCGTGTCGTCGACCTCGGCTTCGTGGGCGAACCGGCCCATATCGACATCAGCGTGATCGAGACGATTTCCTCGGCCGGCATGATCCCGGTGATCGCGCCGATCGCCCCGGGCGAAGACGGGCAGACCTACAATATCAATGCCGACACCATGGCCGGTGCCGTGGCCGCGGCGCTGGGCGCCTCGCGCCTGTTCCTGCTCACCGACGTGCGCGGCGTGCTCGACAAGCAGGGCGAACTGCTGACCGACCTGACCCCGGCCGACATTGTCCACCTGCAGCGCAACGGCACCATTTCCGGCGGCATGATCCCCAAGCTGGAAACCTGCATCCACGCGGTCGAGGCCGGCTGCGAGGCGGCTGTCGTGCTTGACGGGCGGGTTTCGCATGCCATGCTGCTGGAAATATTCACGCAGGAAGGCGCCGGAACGCTGATCCGCGCAGGCTGATTTCGTTCCGGCTCAAATCTGTTCAGGCCCAAAACTGTTCAGGTTCGGTCTGTTCAGGTTGGGCCAGAACTGCAAAGAGGAACTATCGGGCTGAAAGGCACTTCGAGCCACATGCGTAATACCCTCGTCATCGCCGGCGCCGTTTCGGCCATCACCCTCCTGCTTGCGGCCTGTAATGGCGAGCCGGTGGCCGAATCCAGCAGCGATCCGACCAGCGCTGCGAGCGAGGCGATCGCTGCCAGCGAAGAACCTTCCGGCGATGCCACCGCAGCGGCCACCAATGGCCTTGCAGCCCAGCTCGACCAGACCGCGCTGGGCGAACGCCGCGATCCCGAACGTCTCCTGCGCTACTACGTCAATGCCCTGCGCATCGGCGACTGGGACGATGCCGCCAAGGCCTGGACGCTCGACGCGCAGATGACGCCCAGCCGCCTGGCCGAGGAATTCGGCGGCGATGCCGGCCCGCGCATCGCGCTGGGCCGCGGCGACAGCAGCAATGCGGCCGGTACGCTCTATTACGAGGCGCCGGTGGTGCTGGACTTCGCCGATGGCCGCCCCTCGCGCCGCGGCAGCATCGTGCTGCGCCGTATCAACGACTTGCCCGGCGCCAGCGAGCAACAGCTCAACTGGCGCATCGAACGGATGTCGACCGTCACCCGGTAATCTCTCGCAGCAAATCCCGCAGGCGCCCGGCCCAGAGGCCGCGGCAGGCGGGGTTCGCCGGGCTTTCGGCCCCTTGCTCTGTAACCGAGCATTGCTCGGACCTTCCGGTCCTCTCCTGCGCTTGCTCCCCGCCCCCCGCCTCGGCTATCAGGCGGACGCTCCATTCCTCAGAAAGGCCCCACGCCCATGCTCGGCGGTGTGATCAACGCCCTTATCTACCTCGTCCAGATCCTGACGACCCTCGTGCTCGTGCAGTTCGTGCTGGGCCTGCTGATCGCCTTCAACGTGGTCAACCTGCACAATCGGTTCGTCGAGGCGATCTGGCGCGCGCTCAATGCGCTGCTCGATCCGATCCTCAGCCCGATCCGGCGCATCATGCCCAATACCGGCGGGATCGACTTTTCGCCGATGGTGCTGATCATCGGCCTCAACGTCCTCATCATGATCCTCCAGCCGATGGCGTACGCCTGATATGAGCGCAGACACCAGAATCATCGACGGCAAGGCTTTCGCCGAGGGCCTGCGCACCCGCATCGCCGCCGTCGCGGCCGATTTCGAGGCGAAGGCCGGCCGCAAGGCGGGCCTCGCGGTCGTGCTGGTGGGCGAAGACCCGGCCAGCCAGGTCTATGTCCGCAACAAGGGCAAGCAGACCGTGGCGGCGGGCATGGAAAGCTTCGAGCACAAGCTGTCTGCAGACGCGTCCGAGGCCGACCTGCTGGCCGTGGTCGAGCAGCTCAATGCCGACCCGGCGGTGGACGGCATCCTCGTCCAGCTGCCGCTGCCCGCGCACATGAACGAGCAAAAGGTCATTGCCACGATCAATCCCGACAAGGACGTGGACGGTTTCCACGTCGTCAATGTCGGGCGTCTCGCCACCGGCCTGCCGGGCTTCGTGCCTTGCACGCCGCTGGGCTGCGTGATGCTGTTGAAGGACCGGCTCGGCTCGCTTTCGGGCCTGGATGCCGTGGTGATCGGTCGCTCCAACATCGTCGGCAAGCCGATGGCGCAGTTGCTGATCGCGGAAAGCTGCACCGTCACCGTGGCGCATAGCCGCACGAAGGATCTGGCCGACGTGGTGCGCCGCGCCGACATCGTGGTGGCGGCCGTCGGCCGTCCCGAGATGGTCAAGGGCGACTGGATCAAGCCCGGCGCCACCGTGATCGACGTGGGTATCAACCGCGTTCCCCGTACCGACCAGGGTGCCGAGGAAGGCAAGACCCGCCTGGTGGGCGATGTGGACTTCGCTTCGGCGGCCGAGGTTGCCGGGGCGATCACCCCGGTCCCCGGCGGGGTCGGCCCGATGACCATTGCCGTCCTGCTGCGCAATACGATCGTCGCCGCGCACCGCAGCGCGGGCCTGGCGCTGGACGAGAGCGCCCTTTGAACCGGCCGCCGGCCCGGGTCCTGGCCGCTGTCGCCGGCGGGCTGGCGCTCTTCGCGCTGGCCGCCGGCCCGGCCGATGCCCGGCGCCGACCGGAATATGCGCCGGGTAACGGCACGGCCAATCCCAGCGCGCTTGTCGCCGCCGAAATCGCTTTCGCGCGAACGGCGCGCGAGAAGGGCCAATGGAAGGCCTTCGACGAATTCGCGGACGATGAAGCGGTGATGTTCGTGCCAGAACCGGTCCGCGCCAAGGAATGGCTCAGCGGCCGCAAGGAGCCGGCGGCGCCGGTGCAGTGGCAGGCCCATCAGGTCTGGATGAGTTGCGACGGCACCATGGGGGTGACCAAGGGTGCCTGGCAGCAGCCCGATGGCACGGTGGGCTATTTCACGACGATCTGGCAGCAGCGCAAGAAAGGCGACTATCGCTGGGTTCTCGATCAGGGGGATGCGCTTGCGCAGCCGCTCAAGGAACCGGACATGCTTTCGGCATCCGTTGCCGATTGCGCCGGCGGACCGGGCGACGAGCTGCTGGTCGAGCGGGACCGCGAAAAGACCGCGCCCGGCATGGACGGCCGGGGGCGCTCGAAGGACGGCACTTTGACGTGGCGTTACCATGTCGAAGCCGATCACTCGCGCTGGCTGGCCGTATCGATGAAGAAGAACGGGGCGATGACCGAAGTGCTGCGCAGCGAAGTTGCCGCGCCGAAAGACCGGAACTAGGGGCAACGAACGGCATGTATGAAGTCTTCCTCAGTGCCTTCGTCACGCTCTTCGTGGTGATCGATCCCCCCGGCTGCGCGCCGATCTATGCGGGACTTTCGGCCGATGCCAGCCGTTCGCAGGCGATCTCCATGGCGGCACGCGCCTGCATGATCGCCAGCGCCATCCTGGTGGTCTTCGCGCTGTTCGGCGCCCGCCTGCTCGGCGCGCTCCACATCGAGCTGAACGCTTTCCGCATCGCCGGCGGCATCATGCTGTTCATGATCGCCATCGACATGGTCTTCGAAAAGCGCACCCAGCGCCGCGAGGAGCGGGCCGAGAAGATCATCGCTCACAATGCCGAGACGCCTGAGATCGACGACGTCTCGGTCTTCCCGATGGCCATGCCGATGCTGGCCGGGCCGGGATCGATCGCGACGATCATGCTGCTCACGTCCCGCGCGCACGGGGCGGAGCAGACCATGGCGATCCTGGCCGCCATGGTGGCGGTCATGCTGTTGAGCTTCGCCGCCCTGGCCGCTGCCGGACCGCTCATGCGGGTGCTGGGAGACAAAGTCGAAGCCGTCATCACGCGGCTGCTGGGTGTGCTGCTGGCGGCGCTGGCGGCGCAATATGTGATCGACGGGGTGAAGACGGTCCTTCTGCAATAAGGCGAATTCATCGCGGGTTCAGCGCCTGGGGGCAGTCTTGCCCTTCTCTGCCGCAAAAGGAGGGTGCGATGCTCCGCTTGCTGTCTGCCGGTTTCGCTGGAGCGCTGCTTCTGGCCGCGTCCATTGCCGAGGCGCAGATCGTCGGTCCCCCGGCGCCGAGGCCCGGCGACGCCTTCCCTGACGCGGCCCGGCAGACCGCCGACGAGGCCAATTACCGCATAGACTTGCGCAAGGCGGATCAGGCCATTCGCGAGGGGCGGGAGTCGGGTCGTCTCTCGAAGCAGGAAGCCAGGGGTCTGCGCAAGGAACAGCGGCAGATCGGCTCCCTGGCGGAACGCTACGGCAGCGACGGCATGTCGGCGCGCGAAGCGGACGAACTCTACATGCGCTCCCGCGTGCTGGAGAGTCAGGCCAGGTTACCCGGTAAAGACAAGCGCTAGGACACGCTTTCGAGCGGCGCCGATCGCCGGGGGCAGGCAGAACCGGGACGCGTGGGCGCTGCTTTAACCCCTACTGCAGGGTCACGGCGTCATCGTCGTCCGAGTGGCGGCCGAAGAACTGCATCAGTTGCACCAGCAGTTCGCAGCGGAGCGGCAGGGTTTCCGCCTCCAGCAGGGCCTGCTTGGCCGCGGCATCGAAAGGCGCGATCTGCGAGACGCCGTTGATCAGCGACTGATCGTCGAGCCGCCCGACCTGGTCCCAGTCCACCGCATAGCCCTGGGCATCCGCGAAGCGCTTGGCTTCCCGTTCGAAGCTGGCGCGCTCGATCGGGGCGAGCACTTCGTCGTCGCGTTCCGCAAGGAGTTCGGCTTCGACCTGGCGGAACGGGGTCGGCACATCCAGTTCGCGCAGCAGGCGAAACCGCGATTCGCCGGTGAGCACGATATTGAAGCGGCCGTCTTCCAGGGCCTCGACATCGCCGATGCGGCCAAGGCAGCCCACTGAAAACAGCGGGGCGCCTTCGGCCGGGCGCTGCGGCTGGATCATGCCGATGCGGCGATCTCGCGCCAGGGCGTCGCTCACCATCGCCCGGTAGCGGGGCTCGAAGATATGGAGCGGCAATTGCAGCCCCGGATAGAGCACCGCTCCCGGGAGCGGAAAGATGGTGATTCGCGCCACCGTCAGCCGAACAGGACAGTGGAGAGCTTGCGGCGGGTGGCGGACACCCAGGGATCTTCAAGTCCGGTGACATCGAAGATCTGGAGCAGCTTGGCACGCGCGGCACCTTCGTTCCATTCGCGGTCGGCAGCAACCATGCGCAGCAGCGTGTCGGCGGCCGCGTCGCGCTCACCCGCGGCGAAGGCGGCGTTGGCGAAAGCAAGCTGCGCTTCCATGTCGGCCGGGCGCTCGGCGGCGGCAGCGCGCAGGGCGGCGAGTTCGCTGTCCTCGGGCTTGTCCTTGGCAAGGGCAAGCGCAGTGCGGGCGCGTTCGACTTGCGGGTCGGCCGCCAGTTCCGGTTCGAGGCTGGCGAGAACCTGCTCGGCCTCGTCAAGGCGACCGGCGAGCACCAGTGCCCGCACGAACCCGGCGAGCACTTCGCCATTGTCCGGCGCCATTTCGAGGATCTGCATGAATATGGCGGCGGCGCGTTCGCCGTCGCCTACGGCCAGGGCTTCCTCGCCCATGGCGATCAGCGGCGCGAGATCCTGCTGCGGCTCCGCGCCGCCCGGCTGGATGGGAAGCTGGGTCAGAAGCTGGTCCAGCGTCTGCTTGAGCTGCGATTCGGTGCGGGCATTGGTGAGGTCCGCCACCGGCTGCCCCTGGAAAATCGCGTAGACCGTGGGGATCGAGCGCACCTGGAACTGCGAGGCGATGAACTGCTCTTCATCGACGTTCACTTTGGCAAGGATCACGCCCTTGTCGGCATATTCCGCGGCGACCTTCTCCAGCACCGGCGTCAGCGCCTTGCAGGGGCCGCACCATTCGGCCCAGAAATCGAGGATCACCAGCTGCGTCATCGACGGTTCGGCTACCGTCTTGCGGAACCGGTCGACCGCTTTCTGTTCGTCGAGGTTGAGACCCATGCTGGCCAAGATACGTGCTCCCGTGAAAAACGAATGGCACCCTAGATCGTCCTTCGGGACGGATTTGTGAAGGGTTCATGTCCAGTTAGGTGTGGTTCTGCGGGGCTTCTGAAAATTCTTTCGATTTTCCTCTTGCGGCCCTCAAAAGGCACTGCTAGTGGCGCGCCTCCACCCCGGACCTGCCGGTTACGCCAGCAGGTCTTGAACGTCAGAGCGGGCGTAGCTCAGGGGTAGAGCACAACCTTGCCAAGGTTGGGGTCGAGGGTTCGAATCCCTTCGCCCGCTCCAGTTCACATAGGGATTTCCGGTTAGCCGGAAGTCTCCAAACGCCAGAGCGGGCGTAGCTCAGGGGTAGAGCACAACCTTGCCAAGGTTGGGGTCGAGGGTTCGAATCCCTTCGCCCGCTCCAGTTTTCCTTCGGTGGAAATCCAGACATTCCAGATCGCGAACATCCACACCAGGTGGATGCCCCTAATCGCGCGCTTATCCGGCGTGAACCCTGTTCGCCTAACCCCGTCCGCTGCAATCGGCGGAGGGAAATGTGGGCGGATTGGAAGCACTGCTGATCAAGGCCAAAGGCGCGGCCAAGCGGGGCGAGACCGAGACCGCCCGCGCGCTCTACCGCGAGGCGCTGGATCGGTTTCCACGCAACGGTCGGGCACGCGCGGCGCTTCAGGCGCTGGATGCGGCGCAGGCCGACCCGGCCCCCGGCGAACTCGCGGCGATGGTTTCCGCCTATCGTTCCGACCGCATGGACGAAGCCGCCAGGGAGGGCGCCCGACTGGCCGGCGTCTTTCCGCAGAGCTTCACCGTCCACAACCTGCAAGGCGCGGCGCTGCTGGCGCTGGGTATCCTGCCCGAGGCCGAAGCCGCTTTCCGCCGCGCCATAGCGCTGGACCCGGATGCCGCCGCCTGCCGCAACAACCTGGCCGTGACGCTGCGCCGCCAGAATCGGTCGGCCGAGGCGGAAGAAATCTACCGCGCGGTGATCGCGCGCCACCCGGACTATGCCGATGCGCGCTTCAACCTGGCGAATCTGCTCGACGCGCAGGCGCGGTGGGACGAGGCCGAAGAGGAACTGGCGCGGACGGTGGCGCTCGATCCCGGCTATACCGAGGCACATTACAATCTGGGCAACCTGCTTGCGAAGCGCGGGGCGCGGGAAGAGGCGGTCGCCGCCTATCGCCGTGCGGTCGCGCTGCGGCCGGGTCATGCCCTGGCCTGGAACAACATGGGCGGGGAACTGCTGCTGCTGGACCGCCTGGACGAGGCTCTCGCTGCCTACGACCGCGCCTTGGAGGCCGAGCCTGCCGGTACGCAGGCGATGGTCAATCGCGGCAAGGCGCTGGTGCTGAAGGGCGCGTTGCCGGACGCCATCGCGGCTTTCCGCAAGGCCTGGACGCTCGTTCCCGACGACCGCTCGGCGCTTCTCCAGGCCTTGTTCGAGGAAGCGCACATCTGCGACTGGCGGCGCCGGTCCGAGTTCGCCCTGACGGACAGTCCTTCGGCCGCGGCGGTGCAGCCGTTCGCGGCGCTGCCTTTCGTGGACGACCCCGGCTACCAGTATCGCCGCTCGCTGGCCTGCGCGGCGGTGAAGTTTACGGAGGGGCCGCAGAGCTTTCCCGATCCGCCGCCTTCCTGCGATGGACGCATCCGTATCGGATACTTCTCGGCGGACTTTCACGATCACGCGACGATGTACCTGATGAGCGGCCTGTTTCGCGAGCACGATCGCAGCCGCTTCGATATTCGCCTCTACAGCTATGGCCCGCGCCGCGAAGGCGATGCGGCGCGCGCAGCCTTGCGGGGGCAGGTCGATGCCTTCATCGAGATCGGGCACCTGGCCGATGCCGCTGTCGTCGACAGGGCGAGGGCGGACGGGCTGGACATCGCGGTCGATCTCAAGGGCTATAGGCGCGGCACGCGCACGGCGCTGTTCGGCCGCAGGCTGGCGCCGGTGCAGGTGAGCTACATGGGCTATCCGGGTACCCTGGGCCATCCCTGCATGGACTACTTCATCGCCGACGCCGTTTCGCTGCCGCCCGGGCAGGAGGTCTGGTTCACCGAGAAGATCGTGCGGCTGCCGCATAGCTATCAGGCGAACGACGATCGCCGCATCATCGTGCCGGACCGGCGCGGGCGCAGGGCCTGGGGCCTGCCCGAGCACGGATTCGTGTTCTGCTGCTTCAACCACACCTACAAGATCGGGCCGGACGCATTCACGATCTGGATGCGGCTGCTCGGCGCCGTGGAGGGCAGCGTGCTCTGGTTGCTGCGCTCCAATCCCTGGGCGGAGCAGAACCTGCGCCGAGAGGCGGCGGCGCGCGGCATCGATCCGGCGCGGCTGGTCTTTGCCGAGAGCGTTCCGCATGGCGAGCACCTCGGGCGCCTGGCGCTGGCCGATCTGTTTCTCGATACCTTCGCGGTCAATGCCCATACAACGGCCAGTGACGCGCTTTGGGGCGGCCTGCCCGTCCTCACCATGGCCGGACGCCAGTTCGCCGCACGGGTGGCGGCCAGCCTCGTCCATGCCGTCGGCCTTCCGGAACTGGCGGTGCCGGACCGGGACGCCTACGAGGCGGCGGCGCTGGCCTTGGCGCGAGACCCGGACGCGCTTGGGACATTGCGTGATCGCCTCGCCGCCAACCGGCTGACGGCGCCGCTGTTTCGCACCGCGGTCTATACACGCCGGGTGGAGGCGGCTTTCGAGGAAATGCACCGGCGCCGCCTGGCCGGACTTTTGCCGGATCACTTCGACGTCGACGAGTAAAGGAAAAGGCCCGGGGATGCTTCCCCGGACCCTTGGCATATCGGCCTTGTGGCAGCTCTTAAAGCGTGGCCGGCGCTTAGAACGAAATCACCGCTTCGCCGATGGCATCCCACACTTGCGCAAGCTGATCGTCGGTGATGCAGTAGGGCGGCATGACATAGACAGTGTTCCCGAGCGGCCTCAGCAGCACGTCGCGTTCGCGGAAGAAGGCCATGAGGCGCGGGGCAAGGTCGCTCATGTAGCCGCTGGCACCGCTGGTCCTGAGGTCCAGCGCGGCGATAGTGCCCAGGCTACGGGGATTGTCGAAGTGGCAGAACTGGCCGAGCTTTTCGATCCAGCCCGCCTGCTTGCCGGCCAGCGCGGCAATCCGTTCGAGAACCGGCTCCTCGCGCCAGACCGCCAGATTGGCGGCGGCGGCGGCGCAGGCGATCGGGTTCGCGGTATAGCTGGAGGAATGGAAGAACATCCGCGCGCGGTCGGTGGAATAGTGCGCTTCGTAGATGGCCTCGCTCGCCATGGTGACGGCCAGCGGCACCGCCCCGCCGGTCAGGCCCTTGGAGAGGCAGAGAATGTCGGGGACGATCCCCGCCTGCTCGCACGCGAGAAGAGTGCCGGTGCGGCCCCAGGCGGTCATCACTTCGTCGGCGATGAACAGTACGCCCTGGTGGGCGCAGATTTCGTGCATCGCCGCGAGGACCGCCGGCGAATAGACCAGCATGCCGCCCGCGCCGAGGATCAGCGGCTCCACGATCAGCGCGGCGGTATCCGGCTGGCGGCAGAGCGCTTCGAGCGCGTCGAGCGTCGCCTGTTCCGCGCCGGCAGCGGGGAAGGGAATACGGCCGACGTCGAACAGCAGCGGGGCGTAAGGCTGGTTGAACACCCCGCGTTCGCCCACCGACATCGCGCCGATCGTGTCGCCGTGGTAGGAATTCTCCATCACGACGATGCGGTGGCGGCCCTCGCCGCGCCAGTGCCAGTAACCGAGCGCCATTTTCAGCGCCACTTCCACGCTGGTCGATCCCGAATCGGAGAAGAACACCCGCGTCAGGCTCTCGGGCATGATGGCGCGCAGTCCCGCCGCGACCTGTTCGGCCGGGTCGTGAGTCCATCCTGCGAAGATGATCTGGTCGAGTTTCTGCGCCTGCTCCGCGATGGCGGCCTTGATGCGCGGATGGGAATGACCGTGCGTCGTCACCCACCACGAGGACACGGCATCCACCACCGCCCGGCCATCCGCCGTGTGGAGCAGCGCTCCCTCGGCATGGGTGACCAGCGGAACCGGCTCCTGAAGGCCGTGCTGAGTGAAGGGATGCCAGACCGATGACGTCATGCGGTGAAATCCTCGATGTTGAAGTTTTCAGCGAAGGCGCGGGCGAGGGCCTCCGGCGTCAGCGGGTCGAGGCGGGGCAGGCGGCCCAGACGGCGGACCCGGCCCATGGCGCAGATGGCGGCCTCACTGTCTTCCACGGCATCGCCGACGAAGGCCACGCCGTGCACTTCGACACCGCGGCTGCGCAGCGCCTCGATAGAGAGCAGCGAATGGTTGATCGTGCCCAGCACCGTGCGCGCCACCAGCACGACAGGCGCATTCCAGCGCGCGAACTGGTCGGCATATGTCGTCGAGCGGGTGAGGGGGACCATCACCCCGCCTGCACCCTCGACCACCAGCGGGCCTTCCACTTGCGGCAGGGCGAGACGTTCGGCGGCGATGTCCACCCCGTCGATCTCGGCGGCGAGATGGGGCGAGCAGGGCGTGGCAAGGCGATAGGCCTCGGGCAGGATGCGATCGGCGGGCAGGCCGGAAAGCCGCCCGACACGGTCTCCATCGCCGCCGTCTTCCTCAAGCCCGGCCTGCACCGGCTTCCAGTAATGGGCGCCGAGCGCACCCGCCAGGGCCGCGGCGAAGACGGTCTTGCCGATCTCCGTATCGGTGCCGGTGACGATCAGGGGGCGGGAAGTGAGGGGGCGGGAAATCAGGGGCTCTACGATCATGAAGTGCTCAATTCCGGGACTTTAGGTGGCAGGTCACGACTTCGTAAGTCACGTTGCATCCATTCTGGGCGAAACGCGCCATGACGCGGCGGAGCTGGCCCGGCGACAGCGGCCGGTGACCGGCCTCGGGCGTCTGCGCGCCGATGGCCTTGAGGGCATGGAGGAAGGCGAGCGGGCTCTCGTGATGTTCGGCGCGGCGTTCCACGGCCGCAACGCCGGCGCCGAAATCCGCGATGGGCGCGAAGCGCGGTGTTCCTGGCGCCAGCCCCTCGGGATCGTGCGCCGCGCGCCACTCGGCGAAGCTGCCGGGGCCGAGCGTGGAGACCATGAGATGCCCGCCGGGCGCCAGCCAGCCCGCGATGCGGAAAAGGGCAGCCGGGGCATCGTCGAACCACTGCACGGCCAGGCTGGAGCAGATCAGGTCGAAGGGGCCGCCCTCCGGAGTTCCGTATTCGCCGTCGAGCACGGCGAAGCGGTGGCGGACGGCCTCGCCCAGTCGCGCGCGGCAGCGTTGCAGCATTTCAGGGGCAAGATCGGTGACGAGCCAGTCGCCGCCAAGCCCGGCGAGAGCCTGGGTCAGGAAGCCGGTGCCGCAGCCGATTTCCAGGATGCGGGGGCGTTCGGGCAGGTCCAGCGCGGTGATGCGGGCGGCCAGGGCCTGCGCCACCTCGCGCTGCACGCGGGCATGGCCGTCGTAGTCGGGCGCGGCGGCAAAGGCGCGGCCGACGCGTTCGCGCGGCGCGGTCATGCCGGCGTTCCGATCATGTCGCGAAGGACCGCCGCGCAGAATTCCGGCGCCTCGCGCGGGAGCAGATGGCCGCCGTCCGCACAGTCCACCCGGCGCACCGCCGCGCCCTCGAACACTTGCGCGCGCATCGCCTGGGGCAGAAGGGGGTCGCGGGTGCCTTGCAGCGAGACCACTGGAACCGGCGGCAATGGCGCTTCGTCGTGGCGCAGGCGGGAGAGGTCTTCGTGCAGCAGGGCGGCGTCGATCTCGCCGAAGTCGGCATCCCCGCCGCACTGGCGGCGGAATTCGGAGAGCACCGCGCGGGGGGCCTCGTCGAAGCGGCGCAGCATGCGGTCGATCACGCGCGGGGGCACGCCGGGATAGTCCGGGCTGGCGGCAAAGCGGGCGAATCCGTTGATCGCCAGCACGCCGACGAGGCCCGCAGGCGGCGCGGCGAGCACGCGCATGGTGCCGAAGGAATGAGTCACGGCGATGCAAGGCCCGCCTGAGGAGACGGCCTCGGGCGTTCCGAAATAGCCGCGATCGTCGATCGCCTGCGGCAGGTCCGCCAGAAGCGCGGCAAGCGGTTGCCAGAAGCTGCGGTCAAAGCCCCAGCCATGGACGAAGAGCAGGTTCACCGGCAGCCCTCGATCAGGTTGAGCAGGGTGTCGACGTCGCTTTCCGCATGAGTCGCCCGCAGCGCCAGGCGCAGGCGGCTGGTGCCGGGGGGCACAGTGGGCGGGCGGATCGCGGAAGCCAGAACCCCGCGCTCTTCCAACGCGCGGGAAAGGTCGAGAGCAGCCTGTTCGCCGCCGATCATGGCCGGCACGATCTGCGTGCTGGACGCGCCATGGTCGATGCCGAGCGCGGCGAGACCGCTGCGCAGCCGCTCGCCCAGCGCCGCGAGATGGGCGCGCTCTGCGTTCATGCCGGGCACCAGGTCGAGCGCGGCGTCGATGGCGCCGAGCACGGCCGGCGGCGGCGCCGTCGTGAAGATGAAGCCGCTCGCCGCATTGACGAGGTAGTCGATCATCACGCGCGATCCGGCGACATAGGCGCCGAAGCCGCCCAGGGCCTTGCTGAAAGTGCCCATGATCAGGTCGATCCCGCCGGGCGCCTCGGCCGAGAGACCGGCCCCGCCCGGTCCGAGCACGCCGGTGGCATGGGCCTCGTCCACGAAGAGGAAGGCGTCGTGCCGGGCGGCGATGGCGGCAAGGCGGGCGATGTCGGCGCGGTCGCCGTCCATCGAGAAGACGCTCTCGGTGAGGATCAGCCGCGCCGGCGTGTCGGCGCCTTTGCCTGCCAGCAGCTCTTCCAGGTGATCGAGGTCGTTGTGGCGGAAACGGTGCTGGCGCGTGCCGGATATGGCGAGGCCGGCGTGCATGCTGGCGTGAATCAGGCGGTCGGTGAAGACCGCCGCGCCCGGGACGGCGGCCAGCAGCGCCGGGATCACGGCGGCATTGGCCTGCCAGCCGCTGGCGAACAGCAGGGCGGCTTCGGCATGCTTGAAGCCGGCGATCCGCCTTTCGAGCGCGAGGTGCGCCTCGCTGGTGCCGGTGACCAGCCGCGAGGCTCCGGAGCCGGTGCCATGGGCCTGCGTCCATTCCCGTGCCCGTTCGACGAGGCGGGGGTGCCGGGCGAGGCCGAGGTAGTCGTTGCTGGAAAAGTCGAGCAACGCCCGCCCGTCGCGCATGACGCGACCGCCGTTTTCGAGCGACGCGGCGCGCAGGATGCGGCGCTGGCCGGCGCTCTCGATGCGGCCGAGCGCCGCCGCGAAGAAGGAATCGAGCCTGCTCATGGCGCCAGCCGGTATGGCAAGCGGGCCTTCGGCACAATGGGCGGCGGTTGCGGAAAGAGATCGCCGCCGTGCCCTTGCTGCATCGGGCGAGGGCAGGCCGGGCGGCATGGCGCACGAAATCGCGCGGCGCAGGAAGCCGCAAGGCCCCTCGCGCGTTATGCAGGGAAACGAAAAATCGAAGGATGCCCGCTTGATGCGATCCCTGCCGCTGACGTTCGCCGCCATTCTCCTGCTCTCCGCCTGCCACTCGGGCGACCGCAACGCCGGAGGCGATGGTGGTAATGGCGACAACAAGAGTGCCGCGCAGTCCGGCGATCCCATGGCCTTCGCCTCGGCCCCCGGCGGCGGCGCGACCGAGGCGGCCGACAGCCTCGTCATGCGCGCCCAGGTGGCGCTCGATCGAAAGGGCTTCTCTTCGGGCGTGATCGATGGCCGCGAAGGCGGGTCCTACGGCCTGGCCTTGCGCGGGTTCCAGGAAGCGCAGGGCCTGCCGGTAAGCGGCAAGCTCGATCCCGCGACGCAGCAGGCGCTCATTTCCGACAGGCAGGGCGCCACGCGCAATGTCGTCATTCCCAAGGCCTTCGCGCGTGGGCCGTTCTTCCCGGACCTTCCGCAGAACATGGCCGGACAGGCCGAGTTCGACCATCTCGGCTATCGCAGCATGTCCGAGGCGCTGGCCGAACGCTTCCACACCACGCCCGAGACGCTGCTGGCCCTGAATGGGCCGGGCACGGTGCTGGGTGCGGGACGCACGATCCGGGTGCCGGACATCCCCGACGCCGCGCTGGCGGACATCCCCGATGACAAGACTGGCTGGGCCAGGACGCTGCAGAGCCTGGGCGTTCCTGCCGAGCAGCCCAAGGCCGATCACATCGTGGTCGACAAGTCCGACGGGGCGCTGCGGGTCTACGATCAGGGCAACAAGCTGATCGCGCAGTTCCCGGTGACCACCGGCAGCGGCCACGATCCGCTGCCGCTCGGCACCTGGAAGATCGTGGGCGAGGCCCGCAATCCGGACTATCATTTCAACCCGGACCTGTTCTGGGATGCCAAGAAGAATGCCAAGGACAAGCTGCTCCCGCCAGGTCCGAACGGGCCGGTCGGCGTCGTCTGGCTGGACTTGTCCAAGGAGCACTACGGCATCCACGGCACGCCTGAACCGAAGAACATCGGCAAGACCGAAAGCCATGGCTGCGTGCGCCTGACCAACTGGGATGCGGCGCGCCTGGCGCAGATGGTCTCGGCGGGCACCAAGGTCGTGTTCCAGGCCTGATGCCGGTGCAGAGGATCGGGCCGGCGCCGAGGGTGCGGGTCAGTCGGGCAGTTCGACCTCGTAGCCGGCCTCGATCCAGGCCTTCATGCCGCCATCCAGAGCCGCAGCGCGCGGGAAGCCGAGTTCCCGCAAGGTCGCTGCAGCCAGGGTGGAGATCTTGCCGAATTCGCAGCAGGTGACCAGCCGGGCCGTCGGATCGGTGAGCATGGCATTGACCCTCAGTTCCAGTTGCCCGCGCGGCAGATGGATGGCGCCGGGAACATGGCCGGCTTCGAAAGCGTCCCTTTCGCGCACGTCGAGCACGATCAGGCCGTCCTGCCGGCCGATCCGCGCACGCAGTTCCGCCAGCGAGACGAACGGCACCCGCGTGGCGGCATCGGCCAGGAGCTGCGCCACGGTCCTGCCGCCGTTCATGTTGGTGCGCAGGGCCTCGGTCAGGTGCGTCGGCGCGGCAAGGTCCAGGTGCTGCATCATCGCCACGAATTCCGCGCGCTCGCTGTTCTTGAGGCGCGGATTTTCAGCGATCTCGGCGCCGATGGTCGAATGGCTGCGGCCCTTGTAGTCGTGGGCGGGATAGACCCGGGTTTCGAGCGGCAGGGCCAGCAACTTGCCGAAGAGGCTGCCGTGAAGCGCCTCGGGATCGCCGGTGGGCAGGTCGGTTCGCCCGGTGCCGCCGATCAGCAGGGTGTCGCCGGTGAAGACCCGGTCCTCCATGACCATGCACATCGAATCGCGGGTGTGGCCCGGCGTATGCATGGCCCGAAGCCGCAGGTTGCCCACGATCAGCATGTCCCCGTCGTCCAGCCGCATCTCGGCATAGGGCGCCGGGCTCAGGCGGTTCATCACCACCGGCGCCTGGAACGCCTTGCCCAGTTCGCGGCTGGCGGAGAAATGATCGGCGTGAGTATGGGTGTCCAGCACGTAGCGAACATGGACCCCGAGCTGGCCGGCAAGGCCGAGATAGCGATCGACCTGCGATTGTTCGGGGTCGATGAGGATCGCCGAACGGCTGCTTTCGCAGCCCACCAGATAGGATTGACAGCCGCCCGTCGCGATCTGCTCGAAGATCATGCCTGCCTCCCGCGGGTGTAGCGGGCTGCGGTTTTGCGCCCTGGAGCCTCGGCGGACAAGAGCGCCGATCCGTTTCGGGCGCGTCTCTTTTGGATAGTGCGGCGTGCGGCCGGCGATGGATTGGTAAACGTGCCGTAGAGGCTGGCGGGACGGACAGAGCCTGGGCCGGGATGGACCGAATCCGGCCGTCTTGCGTTTCGACCCGCTGGAATCCTAGGCCTCTGGGATCAGAAGCAGATGTCTCAAATCAAGGACCTACCATGAAATTCCGTCCCTCCGTCCCCGGTGCCGCCAGCAAGGCTGTCCTTTCCGCCGCACTGGCGATCGGCGCCGTCGTCGCCGCCACGCCTGCCGCTGCGCAAGTGACGGCCGAGGCCAATGTGGCGCGCTCGGAAGGGGACTGGGGCGGCGAACTGGCGCTCGGCGTGCCGGTGATCTCGGACGGCGGTTTCAGCATTACCCCTGCCGCCGGCGTGTTCTTCCACCACCGCGACCACCCCGGCTACGTCAACCAGGATTCGCAGTGCTTCAACAAGGACAGCGGTAACCAGGTCTCCGACGGCAAGTGTGACAATTCCGGCACCAAGATCTTCGGCAAGGTCGAGGCGATGTACCGCCTGCCGATGTCGCTGGGCTTCGGCGTCGGCGCGCGCCTGATCGGTGACGATTTGCGGGCCTATGGCACCGTGGCCATGCCGATCCTCCCGCGCATCGACGTGAAGGGCAATTTCGGCGACCACTATCTGGCGGCGGGCCTGCAAGCGCGGTTCTGAGGACGTTTGTCCGGGTTCGCTGAAGGGCAGCCCTGAACGAAAAACGGCCCCGGGCTCCAGGAGGAGGCCGGGGCCGTTTTCGTTTTCGACGGCGCGCCTACCAGTCTTCCACAAGGTCGAGGTAAGCCACCACGTCATTGTCCGTGGCGATGAAGAGGCCGTCCTGCACGTCCTCGCTCTGGAGCGCGGCGACGTTCATCGCCTCGGACAGCGGGCCGTAGAACAGGGTGTTGGCCGCGCCGCCTTCGGAGCCGCCGTCGAGATGATAGAGGCGCACGCTGGATTCGAGATAAGTGCTGCGCATCAGTCCGTTCCCTTTTCGCCCGCTTCTTCGCTGCGCTCGCGCTTGGCGCCGTCCACCACCCGGACCAGGCGCGCGGCTTCCGCTTCGGCGGCGCCGCGCTCGGCCCGGGTTCTGCCATGGCGCGCGCGGCTGGCGTCGGCCTCATGCCTTGCGGCGTCGCGCGTCTTGGCCTTGCGGGCCATGCGGAGATTGATGATGTCGGCCATGGCCGCCTTCTACCGCGCGGATCCGCGCGGCGAAAGAGCGGCGATGTGCGCGGGCTCTTTCAGGCGGCTTGGGCCGGGCTCAGAACGAGATGCCCAGCAGGCGGCCCAGGAAGATCAGCACCACGGCGCCGACAATCGAGGCGAGGCAGCCGGCGCGCTGGAAGTCCGCCTGGCCGCGGGTGGTCACGAGACCCGCCACGAGCGAGCCGCCGATGCCGAGCAGGATCGTCGCGATCCAGCCCATGTCGACCGAGCCGGGATAGAAGAATCGCGCCAGCACCCCGATGATGAGGCCGCTGATGATGGCGCCGATGATATTGATCATGACCTGGAAAACCCTCGTTATAAATCCGGGACCTGCCGCCCCGGGGATCATGCCCTAGAAGCCGCGAACGACAGGACGGTTTCAATCGCGGTTCTGCAGGATGCAGACCCGGTCCGTCGAGGCGCTCGGTGGGATTCGCGGCGTGGTTCGTTCCCGGCCTCCCTCCAATGAGATGGGGAAATGCCGGGGCAAGTGTCTCGACAGAGGCGAAATGTCCGGAAAACGGCGACTCGTTTCGTCGCAAAACAGATTCGCTTCACCGCCGTTTTATGTGGAAAAATTTTTAGTACGACCTTCGAAATAGGCACTTGCGCATGGGGCCGGTGAAGGAGTTCCCACGCGTCGCGAGACCCCCTCGGCTGTAAAGGGGCAAGACTTGCCGGGGCCGCGGTGAAGGGCAGCCCCCTTGCGTCAAAATCCAGAACAGGCACTATGGGTTGTGGCGCGTCGATCGCGGGGCATCTAAACCTAGAGAAATCGTCCTTGGGCCGTCAGGTGTCCCTAAAGGCGGTTTTCCGGTGTCCGGTGCTTCTTGCGAAGGGCTCGCGCCAGGGTCGGTCAGAGATTTCGTTCTCTTTTTGTGCCTGTCAGTGGTATGTCGGTCGGTTCTTCGCTCCGACGAATCGCGGACAGGCAAAGGATGTTCGGGCCGGTCCGGGTGCAATGCTGAACGCGCTTTTTGGCGCTTCGATGACGTGGCTCGGAAAATGGGAAACCAGGGACCGGGCGGCCGAGCGCCAAGTGGCCGGATCAGGGTGGCCTGATCGGGGTGGGCCGCAGGTTGAACGGCCAGAGTTTGAACAGTTGAGCTAACGGGGGCGAAAATTGGATTTCAGAAACGGAAGCGACGCTGACGTGAACAGCTCCGACGCTATGCAGGCAGATATGAATCAGAATGATGGCCAGGTGGAAATGCCCGGTTTCGAGCTTTCGCCCCGGGCCCCGGCCCCCAAGGTGGAAGAAGTGCAGGCCGCGCCGGTGAAGCTGGAACGGATCAAGTCCGAATTGGCCAAGCCCGTGAAAAAGCCGGCGAAAACGGAAAAGGAGGCGGGCGAGAGCCCGGCAATAGCGATGGACAAGACCGATACCGCTACGGCCGCTCTTGTGGCCGACGCCCTGCTTGCGGCCGCTGCCGCCGCTCCGGAAGCCCCGAAGGCGCGTCCCGATTCGAAGACGATCAATGCACGCCGCTTCACCGTCGTCACCGACGATTCGCGTGACGCGCTGCTGACCGATTTCGGCAAGGAAACGCTGGACGATCGCTACCTGCTGCCGGGCGAGAAGTACCAGGACCTCTTCGCCCGCGTGGCCGACGCCTATGCGGACGATCAGGACCATGCGCAGCGGCTCTATGACTACATCTCGAAGCTGTGGTTCATGCCCGCCACCCCCGTTCTCTCGAACGGCGGCACCGGCCGCGGCCTGCCCATCTCGTGCTACCTCAACTCGGTGGACGACAGCCTGGAAGGCATCGTTTCAACCTGGAACGAGAACGTCTGGCTCGCCTCGCGCGGCGGCGGCATCGGCACCTACTGGGGCAACGTGCGCGGCATCGGCGAGCCGGTGGGCCTCAACGGCAAGACCAGCGGCATCATCCCCTTCGTGCGCGTGATGGATTCGCTGACCCTGGCGATTTCGCAGGGTTCGCTGCGCCGCGGCTCGGCCGCCTGCTACCTCGACGTCTCGCACCCCGAGATCGAGGAGTTCCTGGAGATCCGCAAGACCTCCGGCGACTTCAACCGCAAGGCGCTGAACCTGCACCACGGCGTGCTGCTGACCGACGAGTTCATGGAAGCCGTGCGCGATGGCACCGACTTCGCGCTGCGCAGCCCCAAGGACGGTTCGGTGCGCAGCACAGTCCACGCCCGCTCGCTGTTCCAGAAGCTGGTCGAAGTGCGTCTCGCCACCGGTGAGCCCTACCTGGTGTTCTCCGACACCGTGAACCGCATGATGCCCAAGCATCACCGCGATCTGGGCCTCAAGGTCTCGACCTCGAACCTCTGCTCGGAAATCACGCTGCCCACCGGCCGCGACCACCTGGGCAACGACCGTACGGCCGTGTGCTGCCTCTCCTCGCTCAACCTGGAAACCTGGGAAGAGTGGAAGGGCGAGAAGAGCTTCGTGGAAGACGTTCTGCGCTTCCTCGACAACGTGCTGCAGGACTACATCGACCGCGCGCCGGACGAGATGGCCCGCGCGCGCTACTCCGCCGCGCGTGAGCGTTCGGTGGGCATGGGCGTCATGGGTTACCACTCGTACCTCCAGAAGCGCGGCATCGCCTTCGAAAGCGCGATGGCCAAGGCACTGAACATGCAGATGTTCCAGCACATCGCCGCCAAGGCGGACGAGGCCTCGCTGCTGCTCGCCAACGAGCGCGGCCCGTGCCCGGACGCGGCCGAAATGGGCGTGATGCAGCGCTTCAGCTGCAAGATGGCGATCGCGCCCACCGCGTCGATCTCGATCATCTGCGGCGGCACCTCGGCCTGCATCGAGCCGATCCCGGCCAACATCTACACGCACAAGACGCTCTCGGGCTCGTTCGTGGTGAAGAACCCGTACCTCCAGAAGCTGCTCGCTTCGAAGAGCAAGGATTCCAACAATGTGTGGAATTCGATCCTCGAACACGGCGGTTCGGTCCAGCACCTCGATTTCCTGACGCCGGACGAGAAGGGGGTCTACAAGACCAGCTTCGAGATCGACCAGCGCTGGCTGCTCGAATTCGCGGCCGACCGTACGCCCTATATCGACCAGGCCCAGTCGCTGAACCTGTTCATCCCGGCCGACGTCGACAAGTGGGACCTGATGATGCTGCACTTCCAGGCCTGGGAGAAGGGCATCAAGTCGCTCTATTACCTGCGCTCGAAGTCGTTGCAGCGCGCGGGCTTCGCCGGTGCGGGCGGCGGCGTCGAGGCGGACAATACGCCCGAGGCGCCCAAGTTCCAGATCGGCGAAACGACCGATTACGACGAATGTCTGGCTTGCCAGTAAGCGCAGGTCGGGCTCGATAACGGCCTGACGACGCGCACGAAATTCGAGACGCCCCGGGTAGCCAGGCTGCCTGGGGCGTCTTGCTGTGCGCGCGGCATTCATTTCCGCGCGATTCCGCGCTAAGGGCCGCGTCATGCAAGATGGCTGTGCCCAGATGAACGATTCCGCCGAGGCGGTTGGCCGCGCGCCCGTGTGCGTTGCGGCGCTCTACCAGTTTACCCGCTTCGCGGATCACGCGGCGCTGCGCGAACCGTTGCTGCGCCTTTGCGAGGAGCAGGGCATCAAGGGAACGCTGCTCCTGGCGGCGGAAGGCATTAACGGCACGATCGCCGGTCCTCACGATGGCATCGCGCGCGTGCTCGATCATGTCCGGGCGCTGCCGGGCTGCGAAGGCGTGGACGTGAAGCTCTCGGGCGCGCAGGACATGCCGTTTCACCGCATGAAAGTGCGCCTCAAGCGCGAGATCGTGACGATGGGGCAGCCCGACATCGATCCGCTGGCCATCGTCGGCACGTATGTCGAGCCGCAAGACTGGAACGCGCTGATCGCCGATCCGGACACGATCGTGATCGATACCCGCAACGACTATGAAGTCGCGGTGGGCACGTTCCAGGGCGCCATCGATCCCCAGACGGCGACCTTCCGCGATTTTCCCGAATGGTTTCGCGCCGAGCGCGAGAAGCTGATGGCGGCGACCGGCGCCGGGGGCAAACCTCCGAAAGTCGCGATGTTCTGCACGGGCGGCATCCGCTGCGAGAAGTCGACAGCCTTCCTCAAGCAGGAAGGGGTGGAGGACGTGTTCCACCTCAAGGGCGGTATCCTCAAGTATCTGGAGACCGTTCCCGAAGAGGAGAGCCTCTGGCAGGGCGAATGCTTCGTGTTCGATCAGCGCGTCACCATCGGCCACGGACTGGTCCAGGGCAGCCATGCGCTGTGCCATGCCTGCCGCCGCCCGGTGAACGCGGCGGACCAGGCCTCGCCGCTCTTCGAGGAAGGGGTCAGCTGCCCCGCCTGCCACCACGAGCGCAGCGACGAACAGCGCGCATCCTATCGCGAGCGCCACCGCCAGGAAGCGCTGGCGGCCGAGCGCGGGGAGCTTCACGTCGGCGCCATGCGCCAGGACCCGCACGCAGACGCGGCGAGGGCGGGAGAGAGCGAAACGGAGCAGGACGCTGGCTGATCCGATCCTCTACAGCTTCCGCCGCTGCCCTTACGCGATGAGGGCGCGTCTGGCGCTGCTGGTGAGCGGCACCGCCTGCGAACTGCGCGAAGTGAAGCTGTCGGCAAAGCCCGCCGAAATGCTGGCGGCCTCCCCCAAGGGAACGGTGCCGGTGATGGTGCTGCCCGGCGGCATGGTGATCGACCAGAGCCTGGACATCATGCGCTGGGCGCTGTCCCGGCACGATCCCGAAGACTGGCTCACCCGAGACGATACCGCGCTGATCGCGGCCAATGACGGCGGCTTCAAGCACGACCTCGACCGTTACAAATACCCGCACCGCCACGACAGCGACGCGCTCGCACACCGCGAAAGCGGGATGGCGTTCCTGCGCCAACTCGACGCCCGGCTGGCAGGAAGCCGCCATCTCTGCGGCCCGGCGCGCGGGATCGCCGATGCCGCCATCATGCCCTTCGTCCGCCAGTTCGCCGCCGTCGAGCCGGAGTGGTTCGAAGCGCAGCCGCTGAAGCACCTTCAAGCCTGGTTGGCCGACCACCTGCACTCGCCCCTGTTCACGGCGGCGATGCTCCGCCTGTCACCGTGGCAAACAGGCGACGATCCCATACGCTTCGCCAGCGCGGGCTGAAATTTCGGAAATATCAGGAGAGTGGTGCCGCTTACAGGATTCGAACCTGTGACCCCATCATTACGAATGATGTGCTCTACCAACTGAGCTAAAGCGGCTTGCCTTGGTGGGTTCGGGTTGAAAACCGTACCGGGGCAGGGGGCGCCTTTACCGAGCGGCGCAAGATCGCGCAAGGGGCTTTGCGGCCAAAGGCGATCAACTTTTTCGATTTCTTTCCGGTCACAGGCCGTAGCGCAGCTTGATGGCTCGATATCGCTCCAGCAGCATGACGGCGCGGGCTGCGGGATCGGCTTTTGCCGTGGATTTCGGCAGGTGGTTCGCAAGCTCCGCAGCCTTTACCAGATGCGTGCGGAAGGTGGCGGGCTGCTGGCTCATCAGGTTGCGGTAAGTGAGGTTGCCGTCCGAAAACCCCTGGGTGTCGAGCCAGTTATGGAGGCCGGGGTCCCGATGCGCGAGAATCAGGCGGACGACGCCGTCTTCGTCGACTTCCGTGCGCGCCGGGGTGTAGCTGACCGGGCGGTGGAGGAAGTCCATGGAGCCCATCAGCGCGCCGCCCATGCCGAACAGCCAGAAGCCCTGATGCCAGTCCATCTCGACGATCAGCGCCTCATCGGGTTCGAGGTGCCAGACCATGTGCGCGGCCATGCGTCCGCGCTTGGCGTCGTTGGCGTCATTGGCGGCCTTGTCTGCGGGGAACGTGTTGAGGCTGGCCGGATCGCAGACTCCGCGTGAGGTGAGCCAGGCGTGTTCGGGCCAGTCGCGCATCAGGCCGGTGACGAACTGGCCCGCCCAGTCCATTGCCTCGGCCATCTGCGCGGGAGTGGGCAGGGGGCGGGGGGAGTTCATGCCGATCCGTTCGATGGTGAGCGTGGTCGGCGTTTCACCCCAGGCGTCGAAGGCTTCGCGGATGAACAGCTTGCGCGTGCCGGGCGTGGTGGGGAGCCAGTTCCTGTCCTGCTGCGGGCCGCCGATGGTCACTTCGAAGCGGCCATCGGCGTCGGTTTCGATCTGGTGGCCGAACAGGTTCGCCTCGGGAATGTCGCCGAAGGGTTCGTGCAGGCTGGGCCAGTCGGTGCCGGGGATCTTGTCCGGGCGGGCGCCTTGCACCGTGACGTTGAGCCAGCGGGCGGTGCCGCGTTTGCCGCTGAGGCGGTAGACGTGGTCGCCGGAGATCCACGCCTGCCGGTAGGTGAAGTCCGCCAGGTCGCCGCCCAGTTTCATCGTCGGCGTGGTGAACGGGTGGATCTGCGGGAAGGCCGGATCGCGCGTTTCCAGCGCGAGGCCGAAGGCTTGGCCGAGGTTCTGGGTGAGGAAGCGGAAGGCATCGGCGCGTTGGAGCGGGTTTGCCGGGTTGGCGTCCTTGAACGCGGATAGGCCCGCCTGCTTCAGCTGTTCGCAGAAGGTGCCCCACGCGGTCTTGAGCGCAGCGTCGTCGGTTCCGTCGCCATAGGCCATCGTGTCAGGCTCCCAGCTTGGTGAGGAGGTCGGAAAGGGTGTGGGCCGCGCGGGTGCAGGCTTGGGCGGGGCCCTCCGCCTCTATGCGCGGTCCGAGCAGTTCGAGGTCGAACAGGCCGGTGTAGCCGAGGTCCAGCACGTCGCGCAGGATCGCTTCCAGTGGCACCGCGCCGTCTCCGGGCACGGCGCGGCAGGGCGTGGTGCGGTCGCCGGGGACATGGTCGCTGACTTGCACGAGGCCGGTGTGCGGCAAGGCTTCGGCCAGCTTCTCATGCAAGTCCGCCTCGAACCAGCAGGCATGGAGGTCGACGCAGAGGCCGATCTGCGCGAGCCGCGCGAGGCGCAGGGCGTCGGGCAGGGTGTGGGCGATGTGGATGTCCACTGTCAGCGGCGAGGCGTTCTCGACCAGTAGCGCCACGCCCTGCATTGCGGCGTGTTCGCGGCAGGGGGCGAGCAGATCGGCGAAGCGCTCGGCCGCCTGTTCCCAGAGCAGCGTGCCGCGTCCGCCGGTGATGAGATAGATCGACGGCGCGCCGAGTTCAGCGGCCATGTCGATCACTTTCATCAGCCCATCGGCAGCGCCTTCGGTATGGCTTGCTAGGTCGGGCTGGAGCGCGAAGGGATGGTTGATGCAGCCGATCCGGACTGTGCCATGCTGCACCGCCTCGCGCGCAGCACGAAGCTCGCTTGCCTGTAAAAGTCGCGGCGAAACGAGCGTGGCATGCTGCACCCCGATCTCACAGCAGAAGTCGAGGAAGGGGCCGGTCTCCCGGTCCATCATCGCCACCTGATGCAGGCTGACGCGGGGGTGCATCAGCGCTGCTCGATCTCTACGCCGAAGCGGGCGCGGAAGGGGGAGAACTCTGCGTTCAGCGCGCCGATGTCATAGCCGGCATCGACCAGCACTTGCGTCGAGTAGTGGAACTTGCCGTGGCGATCGCCCTTGTTCTCGGCAAGGTAGCGCCGCATCGCATCTTCCGCTTCGGGCGTGAAGGGGCGGCCGGCGAAGGCGTAGTAATCGCGGATCACGCCAATCGGATCGGTGACGAAATCGCGGTAGCGCACGTGATGGATGCGCGGATCGCTCGCCAGCGGGTGGGCCATCGTATTGCCGATCGACCAGCGTACGCGTTCCAGATGGGCGCGGGCTTCCTTCACCAGATCGATCTTGCCGACGATCCCATCCATGATGTCCGCCATCATCATCGTCGAACTGGCGGCGACCATCACCGGGTCGCGGTGCAGCCAGACCAGCGAGGCATCGGGGTAGCTGCCGAAGAAGGCGTCCAGCCGGGTGGTGTGAAAGCCCTTCAGCACCCAGTGGCGCGGCGGGCGCCGGTATTGCAGCGCTTGCAGCATGGCCTTGTGGATACGGTATTGCGCGGGCGGATCAGTGGGCAGGCCGAACGACAGGTTCTGCATCGGCACGCGCCACCAGGCGGTGGGGGTCATCACCCGGAAGTCGAAGGCCCAGGTGCGCTCGTCTTCGGGCAGACCATTGCCCAGCATGTCGTTGTACGGGTGGCAGTGCAGCCAGCGCGGCATCTTGGCGTTGATCTCGCGCCATTCGGCATCGGCCTGTGCGATGCGGGGATCGGTGCCCTCGACGGTGCCCGGCGGTGGCGAGGGGTGCATCACCTCCCAGAACCGCAGCGCCCGTGCGCCGGGATCGACCGCAAGCAGGGCGTGCATCAAGGTCGTGCCCGAACGCGGTTCGCCGCTGACGAACATGGGGCGGTCGATCACTTCCTCGGCCAGCGGGAAGCGCTTGCGGTCTTCGAAGAAGCGCAAACGGTCTGTCAGCAGCCAGAGCACGTTCTCCGCTGCTGCTGCGCGTCCTGCCGCGTCCATGGCGATGCCGTGGATGTGGTCCACGGCGAGGGCGAAGCGTTCGGGAAAGCCATCATCCGCCCAGTCGGACAGGCCGGTGCGCTGCTGCGCTTCTCGCAGCAATTGCTGCGCGTTGAGGTGGCTCATGTCAGCCCTCCACCAGACGCGCGATTTCGTCTTCGGTCTCGCGGACTTTGGCGGCGCTACTGGCGGAGAACTTCATGCCGCCCATCGCGCCATATTCCATCAGCTTGTAGACGCGCATCCCAGCGTCGGCGAAGCCCTTGATCTTCCGTGCCACGTCCTTGGGCGTGCCGGTGGGGAGCACGTCACGGATCGCCTGCGGGTTCATCTCTTCGCAGAATTTCACCATCTTCTCACGGCTGAGACGTACGGGATCGAAATCCATGATCCCGCGCCAGTCCGCGCCCATCGGGTGTTCGTAGCCGAATTGGGCAAGGTCCTTCGCGGTCATCATCAGGATGATCGACTTCACCATCGGCGCGCGCAGCATTTCGTCGATTTCGTCAGGCTCGCCGATCAGGCACATCTGGGTGATCGCGGGGGTGAAGTGGCTCATGTCGCGCCCCGCCGCGTCGCCCGCGTCGAGGATGACCTTGAGCTTCGCCGCATAGTCTTCCGGCGTCCACGATCCCGCCGGCCACCAGCCATCCGCCTCGCGTCCGGTGATCGCAAGCATGCGCGGACCTGCGGCCCCCAGCCAGATCGGCGGGGCGTTGCCCTCGTAGAACTCCGTATCCATCCGCGCGTGGTGGAGGTGGAAGAACTGTCCTTCGAAATCGACCGGGCCGTCCGCATGCCAGAGCAGCTTGATGACCTTGATCGCCTCTTCCAGCCGGCCCACTGGTTTGTCGAAATCGAAGCCGTAAGGGACGGTGTTTTCCAGCTCGCCCGAACCGAGGCCGAGGATGAAGCGGCCCTTGGACAAGTGGCTGATCGTCAGCGCCGTCTGCGCCAGCAACGAGGGGTGGCGGCGCACGGTATCGACCACGGTGGTCGCCAGCGGCGTATTCTTCGTCAACACGGCGGTGGCAGCGGCGACGGCCAGCCCGTCGAGATGGCGGTGCGGACTGGGCGATGCCTTGGCGAGATCGGTGAACTCCGGCGTCCAGATCGAATCGGGCCAGAAGCTGACCATGTGATCGGGCAGCCAGATCGAATGATAGCGACCCGAATCGTAGTCCTGCGCCATGTCGATGCCCAGCGGCAGGGTGGTTCGCAGGAAGGCTGCGGGCTGCACTTTCATGATGTGATCCTCTCAGGCCGCGTCCGTCAATCGTTGGGGTGATGGTTCGGCGCCGCTCGTTGTCTCCATGGCCGCTTGTGGGTTAGCCCTCGGCTCAGGCACATTCCCATTTGGGGATCACGGACATGCTGCAAGGAGAGGACGCGGCGCTGCTGGTGCCGCTGATCGAGGGACTGGTGGAAGACCCGCCCTGGCGGCGCTTCCTCGATGCCTTGCGGGCGCGCGTTGCAGCGGACTATGCCAGCCTCGTGTTCCGGCCTCTGCCGATGGGCACGCCCGAGGCGCGGGTGATCCACCTCTACTCCGGCCAGCCTTCTCCCCCGCCGATCTCGCGGCTCTATCGGGAGAGCCTCTATCTGCGCGACCCGATGCCCTATCACGCCATGCAGGAGGGGCGGACTCATGCGCTGCACGAATTGCTGCGTTTCGGCGACCCCAAGCACGATGCCTATCTCGACCAGTTGCTCGCACCTTCGGGCATGAACCACATGCGGATGATCCGCTTTGCCGAGGCGGGCGGCGTGAACGGCTGGATCACGATTACCCGGCGCGACGGGGAGTTCGCGGCGGATATCGACGGCCTGCTCGAAGACCTGGCCCCGCATCTGCGCGCCGCGCTGGGCAGCTTTGTGGCGCTGGAGCGCGAGCGCATGGGTGCCGAGATCGAGCGCGAGGCGGTGCGGCGGATGAACTTCGGCTGGGTGACGCTCGACGGGGAGGGGCGGGTGCTGGATGCCGATCCGCTGGGCGCGCGGATGCTGGCGGGCTCGAACGGCCTGACGCAGACGCGCGATGGGCGGCTCAGCGCGCATGACGCCAGGCTGCGGCGGCAACTCTCCGAAGCGGTCGGCGAACTGGCACGTGACCCAGACGCCCGGCCGCGTGCGCTGGTGCTCTGCCGGGAGCCTTGGCTCGACCTGCTGCTCGTGCCCTCCGGCCGGCGCATGGGCACGACGCGGGCGGCGCCGGCAGTGCTTTGCTACCTACATGCGGATCACTGGTCTTCGGCCGACCGTTGCGGGCAGCTTGCACAATTGTTCGACCTCACCGCCAGCGAGGCGCGGCTGGCCCTGGCTTTGAGCCGGGGGCTGTCGATCGCCGAGGCCGGGCCGGAAGTGGGGCTTACGGTGGAGTCGGCGCGGACCTACTCCAAGCGTATCTACGCGAAAACCGGGGCGCGGGGGCAGGCGGATCTGGTGCGGTTCATCCATCGCAGTGTGCTGGCGATTGCTTGAAGGAAGCAGAGGGAAGCCTTGGGGCATGGTCCCCTGCTTCGTTCCATGCCCCTTCTCAACTTGGATACATTCCCCGCACCTCGCAGCAGCGATTTGAACAGTTGTTCAGCATTTTTCGTTGACTTCGCCCGGAGCCCTTGCCAGCAAATGGATACGAAGCGGCCGCAAGGTGCCGCGCGAACGAGTGGAGAAGGCATGTCGGGCCAGCTTGCAGGAAAGGTCGCGCTCGTTACCGGCGCGTCGTCGGGGATCGGGGAGGCCGCGGCGCTTTGCCTGGCCGAGGCAGGGGCGACGGTCGCCGTCTGTGCGCGCCGGGTGGAGCGGCTCTCGGGGCTGGTCGCCCAGATCGAGGCGGCGGGCGGCAAGGCGCTGGCGATCCCCGGTGACATGACCCTGGAAGACGACGCGCGCGGGGCGGTGGAGAAGACCGTCGAAGCGTTCGGCCGGATCGACATTCTGATCAACTCGGCGGGGATCATGGAAGCGGGCGGGATCGAGAACTGCGATACCGCGAACTACCGCCGGGTGATCGACATCAACCTGATGGGCACCGTCTACACCAGCGCCGCCGCCGTGCCGCACATGCTGGCGCAGGGCGTGGGCGACATCATCACCATCTCCTCGCTCGCCGGGCGCAAGGGCGGCCCGATGACCAGCGCCTATTCGGCCAGCAAGCACGCGGTGAACATGATGACCGATGGCATGCGGCAGGAACTGGGCAGCAAGAACATCCGCGTCACCACGCTGATGCCGGGCGCGACCGAGACCGAAGTGGCGGATTCGATCTCCGACCCGCAGTGGCGCACCGCGATTAAGGCCCATGTCAGCAAGGAAGGCGCCGTGAAGCCGCGCGATATCGGCGAGGCGCTGGTCTTCATCCTGGCCATGCCGCGCCGGACGAACATCTCCGAGATCTCGATCCGCCCGACCATCGACACCAGCGCCTGAGGGAGAATGAACATGGCTGGAAGGCTTCAGGATAAAGTCTGCATCGTCACCGGTGCCGGTTCGGGCATGGGCAAGGCGATGGCCGAGCTGTTCCACGCGCAAGGCGCCAGGCTGGTGCTCGCGGACATTTCGGGCAAGCAGGACGAAGTGGCGGCCGCGCTGGGCGGCGAAACCGTGGGCGTCCAGTGCGACGTCTCCGACGAGGCGCAAGTGCAGGCGATGATCGCCGCGGCCGAGGACCGCTTCGGGCGGCTCGACGTGCTCTGCAACAATGCCGGATTCGGCGGGCCGATGGCGCCGCTGCACACCCAGTCGCTGGAGACCTGGGACCGGGTCCACGCCACCAACTTGCGCGGCGCGTTTCTGGGCATGAAGTACGGGATCACGTCCATGCTCAAGACGGGCGGCGGGGCGATCGTCAATACGACATCGGCCTCGGGCGTGGTCGGATGGAAGCATCATTCGGTCTACGGCGCGGCCAAGGCGGGCGTGAACCAGCTCACGAAAACAGCGGCGCTGGATTATTCGGACCAGGGCATCCGGATAAACGCCATAGCGCCGGGCACGATGTGGACCGGGCTGGTGCAGGCATCGCGCACCCATGCCGAGCCGCCGGCCGAGTTTCCGGTGCTCGCGGGCATTCCGATGGGGCGCTGGGGCCTGGCGAAGGACATCGCCCAGGCTGCGCTCTACCTCGCCAGCGACGAATCGGCTTACGTGACCGGCGTGGTCCTGCCGGTGGACGGCGGATATTGCATCGGCTTTTCGGGCATGGGGGCAGAGCGCCCCGGCATCGCCAGCGCCAATCCGGGCTGAGTGCGAAAACGGGACGCCCCAGAGGCGCGGCGCCGGCCACTCGATCCGCCAGACCTCGGCGAGGAGGTCACCCCCTTGCGATAACTTCCCCCCCGGGATTATCGCTCTGGGCGAATGTGGGCCGGCGCCGCGATCCGGTCGGGGCCGGATTGGAAACCGTACAAAGCCGGCGGCAGCCGCCATGGGCTGAATTCAGCCGATAGTGGTCAGGCTGCCGCCGAGTTATGAAATTTGCCTGCCGGTAGAGCCTTGCCGTGGGGTCGCATCACGGGTCGGCCGGTTCGCGGCAGTGTCCGGGCCAGATGCGTTGCCACTTCCGATTCGAACAAGATGGTTATGGCAGCTTCTCGCCAGCCGCGCCGTGAGGCAGATCACGCTCCGTTTTCGTCCCGGCCGTCACGCCAGCCGGCAACAGGATTGCCTGCCGATGGCAAGCCGCCTAGCAACGCGGCCATGACCGTTTCAGAGATCGCCCGGGTAGACCCTTTCCACGCCATGGCCATCGGCCGCCTTGCTTACGAACTGGCGGGCGAAGGGCGGGACGTGATCCACATGGAATATGGCCAGCCTTCCACCGGAGCGCCGGCGGCCGCCATTGCCGCAGCCCACCGCGTGCTGGACAGCGACCCCGGCGGCTATTGGGAAAGCACGGCTCTGCTGGAGCGCATCGCCCGGCACTACCGCGAGGCTTATGACGTCGAGATCGACCGCGAGCAGGTGATCCTGACTTGCGGCGCCTCGCCCGCATTCGTGCTGGCGCTTTCCAGTCTCTTCGTGCCCGGCGCGCGGGTCGCCCTGGCCCGGCCCGGCTATGTCGCTTACCGCAATACACTGAAGACGCTTTACCTCGAACCGGTGGAGATGGCCTGCGGTCCGGCCGAGCGCTATCAAGTGACGGCCGCGGCGCTGGATGCGCTGGATCCCGCGCCGGACGGGCTGATCCTGGCCAGCCCGGCCAACCCCACGGGAACCGTGATCGCGCCCGAGGAACTCGCGGCCATTGCGGAGGTCTGCCGCCGTAAGAACATCCGCGTCGTCTCCGATGAAATCTACCATGGCCTGGCCTATGGCGCGCCGGCGCAGTCGACGCTGCAGCATCTGCCGGAAGCGGTGGTGGTGAACAGTTTCTCCAAGTATTACTCGATGGCGGGCTGGCGCCTTGGCTGGCTGGTGGTGCCGCCCGAAGTCGTCGCCCCGGCGCGCGCGCGGATGAACAACCTGTTCCTCACGCCCTCGGTCCTGGCCCAGCACGCGGGCCTGATCGCCATGGACGAGACCGCCGAACTGGAAGGCCATGTCGAGGGCTACGCCCGTAATCGCGAACTGCTGCTGGCCGCGCTGCCCAGCCTCGGCCTCGACCGGATCGCCCCGCCCGATGGCGCGTTCTACATCTACGCCGACATCGGCCATCTGACCGAGGACAGCCTGGCCTTCTGCCAGCAATTGCTGCGCGACACCGGAGTCGCCACGGCTCCGGGGATCGACTTCGACCCGGTCGATGGGCACCGCTTCATCCGCTTCAGCTTCGCGGTCTCGACCGCCCTGGTGCAAGAGGCAATCGCGCGCATGGTGCCGTGGTTCGCGAGCAGGGCAAAAGCGCGTTCGGCCTGAGGCCTTTCAGGCGGGGCAATCGCCGATCCGCGATCCCGTCACCCGCCTGCGATACCGTTGCTTGAAATTCGAACCCTCGCCCAAGATCGAGACGGCCGTGTCCATCGTATCGGCGCCTACCTTGCCGTGCACGTCGTAGCTCAGGGAATACATGCCGGCCGCGCAAGTCTTGCCGCCGGTCACTTTGCCGCTTTTGATCTTCACGGTCGAACGCGTGCACAATCCGTCTTCGGCAAGGCCGGTGGCGGCGGCCAGAAGTCGCTCCAGCGCATCGTCATGCTTGCCCGGAGCAATGCAGACGGTGTAGGTCTTTCCAGGCCTCAGCTGAAATTCCCGTGTGGGCTTTTCGTTGAATGTCGCGGACTCCTTGATCTGCCACAAGCCCGGCGTGACTTGCGGCCGCCCGCCGATGACGACGATCTCCGCAGCCGGCGCTTCCCTGGGCACGGCGATCGGCGTCGATGGCGGCAGGCGCGGAACGGTCGCGGCGAGATCGACCGGCTCGCTCTCGGCAGGATCCCAGCGCGGCGGCCGATAGGCGACCGAGGCGATCCGCTCGGCCAGGCAGGCCTTGGCCGGGACCACGTCACGGAAGCCGTCCTTGATGCAGGCATTGAGCACGGTGCAGACGAAGCGATCGATGTCGGCATCGCCGCTGGAGATCATGACATCGCAGCGCTTCATGTGCGCGCCCCATAGCGCGTAGTTCAGTTTTACGCGGCGTATCTTCCGGCCAATCACGACGATGTCTTCGCCCGAAGGAATCGCGGTGGCGGCAGGCTCGGGCGTCTGTGCGTGCGAATGGGCGAACAGTGCCGCACATGCGAGCCCCGCAGCGGCAAGACAGGCCAGAGCGCGGCGCACGTCGATCCTTCCTCCATCCCTGCGAGGTCATGCCCCGCTTCGGCACTCGAATTCCGTGCGCGGCGTTAGTCCCGCCGGGCGAAGATCATCGCAGTGTCCGTACCGCCGTGGTCCTCGTAGCGAACCACCATTTTCTCGAACCCATTCTCGTGAAACAGACGCAGCACTGCATCCAGCGGATACTCGTTCATCTGCATGACCGGCGTATCGGCAGCTCGGCCGTCGATCAGGTTCATCACCGCTTGCCCACCGGGAACCGCATGGCGAATACGGTAGCGCAGTTCGCGCCACTTGCCGTGATTGCGTTTCGTGGAAAGCTGGATGAGGCACCCCCCGCCCGGTCGTACTCGGCCGAGCAACTGGCTGAGCAGGTTCATGCCGCGGTCCACGGGGATATGCTGAAGCACGATACAGCTGTTGACGAAATCGTACGTGCCCTCAACCCGTGAGAGCGCATCGTCGGAAAGGACGTAGTCGATCTGCCGCCCGGCGCTGTTGCGACGCGCTTCCTCCAGCATGGCGGGTGCGATATCGAGCCCCGTCACGGTTTCGAAGTGATCGGACAGCGGAATTGTCAGCCGTCCCACCCCGCACCCGAAATCCAGCGCGCGCTGGCGCGGCAGCGGGCCGAAATGCGCTTCGAACTGGGTGAGCCAATGCGCCACGAAGGCCTGGCCGCTTTCGAAGAAATTCTGCCGATGATCCTCGATGCGGTCGCTGCGAAAACGCGCATCGGTGAGAACTGCATAATAAGGGTCGCGTTCACCCCATAGACGCCAATTGTGATCGCTGTCAGCCATCGTATCTCTTTAGTATCGCTGGTCTTCACTGCCAAACGGGAAGGCGTGATTTCAAAGTTTTAATGTGGAGATCCGGCGAGATCCGCCAGATCCGGAAGTCTTTTCGGGGCGCTGTCAGGCATCGCCCCTGCGAACGCGCTGCGATTGACCGCGGACGCGCCTCGGCGCTTTTCTTGCTGTGAAAAGAAGGGTGGAGGGGAACGATGGCCACATTCGTGCTGGTTCATGGCGGCGGCCATGGTGGGTGGTGTTACAAGCTGGTCGCCCAGCGGCTGCGGGCCATGGGGCATGAGGTGCATGCACCCTCCTTGAGCGGTCTGGCGGATCGTGCGCATGTTCTCAGCCAGGCGATCGACCTAGATACGCACATCGATGACGTGGCCGGCTTGCTGGAGTTCGAGGATCTGACGCAGGCCATTCTCGTGGGGCACAGTTATGGCGGCATGGTCATTACCGGGGCAGCGGACCGCAAGCCGGAGCGGGTCGGGCACCGGGTCTATCTCGATGCCGCTTATCCGCGCGATGGCGAATCGCTTTACGAACATGCCCATGAGCAGATCCACATGGCCCGGCAGGGTCTGCACGACGTGGGCGGTGTGCCGATGGTCATGGCGCCGATGCCGGGCTTCGCGGCGTTCTTTGGGGTGACCGATCCCGAACTCGGCGCCTGGACCGATGCCAGGCTGACGGCGCAGCCCTGGAAGTGCTTCGAGCAGAAGATCGTCTTCCGCAACGAGGCGGCCATGCGGGCGATCCCGGAAAGCCACCTGATCTGCACATCGACCATTCCCGGCCGCGACATGAGGCTGCTCGATGCGCGCTCCCACGGGCGCGTTTGGGATATCGACACCGGGCATGACCTCATGCTGACCGAACCGAAATGGGTTGCAGAACGCCTTGATGCCATCGCCCAGGGCACCTGACTCGAATGCTCTTGGGCAGGCTTCCGAAAGCAAGCCCTTGAATCTGCTGGTCGCACGTGCAGAAGATTTAACCGCGATTAGCGTTTCAGGAATGGCCCCGCCCCTGTAGCAGGATGGCACGCGCCCTTGATCCGACCCGGCGCGCGGATTGACAGTCCGCGCCGGTTGGGGACTTTGGCGTACCAAGCAACAACACGGTGGCGAGTCCCTTGACCCAGCACGTATGCAGTACGGAAGTGTGGATCGCGCGCCTGCGCGACTTCCTGCACGATTGTGCGGGCAGTGCGCCCTCCGAGGAACACGACCGTATTCGCGAGGGTCTGTTGCTGTTCCTCCACGATCCTGCGCGAGGGGAGAAACGGCTTGGCGCGGGTCAGAAGCCTGGCCAGAAGCCCGAGCCGAAGTCGGCGCACAAGCTGGACCCCGCCGCGATCGAGGCCATGCTGGCTTGCGGCGCCACCGAGAGTGCAGTCCTGGCGCTGATCGGTCCCAACGATACTTTCATGCTTTCGCGCGGGCTGAACGGAACCTGCCTCGCCACCCTGGTGATGGCGGATGGCTCCGAAGAGATGATCTGCGAGGCGGCGACGCTGTCGCTGGCGCTTCTGGCGGCCTATGTCTCCAAGCTGCTGACCGGAATGGAGCGCCGCGACACGGAAGCGGCGCCCGTGACGCTGCCTTCGGGGGTACGCCTCCACTAGGCCGGGCCAAGGGCCGATTTTTCCGGAACAGGCGGCGCAGATGTGCGAACGGGGCGGCGCTCCGCACGGTCGCACGTCGAGCGAGGCGCCGCCAGTTCGGGTTCATTCGCGTTCCCGCGAACGCTTCGGGCCGGGAGGGGAATACGGCCGGGTTTGCCGAAGCGCCCGGGGCCGGCGCTGTTGGAGTGGCGTGCCGGCGCGAGCGTTGTGACACGGGATCGCTTAAGCATTGGTAGGGCGGCCCTTAGGGTCATGTCCGTGTCCGCTCGCCCGTCAGTTCACCAGCGAAGCCTCTATGGCGATGCGGATCGCGTCGGACGTGTGGTTGGCGCCCAGCTTGTTCAGCATGTTGGCGCGGTGGATTTCCACGGTGCGCGGACTGATCGAGAGCCGTTCGCCGATCAGCCGGTTCGAAAGGCCGCTGGCGACGCCGCCCAGCACTTCGCGCTCCCGCCGGGTCAGGCGATCGATCCGGGCGCGGGCCATGACTTCGCGCAGCTTGGCATTGCCGACATGCTCGGCGCGGTCGATCGCGCGCGCCAGCGTGGCGTTGAGTTCCTCCGCGGCGATGGGCCAGGCGATATAGTCGATCGCGCCGTCAAGCACGGCCTGGACTATGCGGTTGGCGTGGGGATGTTCGCTGAAGGCGATGATCGGGAACCACTCGCCATGACGGGCCATGTTGTCGATCAGGTCGTCGATCACGCCGGGCTCGTCGTGGATGAGGATGACCCCGGAGCGGGGCCAGGCGCTGGCGATCTCGGAAATATTCTCGAAGGGTTCGACATGTATCTGCCCGGTTGAGAGGGCATGACTGATGGCGGCGCGTCTTCGCAGATCGTTGTCGATCAGGATGAGATTGGAAATCCGCTCCATGCGTATTCTCCCTTTTCGGCTTGTGCCTAGGGGGATATCGCATGATCGCTTTCATGCGCGCTGGACCTGCTCCAAAATCGACCTATGACCCGCCTCCCGGCAACGAGACGCGCGGGGCACTGCGGGTTTCGGCAACCGAAACGGCAACATTTCCCGTGCCGTGAACCGTCAGCGCTGGGCGAGCAGGGCCTGTCCGATCTCGGCGAAGTCGGCGCGCAGGGCCGCAAGGCTGCGGGCGTCGAAAGCGATGGCGCTGTCCAGCACGGTGCGGCGCGCGGCATCGTAAAGCTGGTTGAGCGCAGCGGCCACCTCGCTCTCGCCCGAGACGCCGAGATGCAGGGCGGTGATCGCCGTAAGGGCGCGCGTCAGCGAGCGGCTCTTGAGCCCGTTGTCGCCGTTGCGGTCGGCATGGATGGCGGTGCCCAGCGCGGCCACGAGGTGTTCGTAGCACAAATGGACCAGTTCCGCCGGCCCGGCCCCGCTGACGCGCGCATCGAAGTCTACCCGGCGATAGGCTTCGACCGGGGAAAGCTGGCGCCGCATCTCAACTGCTCTTGTTCCACTGGGCGATCTGGTTCTGCAGCATCGTCAATGTCGATTTCGACACGCCGATCCGCGCTTCGGAGACGGAGAATTGCGAGGAGAGGCGGGCGCGGAGCTTCTCCTGCTGTTCCGCCAGACTGCTCCGGTCATCGGAAATCTGCGCGAGCAACTTGGTATAGCGCGAGATCGAGCCGCCCAGAGAGCTGGTATCGGTGCTGGACGTCGCGGCGCGATAGATCTTGTCATAGCTGGCGTAGACCCCGTGGAGGCCGTTGGTGAACATGGCCGTCACGCCTTCGGGATCGGCGGCGATGGCCGTGTTCAGCCGATCGGTATCGAGCGCGAAAGTGCCGTCGCGCTGGGTCTTGAGGCCGATGTCGGCCAGGGTCTTCGCCGTGCCGGTGGCATTCGGCATGATGGTCGATCCGGCCAGGCCCGAAAGCGCGCGCTTCAGGGCGCGCGCACCGCCGTCGTTGGCGAGATCGCCGCCGATCGCGGTGGCCGTATTGAGCGCGGACATCACCTCGTTCAGCGCGTCGGTGAAGTCCTGCATGGCGCCCGCGATCGAGGTGGCGGGATTGGCGAAGCTCACCGTGGTCGGCGCGCCGATATTGGTGGCGGCAAGCAGGAGCTTCACGCCCGGAACGGCGTCGCTGACGGTGTTGGATCTGGCCGTCATCGCCAGGCCGTCGACCTTGAAGGCAGCATCCTGCGCGGCAGCGAGAAGCTGGGCCTGGCCCGAAGCGGAGCCCGTGGCGGGGCTCCAGGCCAGCTTCGAGAGGCCGGGATTGGCGGGGTCTTCGCTCGCTTCCAGCATGAAGCCGTTGGCGGCGCCTTCCTGTCCCTTCAGCACAAGTTGCGCGCCGTCCACGGTCTGGGCGACATAGGCGCTGACGCCGGCGTTCGCGGCGTTGATGGCCTTGGCCACGTCGGCAAGCGAGGCGCCCGCCGCGATCGTCACATCGACCGCCGCATGGCTGCTATCCGCCGTGAACGCGCTGCCGGAGACGGTGCCGAAGCGCAAGGTGAGCGTGCCCGCGCCGACTTTGTCCGTGGCGGCCGGATAAGCCTTGCTCGCCAGTTGCTGGCCCCGGGCGAGTTGGGTGACTTCCAGCGAATAGGTGCCTTTGGGTGTCGAGGTGCCGGTGAGGCTGGCCGCGCCGACCGCGGCATTGGCAAGGCTGGGCGTGCGCGCCAGGTCTCCCGAGCGCACCAGCGTCCCTAGCGAGGTATCGAGCGAAAGCAGCATGGACTTGATGTTGGAGGCCGTGGAAATCTGGGTGCCCAGCTTGTCCGAGCGGGCTGTCAGGCGGTCGTTCCGGCTGGCGAACTGGGCATTGGCCAGATTGTTGGCCAGGGCTGCCATGTCCACGCCGCTGCCGCCGCCAAGTGCGGTCACCAGCGAGGAACTGGTCAGTGACGAAGTCGCGGCGGTCGATGCGGTGGTGGTAGCCATGGGTCGGAGAACGGCAGGGGTAGGCATTCGTTAAGGGGCGGCTCGGGAGAATTTCTCAGCCCTGGCGGGGATCGGGGCGCCCTTCGGCATCGAAGCGGACGGTGACAGGAACGGAGACTTGCGGCGGGTGGCGATGCTCCCCGCGCCGAAGGGCCAGCACGAAGGCGAGGATCGCGGCAATCGCCACATAGTGGTCTTCGCGGATCATCTGCCTTTCGCGCGTGGTGAAATAGACCGAGCGGGCGAGCGCGGGGTAGGAGAGCACCGGCAGGGAGAACTCCGGCGCCATCTGCCGCATCGCCTGCGCCCGATCGCCGCGACCCTTGGCGATGACCAGCGGGGCAGGCGCCATGGCGGGGTCGTAGGCAAGGGCGACGGCGAAATGCGCCGGATTGGTGATGATGAACTGCGCATCCTTCATCGCCGGGACCAGCCCGCCCATGGCGATCTTGCGTTGCCGCTCCTTTATGGCCGCCTTCTTTTCGGGCGAGCCTTCGCTTTCCTTCTGCTCGTCTCGCACGTCCTGGAGGGTCATCCGCAGGCGCATCATCCGGCGCACGAGCTGCACCGGCAGGTCGACGAGGGCGATCACGAACAGCCCGGCGGAGAGCCAGAAGAGAAGCTGGACCAGTGCGTCCCAGGCATAGGCCAGCTCTGCGAAAAGGTTGCCCCGCCCGAGCCGCGCGAAAGCTTCCAGCCGCCCTTCGGCCCAGGTCCAGGCGATCGTTCCGAGCAGGGCGACCTTGGCGATGCCTTTCGCCATCTCGATCAGGCCGGTCAGGCCGAACATGCGCTTGAGGCCGGACATCGGGTTGATCCGCGAGCCCTTCGGCGCCAGGTTGCCCCCGAGCCAGCGCCCTTCGCCGAACCCGAGCTGAGAGACCAGCGAGGCGAGGACGACCGCCAGGCCCAGCACCAGGATCGGCGGAAGCCCGGCCAGGAGCGCACCCATCAGCAGGCGGCCGGGGGTGAAGTCGTCCAGCGCGGACTTGTCCCAGCTGAAGCCGGCGCGAAGCACTTCCGCCAGCATGTTCAGCACCCAGGGGCCCGCCAGCGACAGCCATGCCGCGCCGATCGCCACCGAGGCTGCCGTCGCCAGTTCACGCGAGCGGATCACGTCGCCGCGTTTTGCCGCCTCGCGCTTGCGCTTCTCGGAGGGCGCGAAGCTCTTTTCGCCTTCCTGTTCGCTCATGGCGCGCTGCCACCGCCGGATTGCAGGAGTTCGGCCGTCTGTTCGACGGCGTCGGCCGAAAGACGCACCACGAGGTCGGTCAGCACCGGGGCGCCCACCAGCAGCGCGGCGATACCGCCAAGCACGCCTGCCGGAAGCCCCAGCGAGAACAAGTTGAGCGAAGGCGCCGAGCGGCCGAGCACGCCGGTGACGATCTGCACGACCAGCAGGATCAGGCAGGCGGGCAGCGCGATGGTCACGCCCGTGGCGAACATGCGGCCCGCGAACCCGGCAACCGCGGCGAGGCGCTCGGCCCCGAGCCAGGTGTGCCCCGGCGGGAAGGCACGGTAGCTGTCGACGATCAGTGCGAACCATTGCAGATGGGCGCCCAGCGCGAGGAAGACCAGCGAGAGCACCACCGCGAAATACTGCCCGAGTGCGGGAGACTGCGCGCCGGAATTGGGGTCTACCGCGGTGGCGACGTTCATGCCCATCGCGCCGCCGATCAGCTCTGCCGCCAGGATCGGCGCGGCGAAGGAAAGCTGGAGCACGAAGCCCAGCGCCAGGCCGACAAGCACTTCGCCGAGGACGCAAAGCACCCCGGCGGCCGAGAACAGCGCGGCCGGTGCGGCGACGTTCGTCCAGGCGCAGACCAGCACGGCCAGCGATCCCGCGCCGATCACGCGGACTTGCGGCGGTACGCCGGCGATGCCGAAGAGCGGGGCCGCGACCAGGGCCGCCCCGATGCGCGTCATCACGAAGACCAGCCGCCAGAATTCGGTCTCCAGCGGCCCGAACCCGAAGTCCAGCTGGATCACGGCGCGGCCTGCTCGGCCAGTCCGGTGCGGGCGATCTGCGCGAAGACTTCCTGTGCGAACTCGCCGACGAGGGTCATCATCGAACCGCCGAAAACCACCAGCACCACGGCGGTGACGGCCAGTTTCGGCACGAACGTCAGCGTCTGCTCGTTCACCGAAGTCGCGGCCTGGACCACGCCCACCGCCAGCCCCACCGCCAAGGACGCCAGCAGGACCGGCGCGGCGACGAGTGCCGTCACCCAGAGCATGCGGTCGGCCAGCGAGAGCAGGGCGGTGATGTCTTCCATCGCCTAGCCGAAGCTCGCCGCCAGCGAACCCATCAGCAGGGCCCAGCCGTCGATCATCACGAAGAGCAGCAGCTTGAACGGCAGGGAGACCACCATGGGGCTCATCATCATCATGCCCAGGCTCATCAGCACCGAAGACACCACCAGATCGATCACCAGGAACGGCAGGAACAGCATGAAGCCGATCTGGAAGGCCGTCTTGAGTTCGCTGGTGACGAAGGCGGGAAGCAGGATCGAGAAGGGCACGTCTTCGCTCCTGCCGAAGCGGGCCGGTCCGTTGCCGTTCCGGGCGGCCATGTCGGCGAACATCATGAGGTCCCGCTCGCGGGTCTGGCGGATCATGAAGGCATGGAAGGCGCGTCCCCCCGCCGCGATTCCCTGCTCGGCATTGATCCGGCCGGCGGCGTAAGGCGCAACGGCATCGGCGTTCACCCTTTCGAGCGTGGGCGCCATGACGAAAAGCGAGAGAAACAGGGCCAGTCCGATCAGCACCTGGTTGGGCGGGGACTGCTGCAGACCCAGCGCCTGCCGCAGGATGGCCAGCACCACCAGGATGCGGGTGAAGCTGGTCATCATCAGGATCAGGCTGGGCAGGATCGTCAGCAGCCCCATGACCAGCAGGAGCTGCAGGGACATGCTCAGTCCCCCCGAACTTCCGGCGCCGCCCGCTCCACTGCCTCCCAAGGAACCCAAAGCGCGGTCCAGTGCGCCGGGTATCGCCTCCTGCGCATGGGCGGCGAGCGGCACGAAAAGAGCCGCGAGCAGGCAGGTGGCGAACAGGCGCTTCATGGCTCCGCGGTCCCGGCGGCAACGATGGCGTCGAAATCCGGACGCGCGGGGGCTTCCGCCAGGCGCGTGAGGCCGTGGCGTGTGGCTGCCACCAGGATTTCCCGGTCGTGGAAGGCAATCACCGCCAGGCGCTGGGTGGGCGAGAGCATCAGCGTCTCCACGATCCGCAAGGACCGGCTGCCGGCGTTCAGCCCCGCCCGCTCCTGCATCTTGCGGGCCAGGATCAGGCAGCCCCAGGCCAGCAGCCCGATAAGCGGCAGCAGGACGACCAGCTTGGCCAGATACCAGAGCATCAGGCCGCGCCTTCCTCGCCGTCGGGCAGGGCCGGGGACAGGGCATCTTCCGCCGACCCGCCCTCGGCGCCCTCCAGCCCCGCGATCTCCACGATCCTCAGGCCGAAGCGGCCGTTGTGAGACACCACTTCGCCGCGCGCGATCGGCTTGCCGTTGACCAGCACGTCGAGCAGCTCGTCGGTCAGCCGGTCCAGCACGACCAGGCTTTCGGGGCCGAGCGAGAGCACGTCCTTCAGCTTCATCTGGGTCCGGCCCAGTTCCACGGTCAGGCGCACGTCGACGTCGCGAAGAAAATCGAGGCCGCGGGGATGGATGCTCATCGTCGGTCGTTGTCCCTGTTGTCTGGAAGGCGGGGTGAAGGCGTCAGAACGCGTGCGTGACCTGGACCGCGACCCGGTCGTCGATTTCCCCGATCGTGCCGCTGGCCAGCGTGCGGCCACCGATCTGGAGCGGAACGCTGCGCGCCACCGCCACCGGCAGGATCTCGCCCGGGCGCAAGTTGGACAGGCGCGCCATGCCGAGCCGCATGTCTACAAGCACCGCCGTCACTTCGAGCGGCATGGAGGCGAAGGGCTCCTCGGCCGGTTCGGGATGCACGAAGCGCCGCCGCCGCGGGGGTCCGTGGCGAGGCGTCGTGGTGGCGGCGGCCAGCGTGGTGGTCGGCAGAGCGAGAGTGAGCGACCAGGCCGAAAGGCCCGGCTCCTCGATGTCCAGCGACAGTGTCAGCAGGTCGGCATGGGCGGGGAAAGGGTCGAGCTGGCGCAGGCTGACATCGCGGCGCAGCGGACGGACGCGGTGCTCCTCGCCGCCTTGGCCGTCGAGCGCGAAACTGAGCGCTTCGGCCACGCAAGTCTCGATGTGGGCGAGCAGGAGTTCTGCGGAAAGCGGGAAGCCTTCGGGCAGGGGATCGGGCACTTCACCGGGGCCGCCGAAGGCTCGGTCCACCAGCCGGAAGACCGGCGCGGCCTCGAAGATCGCCAGGAGCGGCAGGCCGGAGACGCCCATGCCCATCAGCGTATGCGCCGCCAGCCCCGCGATCCCGGCCTCGACCGTCGCCAGCGTGGCAGCCACCGGCATGGCGGCGCGCACCAGCGGCGCCTCGCCGCCCGAAAGCCGGGCAAGGCCCACGGCAAGCGCACGCGTCAGCCTTTCCCCGATCAGGGAGAACGCCGGAACCAGATCCGCGGTCGAGGGACCCGTTCCCAGCAGTTCGCTGCAGTGACGTGCCGGGGGATGGCCCGGGGGACGGGCCGGGGAGCGGGCTGCATGCCCGCGGGACGAGTCTGGAGCCGCCATTACCGCTGCCTTCCTGGATGATGTCTCACTGGATGATGAAAGTGCGGAAGTAGACGCCGTCGACGCCGCCGAACCCTTCCTTGCGGATCAGCACGTTGTTGATCGCGGCGGTCAGCCGTTTCTCCAGCCGGTCCTTGCCCGGCATCGTGTAGACGTCGTTCTCGGGCGTATCGGCCAGGATTTCGAGCAGGGCGGAGCGGATCGCCAGTTCGTGCTTCTTCAGCCAGATCACCACTCGGCCATCCCGCCGCGTGGAGCAGGCCAGGCTCAGCTGGACGAGGGCGTCCGAATCCTTGAGGTTGGAGGTGAAATCCTCGCTGAAGGTGAAGTAGGCAGTGCGATAGGGATCGCCGCCGTCGCCTTCGACCTCGGGCGGCGCAGCGCCCTCTTCACCCTCGGCCTTGGGCATATAGGGATCGTCCTCGCCCTTGCGGACCAGCTTGGGCTGGTTGTCCTCGCGGCTGGAGGCATGGCCGCCGATCATCCCGCTCATCATGAGCGCCGCCACGCCGCCGCCGCCCACCACCAGCATGCCCGCGGCGATGAGCACGAGAGTCAACTTGCCCCTGCGCCTGGTTCCTGCCTTGCCGCTGGCCTCGGCGGTGCCGTCCTGCGCTGCCTTTTCGCTCACTGTACGCAATCCCCCCTTGGTGCCGGATCAGGCATAGATGCCGCTGCGGTCGCCATCGCGCGGCTCGGGCCGGGACGATCGATGGTGGTGTGCCTGCCGTTCGCGCGAGGAGCCCTGCTGGCCACCCGCGCCCTGACGCTCCCCTGCACCGCCGCGATCGGCGCCGGACGCCTGCTGACGCAGATCGCCGCCGCCGCCACTGGCTGCATTGCTCGAAGTTGCGGGCTGGTGTTGCCCGGCCGGTTGGCCGCTATCGCGTGCCGGGTCTCCGGACGTTCCGTTCTGCGCGGCACCGGCAAGGGGGGCGGCAAGCGAGGCGGCCAGGGCGGCCTGAACCGAGCCGTTGAAGCCGGGCGAAGCGCTGGCCATGGTCACGGAGAGCCCTCTGTCCTCGTGGCGGAACTCCAGCGAGACCGGCCCGAACTGCGCATGGTTGAGAGCGGTGCGGACGAGATGCGGGCTGGCCGCCTCGCGCGCTTCGGACAGGCGGCCGACAAGCGTGGCAAAGTCCTGAGGCGCTTCCGCGGGTCGCGACGGACCTGGGCTGTCGATCGGGGCGGGGACAAGGGGTGATTGCAGGACGGGCGCGGGCACTTGCGACGATGGGAACGCGGCATCCTGCACCGCTGCAGCTAGCGCAGGGCGGGGGGCTTCCGGCGCGGAATCGCTCGGACCGGATGCGATCTCGGTCGATACCGCCGGCAACACCGGTGCCTCGGTCCCGCGCGAGGGGGGGCCCGCCACTCCGGCGAAAGGCTGGGGTGTCGGCGTTGCGGGGGGCTGCGCTTCCCGGGTTGCGGAGATGGCCAGGGGTTGAGCGTGAGCGGACGGTGTCGGGCTTGTTGTCACGGGTCTCTGCCCCGGAGCAACCTCCAGCACTTCCGCTGCGACGACGGCGATCGGCGACAGGGTAATGCTGGCGGTATCGAGAGCGGCAGGCGGCGTTGCGGCGGCCGGGGAGGGAGCCGGGGCGACAGCCGAGGGCAGGGGCATGCGGGGCTGCGGAAGCCTCGCCGCGATGATCGTCGCCTCGCCGCGCGGTGCGGTGGCGGCGGAACCAGCGGCAGTCGAAGCCGGAACCATCGTCGGCGGCATCGGCGGCGTGACAAGCGCTGCGGTCAGTTCGGTGAGGGTTGCGGGGAGCAGCGGCGGCGCGACCCGATCCTCGCTCTCGGCGGTGGTGCCATCCTTTGCGCCGGGTTCGGTGGCAGGGGGCTCTGCTTCGCCGTCCGGCAGGATCTTGCCGCCCGGTTTGCCGACATTGCCGCCCGGCAGGACGGTCCCGGCCACCCGCTTCACGGCCGCTTCGACCCCGGCCGCGATGCTGGCAACCATCCCCGACGCCGGTTCCACCGTAGCCACGAGGCCGCCCGCCGCGCCGAGCAGGGCGGCGAAGCCCCCCGTTTCGGCGGCCTTGGCGGAACTTGGCGCGCTTCCGGATAGGGCCGGGGCGACTGTCGGTGCCGATGCCGGGGCGCCGACTGGTGCCGGGCCAGATACCGGGCCGGAAAACTGGATCATGCCTTGCAGGTTCCTCGTGTCGAGCGTTCGAAAAGATGGCGGGAATTGCTATTCAAGAGCCGTGCCAGATGGCTTGCGGCCGCCCAGGACCGGGGTTTCGCCGGCCTTGGCGATGGTTCGTTCCTGATGGGCTGCGCGGTCCTCGATGGCGGCGCGGCGGCGCTCGGCTTCGGCCAGGAGCAACTGCTTGGCATCGGCGATCGACTGCGCCCGCAAGGCGTCGCCCTCGGTCGTGCGGCGGATGGCCTGAAGCCCGCCGACGAAGCGCCCGACCTGGTGCAGCGCCGCCCCATCGGTCATTTCACGGCGGCCGCCATAATCGTCCGCCATGCGGCGGGTACGCTCGGACAAGTCGCGCAGTTTCGAAAGGGTGCTTTCGGCCTGCGCCGCTTCGATGGCGGCGGTCTGCTTGGCAATGGCGCGGATCTTTTCGAGGCGGCGCATTCGGACGAGGCGCTTGCGTTCTTCCTTCATGGTCAGCCTCCCAGCAGGGCCGCGAGCTGCGCGGCGCTGCGCCCCAGCTCGACGATGTCGCCCTGGGGCTGGCCGAGGAAGGCGGCCAGCCGCTCGTGCATGGCGATGGCGCGATCGAGCTGCGGGTCGGCGCCCGCGCGGTAGGCTCCCATCAGCACGAGGTCGCGATTGGCCTCGTAGCTCGCGGTCAGTGCGCGGAACTGGCGGGCAAGCTGCTGGTGTTCGGGCGGCACGATGTCGTTCATGACCCGGCTGAGCGAGGCGGCGATGTCCACCGCGGGATATTGCCCGCGCTGCGCCAGATCGCGCGAGAGGACGATGTGCCCATCAAGGATCGAGCGGGCGGTGTCGACCACCGGGTCGTCCTGGTTGTCGCCATCCGCGAGCACGGTGTAGAGCCCCGTGACCGATCCGCCCGAAGCTGCCGAATTGCCCGCCCGCTCCACCAGCTTGGTGATCGTGGCGAGGGCGGAGGGCGGGTATCCGCGCGCCGCTCCGGGCTCGCCAAGCAGAAGGCCGATCTCGCGCGCGGCATGGGCGACGCGGGTGAGGCTGTCCATGATGAGCAGCACGCGGCGGCCGCGCGCACGGAAGTGCTCGGCCATCGACGTGGCAAGCATGGCCCCGCGCAGGCGAAGATTGGGCGCGTGATCGGCGGGCACGGCCACCACCACCGTCTTGTCCTTCTTCGCGGCGTTCATGTGCCGCTCCACGAAGTCCGACACTTCGCGCGCGCGCTCGCCGATCAGGCCGACGATGACGATATCGGCCGAGGCGCCGCGCGCGATCATGTCGATCAGCACGGATTTGCCGACGCCCGATCCGGCCATCACGCCGATGCGCTGGCCGACGCCGAAGGTGGTGAGGGCATTGAGGGCGCGCACGCCGGTGTCGAAGGGCAGGCGCACCGGGCTGCGATCGAGCGCGGACGTCCGCACTCCGCCCGAGGGCCATTCCATGCGGCTGTGGATCGCGAAGCCCCCGTCGATCGGCAGACCCTCGCCATCGACGGCGCGGCCGAGGAAGGCCTCTCCGACCGGGAGCAGGCCGGGCCGTCCTTCCGCCCAGACCCGCGCGCCGGGGCGCAGCAGGATCATGTCGCCCAGAAGCATCATCATCGTCCTGCCGTTGCGGAAGCCGATCACTTCGGCTGCCAGCGACTGGCCCGGCGCATGCGACACGCGGCACATCGCGCCGACCGGCACGGAAAGCCCGCTGACTTCCAGCAGCCCGCCGTCGCAGGCGGCCACCAGCCCGAAGCGGCGCGGGCCGAGATCGAGCGGCCCGGCGGCAAGATCGGCAAGGATCGGTTCCCAGAGCTTCAGCATCGGCCGGCGGACCCTTTCAGCAGCGGTGCAAGGCCTCGGCAATCGCGCGGCGCCAGTTGGCGGGACCGTCCTCGACCCCGCCGGTCGCCGTCTCGATGCGGACAGTGCCGCGTTCGAGCGAGGTGTCGGGCTGGACCTGCCACTCGGCGGAAAGCCGCGGCGAAACCAGTTTGAGGTCTTCGGGATGGAGGCGGATCAGCCGCTCGTCCTCGGCGCGGGAAAGCATCGAGACTGCCACGCCGACGCGCCGCAGCAGCGCTTCCGGCTCGATCGCAAGGGGCGCGACGGCCGCTTCGCAGAGCGCGGCCACGGTATCGCGCAGGCGCAGGCGGAGTTCCTCCTCCAGCACTTCGTTCAGGCGCGCAAAGGCGAGCGAAAGGCCATCCCGCGCGGCATCTTCGGCCTCCGCGCGCTGCTGCGCTTCCCGGGCGGCCTGCTCGTGACCCATGGAAAAGCCGTGGCTGAAGGCCTCTCCGACAGGATCCGCCGCCTCGACCGGGACCACCGTGGGCGGCGGCTCCGGCTCGGAAGGGCCGAGGTGCAAGGTGCCGCCGAAGCGCAAGTCGGGCTGGAAGCCGGCCGGCTGCGCAAGCGCGTCGATCAGCCGCCTGCCGGGGCGGCGGACGAAGAAGCCGAGGTCAGACATAGTCGTCGTCCCCCGAACCGAAGGCTATGGCGCCGTCGGCCGCCAGGCGGCGGGCTATGGCCACGACTTCCTTCTGCGCGGCGACGACATCGGCCAGGCGGGTGCGCCCGCGCGCGACGATCTCGTCCTTCACGCCGTCGGCGGCGCGGCTGGACATGGCCCGGAAGAACAGCTCGCGCTCCTCCTCGCTCACGCCCTTGAGCGCGTCGATCAGCGTGTCGTTGGGGACGTCGCGCAGCAATGTGCCCATCGACTTGGCATCGAGCACGAAGAGGTGCTCGAACTTGAACATCTCCTCCTCGATGCGGCGGGCGAGGACCTTGTCGCGGCGGGTGAGTTCGCCCAGCACGCGCTTTTCGACGACTTTGCCGACGCCGTTGATGATTTCCGCCGCCTCGCGCGCGCCGCCGATGGCGAGCGGGCGCTGGCCGTGGCACTCGGCGATGCGGCGGGCCAGCAGTTCCTCCAGCATCAGGATCGCCTGCGGGGATACCGGTCCCAGGGTGGCGATGCGGTGGACGATCTCCGGCTGTTCCGGGGCCGGCAGCGCATGGAGCACGGCAGCGGCCACCTCGGGATCGAGCTGCACCAGCAGCACGGCGATCGCCTGCGGATGTTCGCCGCGCACCAGCGGCACCAGCGAATCCGGGGTCAGCCAGCGCGCCAGTTCGAGCGTGGAGTGCAGAGGCGCGGCGGGCAGGATGCGGCGCATCACGTTGTCCGCCTTCACTTCGCCCACCGCGCGCGTGATCATGCCGCGCACCTGGCCGACCCGGTCCTGCGCGACGAGACCGAGCGCCTCGGTCTTGGCGACGAAGCCGGCGATGGCCTCGGCGATCACCTCGGGGCCGATTTCCCCCAGCGCGCACATCTTTTCGCCAAGGCGGCGAAGTTCGTCCGGTTCGAGTTCGGAAAGGATGCGGCTCGTCTGGTCCTCGTCGAGCAGCATCATCATGATCGCTGCGCTGTCAGGCGCGCGCAGGGGGGCGGTCTCGCTCATCAGGCGGCCTTGGCCCGTGCCTTGTCGGAGGCGGCTTCCGAGGCGGGCTCGTTGATCATCTGGCGGAGCGCGGCCACGGCATTGTCCGGCCTTTCAGTCACCAGGCGCTGGGCCAGATTGACCTGACGGGAGAGCAGGTCGGCGCGGCGCAAGTCGATGTCGAGGCCGTCCGCGCCGGGAATCTCGGGGCGGAGCGGCAGGCTGCCGGCCGGTACCAGCGCTTCGAGGCTGCGTTCCGCGATGGGGCCGAGGGCGTCGGACCCGTCCTCCGCCTCGCCGTCTTCGCCAGGCCTGCTGTTCTTGCGGCCCTTGCGCTTCTTAGGCGCCGGCTTGTCGCCCCGCATGGCGCGGATCAGGGGGCGCACGCCCAGCAGCAGGACCATCAGCACCGCCAGCAAGGCCGCGCCGTTGCGCACCACCATCGCGAACCACGGCGCCTCGTAGAACGGTGTGGCGCTTTCGCCCACCGGCTCGAACTTGCGCATGACCACTTTCACCTGGTCGCCGCGCTGCGGGTCGGCGCCGACGGCGGCGCTGACCAGCGACTGGATATCCTGCACGTCCTGCGCCCGCGCGCCTTTCATGGCGTCGGCCTTGATCGCCACGGCCACGGAGATGCGCTTGATGCCGCCGGGCCGGGTATTGGCCACCGAGACCTGCCGCCCCAGTTCGTATGTCCGGCTGGACGAGGTCTCGCCGTTGGTCGGTGGGGTGGCCGTAGGGCTGGGCTGGGTGCCCTGCGGCGGGCCGGGGCGCGCCTGCGTGGCGGGCGGGGGGGTGTTGGAGAGCACGCCGGGAACGCCCGCGGCAGGGCTGGAGCCGGTCGATTGCGACTGTTCCTGCGTTTCGCTGCGCACGGCGCCGTCCTTGTCGTAGCTTTCGCGCGCGGAAGTCACGTCGTCCATGTCGAGCGCGACTTGTGCCTCGGTGGTGAAGTTGTCAGGGCCGAGCACTGGCGCCAGCAGGCCCGAGACCTGTTCGCGGATCTTCGATTCCAGCCGCGATTGCAGGTCGATCCGGTCCGCTTCCGCGCCGCCGCCCTGCGAGAGCAACTGTCCGTGCTGGTCCACCACTTTCACCGCGTCCGGCGAAAGCCCCGGCACCGAACTGGCGACGAGGTTCACGATCGCGGAGACCTGGCTTGCGGAAAGCTGGCGGCCCGCCTTCAGCCGCACCATGACCGAGGCGGTCGGCGCCACGTTGTCGCGCACGAAGACCGACTTTTCACCCGCGGCCACATGGACGCGGACCGATTCCACTCCGTCGATCTCGCCGATAGTCAATTGCAGGTCGTGCTCGCGGGCGGAGCGCAGGCGCTCGCCCTCCAGCGTGCGACTGGCGCCCATCGGCAGTTTGTCCAGCATCTGGTCGCCGCTTTCGGGAGCGGCCAGGGCGCCGTCCGAAGCGACCAGCATGCGGGCCTTGTAGAAATCGCCCTCGCCCACGGTGAGCGCGCCGGTCTGGTTGTCGATGCGGTAGCCGATCCCGGCCTGTTCGAGCGCGGCGGCAACGCCCGCCCGGTCGGAATCGTCCAGCTGTGCATAGAGCACGCGCTGCGGCGAGGGGGCGAGAGTCGCCCAGGCCAGCAAGGCGCCGCCTATCGCGGCCAGGCCGATGAAGGCGGGCAGCATTTTCTTCACGCCCGGCTGCGCGGTGAAGGTGCCGAGGCGGGTCAGCACCGATCCACCGGACCGATCGGTGAAGGGCGCGAAGAGGGAGCCGGTCGCGGGAAGCTGTGCGGTGCCGGCATAAGCCGCGGGGGCGGGAACGAGGTCGGCCATTTCGGATCAGACTCCCATCCGCATGATGTCCTGGTACGCGGACAGCAGCTTGTTGCGGACCTGCATGGTCGCCTCGAAGGCGACGCCGGCTTCCTGCCGCGCGAGCATGACTTTCGCCACGTCGGTCACTTCGCCTTTCTGATAGGCGTCGGTCACGCCTTCGGCGCGGGCCTGCACGGCGTTGACGCCGTCCAGCGCGGACTTGAGCGTGTCGGCAAAACCCTGTCCGGCGGGCTGGATTTGCGAGCCGCCCACGGCATTCGCCGTTCCGCTGCCTTGTGCGGCGTGGATCTGCTGGAGCAGATCGCTGCGCTGGATGATCTGCTGGCGCATCGCCATGATCTGCTGGATGCCGCCCCCGCTGCCGGGCAGCGCAGCGCCGGAAAGCCCGGGGACCGTGCTCATCGCAGGCCTCCCACCGCGCCGCGCGGGGTGTTGGGGCCAAGGTCGATCCCGGCTTCGCGCAGCGAGGCGAGGCGGTAGCGCAAGGTCCGCTCGGAAATGCCGAGTTCACGGGCGGCGCGTACCCGGTTGCCGCCGCAGGCTTCCAGCGTTTCCACGATGGCGCGGGCCTCGGAGTTCTGGACGATGCTGGCGAGCTTGCGGTTGCCGTCGATGTCGAAGGGTTCGGCACCGGGCAGGGCGCCATGATGCAGCGCGGGCATGGCGGAAGGCAGCAGCCGGGCGGGGCTGTCGAAAGCGATGTGTTCGGGGGCGATCATGGTCTTTCCGTGGGCAAGGAGCATCGCGCGGCGGATGACGTTTTCCAGTTCGCGCACATTGCCGGGCCAGGAGTGGAGCTTGAGCATCGCGAGCGCCGCATCGTTCAGGCAGGGCACGCGCGCCGGGTCCGGGGCGTGGCGCAGGGCCATGGCGAAGGCCAGCGGGGCGATGTCATCCGGGCGCTCCCGCAAGGGCCGCAAGGTGAGGGGGAAAACGTTGAGCCGGTAGTAGAGGTCGGCGCGGAAGCGGCCTTCGGCGACTTCGGTGGGCAGGTCGCGGTTGGCGCAGGCGATCACGCGCAAGTCCACCTTGATCGGCCGGGTCGCGCCGATCGGCACGACTTCCTGCTCCTGCAGCGCGCGCAGCAGCTTGGCCTGGAGCGACAGCGGCAGTTCGGCGATTTCGTCGAGCAGCAGCGTGCCGCCGTCGGCCGCGCGCATGAAGCCTTCGCTGGCCTGGGTGGCGCCGGTGAAGGCGCCCTTCTGGTGGCCGAACAGCATGGCCTCCAGCATGGTTTCCGGCATGGCGGCGCAGTTGACGGCGATGAAGTGGCCGTCGCGGCGCGGGCTGCGGGCATGGATGAAGCGGCTGAGCACTTCCTTGCCGGTGCCGGTCGGTCCGTTGACGAGCACGGGAATGTCGCTGTTCGCCAGGCGGTCGGCCAGGGCGAAGACCGAAAGGCTTTCGGGATCGGCCGCGATCGGATCGTCCGGGCCGGCCATGGCTGCCAGCAGCATCGCCAGCGATGCCTCGCCGATGGGGTCGGCATAGACGACATCGGTGAGGGCTGCGGTCTTGCGGGACAGGGCCGGCTGGATACCGCGCGAGAGCCGCACCACGCGTTCGCGGGCGGGAGCGGCGACCGGGCCGGACCCAATCGTCTCGTCGGCCGCATCGCGCAGGGCGATCGCCGAACAGTCGGACAGCGATCCGGCAATGGCGGCAGCGCGATGGGCAAGCGGCCCGTGGCGCCGGTTGAATTCCGTGTCGAAAACCAGTTCGACCATGTTTCTCGTCCCCGTGGGATTAATGCATTGGCGGGGATCGATATGCGTGCGTAACGGCGAATCTTTGGGAAATTTAAGGCCCCGTAGCGACCCCTAGTGAAGGTAAATTTCGGCGCAGCTCCGTGGGTTTGCAGGGACGAGCCGTGCCGGATGCGGGCTTAAATTCGCCCCCGACCTGCCGGTCTTTGTCTCGACAGCCGCGCCGGATGGGCCGGCAGAGGCTGTTTCCTCATCGGGACACTCAACGGGAGCCACAACCATGTCTGTCATCAACACCAACATCAGCGCGATTCGCGCTTCGAATGCCTCGACCTCCGCCAACAAGATGCTCGGCACCGCCATGGAGCGCCTGTCGACCGGCAAGCGCATCAACTCGGCCAAGGACGATGCCGCCGGCCTCGCCATCTCCACTTCGATGACCGCGCAAGTCCGCGGCATGAGCCAGGGCATCCGCAACGCCAACGACGGCATCTCGCTGGCGCAGACCGCCGAAGGCGCGCTGTCGGAAGTGTCGAACATGCTTCAGCGCGTGCGGGAACTGGCGATCCAGTCGTCCTCGGGCACGTACCAGGACAGCGACCGCGATGCCATGCAGTCGGAAGTGACGGCGCTGACCAGCCAGATCGGCGACATCCTTTCCGACACCACTTTCAACGGCAACACGCTGTTCTCGACCACGTCGGGCACCGATGTCACGTTCGACATCCAGACCGGCGCCAATTCGGGCGAGACGATCACGCTGACTTCTTCCGCGATCAACGGCACCAATATCAATGCCTCGGCGCTGGACGTATCGAGCGACTCGGCCGCTTCGGACACGATCGATAACGTCGACCTTGCCCTTGCGGACGTGAACAAGACGCGTGCCTCGCTCGGCGCCGGGCAGAACCGCCTCGAATCGGCGGTCAACAACCTGACCAACAACGTCACCAACCTGTCCGACGCCAAGTCGCGCATCGAGGATGCCGACTATTCGACGGAAACCACGCAGATGGCCAAGGCGCAGATCCTCAGCCAAGCCTCGACCGCAATGATCGCGCAGGCCAACCAGAGCCAGCAGAACGTGCTGTCGCTGCTGCGCTAAGCACGCAGGACAAGCCGGCGGCCCTCAGCGGGCTCGCTGCAGGGCCCGGCGCAACCCCCACGCGCCGGGCCCGTTTGCGTGCGTGAGCCATCAGCGAACATGGCAGGGAAACGGCGCGGAAACAGGCGGTTCATAAAGACCCTGGTTCCCGTTCCCGAAACCCGGACCGATCATGCGCCGCTTTCTTGCCTGCTCCCTTGCCGTCGCTGTGTTCCCGGCGCTTGCCGCCCCTGCCGCGGCTGAAACGCGCGAGGACGAACAGGTCTGGGTCAACCTCACGGCAATGGGGCCGATTGCCGGCGACGTGGTCTATTTTGCCGAAGTTCAGCCGCGCATGGGCGACGGCGCTTCACGACTGGACCAGCTTCTCCTGCGCGGCGCGATAGGGCTGAAACTGTCCCCGGCGGTCACGCTCTACCAGGGTTATGCCCATATCGTCGTGCCGGTGGATGGCGGCCGCGACGTGAACGAGGAGCGCAGCTTCCAGCAGTTGGGCTGGCTCATGGGCAAGCCCTGGGGCGGCGAACTCTCGTCGCGCACCCGTTTCGAACAGCGCTGGCGTTCGGACGGCGGCGACACGGGCTGGCGCCTGCGCGAGATGCTGCGTTACGAAAAGCCGCTGAAGCCGGGCACCAACACCGTGAACGCGCTGGTCTATGCCGAAGGGTTCCTGGCGCTAAACGACACCGACTGGGGCGCGCGCGGCGGGTTCGACCAGTTGCGCTCCTTCGTCGGCGTGGAACTCGGCGTGAAAGACGCAACGACCGTGGAGCTGGGCTATCTCAACCAGGTGATCGACCAGACTCGCGGACGGACGCGGGTGAACCACGTCGCTTCGGTCTCGCTGTTCTTCCGGCATTGATCGGGCTTTCGCCGGGACAGCGGACGGCTTGCCTATGTCCCAGCCCCATCGCCCTGGCATAAGCGCATGACAAAACGGGCGGGAGTCTCGCGACCCCCGCCCGTTTTTTAGTTCTTCGCGGTGTTTCGCTCAGGCGGCCTGCGCCGCTTGCGCGATCTCTTCCGGCGCTTCGTTGCGGATCAGGTAGTCGAAGGCCGAGAGGGCCGCCTTCGAACCTTCGCCCATGGCGATGATGATCTGCTTGTAAGGCACCGTGGTCACGTCGCCCGCCGCGAAAATGCCGGGCAGGTTGGTGGCCGCCTTGTCGTCGATCACGATTTCACCGCGACCCGTCAGTTCCACGCCGGAGTCCTTGAGCCATTCGGTATTGGGCACCAGTCCGATCTGGACGAACACGCCTTCCAGTTCGACCTTGTGCTCCTGGCCGGTTTCGCGATCCTTGTAGACCAGGGCATTGACCTTATCGCCGTCGCCTTCGACCTCGGTGGTCTGGGCGCTGGTGAGGATCACCACGTTCTTCATCGACTTCAGCTTGTCGACCAGGACCTGGTCGGCGCGCAGTTGCGAGTCGAATTCGATCAGGGTGACATGGCCGACGATATTGGCCAGGTCGATCGCCGCTTCCACGCCGGAGTTGCCGCCGCCGATCACCGCCACGCGCTTGCCCTTGAACAGTGGGCCGTCGCAGTGCGGGCAATAGGCCACGCCCTTGTTCTTGTACTCGGCTTCGCCGGGCACGCCCAGGTTGCGCCAGCGGGCACCAGTGGTCAGCACCAGGCTGCGCGCTTTTAGCGAAGCGCCGTTGGCGAAGACCACTTCGTGATAGCCGCCGAGTTCCTTGGCCGGGATCAGCTTTTCGGCGCGCTGGAGATTCATCACGTCGATGTCGTATTCAGCGACATGCGATTCAAGCGCGGCGGCCAGCTTGGGGCCTTCGGTATAAGGAACCGAGATGAAGTTCTCGATACCCATGGTGTCCTGCACCTGGCCGCCGAAGCGTTCGGCGACCACGCCGGTCGAGAAACCCTTGCGCGCGGTGTAGATCGCGGCCGAGGCCCCGGCGGGGCCGCCGCCGACCACGAGCACTTCGAAAGGCTTCTTGCCCGCCAGCATGGCGGCGGCCTTGGCATCGGCGCCGGTGTCGAGCTTGGCGAGGATTTCCTCGATGCTCATCTTGCCCGAACCCCACATCTTGCCGTTCAGGAAGACGGCGGGGACAGCCATGACGCCGCGCTCCTCGACTTCCGCCTGGAACGTGCCGCCCTCGATCAGGGTGGCGTTCACATGCGGGTTGTTGAGCGCGAGCAGGGTCAGCGCCTGCACCACGTCGGGGCAGTTGTGGCAGGAGAGCGAGAAATACATCTCGAACTCGTGCTCGCCTTCGATGGCGCGGGCGATTTCGAGTGCCTCGTCGGAAACCTTGGGCGGATGGCCGCCGGCCCAGAGCAGGGCGAGGACCAGCGAGGTGAATTCATGGCCCAGCGGCAGACCTGCGAAGCGCACCCAGGCGCCTGCGTCGCTCGCGCGGCGGATGATGAAACTGGGGCGGCGCTTGTCGTCGCCGTCGAACGTGGCGGTGACCTTGTCCGAGAGCGAGGCGATCACGGTCAGCAGCTCGCGGGTATCGGTGGACTTTGCGTCATCGCCAAGGGAGGCGACGAGCTCGATCGGCTCGCGCAGCATGCCGAGATATTGCGAGAGCTGTTGCTTCAGGTTGGCGTCGAGCATGGTCTTTGCGTCCTTTGGAAATGCGTTGGGAAAAAGGGGCGGCCGGGGCTTCGGTTCCGCGTGGCCGCGCCGTGAGGGCGCGGCACCGGGAGAGGGAAGCCCCGGGCCGCGTACCTTCACGCGACCCTAAGGGTGTCGCGGATAGTCTTAGAGCTTGCCGACGAGGTCGAGCGAGGGAGCAAGCGTTTCAGCGCCTTCTTCCCACTTGGCCGGGCAGACCTGGCCGGGGTGCTCGCGCCAGTACTTGGCGGCCTTGATCTTGCGGACGAGTTCGACCGCGTTGCGGCCCACGCCCTCGGGAGTGATTTCGACCAGCTGGATCACGCCGTCCGGATCGACCACGAAGGTGGCACGGTCGGCCAGGCCAACGCCTTCGCGCAGCACGCCGAAGTTGTTGGTCAGGGCGTGGTTCTGGTCACCGAGGAACGCGTACTTGATCTTGCCGATCTTGTCCGAGGTGTCGTGCCAGGCCTTGTGGCTGAAGTGCGTGTCGGTCGAAACGCCGAAGACTTCGACGCCGAGGCCCTGAAGGGTTTCGTACTGCTCGCCGAGGTCTTCCAGCTCGGTGGGGCAGACGAAGGTGAAGTCAGCGGGGTAGAAGAAGAACACGGCCCACTTGCCGGCGATGTCTGCTTCGGTGACGTCGAAGAAGTCCTTGCCTGCCTGGAAAGCGGTGTTCTTGAACGGCTTGATCTGGCTGCCGACGATACCCATGGATATGATCTCCCTCGATTGGGTGTTGAAGTTCGAGGAGGGAGATAGGGCCCTCGTGTGACGATGTGTAGGGCGTTGATCCGATTGGCTTGATCGGATTGACCGATCAGTGGCGGTGGACTGAACGTTTCTGTCGATAAAACGCGGAAGGTGCCGAAATCTCGTGCGACCGGGCGGCAGATCGGGCAACAGCGGCCCATGAAAACGATACGACTTGCGCTGCTGCTGGCGGCCTGCGCGTCGCTCGCGGGATGTGACGGCTGGCCGACCTCGCTGGACAATCGCGCCTCCGGCAACCTGACGTTCCGCTATCATCACCGCCTTTACGACCAGTGGTCGGGCTGGGCGCCGGTGCTTCGGGGAAATGCCGTGCTGCTCGCCCGCGAGCACCGCATGCGCGACATTTCCGGGCTGGAGATCACTCAGGGCGGGCTGACCTATCGCTACGGCAGCCGTGCCCTTGCGCCGGTGCACGGCCTCTGCGCCGGAAGTTCGAGCTGCGCGCTGGTCTATCGCGGCGCCGGCCGGCTGGAGGCGCGCACCGCGCCGCTACCCGACGCGCAGATGCGCTAAGGCGCTCTGCGCTTCAGCCCTCGCTTCGGCCCTCGCTTCGGCAGGCTCCGACCTCCATCCGGCAAGAGAACAGGCGGGCGGCAGAACCAGCGTCATCCTGAAACCGTAACAGGGTCCATGCCGGAGAGGCGTGGTCCTCGCGGCCCGGTTCCGAACCCGTCAATCCGCCAGCGTGATGGAAATGCGCCGGTTTCTAGGGTCGTGCGGGTCGGCGGGGATCAGCAGTTCGGTATCGGCCACGCCCTCGATCCGTTTGAACCGCGCGCTTTCCACGCCGTCGCGGATCAGTTGCTGGCGGGTGGTCTCGGCGCGGCCGGCCGAGAGCGACCAGTTGTTGCCCGGAATGCCCTGCCTGTAGGGCAAGGCGTCAGTATGGCCCCGGATCGTCAGCGCGCCCCGATCCGGCCCGATGGCCTCGGCAATGGCCGACAGCAGCTCGCCGGCCTGGGGCGTCAGGATCGTGGTGCCCAGCCGGAACATCGAGAAATCGGCATCGTCCACCATGTCGATCCGCACGCCCTGGGTGGTGTCCACCATGCGGACTTGCCGGGCGAGACGGCGCAGGCGCTCGGAGGAGGCGAGCTTCTTCTGCAGCGCCTCCTTCGCCCGCGCGGTGCGCTTGACCTTGGAGCCGCCCTCCTTGGGGCCGCCGGTCGCGTCGCGCGGGATGGTGAGGGTCTTGGTGCCGGTCTGCCCCGACTTGAAGGGATAGTTGTCGACTTCGGTGAGCGACCCGCCGCCCAGCACCCCGCGGCCCGAACCGGCGCTGCCCTGCTTGGTCTTGACGAGCGTGGGCGTGAAATAGTCGGCAATGCCGCGCCGCTGCTTCTCGGTGGTGGCGCCCAGGATCCAGAGCAGCAGGAAGAACGCCATCATCGCCGTCACGAAATCGGCATAGGCGACCTTCCAGGCGCCGCCGTGGTGGCCGGCCGCGACCATCGTGATCTTCTTGACGATGATCGGGCGGGGCGGCTCGGGCTTCTTGGCCACGTCAGCGCCCCCTCATCGCATCGAGCAGTTCGGCAAGCCCGGGGCGGAAGGCATGGCCCAGGCCGGAGCGGGCCGATTCCACCACCAGCGGCTGCGGCCAGCCGTGAAGCGAGGCGATGATCACCTGCTTAACCGCCTGGAAGATCTGCTCGTCCTGCTCCAGCACCTGCTTCAGCCGCCCGGCCAGCGGTGCGACGATGCCATAGGCCAGGAGCACGCCCATGAAAGTCCCGACCAGCGCGGAACCGATCATCGCGCCCAGGATCGAGGGCGGCTTGTCGATCGAGCCCATGGTCTTCACCACGCCGAGCACGGCCGCGACGATACCCAGCGCCGGCAGTGCATCGGCAAGGCCCTGAAGCGCGTGTTGCGGCTCGTGAATCTCGTGGAAATGAGTCTTCATGGCATTGTCCATCACGTCCTCCACCGCGTGCACTTCCAGCGTGCCGGACGAAACGACGATCAGTGTCAGCGTGTCGCAGATCAGGTGGACGAGCGGATCGTTTGCCAGAAGGCGCGGAAATTCGGCGAAGAGGGAGGAGGCCTTGGGGTCGTTGACATGGCTTTCCAGCGCCACGGGGCCTTCGGAACGCAGGATCTTCATCAGCCGGGTGGTGAGGATGATAGCGTCGATATGGTCCTGCCGGTTATGGCGCGGGCCCTTGAACACTTTCTTCAACCCGCCGCCGAGGCCCTTGATCTCGTGCATCGAATTGCCGGTGACGATCGCCCCGACCGCCGCGCCGCCGATGATGAGCATCTCGTGCGGAATGGCCTCCATCACCGGACCGAGTGCGCCGCCGGTGATCGCGAAGCCGCCGAAGACCATCACCAGCAGAATGACGACGCCGATGATCACGAACATCTGGATAGTCCCCCGTATGTCAGGCGGTCCCCGCGGCGCGCGGGTGACGCGGCCCGGGAACCTTGCGTGCCAGGCGTTCTCAGCCGAGCTGGTCGAAGAGGTTCAGCGACGCGAGCCGGGTGAAGCTGGCCTGGCTGGCCTCCAGCACGGTCATCGTTTCCTGCAGCTGGGCGAGGGTGGTCGCCAGGTCCGTGCCGCCCAGATCGGTCTCTTCCGAGGCGCGCAGTTCCGACAGGTTCACGCGGCGGTCGTCAGTCACCTCGATCCACGCCAGCCGGGTGCCGATCACGGTCTGGCCGGTGGAAAGGGTATCCAGCCCGGTCTTGAGGTCTGCCAGGGCACTGCCCGCCGCACCGGCCGGATCGGTGGAGGCGCCCTGCAGTGCTTCCGCGAGCGTTTTGACCACCGCCATTAGGTCGGTGGCGCTGCCGTCGGCCGCATTGAACGACAGGAAGGCGGGGCCGGTCATCGAGCGGGTGACGCTCTGCCCGTTGCCCAGCGGTAGTTCGGCCGAGCCGGGCGTGCCGACGTAGACGGCCTTGCCCGTGGCATCGAGCGAATAGGCGTCTCCCGCGCTTTCGCCGCCGAACAGGGCATGGCCGTTCGAATCCCGTGCATTCGCCAGGGAAACGAGGTTGCCGAAGATCTGGTCCAGCTCCTGCCCGATCGAGGCGCGCTGGGTATCGGTGAGCGTGGCGTTCGATGCCTCGGTGGCCAGTTCCTGCGCGCGTATCAGGGCGTCCGCCATGTCGGTCATTGCCGAATCGGCCAGCGAGAGATCGGCGTTGGCGCGGTTGGCATTGGTCTGGTCGATGCCCGAGAGCTTCTCCTGCCGCGCCAGGGCGCGCAGGCGGGAGGCGGCTACGGGATTGTCCGAGGAGCGCTCCAGCTTGCTGCCGCTCGACATCTGCGACTGGTAGGTCTCGGCCTGCGTGCGCAAGTCCTTCATGTCGCGGCGGGCGCGTTCGAAGAAGGCGCTGGTGCTGGTGGATACGATCGACATTGCGTGATTACCTGATGGCGAGGATGGAATCGAAGATATCGGCGGCGACCTGCATGACCCGGCCCGAAGCCTGGTAGGCCTGCTGGAAACGGGTGAGGTTGATCGCTTCCTCGTCGAGGTCGACGCCGGCCTGGGCCTGGAGCGCGACTTTGGCGGTGCCGGCGATGGATTCGAGCGCGTCGCGGGTGACGGTGCGTCCGGCCACGGCGCTGGAGATGCCGAACAGCAGGGTGTCCATCGCCCCGGCCGGATCGGCACTGTCCAGCGCGCCGCGCATGGCGACGAGATTGGCGGCGTCGCGGCTGTTCGCACCCGATCCGGCGGGAGCGGTGGCGATCTGGCTGCCGCTGGCGAGGGCGACTTTCATGTCGGCGGCGCCGCTGCCCGTGAAGAGCGGCTGCCCGTTCGCGCCGGCGAGATCGGCCCCGCCGGCCTGCGCCGCGTTCATCGTCGCGATCACCCCCGAGGCGATGGCGTCAAGCTGCTGGCGCACGCCCGAAAGTTCGGTGAGCGCCTGTCCCTTGCCCGCCAGCGCGCCCGAGGACAGCGTCGCGGCGGCGCTGCCGAGCATGAAGGACATCGTGCCGTCGCCCGCGGTGGCCATCGTCATGGCCGCGGCGTTGCCGCCGCTCACCAGGCTGGGGCCGCCGGATCCTCCGATCCGCACTTGCACAGTGCCGTCCGAGGCGAAGCTGGTGGCGATGTCGACTTGTCCGCTCAGCGTCTCCAGCAGCGAATCGCGCTGGTCGAGCAGGCTGGTCCGGTCGCTCGACGCGTCGGACGCGCGGGCGAGCCGCAAGTTGACGCGGGCGAGTTCCCGGGCAGTGGTGTTGACCGAATCGACACCGTCCTGCGCCTCGAAACGAAGCCCATCGCCCACCGCGTCCAGGCTGGAGGCGGCGGTGTTGAAGGTCTGCGCCAGCGTGCGGCCCTGCTCCAGCGCCGCGGCGCGCAGCGACCCGTCGGTGGGATCCGACAGGAGCTGCTTGAGGGAGGCTTCGAAGCCGACGATGGCATCGTAGACGCCGGTCTGCTCCACGGCGCTTTCGATGTTCTCCAGGCCCTGCACTTCGGCGCCGGCCCGCGCCGCGTCGGAACCGGTGCGGCGCACTTCCGACTGGCGGAACATGTCCGCATTGCGCACGATCCCGCTGACGCGCACGCCCGCAAGGTTGATCGCGCCGGGCGAGGAGGCGACCGAATTGACCGCCAGTTCCGACAATGAGACGCTGCGCCGGACGTAGCCTTCGGACGAAGCATTGGCGATGTTCTGCGCCGTCACGTCCAGCGCGGCGCGGGCGGCGCGCGTGCCGGAGCGGGCAATGGTGATGAGATCGGCGGCCATGGCTTACTTCGTGTCCTTTCCGGTCCCGTTGCCCCGGGGGCTATGACTGGCCGTTTGACTGGTCGTTTGACTGGCCGCTTGACTGGCGGTCTTGCCGGTCGTTTCGGAACTCTCGCCCGTGGCCGCCCCGGTGGTTTCGGGCGGCACGAACTGCGCCATCTGCTGCTCGATGATCCTGGCCAGGCCCAGCACGCCGCTTTGCGCGGTGATGTCGGCGAAGTGCTCGTCCTGCATCTGGTTGAAGGTGTCGAGCGCCTGCCCGCCCAGCAATTGTTCGCCGCCGAAGTGGGTCTTGCGGGCCTCGGCCAGCATCTGCCGCACGAAGACGGCCTCGAACTGCCTGGCGGTGACGGCCAGCTTCTCGCGGTCGGTGGCGCCGGGCTTGATGGCCATGCCGGGCAGGTTGCTGAGGATCGTGCTCATATCACTACCATTTCCGCTTTGAGGGCGCCGGCCTGCTTCAGGGCCTCCAGGATCGCCACGAGGTCCGATGGCGTGACGCCGAGCATGTTGAGGGCATCGACCACCCGCGAGAGCGAGGCGCCGCCCTTGAACAGCGCGACCGAGCGTTTTTCCTCGTCCGTGCTGATCGAGGAGTGCTGCTCCACTTCGGTCCGGCCCCGGCTGAAAGGCGCGGGCTGGACCACGCTGGGGTTTTCCTGGATGCGCACGGTCAGCTTGCCGTGGCTGATCGCCGCGGGTGAGAGGCGTACCGCCGAGTTGATGACGACGGTGCCGGTGCGGCTGTTGACGATGACGCGCGCCGGGGTTTCGGCCGGGTCCACGTCGATCATCTCGATCGCGGCCATCATCGAGGCGCGGGTATCCGGATCGGCCGGCAGGCGCAGCGCGACGGTGACGCCGTCTTCCACGGTCGCCGTGCCCGGAAGGCGCCCGTTGATGGCGTCGCGCACGCGGGCGGCGGTCAGGAAGTCGGAAGTGAAGAGGTTCCAGCGCAGCGTGTCGCCGCTGTCGAAGCCGGTGGCGACCGCGCGTTCGACGCTGGCCCCCTCGGCGATGCGGCCCACCGTCGGGATGTTGATGGTGACGTTGGAGCCGTCGCGTGCCGAGACGCCCAGCCCGCCGACCGCCAGGTTGCCCTGCGCCATCGCATAGATCTGCCCGTCCGCCCCGTAGAGCGGGGTGAGGATCAGCGCCCCGCCGCGCAGGCTCTTGGCCTTGCCGATGGTTGAGACGGTCACGTCGATGCGCTGGCCCGGCTTGGAGAAGGCGGGCAGGTCTGCAGTGACCATGACGGCGGCGGCGTTCTTGAGCCCCGGCGAGATGCCCGGGGGCAGGGTCAGGCCCATGCGGCCGGAAACGCCCTTCATCGCCTGGGTCGTATATTCCAGATTGTCGTCGCCCGTGCCCGGCAGGCCCACGACGACGCCGTAGCCGGTCAGCTGGTTGCTGCGCACGCCCTGGAACTGGCCCAGATCGCGCACGCGCTCGGCATGGGCATGGATCGGCGCCAGGAACAGGATCAGTGCCCCCAGCGCTGCGGCGAGCAGCGTGGGCAGCCAGCGCGCGGCAGGTGAGGCCGGGGCCGAACGGGAGGCGGGCGGACGAGGCATCAGAACGGCGAGATCATGTTGAAGAACTGGCCGAGCCAGCCCTGGCGGCCGCTGCGCATGATCGCGCCCTTGCCGGTATATTCGATCCTGGCGTCGGCGACGCGGGTCGAGGCGACCTGGTTGTCCTCGTCGATGTCGGCAAGGCGCACGATGCCCGAGAACCGGACCCATTCGTCTCCCTGGCTGACGAGCATCTTCTTTTCTCCTCTTACGAGCGCGGTCCCGTTGGGGCGCAGTTCGGCAATGGTCACGGACAGGGTCGCGCTCAGGGAACTGGTCTGCGACGCGCTGCCTTGACCATTGAACGTCGAGGACGAGCTGGCATTAAGGGCATTGGGGTTGAGGAACGACAGCGGCCCCGATGCGGGCGGGGTGATCGATGCCCCGCCGCCCTTCTGGCTCTTGGAGCCGGCGGTCTTGGCGGCGCTGGTCGATTCGACGAGCAGGATCGTCAGGGGATCGCCCACGCGCGCGGCGCGGGTCCCGCCGTAGAGCGGTGCGTAACCGGCGGAAACGCTGAAGATCCCGCCGGTCGCCGGCCCCGGCAGGGCAGCGGGCGGCGCGGGCAGGGTCGGCTCGAAGCCCGAGGGCTTCGGCGGCTTCTTTGCCAGCGCTGCCGGCGCGGCGAGAGCCATGAGCGCCGTTCCGGCCAGGAGGATCTTGCGGATCATGGCCGTCAGAGCGTCTGGTTCGCGTTGCGCAGCATCTCGTCCACGGCGGAGACCATCTTCGAATTGATCTCGTAGGCGCGCTGGGTCTCGATCATGTCGACCAGCTCCTCGACGATATTGACGTTCGAGCCTTCGAGCATGCCTTGCCGGATATGCCCGCGGCCTTCCTCACCCGCGATGCCGAGCTGGACCGGACCGCTGGCGGCGGTTTCCTTGAGGAAGTTGTCCGAAGTGGCCTGGAGCGCGGTGGGGTTGGTGAAGCTGGCGATCGTGAGCTGGCCGAGCTGGCTGGGGTCCGACTGGCCGGGCACTTGCGCCGAAACGGTGCCGTCCTCCGAGACGGTGATGGTCGTCGCACCTTCGGGCACCGTGATCGAGGGCTGCACGGGATAGCCCTGCGACGTCACCAGTTCGCCCTGCGGGGAGCGCGTGAAGTTGCCTGCGCGGGTATAGGCCAGCTCGCCGCCGGGCAGGGAAACCTGGAAGTAGCCGTCGCCGTCCAGCGCAAGGTCGAAGCTGTTGCCGGTGGCCTGGAGCGAGCCTTGGGTCTCCATCCGGGTGGTGGACTGCACGGCCACGCCGGTGCCGAGGTTGAGCCCGGTGGCGTAAGTGGTCTCGCTGGAGGACTGGGCGCCGGCCACGCGCGCGTCCTGGTAGGCGAGCGTCGCGAAGTTGGCGCGGTCCTTCTTGAAGGCGGTGGTGCTGACGTTGGCCAGGTTGTTGGCGATCACGCGCATGCGCGTGTCCTGCGCCTCCAGCCCGGTACGGGCGACCTGCAAAGCGGAAGTGGGCATTGTCGGGGTTTCCTCAGCTATCGATGCGCATCAGGCGCACGCTGCCCTCGTCGAGCTGGCGGGCGGTCTCGACGAGCTTGGTTCGCATGTCGAAAAGGCGCTGGGCCGAGATCATCTCGGTCAGCACTTCCGACGGACTGACGTTCGATCCCTCCAGCGCGCCGGGGATCACTTGCGCATTCTCGTCGTCCGGCAGCACGCCGCCAGGCTGCGCGCCGGTTCCCGTCACGCGGAACAGGCCGGTGAGATCCTTGGCGATCCGCGAGCCGGTGGGATCGACCAGCTTGAGCCGGTCCACCCGCTGCGGCGGTTCGCCCGGCGCGGCGGGATCGGTGACGAGAATGCCGCCGTCCTGCGCGATGGTGACGGCAGCGCCCGGCGGCAGCGTGATCGGGCCGTTCTCGCCCAGCACCGGCTGGCCTTCCCCGTTCTGAAGCAGGCCCGTCACCGTCACCGACAAGTCGCCGCGCCGGGTATAGGCCTCCGCGCCATCGTCCGCCTGGACCGCCAGCATGGCATCGCCCTGCATGGCGACATCGAGCGGCTGGCCGGTGCGGGTCACCGTCCCGGCCTTCATCGAGGCGCCGCTCACTTCGGTGCCCGAAAGCGCGCGCACTTCGAGCTGCGGCCCTTCCAGCGTGTTCGGCGTGGCCTGCAGGATCTCGGCGCGGAAGCCGATGGTCTGGGAATTGGCCATGTTGCTGGCGATGACGCGCTCGCGGTTGAGCGAGGCGTTCATCCCCGAGACGGCGGTGTAGATCAGACGGTCCATGGCGGCTGCGATCAGGTCCGCAGGTTGATGATGGTCTGCGAGATCTGCGAGGCGGTATCCACGGCCTTGGCATTGGCCTGGAAATTGCGCTGGGCGGTGATCAGGCTGACCAGCTCCTCGGAAATATCGACGTTGGACCGCTCTATCGAGCCCGAGAGCAGGCTGCCGTAGAGGCCGGCGCCCGGCTGGCCGTACGTCGCGTCGCCTGAGCGGCCGGTGGCCGACCACGAGGCGTCGCCCAGCTGCTTGAGCCCGGTCGGGGCCATGAAGGAGGCGAGGGCGACCACGCCGACCACGCCGTTCGAGCCGTCGGCATAAGTCGCGACGACCTGGCCGGTGCTTTCGATGGTGACGCCGGCGAATTCCGAACCGGCCGCGTTGGTCGGCGGGATCTGGGCCGACTGCGGCGTGGTGCCGGAGATCGTGCCGCCGGCATCGACCGGGAAGATCTGCAGCCGCGCACCCTGCGCGTTATGGATGAAGCCGTCTCCATCCACCGCGAAGGACCCCGCGCGGGTATACTGGACCGCGCCCGAAACCGGCGAAGTGACGGTGAAGAACCCCTCGCCATTGATCGCCACGTCGAGCGCCGAGCCGGTCTGCTCCATCGCGCCCAGGCCGAAGTCCTGCTTGATCGAGGCGACGCGCGCGCCGATCCCGGTGGTCAGCGAAGGATCGGTCAGGATCGACGACGAGACGATGTCGGCGAAGGCGGTGTTGCTCTTCTTGAAGCCCGAGGTCTCGGCATTGGCGATATTGTTCGAGATGACGTTGAGGTCGGTCTGGGCGTTCTTGAGCCCGGTAAGCGAAGTGTAGAAGGACATCGTATTCTCCTGGAAAGGGGGATCAGGCGGCGTTCTGGCCGGTGCCTGTGGGGGTTTCGGTATCCGTGGTGCCTGCGGAGGCCGTCCTGGCCGTGCCGCCGGTTCCCAGGGCCGCGATCGCCTCTTGCGTGGCGGTCTGCGCGCTCACGAGCGTGTCGAGCTTGGACGAGATGGTCTTGAGCGTGTCCGCCATCTCGGTCGTCCCGGCGAGCGACGAGAACTGCGCCATCTGCGCAAGCATCTGCGTCTGGTCGACCGGGCTGAAGGGGTCCTGCTGCTTCATCTGGGCCATCATCAGCTTCAGGAAATCGCCCTGATCGAGATCGCCCAGCGAGGTCTTGCCGCTGGCGCCGGTGGTCTTGTTGGCCGAAGTGGCGGCCGCGGTGTTGATAACGGTCATTTCAGCCTCATCGTATCGAGCATCAGCTGCTTCGCGGTGGAGAGGGCCTCGACCAGGTTCTGGTACTGGCGCGAGGCTTCGAGCATTTCGACCATCTCCGCGTTCTCATCGACGGGAGCGGTCCAGACATCGCCGTTGGCATCGGCCAGCGGATGATCGGGTTCATGCCGGCGCACGGCGGCGCCCTGCTCGCGCATCACCCCCTGGACCGAAACCGAGGCCAGGCCGCTGGCCTGGTCGAGGTCTTCGGCGAAGACGGTGCGGATCGGCTTGTAGGCCCCGTCCTCGCTGCCCGAGACGGAGCCTGCATTGGCCAGGTTGGAGGCCGCCGCGTTCATCCTTACGAGCTGCGCGGACATACCGCGCTGGGCGAGGGTGAACATGGTCATCGGTTCGTGGGCGCCGGGCATCGTCACTCGCCCTTCAGGGCGCGGGTGACGGTATCGACCCGGCCGCGGATGAATTGCAGCGTGGCCGAATAGCCCACCGCGTTCTCGGAAAAGGCGAGCTGCTCGTTCTGCAGCTCCACCGTATTGCCATCGAGCGAGGGCATCACCGGCACGCGGTAGAGCATGGCGCCATTGGCGGCCTCTTCCACGCCGGTGCCATGCTCGCCGCCGTTCCGGGCAGCGTTGCGCAGGGCGGCGGTGAAGTCGATGTCGCGGGCCTTGTATCCGGGCGTCGCGGCATTGGCGATGTTCGAGGCGATCAGGCCCATGCGCTGCGAGCGTAGCTCCAGCGCCGCGGCGTGAATCCCGAACAGGTCTTGTGACATGGTGATCTGGCTCCGGCGAGTGGTTCGCCGCCTTCATCGCAAGGGGTGTGCCAATCGATGTAACCGGCGGATTTCTCTCGTTTCGAGCATCCGGGCCGCCCCCATCGCAGCCGGGCGGGCGGCAAATGCTTGCCGTTTGGGCGGCAAACCGGGTCCGGGGCTGAAACTTGCCGCCGGCTGCCGTTCTCCGGGTGCAAAGGAGAAGCGCCCGTCATGCAGCCCGAACATCTACTGGACCCCGCCAGCGCGCTCATCGTGCTCGGCGGGACTTGTCTTGCCACTGTCCTGCGCTGCGGCAGCGGCGATTGCCTCACGGCCTTGACGGCGGTGGGTGCGTTGCTGCTCCACCGCCCCTTCGACCCGGAGCACGCCCGTGCGGAACTGGCCGTGCAAGTGCAGGAAATCCGGCAGGACGGCGTGATCCGCTCCCGCCCCGCGCCCACCGGCGATGCCGAATTCGACGAGGCCACCGCGTTGCTGATCGGCAGCCGCTCGCTCGGCGCGCTCCAGCTGGCCCATGCCGCGCACAAGCGCCGCCGCGTGGAGCGCAGCCAGTCCGCGGTCCGGACGTTCATCCAGGCAGGCGACCTCGCGCCGGTCTTCGGCCTTGCGGGAACGCTGGTCGCGCTCAACCAGCTGCCGCCGCTCGACCAGCCGGGCGGAGACTTTTCCGTGGCCATCTCCATGGCGGTGCTGACGACGCTTTACGGGTTGCTGCTGGGGAACCTGTTCTTCACGCCCCTGGCACGCGTGGTGGCGCGGCGCGCCGCCGATGAGGAGCGGGACCGGCAGACGGTGATCGACTGGCTGGAGGCGCAAGTGGCCGATGCCATGCCGCGCATGGAGCACCCCGTGCGCGAGACGTCGGGCGCTAGGTCTTGAGCGCGCGGGTTGCGGCAAGCTGGCAGACCTCGCTGGCGGACCTTTCGCTGATCCTGTTCATGATCGCGGCTGCGGCGCTCAGCCGTCAGGAGAACGACCGCCGGCAGGACATCGATCGCAGGCACGACAGTGACCGCAGACAGGAACTGGCCCAGCCTGCCGACGCACCTGCTCCGGCCGCGCCGCTTGCCGTCTATCTGGCGACGCCCGATGCCCCGCCGCTGGGCGCGTGGCTGGCCCGGCAGGCGGCGGACCCCCGCCAGCGGCTGACGGTGACGACATTCTACGGCCCCACGCCCACCGCGCTTCCTGCCGCGCTGGCCGAAGCCGCGCGCCTCGCGCGGGCAGCGGGCGCGATGGGCCTGCGGGCAAGGGTGGTGGCGGAGCCGGGGCGGGGACCGGCGCGGGTGGCGCTCGCTTTCGACGATCCGGCCCTGCCCGAGCCGGTGGCACGGAGCTTGCTGGAAGGCAGGCCTGTATCTTCTGAAGGAATCTCCGCGCCATGAATCCGACCCCAGCGCTGTCCCGTCTCCTGTTGATGGCCGCCGCTGCCGTTGTCTGTGCCAGTGCCGCTGCCAGTGCCGCGGCGGATCCCGGCGCGGCGGGCGCCTTTGCCGATCTCGATGCGATCGACCGCCAGGTGGCCGCTTTCACCGGCGCTGCCGCGGGCGAGGAAGGCGGCGCGGCGACGCCGGTCGATCGGCGTCTGCGTCTCCAGCCCTGCCGGTCGGTCGTTTCTCTGGCCTGGCGTACGGCCACGCAGGACAGCGTGGTGGTCCATTGCGGCGATGCCGGAGGCTGGCGTCTCTTCGTGCCGGTGCGGCGCGCCGGGCCGGTGGCTTCCGCTCCGTCGAGCTGGGCGGTGCGGCGCGGGGATGCGGTGGCGATCTCGGTCGAGGGTGAGGGCTTCTCGGTCTCCCAGCCCGGAGAGGCACTGGAAGGCGGTGCGGTCGGCGCCTGGATACGGGTGCGCACCGCGGCGGTCGGCAAGGGTTTCGGCGGGGCGCGGGGGGAGGAGATGCGCGCCCTGATCGTGCGGCCTGGCCTCGTTTCCCTACCGCTGCCTTAACCGAACTGCCCGGCCTTTCAGCCGGGCTTTCGGTAAAATCCCGCCCGAGACCCTTAACGCTTTCCGGTCGGCGCCGTCCTTGAGGGAAAGGACATCGCAAGGAGCCAGACCATGCCCCCCATCGAAATGGGATCCACCAGCGCCCTGGGCGCCATCAACGCCCGGCTCGCGCGCGCCGTCGGCAAGCCGGAAAGCGCTGCGAATGCCGGGGTGACGAGCCTTTCGGCCTGGGCGGAGAGCCCGACCGTGGAAGCGTCTGCGGCGCTCGACCCCGGCACCGCCCCCGTCGATGCCGAGCGCGTCGCCATGATCCGCAAGGCGGTGGAGAACGGCACTTACCCGGTAATCCCCACCCAGATCGCCGATGCCATGATCGCGGCCGGCGTCCTGCTGCGGAGCCACGGCGAATGACCCCCCGGATGACAGCGGAAACGGTGCCGGGGTCGGGACCGGGAACGGGCGGCGCCGAAGAAGTCGACCTGCACGATAGCTTGCGGCAGATGCTTGCCGTTCTCGAAGCGGAGCGGCAAGCGCTTGCCGGGCTCGACCTCGACGCCATCGTCGGTACCACGCGCGACAAGGACCGGCTTTGCGCCGCGCTCGACGTGGCCGGCCAGATCGATCCGCTTGGCGATCTCGACGAGGAATGCCGGGGCATGCTGGAAACGGCACGGCGCCTCAACGAAGTGAACCGGCAGGTCCGCAACATCATCGCGGCCAATGTCGCGCGCCGTCTCAATACCTTGACCGGCGCGCCGCAGCTCTACCGCGCGGGTGGCAACTATGCGCTGGTCGCCCGCACCGGTGCCGGCCGGAGAGCCGAAAGCGCTGTCGGCCGGGTCTGAGCCGTCTGCCCCCGTCTGTCCGGTCTACCCGGATCGGAGCCATCTGGCACGGTGCTTGCTGAACATTCTCCCGAACCAACCGGATCGGGAGCATCAGTTTGAGCGAGGCACGGAGTACGGATATCGGCGCGGGCGTCCATGTCGGCGGCCAGGGTAATGGAGCCGGGGTGCGTGCCGCGATCGCGCGCGCCGCGCAGGCCACGGGCGTCGATTTCCAGTACCTCATGGCGCAGGCCCGGCTGGAATCGAGCCTCGATCCCGGCGCCCATGCCTCCACCTCCAGCGCGGCGGGGCTGTTTCAGTTCACCAACGGCACCTGGCTGAACACGCTGGGCCGCCACGCGGCGGACCACGGCATGGCCTGGGTCCAGCAGGCGATCAGCGGCGGCGGTCTCTCCAACCCCGGCACGCGCGCCCAGATCATGGGCCTGCGCTACGATGCCGATGCTTCCGCGCTCATGGCGGCCGAACTGGCCAATGACAACAAGGCCGACCTGACGGCGCGGCTGGGCCGCGAGCCGGACTCCACCGAGCTTTACCTGGCGCACTTCCTTGGTTCGGCAGGGGCCGGGCAGTTCCTCAGCGCGCTTGCGGCCGATCCTTCGCAGAGCGCGGCGGCCATCCTGCCCAGCGCGGCGGCGGCCAACCGCGGGATCTTCTACCAGGGCGGCGCAGCCCGCAGCCTGGGCGGGGTGATGGACCTCATGCGCGGCAAGATGGCCGGCGCGATGGAGGGGGCATTGGAGAACCGCTACGATGCCGGGAGCGCCGGCTGGCCGACTTCGCCGCAGATCGCTTACGAAGCCGTGGCCGAGGACATGCCGATGGGCCCGATCGCCCGCGAATTTCGCGCGGCGGCAGCGGAAGCCCCTGCCGCGCATGGAGGCCGCGCCCCCGCCATCCCGCCATCCCCGCCGCGCACGTCGATGGCCGACACGCTGCAAGGCATGTTCGGCGCGGCAGGCACCAGCGCGCCCGCTCATGTCCGCGCGGCCTATGCCCGGCTGGCGGGGCTGGGCCTGTGAACCAGCTTCTGCGCCGCTTCGGCGATCTCGGCACGATGGCGCTGCCGGCGGGCATACTCACGCTCATCGTGCTGATGATCGTGCCGGTTCCGGCTTTCGTGCTCGACGTGTCCTTCGTGCTCAACATCGCGCTCTCGCTGGCGATCCTCATGGCGGCGATGAATGCGGAAAAGCCGCTCGACTTCTCGTCCTTCCCCTCGGTCCTGCTCTTCGCCACGCTGCTGCGCCTGGCGCTCAACGTCGCCTCGACCCGCGTGGTGCTGGTCCACGGCCACGAAGGCGAGGCTGCGGCGGGCGTGGTCATCGAATCCTTCGGCAAGTTCCTGATCGGCGGCAACTTCGCCGTCGGCATCTTCGTGTTCCTGATCCTGATGATCATCAACCTGGTGGTCGTGACCAAGGGCGCGGGACGCGTTTCGGAAGTGTCTGCGCGCTTCACGCTCGATGCGCTGCCGGGCAAGCAGATGGCGATCGATGCCGACCTCGCGGCCGGGCTGATGACCGCTGACGAAGCCAAGGCCCGGCGCCGCGAAGTGGCCACCGAGGCGGACTTCTACGGTTCGATGGATGGCTCCAGCAAGTTCGTGAAAGGCGATGCCATCGCCGCGCTGCTGATCCTGGGCGTCAATATCGTCGCGGGCTTCTGCCTCGGCATGATCAGCCACGGCCTGTCCGCCACCGAGGCCGCGCAGACCTACATCACCCTGGCCATCGGCGATGCGCTGGTGGCGCAAGTGCCCTCGCTGCTGCTGTCGATCGCCGCCGCCGTCATCGTCACCCGCGTTTCCGACAGCAGGGACCTGGCCGGGCAGATCGGCGGCCAGTTCGCCAATCCGCGCACATGGCTGCCGGTCGGCGTGGTGCTGGCGGCGATCGGCCTGATCCCCGCCATGCCGCAGACCGTCTTCCTCCCGGCGGCGGCGCTGGCCTTCTGGCTCTGGCACGCGCTGCGCAAGCGGCAGGCCATGCCCGAGCCGGTCCTCGAAGCCCCACCCATGGCGGACCCCTCGCGGATCGCCCTGGAGGACGTCTCCGATCATACCCTCGTCACCATCGAGCTGGGCTACGGCTTGGTCCAGCTGGTGGACGAACGCCGCGGCGCGCCGCTGGTCAGCCGTGTCACCGGCGTGCGCAAGCAGCTCAGCCAGTCGTTCGGCTTCATCGTCCCGCAGTTCCGCGTGCGCGACGCGCTGGACATGCCGCCGCACGACTATCGCATCGCCCTTGGCGGAGTGACGCTGGGCAGCGCCACGATCCGCGCCGACCGGGTGCTGGCGATCGACGCGGGCGAGGCGCGCGCCAACCATGGCCTGCGCGGAGAAGCGACGCGCGATCCCAGCTTCGGCTGCCCGGCGCTCTGGATCGACCCCGCCGCGCGCGACCATGCCACGGCCGAAGGCTTCCTGACCGTCGATGCCGGTACGGTGATCGCCACTCACCTCAACCAGCTCCTTTCCGAGCGGGCGCACGACCTGCTCGGCCCGGACGAGGTGAAGGCGCTGCTCGAAGGCATCAGGGCGCATTCGGCGGGGCTGGTCGAGACTATCCATCCCCAGCCGCTCTCGCTCGCCGCGATCACCCGGCTCCTGCGCGCGCTGCTGGAAGACGGCATCCCCATCGCCCATCCCCTGCCGATCCTCGCCAGCCTGAGCCGCGCGGTGCAGCAGACGGTCGATCACGAACGGCTGGTGGAACTGATGCGGGCCGATCTGGGAGCGCTGATCGTCGGCCGCGTCTGCCCGCCGCATGAGCGCCTGCCGGTAATCACGCTCGATGCCGGGCTGGAGGCGGCGATCGTACAGGGCATGATCGATCCCGTCACCGGCCAGCCGGTGATCGAGCCGGACCTTGCCCGCATGATCGGCGAGCGGATCGCCATGCTCTGCGAGGAACGCGGGCCGGGCGAAGTGCCGCTGGCGCTGGTGGTCCAGCCCCGCGCCCGCCGTGCGCTCTCCGCGCTGCTGCGCCTGCGCGCGCCGACCTGCCTGGTGCTCTCCATCGCCGAACTGCCCCAGACCCAGCCCATAGAAGTGGTGGACGTGGTCGGCGCCGCCCAGCCCGAGCGCACGGTCCCCGGCCTTCCCCACCCCGATTCCCATCACGATCAAGCTGAAAGCATGGCCGCATGAAGCAGGACCAGACTTCCTTCCACAAGACGTCCAGCCGTATCGCCGGGGCCTACCAGGGGGACGTTGGCGACCGGGTCCGCCGGTTCCTGCCGATGGTCCGCCGCCTTGCCTGGCATGTCCATGGCAGCGGGCACGGCGCCGGGCGGCCGGGCATCGAGCTGGAGGACCTGATACAGGCCGGCCTCGTGGCGCTCACCGAATGCGCGCAGAAGCATCAGGGACCGACCGAGGACGGCTTCGCGGCTTATGCCAAGATGCGGGTGCGGGGGGCCATGGTGGACCTGATCCGCCGCGCCGTGCCGATGTCGCGCGGGGCGAGCGAGCGGCGGCGCCAGCTTGCCGCCAAGGAAACCGAGCTGCGCGGCACGCTGGGCCGCGATCCCCGCCCGCACGAGCTGGCCGCGGCCATGGGTATCGACGAGGGCGACCTTGCCGTCCTGCGTGGATCCAGCCAACCGCTTCGCTTCGAGGCCATCGACGAGGTCTATTCGGACCAGAACATGGCTTTCGCCGACGAGCGGCCCGACAGTCACGCGCTCCTGGCCGACGAGGAACTGCGCGGCGCGGTGGTGGAAGCGCTCACCGACCTGCCGGACCGGCTGAAACTGGTGGTGCAGCTCTATTTCGTGGAGGAGCTGAACCTGGCCGAGATCGCGCAAGTGCTGCAAGTCTCGATCCCGCGCGTACACCAGCTGAAGGCGCAGGCGCTGGCGAAGCTGCGCGAAAGCCTGAAGGGTGTGGCGGATATCGTGTGACGAGGCGCCGGATGCGCTGGTTCCGCTCCAGGCATGCTCTTTCCGTTCGTCGCCCGCGAGGAGGCGAAACTTCCCTCTGTTCGCCGCCCGTGAGGAGGCGAACCTCCTTCCCTTCGTCATTGCGAGGAGGCGAAGCCGCCGAAGCAATCCAGAGCGGCTCTGCGCGGCTCTGGATCGCTTCGCTGCGCTCGCAATGACGAACGTATGGGGGCAATCCGCCCCCGTCGGTTATCCGAGATAGATGCCCGAGGGATTGCCGGTAACGCCGGATTCCACCTCGAACAGCGCCCCGTCGAATTCGGATTCCGGCAGGCCCTTGGATGCCGAAGTCACGAACATGCGGTCCAGCTTCTCGCCCGCGAAAGCGATGTTGGTGATGCGCTTTGCGGGCAGTTCGATCGAGCGCTCGCGGGTGCCGTCGGGGGCGAAGCGGCTGATCTTGCCGCCGTCCCAATGGGCGGTCCAGAGATAGCCCTCGGCGTCAGTGGTCATGCCGTCGGGATAGCCGTCTTCCTCGGAAAAGCGGATGAATTCCTCGCGCGCGTGAGCGCCGGTTTCATCCAGGGCGAAGCGGTAGATCACGCGCAGCGCCGAGTCCGCGTGGTAGAGCCACTGGCCGCAGGGCGAGAAGGCCGGACCGTTGGGCACGGTGTAGTCGCTGTCGATCACCTGCCATTCGCCCGCGGGCGAGAGGCGGTAGAGCGAGCCGGAGACGTTCTCCTCGGCCATGTCCATCGTGCCGCACCAGATCGCGCCGTGGCGGTCGGCCTTGCCGTCGTTCATGCGGTTGCCGGGCAGGTGCGGTTCGGGGTCGTTGCGCTCCGAGATGGTCAGCGGGTCGAGCGTGATATTGGCGACGCCGTCCTGGAAGCCGCCGATCAGGCCGCCTTCGGCGCGCGGGGCGACCCAGCCGAGGCGGGCGGGCATGTCCCAGCGAGTCACGGTGTTATCGTCCAGGCTGAGACGGTTGAGGGCAGGGGCGAGGATATCGACCCAGTAGAAGGCATTGTCGTGCGCGCACCAGAGCGCGCCTTCGCCGAGGGTATCGCGCACGTCGCGATCGATCTTGCGCCAAAGCGTCATGAAACTCTCCCTAAAAGTAAATCGGCCCCCGCCCCGTCCTTTCCCTTGGGGGGACAGGCAGGGACGAGGGCCGAAAGGTCATCCGACGGCTAGATCGGACAGGATGTCGATCTTAGTGGTTGTCCCTGGGCAGGCCCATGGTCTGGGCGATGCGCTGGTACTTCTCGGCGCCTTCGAGGATCGCGCCGGTGTCCATCTGGCCGACGACCGAGCGCTGGATTTCCTGCCAAGGCGTCTGCGAGGCCGGGAAGGGGTATCCGCCCTTGGCTTCCAGAGCGGCACGGCGCGCGGCCAGTTCCTCGTCGGAGATCAGCACGTCCACGCGGCCCTTCTTGAGGTCCATGCGCACGCGGTCACCCGATTCGAGCAGGGCGAGGCCGCCCATGGCCGCGGCTTCAGGCGAAGCGTTGAGGATCGAGGGGCTGCCCGAGGTGCCCGACTGGCGGCCGTCGCCGATGCACGGCAGCGAGTGCACGCCTTCGGTGATGAGGTACGAAGGCGGACGCATGTTCACCACTTCGGCGGCACCCGGGTAGCCGATCGGGCCGGCGCCGCGCATGAACAGCAGGGTCTGGGGGGTGATGCCGGTGGCCGGATCGTCGATGCGGTGATGGTAGTCTTCCGGACCGTCGAACACCACGGCCTGGCCTTCGAAGGCGTCGAGGTCGTCGGGGTTCGAGAGATAGCGGTCGCGGAATTCCTTGGAGATCACGCTGGTCTTCATGATCGCGGCGTCGAACAGGTTGCCCGACAGGACCAGGAAGCCGGCTTCCTCGACCAGCGGCTGGTCGAAGGGCTTGATGACCTTCTCGTCCTCGATCGTGGCGTCGCGGCAGTTGTCGCCCATGGTCTGGCCGTTCACCGTCATCGCGCCCTCGTGAATGAGGCCCTGCTTGATGAGCTGTGCGACCACGGCGGGGACGCCGCCGGCACGGTAGTAGTCTTCGCCCAGGTATTCGCCGGCGGGCTGGAGGTTCACCAGCAGCGGGATCTTGTGGCCGATGCGCTCCCAGTCCTTCAGCGGCAGGTCGACGCCGATGTGGCGGGCGATGGCGGCAAGGTGGATCGGGGCGTTGGTCGAACCGCCGATGGCGGCGTTGACGGCGATGGCGTTATGGAAGGCGTCCAGCGTCATGATGTCCGAGGGCTTGAGGTCCTCGTGCACCATGTCGACGATGCGCTTGCCGGTGCGCCATGCGCATTCCTGGCGGTCGCGGTAAGGCGCGGGGATCGCGGCCGAGCCGGGCAGCATCATGCCCAGGGCTTCGGCGAGCGAGTTCATCGTCGTCGCCGTGCCCATGGTGTTGCAGTAGCCGGTGGACGGTGCCGACGAGGCGACGAGCTTGATGAAGCCGTCGGCGTCGAGTTCGCCGGCAGCCATCATCTCGCGGCCCTTCCACACGATCGTGCCCGAACCGGTGCGCTCGCCCTTGTGCCAGCCATTGAGCATCGGGCCGACCGAAAGCGCGATCGCCGGGATGTTCACGGTGGCGGCGGCCATCAGCAGCGCCGGGGTGGTCTTGTCGCAGCCGGTGGTCAGCACCACGCCGTCGAGCGGGTAGCCGTAGATCGCTTCGACCAGGCCGAGGTAGGCCAGGTTGCGGTCGAGACCGGCGGTCGGGCGCTTGCCGGTTTCCTGGATCGGGTGGACCGGGAATTCCAGCGCGATGCCGCCGGCTTCGCGAATGCCTTCGCGAATGCGCTCGGCCAGCACGATGTGGTGGCGGTTGCAGGGCGACAGGTCGCTGCCGGTCTGGGCGATACCGATGATCGGCTTGCCCGAGCGAAGCTCTTCAAGGCTGATGCCGAAGTTCAGGTAGCGCTCCAGGTAGAGCGAGGTCATGTCGATGTTGTCGGGATTGTCGAACCAGGCGCGCGAGCGCAGCTTCGGTGCAGTCTTGTTGTCGGTCATGGGCGATCGTTTCTTTTCGAGGTCAGCGCGAAGAAGTGGAAACGCGGTAGATCATGACATGCTTGTAGGGCTTGCCGGGATCGACGCGGGTGGACGGGAAGTTCGCGTGGTTCGGCGAGTCCGGGAACTTCTGCGGTTCCAGTGCGATGCCGTCGCCCATGCGGTAGAGGTGGCCGTTCTTGCCGATGAACGTACCGTCGAGGAAGTTGCCCGCATAGAACTGCACGCCGGGTTCGGTCGTCAGCAGTTCCAGCACGCGGCCCGAGGCCGGGTCTTCCAGGCGCGCGGCCAGTTCGGGGGTCTTGGTCACGCCCTTGTCGAGCGCGAAGTTGTGGTCGTAGCCGCGGCCCATGACGATCTGCTCGTCCTTGCCGTCGCGAATGCCTTCACCGACCAGGCGGCCCTTGCGGAAGTCGAACACGGTGCCGGAAACGTCGCGCAGTTCGCCGGTGGGGATCAGCTTGTCGTTGACCGGGGTGTAGTGACCGGCCGGGATCGTCAGCACTTCCTGCATGGCGTCGCGCGGGCTGCCTTCACCGGCCATGTTGAAGATGGCGTGGTTGGTCATGTTGAGCACGGTCGGCTTGTCGGTCGTCGCTTCGAACACGATCTGCAGGTTGCCCTTCTCGTCCAGCGAGTAAGTGACCTTGGTCTTCACCGTGCCGGGGTAGCCCGAATCGCCGTCGGGGCTGACGAGCGAGAACACCGCCGTCGCCACGGCGCCGGACTTGACCGATTCGACCTTCCAGTTCTGGACGTCGAAGCCCTTGCCGCCGCCGTGCAGCGACTGGCCGTGGTCGTTCTGGGGGAGCTGGTAGCTCTTGCCGTCGAGCGTGAACTTGCCGTCCGCGATGCGGTTGCCGTAGCGGCCGATGGTGGCGCCCCAGTAGTTCGGGCGCTTCTCGTAGCTGGCAACGTCGTCATAGCCGAGCAGGATGTCGGCCAGCTTGCCGTCCCGGTCGGGGGCCATCATCTTCCACAGCGTGGCGCCGTAGGTCAGGATCGTGGCGGAGACGCCATTGGCGGCCTTCAGCGTCACGGCCGAGACTTGCGTGCCGTCCGCCAGCGCACCGGCCGGAGCCTGCGAGGCATCGGCGGCCAGCGCCGGATTGGCCGAAAGGGCAAAGGATGAGGCGGATACCGCCATCGCTACAAACGCCTTGCGCAGTTTCCTCATTGCCCTAGCTCCCATTTCTTAGTGTAAGTCGATTCTGCATATTGGTTTCCGACGCGGCCCATTGACGACGCCGTGTCGCGCATATAGTCCGACAAATAGAAAGAGCGCAAGCCGGTTTGCCGCAGGGCACGGCGCGGTTCTCTGGTAAAGAGAGGATAGTCATGCCCCCAGTGGTTTCATCTGGAGATGCCCCAGTGCTTCACGCGCAGCCAGCGGGCGTCCGCTACGGCCCTGCGCTGACGCTGCTTGCCAGCCTGTTTTTCATGTGGGGCTTCATCACCGTCATCAACAACACGCTGCTGCCGCATCTGCGCAGTGTGTTCGATCTTAGCTACACCCAGACGACACTGATCGAATCGGTGTGGTTCATCGCCTATTTCGTGGCTTCGATCCCCTCGGCCAAGCTGATCGAGCGTGTCGGCTACCAGAAGTCGCTCGTCGTCGGCCTGCTGATCATGGCGGCGGGCGCGCTGGGCATGATGCTGGCCGCCAGCATCCCGTCCTACGGCGTGACGCTGGTCATGCTCTTCGTCATCGCCAGCGGCATCACCCTGCTGCAGGTTGCGGCCAACCCCTATGTCGCTGTCGTCGGCAAGCCCGAGACCGCGTCCTCGCGCCTCAACCTGGTGCAGGCGCTCAACTCGGCCGGTACCATGCTGGCCCCGCTCTTCGGCGCCTACCTGATCCTCGGCCGTTCCAAGAGCGGCACTTCCGCCGCCGGTACCGTGCTGACCGATGCCGAACGCCTGGCGGACGCGCACTCGGTGATCCTGCCTTACGCGCTCGTCGCAGTGGTGCTGGTGATCTTGGCCGTGGTGATCGCCAAGTTCCCGCTGCCCTCGATGGGTTCGGCGAACTCGCGCCTTGCCAAGGACCAGCGCAAGCACTTGTCCTTGTGGAACCACCGCAACCTCGTGTTCGGCATTCCCGCGATCTTCATCTACCTGATCGCCGAGATCGGCGTGGCGAACCTCTTCGTGAACTTCGTCAGCCAGCCGGACATCGCCAACCTGACGCATGAGCAGGCAGGCAAGTACCTGACCTTCCTCTGGGGCGGCATGATGGTCGGCCGCTTCGCCGGTTCCGCGATCATGCAGCGCTTCGATGCGGGCAAGGTCCTGGCGTTCTTCTCGGTCGGCGCCTTCGCGGTGATGGTCGTGACGATCTTCGCGCATGGCCCCGTCGCCATGTGGTCGCTGATCCTCGTCGGCCTGTTCCACTCGATCATGTTCCCGACCATCTTCACGCTCGGCATCAAAGGCCTCGGCCCGCTGACCGAAGAAGGCTCGGGCCTGCTCGTCATGGCGATCGCCGGCGGCGCGCTGGTGATCGTGCAGGGCTGGCTGGCCGACAACTTCGGCCTCCAGAACTCCTTCATCCTGACGGCTGTATGCGAACTCTACGTGCTGTTCTACGCCTTGTGGGGCAGCAAGGTGACCAACGCGGAGCCGGACCTCGTGCCGGAACCCGCCGAGTAACCGGACGATCCAGCATCAACGAAAAAGGCCCCGGCGATCGCTCTCCGGGGCCTTTTTCTTTTTGGAGCGTTAAGGAAAGCCGTCGTCCCGGATCAAGTCCGGGGCGACGGTTGCCCTATTTTTTCTCCATCGCGCTGCGGGTATCCTCCAGCGCCAGGTCTACCAGCACGTTCATCGCCTCGGCTGCCGCGGCGGCATCGCCGGCGGCAATGGCGTCGTAGACGCGGACATGGTCGGGGATCGGGTTGCGGGGCAGGGCACGGGCGCGCTGCTTGAACTGGGTGGTCCAGTTCACTGCCGCGCCGATCGAGGCGCTGAGCACCAGCAAGGCGTCATTGCGCGTCGCCTGGAGAATCGCATTGTGGAAATCGCGGTCCGCTGCGCGGCCGGCCTCGGTGGTGAGCGTATGCCGACGCATCGCCGTCAGCGCGTCCTTCATCGCCTTGAGATCGTGCTTCTCCCGGCGCTGCGCGGCCAGGCGCGCGGCGGCCGGCTCGACGATGGCGCGCAGTTCGAACAGGCTGCGCACGAATTCGATGTCCGGCTCTCCGGCAAAGGCCCAGCCCAGCACTTCGGGATCGAGCAGGTTCCAGCGATCGCGAGGAAGAACCCGCGTTCCTGCCTTGGGGCGGCTGGCGACCAGACCCTTCGCGCTCAGGACCTGGATGGCTTCCCGATAGGCGCTGCGCGAGACCTGGAGTTCCTCGGCAAAGGCGACTTCACCAGAAAGTATGTCTCCCGGTGCATATTTGCCGGACAAGATGGCCGTTCCCAGTTTATGGGCGATAGCGCCGTGCAGGCGGCGGCCCGGACCACGGGCTTCGTCGGCCGGCCTTGCACTTTCTTCATCGTTCACGAAATTGGCTTCTGACACTGTTATTGGCACCTCTCCGATGGAACCTAACAGTCCTTCTCACGCGAAGGAACGACAAACATTGCGTTTCTGATGCGCTGGGAATATGTCGGAGTAAATAGGGAGATCCCAAATGACCGAATTCCGTTCCATCGTGGCCGAAACCGGCGAGCCCCAGGGCGAACCGCTGGCCGTGAACGGCCCTGCCGATGTCGCCGCCGCCTGCGCCGCAGCGGCTGCCGCATTCGATACCTACCGTGCCACCGACCGTGAAACCCGCGCTGCGTTCCTTGAGCGAATCGCAGACGAGATCCTGGCCATCGGCGATTCGCTGATCGACGCCTATGTTGCCGAGAGCGGCCTGCCGCGCGGCCGCGGCGAAGGTGAGCGTGGCCGTACCATGGGCCAGCTGCGCATGTTCGCCGATGTCGTCCGCAAGGGCCAGTGGCAGCAGCTGCGCATCGATCCGGCCCTGCCGGACCGCGCTCCTCTGCCCCGCCCCGACCTGCGCCTGCGCATGATCCCGGTCGGCCCGGTCGCCGTGTTCGGCGCCTCGAACTTCCCGCTCGCCTTCTCGACCGCCGGTGGTGACACCGCCTCGGCGCTGGCCGCCGGTTGCCCGGTCGTGGTCAAGGGCCACCCGGCCCACCCGATCACCGGCGGGCTGATTGCCGCCGCGATCACCAAGGCCGTCAAGGACGCCGGTCTTCCCGAAGGCGTGTTCCAGCACCTGGTCGGTCCGTCGAACGAACTCGGCGCCGCGCTCGTGCAGGATCCGCGCATCATGGCGGTCGGCTTCACCGGCTCGCGCGGTGGCGGTCTCGCCCTCGCCAAGCTGGCCCAGGCCCGCGAAGTGCCGATCCCGGTCTATGCCGAAATGTCGAGCATCAACCCGGTCCTGCTGCTTCCCGAAGCGCTCAAGGCCCGCGGCGCTGCCCTTGGCACCGCTTTCGTCGGTTCGCTGACGATGGGCGCCGGCCAGTTCTGCACCAACCCCGGCCTGATCCTGGCCGTGGACGGTGAAGGCCTGGACGCTTTCGTTGCCGCCGCCACCGGCGGTGTGTCGGAAGCCAAGCCGCAGACCATGCTGACCACCGGCATCGCCGCCGCTTATGCCAAGGGCGTGGAAGCGCTTGAAGGCAATGCCGGCGTCGAGACCATCGCCAAGGGCGAAGAAGGCAGCAAGACCACCGGCGGTGCGATCCTGTTCCAGACCACGGCCGAGCAGTTCCTCGCCGACAAGGCGATCGGCCACGAAGTGTTCGGCGCCGCGTCGATCGTCGTGCGCTGCAAGGACGAAGCCGAACTCGCCAGCCTGCTCGAAGGCCTGGAAGGCCAGCTGACCGCCACCCTGCACATGGACGCCGCCGACGAAGGCGCTGCTTCGCGCCTGCTGCCCGTGCTGGAGCGCAAGGTCGGCCGCATCCTCGCCAACGGCTGGCCCACCGGCGTCGAAGTGTGCCACGCGATGGTGCACGGCGGCCCGTTCCCCTCGACCTCCGACCCGCGCACCACGTCGGTCGGCAGCATGGCGATCGACCGCTTCCTGCGTCCGGTCAGCTACCAGAACCTCGCTCAGGACGTGCTTCCGGCCGAACTGCGCGACGCAGCCTTCGGTGACGGCGCTCCCCGCCTGATCGACGGCACGCTTACCCTCAACTAACCCCACTCAATCCCCGCAGCGCGCCCCCTCAAGAAGGCGCGCTGCGGACCTGGGAGAGACCTCCATGACCTACCTTCGCCTGCTCCAGCATCGCGCGCCCGACGGCGTGCGCTCCGTCATCCTGGCCGAGGGCGATGCCGCCCACTTCCTTCAGGGCGTCACCACCACGCGCGAACTCGCGTCGCGCGCCATCGCCGAAGGCGTGACGCTGGCCGATGCCGCCAAGGCTGCCGGACAGGGCGAAGCGGTCGACATCAAGGCCGAATTCGCGGCGGGCAACCTGCTTGCCCCGATCGACCACGACGATACTGCCCACCTGCTGATGACCGGCACGGGCCTGACGCACCTCGGTTCGGCCGAAGGCCGCAACAAGATGCACCAGGCTGCCGCCTCGGGTGAGCACGTCACCGATTCCATGCGCATGTTCCTGGAAGGCCTCGAAGGCGGCAAGCCCGCCGCCGGCACCGAAGGCCAGCAGCCGGAATGGTTCTACAAGGGCGACGGCCAGCTGCTCGTCGGCCCCGGCGAAGCGCTGACCATGCCTGCTTTCGCCAAGGACGGCGGCGAAGAGCCCGAACTGGCCGGCATCTACCTGGTCGGTGAAGACGGTAACGTCTACCGCCTCGGCCTCGCGCTCGCCAACGAGTTCTCGGACCACGTGACCGAGCGTCACAACTACCTGTGGCTCGCCCACTCGAAGCTGCGCCAGGCCGCCCTCGGCCCGGAACTGCTGCTCGGCACCCCGCCGGAGAAGATCGAAGGCACCAGCAAGATCGTGCGCGGCGGCGAAACGATCTGGGAAAAGCCCTTCCTCTCGGGCGAAGGCAACATGTCGCACACGTTCGCGAACCTTGAGCACCACCACTTCAAGTACGACCTGTTCCGCCGCGCCGGCGACGTGCACGTCCACTTCTTCGGCACCGCCACCCTGTCGTTCGCGGACGGCGTGACCACGCAGGAAGGCGATGTGTTCGAGATCGACGCCGCGCCCTTCACCCTGCCGGTTTCGAACCCGCTCGCCCGCGCCGCCGCTTCGGCCGAAGCGACCACGACCGTGAAGGCGCTCTGAGCCATGGATCCGATCCGCATCGCCATCGTCGGCGTGGGCAAGATCGCGCGGGACCAGCACATCCCCGCGATCGAGGGCAACCCGAACTTCAGCCTCGGCGCCACCGTCAGCCCGCACCATCGCGGCCCTGAAGGCATCCCGCACTTCTCCAGCCTCGACGACCTGATCGAGAACGGCCCGGCGATCGACGCCGTGGCGCTCTGCACCCCGCCGCAGGTCCGCTACGACCTGGCCGCGCAGGCGCTGGCCAAGGGCATGCACGTCTTCCTCGAAAAGCCGCCGGGCGCGACCCTGGCCGAAGTCGCCGCGCTGGAAAGCCGCGCCGACAAGGTGGGCGTGACGCTCTTCGCATCGTGGCACTCCCGCTACGCCGCGGGCGTCGCCCCGGCTCGGGCCTGGCTGGCCGAGCGCAAGATTCTGAGCGCAAAGATCATCTGGCGCGAGGATGTGCGCGTCTGGCATCCGGGCCAGGCCTGGATCTGGGAGCCGGGCGGCCTCGGCGTGTTCGATCCGGGCATCAATGCCCTGTCGATCGCCACGCACATCCTGCCGCGTCCGTTCTTCCTGAAGGAAGCGACGCTCAGCCTGCCCGCCAACCGCGCCGCGCCGATCGCCGCCGACATCGAGTTCCGCGACACGGCCGGGGCCGAGATCCACATGGACCTGGACTGGCGCCAGACCGGCCCGCAGTCCTGGGACATCATCGTCGAGACCGATGCGGGAACGCTGAAGCTCTCGCACGGCGGTGCCGTGCTCACGCTGCCCAGCGGCACCGAGCACAATGAAGACCTCGAATATCCGGGTCTCTATTCGCGCTTCGCGAACCTGATCCGCGGCGGTCGCAGCGATGTGGACATCGCGCCGCTGCGCCTCGTCGCCGACGCTTTCCTGCGCGGCAAGCGCGATATGGTCGAAGAATTCCACGACTGAATTTCCCAGGGAGGGGACTGACAATGCTGAAGGCGCTTCGCCTTACCACTGCTGCCGTCCTGCTGAGCGCCACCGCGCTCGCAGGCACGGCTCACGCCGATACCGACGGACAGGCCACCACCGCGACGATCGACGCCGCCAAGCCCGGCCCGGTCTATCACAAGGAAGTCTTCACCCAGTTCGCCGAGCACCTCGGCAACGGGATCTACGGCGGCCTGTGGGTCGGCAAGAACAGCAAGATTCCCAACACCAACGGCTTCCGCAACGACGTCGTCAGCGCGCTCAAGGACCTTTCGGTCCCGGTGATCCGCTGGCCCGGCGGCTGCTTCGCCGACGAGTACAACTGGCGTGAAGGCATCGGCCCGCAGAACAAGCGCCCGGTCAAGATCAACACCCATTGGGGCGGCGTGACCGAACCCAACACCGTGGGCACGCACGAGTTCTTCGAACTGATCCGCCAGGTCGGCGCCGAGGCCTACATCGCCGGCAACGTCGGTGACGGCACCCCGCGCGAAATGGCAGAGTGGGTCGAATACATGACCTCTCCCGCAGGTTCGCTGGCGGACGAACGCGCCAAAAACGGCCACAAGGAACCCTGGAAGGTCGCCTACTTCGGCGTCGGCAATGAACTTTGGGGCTGCGGCGGCAACATGCGGCCCGAATTCGCGGCCGACGAGACCCGTCGCTACGCCACTTTCGTGAAGGCCCCCGCCGGCACCAAGATCCTCAAGGTTGCCGCCGGCGCCAATGTCGACGACTACAACTGGACCGAGACGATGATGCGCGTCGCGGCCCCGCAGCTCGACGGCGTTTCGCTGCACTACTACGTCCACCCCGCCGGTGGCTGGCCGCCGCGTGCGCCTGCCGTCGACTTCGACGAGCATGGCTGGGCCGATGCGCTGAACGGCGCGCGCCACATGGACGAGCTGATCACCAAGCACTCGGCGATCATGGACAAGTACGACCCTGAAAAGCGGGTCTTCCTGGCCGTGGACGAATGGGGTTCGTGGTACGCTCAGGATCCGGGCACGCATCCGGGCTTCCTGCGCCAGCAGAACACCCTGCGTGACGCGCTGATCGCCTCCGTCCACCTGGATATCTTCGCCAAGCACGCCGACCGCGTGCGCATGACCGCCATCGCCCAGATGGTGAATGTGCTCCAGGCGATGATCTTCACTGACGGCAACAAGATGGTGCTCACGCCCACCTACCACGTCTTCGAGATGTACAAGCCGTGGCAGGACGCCACCGTGCTGCCGATCCAGATCAAGTCGCCCTGGTATCACAAGGACGAGTTCTCGATGCCCGCCGTCAGCGGTTCGGCCGTGAAGGCGAAGGACGGCAAGATCCATGTCGGCCTGTCGAACCTCGATCCGAACCAGTCGAACATGGTGACGATCAAGCTCGACGGTGTGAGCGCCTCGGCGGTCACGGGCCGTATCCTGACGGCACCGGCGATCAATTCGCACAACACCTTCGACACTCCGAACGCGGTCAAGCCCGAGGCCTTCTCCGGCGCGACCGTGCAGGGCGGCAACCTCGTCGTCACCCTGCCGGCCAAGTCGGTCGTGGTGCTCGAACTGCAATGAGCGTGAACTACGTCCTCGGCGATTGGGGTACGACCCGCCTGCGGCTGTTCCGCCTTGACGGCGAGGACGTAGTTGCCCGGCTCGATGGGCCGGGCGCGCTAGAAGGCAATGCGCAAGAGGCGCTGGCCGAGAGGCTGGAACTCTGGAAGGCTGCCAATGAGCAGTCCGGTGTCGTGCAGTCCAGTGTTGTGCTGGCCGAAGTCGTCCTTTGCGGCATGGCCGGGGCACCCGGCGCGCTCGTCGCGGCAGGCTATGCGGCCTGTCCGGCGGACGCCGCCAAGTGGCTGTCCTCGCGCACGGAGCTTGAAGTGGCAGGCGTTCCGGTTTCGGTGCTGCCCGGGCTGAGCTGCCATGCGGACGGCGTGCCGGAAGTCATGCGGGGCGAGGAAGCGCAAGTCTTCGGCGCCCTCGCGCTTCACCCGGAACTGGCCGAGGGCGAGCACCTGATCGCGCTGCCGGGCACGCACTGCAAATGGGTCACGGTCAAGGACGGCACGATCACCGGCTTCCGCACGCACCCCACCGGAGAGCTGTTCGCCCTGCTGGCGGGCAAGTCGACGCTGACCGGGCCGGATACTCCGGGCGAGGGCACTGTCGACGAAGGCTTCGCGCGCGGTCTGGAACGCTGCGGAGAGCCGCTGACCGGCGCGCTGTTCGAAGCACGCGGCGCGCGGATGCTCGACGGCCGCTCGAAAGACTGGTCGCGCGGGTACATTTCCGGCCTGCTGATCGGCGGCGAAGTTGCAGCGCGTGTGCAGCCGGGCACTTCGGTGATCGTGATAGGCGACCCGGCGCTGTCGGCGCTCTATGACCGTGCGCTGGAAGGGATCGGCTGCACCGCCCGCCGCATCGACGGCGACGCGGCGGTTCTCGCCGGCCTGCGTATCGCAAAGGAATTGAGAGCATGAAGATCGAACAGGTTCTGGCAGAAGGCGCTGCCCCGGTCGTCGCGATCCTGCGCGGCATCCAGACTCACGAAGCGGTCGAGATCGGCACCGCGCTGGTCGAAGCCGGCGTGCGCATCATCGAAGTGCCGTTCAACTCGCCCGACCCGGCCGGTTCGATCGGCGCCATGGCCGAGGCTCTGGGAGACCGCGCCGCGATCGGCGGCGGCACCGTGATCGGCACCGATCTGGCCGAGACGCTCGCGGGCGTCGGCGGCACTTTCATGGTTTCGCCCAATGTCGATCCTGCGGTCATCAAGCGCGCGATCGAACTCGGCATGGACGTGCTCCCCGGCTTCCTGACCCCGACCGAGGCTTTCGCCGCTGTCGCGGCCGGCGCCAGCGATCTCAAGCTGTTCCCCGGCTCGGTGCTGGGCAGCAGCTACATCAAGGCAATCCGCGAAGTGCTGCCCAAGACCAGCCGCGTCTGGGCCGTGGGCGGCGTCGGTGCCGCCAATGTCGCGGAATACCGCGCGGCGGGCGTCTTCGGCATCGGCGTCGGCGGCAGCCTCTACAAGCCCGGCTTCGATGCCGCGACCGTCGGGGCCAAGGCCGCCGAGATCGTCGCCGCATGGAACGCCTGCGCAGCATAAGACAGATTTGGAGAGTTAACGTGTTCAGGAAATTCCTCGCTGCCGCCAGTCTTGCCGTGCTGGCCGCCTCCGGTGCGGCCGATGCGCAAGTGCAGGTCGGCGAGAAGGGAGCGGGCACGCTCAATTCCCAGCTTACCGGCGATCTCACGGTGCACGATCCGGTCATCATCCGGGAAGGCGATACTTACTACGTCTTCAGCACCGTGGGCCGCTACGTCGGCATCAAGACTTCGAAGGATCTCAAGACCTGGAAGGACGCCGGTTCGGTCTTCGCTGAGATCCCGGCCTGGGCGAAGCAGGCGATCCCCGGCACCGAAGGCATCTGGGCGCCGGACATCTCCTATGTGAACGGCGAATACCGGCTCTACTATTCGGTCTCGACCTTCGGCTCCAACCGCTCCGCCATCGGCCTCGCCACGAGCAAGACGCTCGATCCCAAGGCCAAGGGCTACGGCTGGAAGGACCAGGGCCTCGTCGTCATGTCCACGCATGAGGACGACTTCAATGCCATCGATCCCAACTTCGTCGAGGATGCGCAGGGCCGCCAGTGGCTCTCGCTGGGTAGCTTCTGGACCGGGCTGAAGCTCTTCCCGCTCGATCCGAAGACCGGCAAGGTCGCGCCCGGCACCGAGCCTTATTCGATCGCGCGCCGGCTTGCCCCTGCCGGCGGCCCGGCGCCGGTGGAAGCGCCGTTCATCATCCCGCACGGCGGCTTCTACTACCTGCTCGCCAGCTACGATTACTGCTGCAAGGGCGTGAACAGCACCTATTACACCGTGGTCGGCCGCTCGAAGAAGATCACCGGGCCTTACCTCGGCAAGGACGGCAGTTCGATGATGGAAGGCCGCGGTACCATCTTCCTGCGCGCCGACCTGGAAGAACAGCAGCGTTTCCGCGGCCCCGGCCATGCCGGCGCCTTCACTGACAAGGACGGCACCACTTACGTCGTATACCACGCCTACGACAAGCAGGCGAACGGGGCCCCCACCTTGCGCATCGCGCCGCTCCACTGGGATGCGGACGGGTGGCCCGTCGCCCAATACTGAACCCACCTGACGGCACCCCGGTCCCCCGACCGGGGTGCCCTTTTTTCCTATCGCCGGACAGAGTGACCGGCGCCACGAATCAAGAATCTCGGAGAGGATGACATGAACTTTTCCCTTTCGCGCCGCACTTTCGCGGCCAGCGCCGCCCTTCTGCCCATCGCCTGTTCCAAGGCTGGCGACAGCGCCCTCGGCGGTGATGACAAGGCGGCCGTGACCGATCCGCTCAAGGGCCCGATCAATCCGCTGGTGAAGAACCGCGCGGATTCGCAGGTCTTCCGCCACGATGACGGCAACTACTACCTCACCGGCTCGGTCCCCGAGTACGACCGCCTGATCCTGCGCCGCTCGAAGACGCTGGCAGGCCTCGCCACCGCCGAGGAGCGCGTGCTCTGGCGCCATGAAAAGACCGGCCCGATGTCCGGCTTCCTCTGGGCGCCCGAACTGCACCTCGTCGACGGCAAGTGGGTCATGTACTTCGCGGCCGGCCCTAGCGGCGGCGGCGAGGACGTGTTCCGCATCCGCACTTACGCCATCGTCTGCGACGGGTCCGACCCGATGACCGGCAAGTGGTCGGTCCTGGGCGAATTCAAGATGCCGTGGGACAGCTTCAACCTCGATTCCACCAGCTTCGTGCACAAGGGTCAGCGCTACTTCGCATGGGCCCAGCGCGAAGAGGGCATCGACACCAATTCGAACCTCTACCTCGCGCCGATGAAGGACGCGCTGACCCTCTCGGCCGAGCCCGTGCGCCTCACCGTGCCGACGCTCGACTGGGAAACCCGCGCCTACAAGGTGGCAGAGGCCCCGGCGGTGCTGGTCAAGAACGGCCGCCTGTTCATGACTTATTCGGCCAGCGGCACCGGCGCCGTCTATTGCCTCGGCATGCTGACGATCGACGAGAACGCGAACCTCATGGACCCCAAGGCCTGGACCAAGTCGCAGAAGCCGGTCTTCGCGACCAACCTGGAAACCTCGGTCTACGGCCCCGGCCACAACAGCTTCACGGTGGACGAGCACGGCAACGACATCCTCGTCTACCACGGCCGCGACTACGAGAAGATCGAAGGCGACCCGCTGCTCAACCCCGATCGCCACACCCGCGTCCAGCGCATCTACTACGATGCCAAGGGTGCGCCGGACTTCGGCGTCCCGGTCGGCAACGGCGCTCTGCCCGAACGCTTCACGCCTGCGGTGCGCCGCGACGTGATGCTCAGCCATGACGGCACGAAGCTGGCCCTCGCCGCCAATGCGCCGCTGCCGCAGACCCAGTTCCGCGAGATCGCCGGTGCCGACGGCGCCGTCCAGCTCTCGCCGATCCTCCTGCGCGACCACGGCTTCAAGGCCGGCCAGGACGGCACGGTTACCCTTGCCCCGCTCGGCAGCGCGGACCTGTTCCTGCGCGAGGCGGGCGAAGCGAAGGGCACCGTTCGCTTCGTGTCCAAGTCCGATTCGTCAAAGGCGCTCGCCTTCGCCGGCGACACCGTGAAGCTGACCGACAAGAAAGACCCGGCAACGAGCTGGATTGCCGGTTAATCAGACAAGAAAACACACAATCCCGCCCGGAAACAGCAGGTTCCGGGCGGGTCTGCGACCATTCTGCCACACCTCCCCGAGCTTTTTGACAAGCCTCCCGCTTTTCCGCTTGCAACGCATTAGTCAGACTAATAATTAGTCCGAGTAATTGAAGGGGCATGGTATGGGCCAGCCCCAATGGGAGGGTTGATCCATGGCCTTGAAGCCATTCGCTTTCTGCACAGCATCCGTTTTCGCTCTGAGCCTCGCCACCGTCGCCCAGGCCCAGGATGTCGCGCCGCAGTCGGCTGACAATTCCGATGCCACCGCCGAAGACATCATCGTCACCGGCGTCCGCGCATCGATCGTCGGCGCCATCAACAGCCGCAAGGACAACATCCAGATCGTTGACTCGATCGTGGCTGAAGACGTCGGCAAGCTGCCCGACAACAACGTGGTCGAAGCGCTCCAGCGCGTCACCGGCATTCAGGTCACCGACCGTGCCGGCGGCGAAACCGCCACGATCACCATTCGTGGTCTGTCCGATCCGGTTACCACCTGGAACGGCCGCAACATCTTCACTGCCGCAGGCACTTCGTTTGCGCTTCAGGACGTCTCCGCGAACCTCGTCAAGAAGATCGACGTCTACAAGACCCGCTCGGCAGATCAGCTGGAGTTCGGCCTTGCCGGCCAGATCGACGTGGCAACGCGTCGTCCGTTCGATTTCGACGGCTTCACTGTCTCCGGCCTTGCGCGCGGCATCTACAGCGAGCTGGCGGACGAGTTCAATCCGAACGTGGCTCTGCTCGTCAGCGATCGTTGGGAAACCGGCATCGGCGAAATCGGCTTCCTTATAAACGGCAGCTATACGCGCTCCAAGTATCGCAACATGAACGTGCAGGCCGGTGCGCTGGTGCCGTTCGCGACCGAGAATCCGCCTTCGGGCACGTTCCTTACGCCGCTTCAGCGGATTTTCCCGAATACGGATCCGGCAAACCCCTACTGGACGCCGGGCCTCAACGCCGGCCTGCCCACCACGCCGGGTTCGACGCTGAACATCGATGGCGTCGACGTGCCCTACTATCTGTCGCGCGACGCTGTCATCAGCTCCGATCTTTACGGCAAGCGCGAGCGTCCGTCGATCAACGCGGCACTGCAGTGGGCGCCCAATGATCGGTCGGTCTATACTGCGGAATTCTATTACTCCGGATTCCGGGGTAACACTTCCAACTCGCTGATGTTCAGCTATGCTGACTGGTGGGGTGACCTTGGCGACAATCCGGGTTCGACCTTCGAACTTTACGATGGCACCAACATCGTCAAGTCGCGCCGGGTTGGCAGCGTCGCGGGCTTCAACAGCGCCGACTACGCCACCAACAAGACCGACAGCTACGTCTATTCGTTGAATGCCGATTGGGATGTCGGCGATCGCGGCAAGATCACGGCTGACCTGACCTACCAGGACAGCAAGAACGAAACCTCGTTCTTTGCCATGCGCACCAATCGCGGTCCTCTGGATCTCGACGTGGACTTCAACGCCGGCGGCGGTATCCCGTCCTACAGCTTCGGTACGCCGGAAGTTCTGACCGATCCGAACGCTTGGACCGTTGGGGATCTCTTCGACAACGGCAACAAGAGCACCGGCAACTCCTGGACCTTCCTGCTCGACGGTCACTACGACTGGGATGAGGGCTTCCTCCGGCGCGTCAAGGCGGGCTTCCGTTACGATAACCGCAAGGCCAGCACTTTCGTGCGCGAACAGAGCGCCGGCGCCCTGGGCGGTACGCTGGCTTCGCTGGGCGACGATTACATCTTCACGAACAGCGGATTCTTCGACGGCCGCGCCGATGTTCCCACCAGCTGGGTGCTGGGCAATGGCGCTGCGCTCTACAAGAACGCCGATGCCATTCGCTCGATGTACCAGGCGGTGAACCCGAACCTGCTGCTGTCCGACCAGATGACCTTCGGTCGCGTCTTCGACATCAACGAAGTCACGCTGTCAGCATACCTGCTGGCGGACGGCGAGGTGGAGATCTTCGGTCGCCCGCTGCTGGTCGAAGGCGGTGTCCGTCTGGTTACGGTCGATACCGACTATAATTACTTCGATCGCTACAATGGCTTTGCGCGTACCGGCGTTTCGACCGGACAGACGAAGTTCCTGCCGAGCTTCACTGCCCGCTACGAGATCACGCCTACCCTGCGTCTGCGCTTCAACTACGGTGAAACCCTGCGTCGTCCGGCATTCGGTGATCTCAATCCGAACGTCAGCCTCACGGGTGACCTGTCGGGCCTGGGCTTCGGCACGGGTTCGGCCGGCAACGCGGCTCTCAGGGCCACGAGCTCGAAGAACTACGACCTTGCGCTGGAATGGTACTTCGAACGCAACAGCGCGATCTACGTGACCGGTTTCCGCCGCGAAATCCAGGGCCTCGTCGTTCCGCTCACCACGCTTGAATACATTCCGAACAATACGATCGTTGGCAGCACCGCCACGGATTACTTCCAGGTCACCCGACCGACGAATGCTTCCGACGGCGTGCTGAAGGGCGTGGAAATCGGGCTGACCTATTTCCCGACGTACCTGCCCAGCATCCTCGACGGTTTGGGCTTCCAGGGCAGCGCGACCATCCTGGACTCGGAACAGACGATCCCCGAAACCGACGCAGCGGGCAACACTGTCCTGACCAAGTCGGCATTCTTCGCGGTTTCGAAGTTCTCGTATAACGCAACGCTGGCATACGAGCGCGGTCCGATCGGTGCACGTCTGTCGTACGTGTGGCGCAAGGGCTTCCTCCAGAGCAACGAGGCGCGTGCCTTCGCCAACCCGATCGGGTTCTGGCGCAAGCCTGAGAAGAGCCTGGACTTCCAGCTCACCTACAACATCACCAAGGACATCGGCCTGACCTTCGACGCGGTGAACATCACCAAGGCGAAGCAGCAGAACTACTACAAGTTCGAAGATGCCGGCGGTCCGACGACGATGAACTCGAGCACGCTGCTGATCGACCGTACGTTCGCAGCGGGCGTTCGCTTCAAGTTCTAACCTGACAAGGCAGGCCGCGGCGCACGCCATTCCGCGTCGCGGTCCGCCATGGGCGGCCGTTCCTCCGGGCTCCTCTCCCAACCAGGCCCGGAGGACGGCCGCCTTATTATTTTCGGCACCTGCTGACGCTCGCCAGACCATGAAGGGGTAACGATGCGCGGAAACTTCCGGACGATCCTCGCCACCGCGGCATTTCTTGCGTGCGGGGCCAGCCCGCCGCCCGCCGCATCTTCCCAACCTTCTGCTGCTGCTGCCGGTAATTCCGGTCTCGGCGCTTCCGTGGCTCCGGCGGCTTCCCCGAAGCTCGACGCCGCCGCCATCGCCAAGGCCCGCTTCGGCAACGATGCCGCCTGGTACGAGCAGCGCATTCCCTTCTTCGAAAGCGCCGATCCCAAGATCGACGCGGTCTATTACTATCGCTGGGGCCTGTTCCGGGCCCACCAGCGCGACCTTGGCGCGCAGGGCTACGTCACCACTGAATTCGCCGACGACGTGGATTGGCAGCGCGAGCCCTATGCCAGCCTCAACGATGCCAGCGGCTTCCACATCGCCGAGGGACGCTGGCTGAACGACCGCCGGTTCACCGACGACTACGTGAATTTCATGTACGAGGGCGGCAACGACCGCCACTTCACCGACCACATGGCGGACTCGGTCTGGGGCCGCTATCTGGTGGACGGTGACCGCGCGGCGGTGTTGGCCCACCTCAAGACGATGCGCCACATCTACCGCCTGTGGGACGAGAAGTTCGACTTTACCAAGGGCCTCTATTTCGTCGAGCCGCTGCTCGATGCCACCGAGTACACCGTTTCCTCGATCGACGCCTCGGGCGGCAAGGACGGCTTCCGGGGCGGCGATTCCTTCCGGCCCTCGGTCAACAGTTACATGTTCGCCAATGCCCGCGCCTTGTCGCGCATGGCGGAAATGGCGGGCGACACGGCCATGGCCAGGGAATATGCCGACCGCGCCCAGGCCTTGCGCACGCGCGTGCTGGCAGACTTGTGGAGCCCGAAGCTGGGCCACTTCGTCGATCGCTATCAGGTCGATAACGAGCATGTGAAGTACTGGGACCAGATCCGCAATCGCGAGCTGGTGGGCTATCTGCCCTGGATGTTCGACCTGGTGCCGGACGATGCGAAGTATTCCCAGGCCTGGGCGCATCTGCTCGATCCCGCGTCCCTGGGGGGCAAGGCCGGGATGCGGACCGTCGAACAGAATTACGAATACTACATGCGGCAGTACCGCTATCTCGGCACCGCGCCCGAGTGCCAGTGGAACGGCCCGACCTGGCCCTATCAGACGACGCAAGTGCTGACCGGCATGGCCAATCTGCTCGATCACTACGACGAGCATGGTCCGGTGACGCGCAGCGACTACATGCGCCTGCTGCGCCAATATACGCAGATGCACTATCAGGGAGAGGGCCGGAGCGCGCGCCTCGACCTCGAAGAGGACTATCACCCCGAGACCGGCAAGCCGATCGTCGGGCTGGACCGCAGCCATCATTACTTCCATTCCGGCTATCTCGATCTGGTGATGACCGGCCTGGTCGGCATCCGTCCGCGCGCGGACGACGTGCTGGAAGTGAACCCGCTCCTTCCGGCGGCGAACGACGCCCAGGCGCTGGGCTGGTTCCACATCGAGCGCGTGCCCTATCACGGGCACGAGGTCTCGGTGACCTGGGACGCGGATGGCAGGCGTTATGGCCGCAAGGGTCTGACCATCGCCGTGGACGGCGCCGAAGTCGCACATCGGGGCGACCTCGGCCGGATCGAGGTGCCGCTCACGCGCAAGGCCAACGCGCCGGTCCTGCGTGAGACGAACCTGGCGGTGCAGCTTGTGCGGGGCAACTTCCCCAAGGCCAGCGCGTCTTCCGGAACCGAGGCGGAGAAGCTCCACGACGGCATCGACGGCCGCGCCTGGTTCTATCCCGAACTGCCCAATGGCTGGGATTCCGCGGCCGGCGCGAGCGAGCAGTGGTATGCCGTGGACTTCGGCAAGTCGGTCACGCTGGGTGCCACCGAACTGGCGTTCTTTGCGGACGGCGGGAAGTTCGCGGCGCCGCGCAAGGTCCGGGTCGAGGCGTGGCGCGACGGGCGCTGGCAGGTCGTGGCGGCGCCCGCTGCCGCGCCGCTGGCGAATGGCGTGACGCGGCTGAGCTGGACGCCGGTGCCGGCGGAGCGGATTCGCGTGGCCATGACGCCGGCGGGCGGGAAAGCGATCCGGCTTGCGGAACTCAAGGCTTTCGCGCGCTGATTTCGTTTCCGGCGGGGTTTCCGACGAGGACGGCAAGTCCCGGAAAGCCCGCCGGGAATTTCTTTCGTTAACCCGGAAGAAACTGCCCTGCGCAAGCCGGAATTAACCGTCGGAGCGTCCCTTTGGGGCATGTCTCACGGCTATCCCTTCGCTTCGCTCGTCGCCGCCGCTTCGTGCTTCGTCGACTTTTCCCTGATGATGCCGGGCTGGCTGGCCGGGATCGCCGCCGCGCACATTGCCTGCGCGGTGCTGTTCATGGGCCTGTTCAAGCACGAGACCGGCTGAAGGCCGTTCCCGTGCCGGTAATCAGGCTCCGGCCTTGCCCGCCAGGAGTTCGGGCGTGAGCACTTGCGGCAGTTGCTCGGCCTTTCCGGCGCTGCCTGCATACCAGACGTAAAGCGGAACCCCGGCTGCGCCTTGCGCCGTCAGATAGCGCGTGATTTCCGGATCGCGCCGGGTCCAGTCACCGCGCAGCACCACCACGCCCGCTTTTTCGAAAGCGGCGCGGGTGTCTTCACGCTCGATGGCGACCTGCTCGTTGACCTTGCAAGTGAGGCACCAGTCGGCGGTCATCCACACGAACACCGGTTTGCCGGCGGCGCGTGCTTCGGCAAGGGCCTTTTCGCTGAAGGGCCGGGCTGCGAGCAAAGAGTCCGACGTCGCCGCGGGCGGGGCAGGGCGCGGCAGCACGACGAGCGCCAGCACCGCGAGGGCCGCGGCGATCAGGGCTGCGGCCCTGGCGGACTTGCCGCGGTGCTGCGCCCGGCCGGCGACGAAGAGCGCGGCCAGGACGAAGAGCAGGCCGGCCAGGGCGGCCAGAGCAAAGCCGGTTCCGCCGACTTTCCATGTCAGCCAGGCCAGCGCCAAGGCGGTCAGGCCCATGGGCAGCGCCATCCAGTAGCGGAATGTCACCATCCAGCGGCCCGGCCTGGGCATGCGCCTGCGCAGCGCCGGAATGAAGGCGACCGCCAGGAAGGGCAGGGCGATGCCGAGGCCGAGCGCGGCGAACAGGGTCATCGCGGGCAGCACCGGCAGCAGCAGCGCTGCGCCCATGGCGCTGGCCATGAAGGGGCCGGTGCAGGGCGTCGCGACGAAGGCTGCCAGAAGTCCGGTCGCGAAAGCGCCCCTGAAATGGCCGGGGCGCGCGGAGCCGGAGGAGGAACCGCTGGAAGACGGGCCGCCCGAGGCGAAGCCGGGCACGGTGAACTCGAATAGGCCCAGCAGATTGGCCGTGATGACGGCGGAGAGGAACAGCAGGCCGACGACGACCAGCGGCTCCTGCAGCTGGAAGGCCCAGCCGACCTGTTCGCCCCCTGCGCGCAAGGCCAGCAGCACGGCGCCGAGACCCAGGCAGGCGAGGATGACGCCCGCGGCATAGGCAAGCCCTTCGATCCGGGCATGCTGTTCGCTCTCGCCGGCACGGGCGAGACTGAGCGCCTTCAGGCTGAGAATCGGGAAGACGCAGGGCATGACGTTCAGCAGCAGTCCGCCCGCCAGCGCGGCCAGCAGCAGCAGCGGCAGGGACGGCAGCTCAGGGGCTGCGTCGTCGCTGGCCAGCGGCACGCCGCCGACAGGAACCGTGCCCGGGGCGGCGGAGAAGGCGATGCCGTCGCCGGCTGCATTGAGGCGCAGCACTCCGGTCAGCCGGTCCGTTCCGCGCGCATCGAGCTTGGCGCGGGGCAGGGTGACGATCAGCATGTCGCCCTTCCAGGCGAATTGCTGCGCGCCGGCATAATCGATCAGCTTGTCCTCGCCCACGAAGACATGCGGCCCTTCCAGCGGAGTCGCGGCGGGCAGCGGAATGGCCAGGCGCACCGCGCGGTCATCGAGGCTGAAGGTTCCGGCAGCATCGAGCGGCGCGGGAAGGCGGCGCTGCCATTCGGCGAAGCGCGGGTCGGCCGGGGCGGAAGGCCCTGTCGCAACCGGCACTTCCACGGCGAGATCGGCCTGTTCGGGCACGCAGATCTGCTCGGTGCAGGCCAGCCACTGTGCGCGGACATGCACGGGAATCCGGCTTCCCGGCGCTGCCCCGGCCGGTACCGTGAACGGCACCAGGACTGCATAGTCGCTTTCATAGACGTGGTTCATCAGGCCGGAGACCACCAGCGTCTGCGGCACCGGATAGCGCGGCGCGCCCGTCCGGGCGCCGTCCGGCAATGTCCAGTCAAGCTGCATGCCCAGCCCGGCGTCGCCCGGGTTGGACCAGTAGCCATGCCAACCTTTCTCGGGCGTCATGTGAATGGCGATGGTCGTTTCGCCGCCGGGCGCGGCGGCAGGACCCGCCACCAGTTCGGCGGCGATGTGCGGTGCAGCGGCCCGCGCGGCGAGCGGCATGAGTACGAGCGCCAGCATCTGACACATGAGTGCCACAAACAGGCTATAGCGGCGCTTTTCCATGAAACTCCCGTGCGTTGGGCGGCGCTTGCGTCATTCGCGCATTCCAGACATCGCTGCATCTGCGCCGATTGTGCCGACATTTCAAGGAAGACCCCCGATGCGCCTGCTCTCCTCGTCGCTTGCCCCGCTGGCCCTGATCGCGGCTCTGGCCGTTTCGGCCCCCGCCACGGCGCAGGAAGCACCGGCCGCTCCCGCGCCTTCCGCCGCCACTTCGGCCGCCCCTTCGGCCGTCTCGCCGCAGGGTCAGCCGAAGCTGATCGTTGCGGTTTCGGTGGACCAGTTCTCGGCAGACCTCTTCGCCCAGTACCGCGAGCACTTCACCAAGGGCTTCACCCGGCTGCTGCAAGGCGCTGTCTTCGCCTCGGGCTTCCAGTCGCATGCCGCCACCGAGACCTGCCCCGGCCACTCCACACTACTGACCGGCGTGCACCCCTCGCGCACGGGCATCACTGCGAATTCCTGGTTCATGCCGGGCATCGGCCGCGCCGAGAAGGAAGTCTACTGCGTCGAGGACGAGACCAACCCGAAATCGACGCCGGACAAGCCGGTGGTCAGCGCCGCGCACCTCAAGGCGCCGACGCTGGGCGACCTCATGAAGAAGCGCAACCCGAAGACCATCAACGCGGCCGTTTCCGCCAAGGATCGTGCCGCCGTGATGATGAGCGGGCATGACACCGATGCCGTCTACTGGATCGGTCCCAAGGGTTTCACCACGTTCGAGAATCGCAAGATCACCAAGGCTGTCGAAGCCGAGAACGCGGTCATGGCCAGGCGCGTTGCCGCAGGTGACGGCGCTCTGCCGGTGCCGGGCTGGTGCGGCAATGTTGACCGCGCGACGCCGATCAAGGACTTCACCATCGGCACCTATCGCTTCCCGCTGGCTGCGGGCGACTTCAATGCCTATTCCAACGGCCCGCGCATCGATACCGCCACTGCCGAAATGGCCGTGCGCATGGTCGACGAACTGGGCATGGGCAAGGATGCCGTGCCCGACGTGCTGTCGGTCAGCTTCTCGGCCACTGACAAGGTCGGCCATGCCTTCGGTACCGAGGGCGTGGAAATGTGCATCCAGATGAACGTGCTGGACGAAGCGCTGGCCACCCTGTTCGATGCCCTCGACGCGCGCGGGATCGACTACGAAGTCGTGCTCAGCGCCGACCATGGCGGCTTCGATGCGCCCGAGCGGCAGAAGCTGCGCGGCAATCCCGATGCCGCCCGCATCGATCCGGCGCTCTCGGCCAAGGAACTGGCCGCTGCCGTTGCGCAGGAAACCGGCATTACCGTGAAGAACGGACCGCTGTTCTACGGTGCGGGCGAGGCGGGCAGCGTCTGGTTCTCGGCCGAACTGACGCCCGATCAGAAGCAGAAGGTCATGGCCGCGCTCGTCGCACGCCTGAAGACCAACCCGCAGATCGCCGCGGTCTACACGCAGGACCAGATCATGCAGTGGCCCGAGCCCAAGGGTAACCCGCAGGACTGGACCATGGAGCAGAAAGTCCGCGCCTCCTTCGTGCCCGGCCGCTCGGGCGAAGTGCAGATGCTGACCGTGCGCGGCGTGGTGCCGGGCAAGCCCGCGCCCTTCAAGGTCGCCTCGCACGGCAGCCCCTGGGATTACGACCGCCGGGTGCCGATGCTGTTCTGGCGCAAGGGCATGGTCGGCTTCGAACAGCCCACCCCGGTCGAGACCGTAGACATCGCGCCGACCCTGGCCGCAACCGTGGGCCTGACCGCGCCCGCCGGCACTTGGGACGGAAGGTGTCTCGACATCGACGCCGGAGAGGCCGATAGCTGCCGTCGATGAACGACTCTGCAGCGACGCAAGACCAAAAGGCGGAATACCGCGACCTGATCATCCTGGGCGGCGGCCTCGTCGGCATGACGCTGGCGCTTGCCGCGGCCCGGGCGGGTATCACCAGCCACGTCATCGACCGGGCTGACCCGGCCGACCTGACCGCCGAGGGCGCGGATGGCCGCGCCTCGGCCATCTCGACGGCGAGCTGGAACCTCTTCACGAATATCGGCCTTGCGCCCGCGCTGAAGAATCTCGGCTGCCCGATCGATTCGATCGCGGTCACCGATTCGATGAAGCCTGGCCGGATCGACTTCACGCCCAAGCCCGAGGAAGGTTCGCTGGGCCGCATGTTCGCCAACCGCGACTTGCGCCTCGCCCTCTTCGCCGCCGCGCGCGAGGAAAAGAACATCGCCTGGCACGTCCGCACCGAAGCGGTACGCCGGGATCGCGGCCCGCACGGGGTGGAAGTGGAACTGTCAGACGGCCGCGTGCTGAAGTCCAGCCTGCTGGTCGCCGCCGAGGGCCGCCAGTCGCCCACCCGCGACGAGGCCCGCTTCGCCCTTGCCAAGTGGGACTACAAGCACCGCGCCATGGTGACCGGGCTGTTCCACGAAAAGTCCCACGCCAACACGGCCTGGGAAATCTTCTATCCGGCCGGGCCTTTCGCCCTGCTGCCGCTGCTCGACGACGACCAGGGCCGCCACCGCAGCGCGCTCGTCTGGACGGTCGCGGAGAAGGATGCCGCGGGGATCATCGCGATGCCCGATGCCATGTTCCTCAACGAGGTGGAAAGCCGCATGCACGGCGTGCTCGGCAAGATCACCTTGTCCGCGCCGCGCATGAGCTATCCCTTGCGTTTCCATCACGCCGGTCACGTCATCGACGAGCGGCTTGCGGTGATCGGCGACGCGGCCCACGGCATGCACCCGATCGCCGGGCAGGGCCTCAACCTCGGCCTGCGCGATGTGGGCGCCCTGGTGGAAGTGCTCACCGAGGGCATGCGCCTCGGGTTGGAGCCGGGCGACGCCCAGCTGCTGGCCCGCTATGAGAAGTGGCGCAGCCTCGATACGTTCATGGTCATGTCGGTTACCGATGGGCTGACCCGCCTGTTCGGCATTCCCGGCCGCCTGCCCAGCGCCGCGCGCCGTCTCGGCATGGGCGCGGTACAGCGCCTGCCCAGCCTCAAGCGCTTCTTCATGGACGAGGCGCGGGGCATGTCGGGCAAGCTGCCCGAGCTTCTGCAGGCATAGAAAGCGGACCTCCGCTTGCACTGTCGCTTGGACGAAGGGTGCAGCGAGAGGTTCGAGGCCGAAAAAACCACGTCATCCTGAAACAGGTTCGGGATGACGGGCGTGCAGAGGCGTCAGCCGTCCTTGCCGTGCGGGTCTTGCCGGCGCCGGATGCACGAGAGCTTTCGCCCTCGCATCCAGACCTTATTCCGAAGGAACCGCTTCCGAGGCATCTGCCGAGGGCAGGTCGGTGGGCAGAACGCCGGGCGTCGCCAGCGGGCTGGGCTGGTCGACGGCCTGGCCTTCCGCGTCGGTGAGGCGGCGCGGTTCGAGCATGGCGGTGGTTTCCAGCAGGTTGAGCGCGTCCTGCACGTCCTGATAGCGGCGGGCGTCGGCGGTCCAGGTCTGCGCGGCCTGGGCATTGGGCAGGCGCTCGACTTCGCTGATGGCATTGGCGATGCGGCGGGCCGAGAGCATCAGGCGGGCGCGGTCGATGCGGGCCGTGGGCGTCAGCAGGGTGGAGGATTCGCGGCGCACCACGAAGAGGCTGGACAGCTCGCGGCGGGCCTTCTGCCACAGGCTTTCGTCGCTCTGGCTTTCGCTCAATTCGGGCGAGAGCGCTTCGAGGCGAGCGGAAAGCTCATCGATGGTGACCGGATTCTTCGAGAACTCGATCACCGTCTGGACGGCGCGGGGCTGGGCATTGGTGAAGCGCAGGCGGAGCTGGTCGGCCACGTAGCTGAGCGGTTCCCCGCGATCGACCATGCGGCGCGCGGCAAAAGCGATCAGCAGCCCTTCGGCGCGGGCGGCATTGCCGGAAGCGGCGTCGGTCTGGAAATCGATCCGCGAAATGCGGTCCTCGATCAGCGCAAGGCGGCCTTCCACCGAGCTGAGCGAGGAAAGCTGCTCTGGCGAGGCAGGTGCGGTGGCGGCCGGCAGGGCAGGCACCGGAGCGGCCGTCGGCTGCGTTTCGGGCTGCGGCGCGGCCGGGTCTGCGGCGCGCTGCGGCAGGATCTTGTCCAGCAGCCCGTCCTGCGCGGCCCAGACGACGAGCGCCCCGCCCAGCAGGAAGGCGATGAATGCCACGAAGAACAGGCCCCCGCGCGAACGCGGACGCGAGATTGGAGAAGGCTGCGGCGAGGTGAAGTCCTGCATCAAGTGTGGTTCTGTCAGTTTACGATCCCGAGGGGAAGCCTTGGCACATCTCTTCGGCCAAGGCCAGCAGCGCGGCGTCATTGGCGGCGGCGGCGCAGCGCACGGCAGCCCAGCCCTCGCCGGTCCGCGCGATGAGGCGCGGACCTATGATGGCAAGCGCGATCCGCGTCCGCGGGAGTGAAAGCCGGCGGCATTCGGAGGCGAAATGCGCGGCGGCTTCGCCCGAATGCAGCAGGACGAGCGCCGGGTCCTGCAGCAGGCGCGCCAGTTCGGCGGGCATGGGCAGCGCCTCGCTGGCGTAGACCTCGCGCGTGGCCATGGTGCAGGGCGCGGGAAGCGCGAGGTCCACCCGCTCGCGCCCGGCCAGGCGCAGCAACCTGCGGTGACCGGGATCCAGCTGCGCCATGACCGACTGCAATCCGCCGCGCGCGACCCGCACCACGTCCAATCCGGCCTGCCGCGCGGCTGCGGCCGTCGTTTCGCCCACGGCATAGGCGGGCAGGCCGCGATAGTCCGCCAGCGCCGGTCCGGCCTGCCGCATGGCATTGGCGCTGCCGATCAGTATCGCATCGACCTCTTCGCGCGGGACCGGATGCCAGTTCAGCGGGACGATCTCGAACAGCGGAAATCCGCGGGCATCCAGACCCTGCCGGTCTGCCGCCGCGACCGTCGCCGCCCCGCCCGGCTCGGGGCGGATGACGATGACGGGCAGGCGCGGGGCGCTCATGAGGGAGTCAGGCCGGTCCGGCGAAGTGGACGGCGATGGCGGGAACCGCGCGGGCCAGCAGGTCTGCCGCCAGGCGTGCGGGGCCTTCGGGATCGTTCATGGCAAATCGGGCCGCACCCTCCACCCGTTCCGCGCCGTCGGGGCTGTAGAGCGCCGCCCGCATCGCCAGGCCATCGCCGTCAAGCCGGGTGAGCACGGCGATGGGGCTGTGGCAATTGCCGCCGAGACCGGCCAGCAAGGCGCGTTCGGCGAGGACGGAGGCGCGGCTCTCGCCGTGGTCGACCGCCGCAAGAAAGCCGAGCGTGCGCGCATCGTCTGCGCGGCACTCGATCATGATCGCGGCCTGCGCGGGGGCAGGGAGCCAGTCTTCCTCGTCAAGGGGATGGCCGGTGCCGGTTTCGCCCAGGCGCTTGAGCCCGGCGGCGGCCAGGAAGGTGGCATCGGCCTCTCCCGCCGCCAGCTTGGCCAGCCGGGTGGCGACATTGCCGCGGAACGTCACCACCGTGCAGTCGGGCCGGGCGTGGAGCAGCTGGGCGGCGCGGCGCGGCGCGCTCGTGCCCACCACGGCGCCTTGCGGCAGCGCGCGGATGCTCTCGGCGCCCACCAGCACGTCGCGTACATCCTCTCGCGGGAGGATGGCGCCGATGGTGAAGGCTGCGGGGCGAATCGTCTCGACATCCTTGGCCGAATGGACCGCGAAATCGATCTCTCCGGCGGCGAGCCAGGCGTCCAGCTCCTTCGTCCACAGGGCCTTGCCGCCTATTTCCGCCAAAGCGCGGTCCTGGATGCGATCCCCGCTGGCGGTGACGGCAACGATCTCTATATGCGCAGGATCGATTCCGTGTGCCGCGGCCAACCGGTCGCGCGCTTCCTCAGCCTGAGCCATCGCCAGCGGCGACCGACGGGTACCGAGGCGGAAGCCATGTTTTTGCGTGTCTGTTTGCGTCGTCATCGGCGGGTTGTGCTACCCGTCAATGTCGTCCAGTGGAAGGGTCGTTCAGGGAAAGTTGAAATGCGTACGGTACTGGGCATCGAAAGCTCGTGCGACGAGACGGCGGCGGCACTGGTAGCCAGCGACCGCACGATCCTCGCCCAGCGCATCGCCTCGCAGGATGAGGCACACCGGCCCTATGGCGGCGTCGTGCCCGAAATCGCCGCGCGCGCGCACTCGGAGCGGATCGCGCCCTTGATCGAGGCGACCCTGGCCGATGCCGGCATGACGCTTGACGACGTGGACGCGATCGCCGCCACCGCAGGCCCCGGCCTGATCGGCGGGGTGATGGTCGGGCTCGTCACGGCCAAGGCCCTGGCGATGGCCACCGGCAAGCCGCTGATCGCGGTCAACCACCTGGAAGGCCACGCACTTTCGCCGCGCCTGGCCGACGGTGCGCTCGAATATCCCTACCTCCTGCTGCTGGTGTCCGGCGGGCACTGCCAGATCCTGCTGGTCGAAGGCGTAGGCAGGTTCCGCCGCCTCGCCACCACCATCGACGACGCGCTGGGCGAGGCTTTCGACAAGTCTGCCAAGTTGCTCGGTCTCGGCTATCCGGGCGGTCCGGCGATGGAACGACTGGCGCTGGAGGGAAACGCGAAGAAGGTGCCGCTGCCGCGTCCGCTCAAGGGGTCGGAGGAACCGCACTTCTCCTTTGCCGGGCTCAAGAGCGCGGTGATGCGCGCCAAGCAGTCCGGCCAATATGCCGATGCCGATATCGCCGCTTCCTTCCAGCAGGCGGCCATCGATTGCCTGATCGACCGGACGCGCCGGGCGCTGGCCTCGGTCGGCCCGCTCAACGCGCTGGTCGTTGCCGGCGGCGTCGCGGCGAACAAGGCGATTCGCGGGGCGCTCGAAGCGCTGGCGGCCGAGCACGATCTCGATTTCGTGGCCCCGCCGCTCGGCCTCTGCACTGACAATGCGGCGATGATCGCCTGGGCGGGCGTCGAGCGCTTCGCCATGGGCCAGTCCGACCCGCTTGATGTTGCCGCGCGCCCGCGCTGGCCGCTCGACCCGGATGCGGAAACCGTGCGCGGCGCCGGAGTGAAGGCATGAGCAGTTTCGAAAAGACGCGCGTCGGCGTGATCGGCGCGGGCGCCTGGGGTACGGCGCTGGCGCAGTCGCTGGCTGGGGACGGCAGCGAGGTGCTGCTCTGGGCGCGCGAGCCGGAACTGACCGCGCGCATCAATGCGGAGCGGCTCAACGACCTCTATCTGCCCGGCGCGGCATTGGCCGACAGCGTCCGGGCCACTTCGGACCTTGCCGAACTGGCGGCGCTGCCGGTGCTGCTGGCGGTCGTGCCGGCGCAGTTCCTGGGCGGCGTGCTCTCGCAGCTTCCCGCCCTGGGCTTTTCCGGTGATCTCGTGCTTTGTGCCAAGGGCATCGAGGCAGGCAGCGGCCGCCTCATGGCCGAGGTGGCCGCGCAGGCAGTGCCCGGCTCCCCCATCGCCGTGCTGTCCGGCCCGACTTTCGCGCATGAAGTGGCGGCCGGCCTGCCCACCGCGGTCACGCTCGCCTGTTCGGGCGGGCAGGCGCAGTGGCAGCGCCTTTCGCCCGTCATCGCGCGGCCGGCGCTGCGTCCTTATTATTCCGACGATGTCATCGGCGCCGAAATCGGCGGCGCGGTGAAGAACGTGCTGGCGATTGCCTGCGGCGTCGTCGAAGGCCTGAAGCTCGGCCAGAACGCCCGTGCCGCGCTGATCGCGCGCGGCTACGCGGAAATGCTGCGCTTCGGCCTTGCGCGCGGGGCCCGGGCGGAAACGCTGTCGGGTCTCTGCGGCCTTGGAGATCTCGTGCTGACTTGTTCCTCTACCTCCAGTCGCAATTTCTCGCTGGGCCTTGCGCTCGGACAGGGGCTGACCGCGGCCGAGGCGCTTTCCGGCAAGAATTCGGTGGCCGAAGGCGCCGCGACTGCCCCCGTGCTGGCCGACATCGCCCGGCGCGACGGTATCGAGATGCCGATCGCCGAAGCCGTGTGCCGCCTGCTGGAAGGCAAGGCCCCGGCCAGCGACGTGGTGGTGCAGATCCTCGCCCGTCCGCTTCGCGCCGAGCAGGAGCCGCTTTCTTGACCGACGGTATCGTGACCCGCACCGCGGCGGAACAGGCAAGCAAGGAACACGACGATATTGCCGCGCTCGCCAAGGGCGGCCGGACCAATCTCTTCGGGTTCTTCCTGCGCCTTGCCGCGCGCATCCCCTTCCTGTTCATCGCCGGTCGCGCCTCGGTCTACGGTCCGGCGGCGCTGGGACGTTTCGCCTCGGCGCTGGTGGTGATCGAGCTGACCTCGATGATCTGCACCATGGGCGAGAAGCGCGGCCTGGCGCAGCGCCTTTCCGATACCGAGGGGCAGGTCCATCCGGCCAATGTGATCGCGGACGGCATGATCATCGCGGTGATCGCCTCTTGCGCGGCATCGCTGTTCTTCTGGCTGGTGCCGGCGCCGATGTTCCCGGGCGGGCACTATACCCAGATCGACCGGCTGATGGTGATCGCCATCCTGCCGCTGACCATGACCGAGATCTGGCTGGCGGCGCTGGCCTACCGCCTGCGAGTGACGCCCACCGTGTGGTCGCGCGCCATCGTCGAGCCCTGGGTCATCTCGATCCTGGCAGGCGCGATGATCTGGATCGCGCCGGAAAGCGGCCTGTCCATCGCCTATATCGGCTCGATCTTCGCGGCGGCAGTGATGGCCTTCATTCCCTTCTTCCGCGAATATGGCCTGCCGCAGGGCTGGCGCCCGCGCCCGCGCCAGATGCAGAAGCTGGCCGTGCGATCGCTGCCGATCGCGCTTGCCGACACGATCGAATGGGGCACGCGCCGCGTGGACCTCTTCCTGCTCGGCTTCCTGGCTCCCGCCGCGGCGGTGGGCGTCTACTATGCCGCGCAGCAGGTCGCCAGCCTGCCGCAGAAGCTGAAGACCAGCTTCGAGCCGGTGCTGGGACCGGTCATCACCCGCAACCTGAAGGAAAAGGACTACGCCGCGATCGCGCGGCAGGTCTGCCAGGTCGGCTTCTGGATCACGGCGGCGCAGGCGGGTATTGCCCTGGCGCTGGGCATACCGGGAGAGGGCGTGATGGGCCTGGTCGGCCGCGAATTCGTGGGCGGCACGGGCGCGCTGGTGTTCCTGCTCGCTGCCGAAGTGGTGGCGGCGACCGCAGTGGTGAGCGAGGCCGCACTCGTCTACGTCGCCCGCATGCGCAACCTCGTCGTCTCGGTCCTGACCATCGCCCTTCAGGCGGTGCTGACCCTGGGCGGCATTCTGGCCATGCAGAAGCTGGGCTACAACTCGCTGTTCCAGGCGGCCACGGCCGCGGCGGCGCTGATGCTGGCGCTGGGCTTCGCGTCGCTGGTCAAGTCGAAGATGCTGGCGGATTTCCTGAAGGAACCGATCAACAACTGGCGCTGGGCGCTGGTCTGGGCGGCGGCGCCGGCGGTGGTGCTGGGCTATCTGGCCACGCAGTTCCTGCCGGAGTGGGCGGAACTGGCCTTCGGCATTCCGGCCATCCTGGGCTCCTACTTCCTGGTGATCTGGAAGAAGGCATTCGGCCCGGAAGACCGAAAGCTGTTCCAGAAAACCAAGACGGCGTGACGGTCTGCGGCATTTTCCTGGATTTTCGTGTCTTTTCGGCCCGAGAGGCGTTTCCGCCGCGTTCGAAATTGCTCTAGGCTAAAGCCATGAATCCCCGTCGCGCCTCCATCGTTGCCGCCGGTGCCGTGTTTTGCCTGGCGCTGTCCTTTGTCGCTACCCGGGTGCGGGGGCCGGTCTTCATCGGCCAGCTCGAACGCGAGGCGGAAGCCGTGCGCGACCAGGCCGGCGGTCCCGGCGTCGATCTCGCCTTTCGCGACCGCTATGGCTGGCTGACCCGGCACCCGGTGCTGTCGGGCGGCGAAAGCCTCAATTCCGAAACCCGCAAGCGCGTGGCCGCCGCCGTGGCCGGCGTGCCCGGGATCGGCGGCATATCCTGGTCGAGCGAGGGCGACGGCGATGCCACCAAGCTGCGCTGCCAGGACGATGTCGAGGCGATCCTGGCCAGTCGCTCCATCCGCTTCACCGAGGCCAGCGCGCGGATCGACCCGGTCAGCGAGCGTCTGCTGGACGAAGTGGCGAAAGCCCTGCGCCCCTGCGTGGGCAGCATCATCGCCGTGACCGGCCATACCGATGCTTCCGGCAATCCCGCGGCGAACCGGGCGCTCTCGCTGGCGCGGGCGGAATCGGTGCGCTGGGGGCTGGTCGGCCGGGGGATTCCCGCCGACGGTTTGCGCGCCTCGGGCGTGGGATCGAAGACTCCGATCGAGGGGCTGGATCCCCTCGACCCCGCCAATCGCCGCATCGAGTTCTCGGTCATCGCCTCCGCGCCGGTCAAGCCGACGCCGATCGACACGCCGGGACCGGAATGAGGACGCCCGGAATGATGAGGTCCGGCGTGACAGGCATCGCCACCGGCGTAGGCCGGGCCGCCGCCAGGGTGCAAATTACGATGAAAGGAGCCGCCGATGCCGCTATGGCTTGAAATGGCCGTTTCGGTGCTGCTGACCTACATGGCAGGTTTCGGCATCGGCTGGCTGGTGTGGAACCGGAAGGGATAAGTTGTGGTGGAAATGATTTCGGCCAATTGGCTGATATTCGTCGTCGCGTTGCTGGTCGGCATCGCGATTGCCTACTGGCTGTTTGCGCGCGCCTCCAAGCCCGCGCCGCGCCAGCATCGGCCCGACGTGCTGGACGAAGGCGCTGCGCCCGCGCAGCGTAACCAGGCCCTGATAGACGATGCGCCGCCCGCCGCGCAGTTCACCGCGCCTGTCCACATCGATCCGCCCGCCATGGCAGGGACGATGGCCGGCATCGGCGAAGTGATCGCCGTGGCCGCGCAAGAGGAAGTCGATGCGGCGAAAACGCCGCCGCAGACGATCGCGGCCGAGCCGGAGGCGGTCCCTGCTCCCGCAGCTCCCGCTCCTGTTGCCGCCCAGGACGCACCTGCCGAAGGCGATGACTTGCGCAAGATCAAGGGTCTCGGACCCAAGATGCTTACGCTGCTCCATGCCCTGGGCATCACTCGCTTCGCGCAGATCGCCGCCTGGACCGATGCCGACCTGGACGAACTGGACGGCAAGCTGGGCGCCTTTGCCGGCCGCCCCCGCCGCGACAGCTGGGTGGAACAGGCCCGCATGCTCTCGGCCGGCGATACCGGCGCTTACGAGGAGAAGTTCGGCAAGCTCTGAGCTTGTCGAACGCCACGAAAAAGGGGGCGGGAAGTCAGACTTCCCGCCCCCTTTTTTCTGTCCGGCCGGCGTGTGCCGTTCGGCCTTTGGCCGATCAGGCGGCCTTGACGCCGAAGCGGCCGTGGTTGCGGAACGGCATCATCCAGCGGTCGAGGAACAGCTCCAGCGGGCGCGGCGTGATGCCGAGCTGGGCGAAGCCCGGGAGGGTGCCGCTTGCGACATTGCCCGCCTTGAGCAGCTTGAGCTGGTCGCCGCTGATCGGGGTGCCCGGCAGGGCGGCGATCAGGCCGGAAACGCCGTCAGGCAGCTCCGCGAAGCTGCGGTTGCGGCAGGCGGCCTGGGCGATGCGCTTGTTGAGGTCGATCATCGAGATCACCTCGGGGCCGGCGATCTCGAAGGTCTTGCCGCCGTGCACTTGCGGCGCACCCAGCGTTTCCGCGACGGCCAGGGCCACGTCGTCCACGAAGACCGGCTGGAGCTGGGCCTGCGGCGCGAAGACCGGCAGGACCGGCAGGCGCGAGACGAGATTGCCGAACATCATCACGAAATTGTCGTCCGGGCCGAACATGACCGAGGGACGCAGGATCGTGGCGGCAGGGAAGGCGGCGAGCACGGCCTTTTCGCCTTCGGCCTTGGTGCGGGCATAAGCGACGCTCGAAGAAGCGTCGGCGCCAATGGCCGAGATGTGAACGAAGGCAGCGGCGCCGGCGGCCTTGGCGGCGGCGGCGATGCGGCCTGCGCCTTCACCCTGGACGGCGTCGAGATTGCCGGTGAAGGCGCCCACCAGGTTCACCACCGCGTCCGATCCGGCCAGGACGGCGGCCAGCGATTCGGGCTTGGTCACGTCGACACCCGCGAACTGCACCTGGCCAAGGTTGCCAAGCAGCTTGAGGGCGTAGGACTTCTTGGGGCTGCGGCTGGCGATACGCAGACGCGCACCGCGTGCGAGCAGTTCCTGGGCGACATGCTTGCCGACGAAGCCGCTGCCGCCCAGCAGCGTGACGATCTTGCCGTAAAGAGGGTCGGTAGCTTGGCTCATGATAAGAACGGGTCCTTCAGCGTGGCGCAGGCGCGGCTGAAGGAAGAGTAAGCCGCCTGCGCCGGTTTCGCGCACGATAAGCGCCCTTGGCACAAGGCCGGTTCCCGAGCAACCGGGCGGAGGCTCCGGAAGGAGATTTCGCCTTTTTTCACGCGATTTGAAAAAAGTTCGAGAACGAGCGTTGACAACAATCCGGCCGCCGCTTAGAGGCGCCCTCCTACCCGGCGAGGACGGCAGATCAGCCCCCTCGCTTCCGTGCCCAGATGGCGGAATTGGTAGACGCACCAGCTTCAGGTGCTGGCGCTCGCAAGGGCGTGGAGGTTCGAGTCCTCTTCTGGGCACCATTTCTCAAGCAATTGAGAAGCGTCGGGGGCCGTCGAAAGACGGCCCCTAGTCGTATCTGCCTCCCCCACATTCCATGGCCCGCGATCGGCCGCCTGCAAGCATCCGGATTCCGGACGGGTTCGCTGGCGTAGCGGCACTGTTACCGCTTTCGGCGTAACCCATGCGGACAATTCCCGGTTCTTTGGAAGGGCTGCGGGAACCAAGATCGTTTCCACCCATCGAAGCGATAGCCTGGATCCGGACCTTTCGGGTGATGGCGCCTTCCCGGCGGCGGGATTAGTCTGTGAACGGCGGCAGTGCTGCCGCATCCACTGCAGCTTCGAAAGGTCGCAGGCTTGAAGGCGCCGGCACAGCAGTCGATCCCTGCCGTTATCATCGCCGTCATCTCCGGCGTCCTCACCGTCTCCGCGGCCTAGGCCATGGCGAAAACCGACGAGATCGGGCGCAAGGCGACGCGGGGCATGGCCGCGACGGGGGTGGCGCAGATCGTGAAGGTCTTCACCACCACGGCGACCACGATCGTCGTCGCCCGCACCCTGTCTCCGTCCGACTACGGCGTATCGGCCATGGTCGCGCCGCTGATGGGACTGATCATGACGTTCCAGAACCTGGGCTTTACCCAGGCCGTGGTGCAGGCGCGCGAGCTGGATCAGGAGCATTCGAATGCGCTGTTCTGGCTGAGCGTCCTCATTTCCATCTTCGCCGCCCTGGTCATGGCCGCCCTGGCCCCGCTGGTGAGCAGCTTCTATGGCGATGTGCGCGCCGGTTATGTCACTGCCGCGACCGGGCTGACCATTCTCGTCACCGGTCTCAAGCTCCAGCACCAGGCCCTGCTCAACCGCGAGATGCGTTTCCATGCCCTCAGCATCAACGACATCGTCGTCGCCATCGCGACTTTCGTGCTCACCGCGCTCGCGGCACTGATCCTGAAGAACTACTGGGCGATTTGGCTGGGCATCTTCCTGAACGCAGTGGTGAGCACGGTGATGATGTGGCGCGCCTACCCCTGGCGGCCGCGTCTCGGCGCCTCGTTCCGGGGCGTGCGCAAGCTGGTGGTCTTCGGCGCGAACCTGACCGGCTTCAACCTCATCAACTTCTTCGCTCGCAATCTCGACAACGTGATCGTCGCCAAGGCCGAGGGCGCCGAGGCAGTGGGCCTCTACGACCGCAGCTACAAGCTGATGCTGTTCCCGCTGCAGAACTTCAACCAGCCGCTGAGCCGCGTCATGCTGCCCGTGCTGGGCCGGGTGCGCGGCGATCCGGCGCGCTATCGGCGAGTCTACGAACTGGTTCTGAGGGCGCTGGCGCTCGTGTCCATGCCGGGGATCCTGGCGGCGGCGATGTGCAGCGAGCAGCTCGTGCCCTTCCTGCTGGGCGAGCGCTGGGCGGCGGCGAGCCCGATCTTCTTCTGGCTCAGCCTCACCGCGATCGTGCAATGCGTGCCCAGCACCACGGGCTGGCTCTATATCAGCACCGGCAACACCCGGAACATGATGTACTGGGGCATGTTTTCCAGCACGATCAGTATCATCAGCTTCTTCATCGGCGTCCGGTGGGGCGCGGTGGGGGTGGCCTGCGCTTATTTCACCGGCCAGCTGGCGACCCTGCCGCTGCAATATCACTATGCGACGAGGCGCACGCCGGTGTCCCAGCGGTTCATGTACCTCGTCCAGCTTCCCTCGCTGGCGGGCGGGCTGTTCGCCTGGGGGATCGTGGCGATGGCGCGCGAGGCTCTGGTCGGGCGGGGACTGCCAACGGTGCTGCTGCTGGCCCTGGCGGTCGTCGCCAGCTACTTCGGCGCGGTGGCGGCGCAGGCCTGCACGCCGGGCGGGCGGCAGGCGATGGCGGAAATGCTGCGGCTGGCCGGGAACCTCCTGCCGGATCGCTTTCGGCGCGGCAAGGGCCAGCTCGGCTAGGCCAGCCCCGCCCAGCCCCGCCAGCCCAGCCCCGCCAGGACAACTCGTCCGCCAGGGCAAACCCGCGGCGAAGCGAGCGATCCCCGCCGCCGGCACCCTGTTCCTCCGCGACATCGTCGTCTATGCCAAGGTCTTGAAAGGAACCTGGGTCATGGCCGAAACGCACACCGCGGACGACAATCTCGAAGGCATCAGCGACTACAAGGGCCCCGCCGGCGGCTGGGGTGCGCTGGGGGCTGTGGCGCGGACGGTGCGCGAGCAGATGAAGGCGAGCCCGGACACGCGCGCGCTGCTGCAGATGAACCAGCCCGACGGTTTCGATTGCCCCGGCTGCGCCTGGCCCGACCCGAAGCATACCTCCTCCTTCGAATTCTGCGAGAACGGCGCCAAGGCGGTGACCTGGGAAGCGACCGTCAAGCGCGTCGATCCCGATTTCTTCGCGCAGCACAGCGTAAGCGAGCTGTGGACCTGGAGCGACCACCGGCTGGAGGACGCCGGGCGCCTCACCGAGCCGCTGCGCTATGACCCCGACACCGATCATTTCGTGCCGATCAGCTGGGACGAGGCCTTCGCGCGTGCCGGCGCGGTGCTGCGCGCGCTGGACGATCCTCATGCCTGCGAATTCTATTGCTCGGGCCGCGCCTCGAACGAGGCGGCGTTCCTCTACCAGCTTTTCGCGCGCGAGTTCGGGACCAACAATTTCCCCGACTGCTCCAACATGTGCCATGAAGCGACGAGCGTGGGGCTGCCCAAGTCGATCGGCATCGGCAAGGGCACGGTGACGCTGGAAGACTTCGACCATGCCGATGCGATCTTCTGCATCGGTCACAATCCCGGCACCAACCACCCGCGCATGCTCTCGACCCTGGCCGCCGCTTCCAAGCGGGGCGTGCCGATCGTGGTCGCCAACCCCATGCGCGAACGTGGCCTGGAGCGCTTCAAGTCGCCCCAGCATCCCACCGAGATGCTCTCCGCTCACGCCACGCCGCTGGCCTCGGCCTATCATCAGGTGCGGATCGGCGGCGACATGGCGATGCTCAAGGGCATGATGAAGCTGGTGATTGCGGCCGATGCGCTCGATCACGCCTTCATCGCCGAGCACACCGAAGGTATCGAGGCGCTCAAGGCCGACCTCGACGCGACCTCGTGGGACTGGATCGAGACCGAGTCCGGCCTGACCCGCGACGCCATCGAGACGATGGCCAAAGTCTATATCGATGCCGAGCGGGTGATCGTCTGCTACGGCATGGGCATCACCCAGCACCGCCACGGCACCCAGAACGTGCAGTCCATCGCCAACCTGCTGCTGCTGCGCGGCAACTTCGGCAAGGAAGGCGCGGGGATCTGCCCGCTGCGGGGCCACAGCAACGTGCAGGGCGACCGCACCGTCGGCATCACCGAGATCCCGACCGAGGACATGCTGGAACGGCTCGACGCCGCTTACGGCATCGCCTCTCCCCGCGCGCATGGGCACAATGCCGTGGAAGCGCTGGAGGCCATGCGCGAGGGCCGCTCCCGGGCACTGATCGGGCTGGGCGGCAACCTGGCGGTGGCCATGCCGGACCCCGAAGCCTGCTTCGCCGCCGTGCGGGGGCTGGATCTTTCGGTCAACGTGCTCACCAAGTTCAACCGCACCTGCCTGCTCACCGCGGGCGAGACGCTGGTGCTCCCCTGCCTCGGCCGTACCGAGCTGGACGAGCAGGAAGCCGGCGCGCAGTTCGTCACGGTCGAGGACAGCATGTCCATGGTCCATGCCTCACGCGGGAAGCTGAAGGCGCCGGGGCCGCATGTCCGCTCCGAGCCGGCGATCGTCGCGGGCCTGGCCAAGGCCGCCATGCCGCACACCCGGGTGGACTGGGACGGCCTGGTCGCCGACTACGACCGCATTCGCGAAGGGATCGAGCAGGTCTATCCCGATTTCCACGCCTTCAACCGGCGCGTTCGCGAGCCGGGCGGTTTCCGCCTGACGATCCCGCCCAGCGACCGGATCTGGAAGACACCCAGCGGCAAGGCGCAGTTCATCGCCCACCCCTCCGCGCGCGAAGACGGCGCAAGGTCGATGCTGCTCACCACCATCCGCAGCCACGACCAGTACAACACCACGATCTACAGCCTCGACGATCGCTATCGCGGCGTGACGGGGCGCCGTGACGTGATCTTCGCCAACGAAGTCGATCTGGACATGCTGGGGCTGGCCCATGGCGACATCGTCGATGTCACCACGCCGGCCGGGCGCGCGCTCAAGGGCTTCACGGTGGTCAAGCACGCCATCGCGCGCGGCTCGCTGGCGGCCTATTACCCCGAGGCGAATTGCCTGGTGCCGCTGGACGACTACGATCCGGTAAGCGGCACGCCGGCCTACAAATCGATCCCGGTGGAGATCGTCCGCGCTGCCTGAAAGCCGCTGACCGGGCCGGATCAGAAGGACTGGCGCAGCGAGATGCCGCCGGCGGTGGTGTTTCCCGCCAGAGCGTCGAAGCTGCGCGAGGCGTAGAGGTCCAGGTGGAGGCGGTCGGTCAGCTTCATGTTGGCGCTGACGCCCACCTCCCACCACCCATCCGCGGTGTGCTGCGAATCGAGCAGGCCGGAGCGGGGGACGTTCTCAAGCCCTTCGAACTGGCCGCGCGTCACTTCGGACACGGCATTGCTGGTCCAGTTGCGCGAGACGGAAGCGCCGATGTAATGGTCCGCGTTCTTGCCGAAAGCATGGTCGATGCGCACGGTGCTGCCGAGCGTCCAGGTCGGTTCGCGGGTTTCGAGATCGACGAGATCGGCGAATTCCGGCGCGGGGCGCAGCAGGCGGCCTTCGGCATAGGAGCCGACGACCGTGGGGGTCACGAACCAGCGCGGCGAGAGGGGGAAGATGCGCCCGAAATCGCCGCCCAGCGCGTAGTAGCCGCTGCTTTTCGCGCCGGTGCTCTCGCGGCTGCCGCGCTCGGTGGTGATCCGGCCGTAGTCCTGCCGGCCGTAGCTGGCCCAGCCATCGACCACCCAGTTGTCGAAGTTGCCGCCGGCGCCGAGAGTGGCAACGTAATAGTCCGAGGGCAGCGCCGTATAGGCCTGGATCAGCGTGCCGTGATAGCGCATCAGCCCGCCCCGCACATAGCCCCGGCCGACCTGCCGGGTCAGCGAAAGCGATTGCCAGGACCCATCCGGGCCATCGTCGCGGTTGCTGACCCCGGCAGAGGCGGTAACCGTCCAGGGCGCGGCGCGGAGCGGGGGCTGATCGGCATTCGCCGGATCTTCGGCACTTGAGTCGGTAGCGGCCGGAGCAGCCTCGGTCGAAAGGGTTGCGCCTTCCTGCGTGGCGCTCGCTTCGGGTAGAGGCGCCGTATCTTGCGCCAGTGCCGGTGACGACAGGGCGGCCGCGCCTGCCAGCAGCAGGCAGGCCGGCAAGGAATGCAGCATCAGGCGGCCTTTCGCAGGGTCGGATCGAAGGCCGCGGCCGGCACGGTCACGCGGGCGGCGAAGCCGTCGCCGCCGTGCACGAAATGGACGTCGCCGCCATGGGCGCGGGCGATCGAGCGGCACACCGCCAGGCCCAGGCCGGTGCCGTTCTGCCCCGACTTGCGGGCCGTTTCCGAGCGGTAGAACGGCTCGAAGGCGCGGTCGAACTCGTCCTCGGGGATACCCGGCCCGGCATCGACGATCTCCGCCACGGCCTCACCGTCGAGGAGGCTGACGCGGACCTTGGCGCTGTCTCCGTACTTGATGGCGTTTTCCAGCAGGTTGCCGAGCAGGCGGCGAATGCCCACCGGGTCGACTTCGACGGGAATATGGAGATTGTGCTCGATCGTCACCTTGCCGCCCACCAATTGCGCATCGGCAACGCTGCCGGCGATGAGATCGGCAAAATCCACGCGTTTGCGCGGGCCGGGGGTGGAGGCATCGCGAATGAAGGCGATGACCTGGCTGATCATCGCTTCCATCTCGGTCACTTCCTTGAGCAGCCCTTCGCGCTGGTCGTCCGGCACGTCCTCGATGCGGAAGCGCAGGCGGGTGAGCGGGGTACGCAAGTCGTGGCTGATGGCGCCGACCATCGCCGTGCGGTCGTCCACGAAGGCGCGCAGCCGATAGCGCATCTGGTTGAAGGCATTGGCCGCGCGGCCGATCTCGGCCGGGCCGGAGAGCGGTAGGATCGTGGCCGAAGGATCGCGGCCGAGTTGCTCGGCGGCCTGCGCGAAGTCCTTGAGCGGCACGACGATGCGGCGCGCGAACAGCCAGGCTAGCGGGCTGATGATCGCCAGGGACAGCGCGAACCACAGCATCACGCGCTTCTGCCAGGCATTCGGGAAGGGCTCGGCGCGGGGGGCGACGGCCAGCCACTGGCCGTCCGGCTGACGGGTGGCGGCTACGAAGTCACCTTCGATGAATGGAGGCGAGGTGAGGGCGAAGAAGCTGCCTTCCGCGTGGCGGAACGGGATCGGCTGCGGCGCACCCGGCACTGCGGGCAGGGGCGTGGCAGTCTCGGCCGCGGACGTTGCCAGCGGCGTGGGCACGGCGGAGGCGCTGGCCGAGGGCGAAGCCAGCGTGACCGGAGGCAGCGGGATCGAGACCGCGACCGGGCGGCTGGCCAGCGTGGGACTGGCGATCGGATCGGGTGTGGCGATAGGCAGGGTGGCGCGCGGGATGTCGTTCATGCTCGGCATGACCGGGGCCGGAAGCCCCCCGCCGATCGCGCCATTGCCCATGGGGCCGGCCATGGGTCCGGTCATGCCGCCCGGCCGCGCGCCGGGGGAGACGAACTGGCCGGGATGACCGTCCTGGTTCGCCACGCCGCCTGAGGGATTTCCGGGCGCCGCGGTCTGGCCGCCCGTGCCGGCGCCGGGCGTGGCATTGCCGGGGTTTTGGCCGCCGGATGGCGCACCGGGCTGGCCTCCGCCAGGGCGCTGGCCGCCCGGCGCGGCGCCGGGAACCTTGCCACCGGGAACCTTGCCACCGGGCATGGCGCCGCCCGGAACGTGGCCGCCCGGCCTCGCGCCGCCGCCCGGCATCGCGGGGCGGGGCATGGACGGAACGTGGGGCATCGATCCGCCCGGGGGCATGCCGCCGGGGAAGTGCCCGCCGGGCATGCCGCTGGGACCGGGAGCGCCGCCCGGCGGGGGGCCGCCGGGAATCGACTGGGCATCGGCCGATCCCACCAGCAGCGCGGAAACCCTGGCGCCGGGGCTGATCGCCGCGCCCTTGCTTTCCACCATCGCCAGCGGGGACCGGGCATTGCTCGGCACCGCGACGCCGCCGACCGGCAGCTGGGTGTAGAAGGCCAGGACCACGTCCTTGCGGTGCCGCCCGAGTCGCTGGGCCAGGGCATCGCGCGAGGATTCCGAGACCAGCCAGCCCTGTCCGCTCACGTCGGGCGGGCCGACCATGGGCTTGCGCTCCAGCCGATCGGACAGATCGCCGGTGGTCAGCGCGCTGGCGACTTCGTCGATGTTCCACCGGGCCGTCGGGCTGGGAGGCAGGATCACCGTGAGGCCGAGCGTCACCAGCTGCGCACCGATCAGCGCGCAGACGAGGATGACGATCATCTGCATCGCCAGGGGCAGTCCGAGTCGGTTGGTCAGGCGGGGCGGGGTCATGGCTGCGCCATTGCCACGAATCGCCCGCTATTTCGAGCCGTGGCATTTCGAGCGGCGGCTTCAGCGCCGAACCTGCGGATTGTCGCCAGGGTCGGGGCGAAGGATGGGCCGGAGGACGTGGGGCTTGCCGGCGGATATTGCGGCGCGGGCTCGGAAGAGAGGGACACCGCTCTTCCGAACCCGCTCCGCGCCCCCATCATGCAGCGGGACGCTGCCTGGCGGGGACGGTCACCTCGTGGCCTGTCCGGCGATCGTGCCGGAGGGCAATCTCTCTGTTGGCCAGCCCGCCTGGAGCCGCTGGCACGAAGCGCCGGGTACCACCGATTTGTGTCACTATCGGGTAGGGTTTCCGGCCATCCTCGGAGCGATATAATTCCGGGGCCGTCGCAGGACAGGGCGGGTGCGACTACGTGACCTGTCGCTGCGACGGACCCGGCGCCGTCCGGCGCCTTGGCGGTGGCTAACCGGACGGCGGTTCCGGCCGTTCCGGAGGAATGCAGCATCGCCGCGAAGGCAACGGGGGATGTCGCCGAAGACGCGCCGCAGTCCATCCAGGACGGAACCTGACGAACTCGAATGTTCATGTCGCTGGATTTTGCGGTTCGAGTTTGCCTGCGGATTTCACGCAGATTGCAATGGCGTTACCGGGCTGTCGCAAGCTGTATCGCCGCTGAAATCCGCGTGGAACACGGGGTTCCTATCGGCGCACAATGATCCTAGAACGTGCCCCGATGGACCTCGAAACCCGCATCCTCATCGTCGACGACGATGACGGCATCCGCTCGCTCATCAGCGAGTTCCTGGGAAAACACGGTTACGCCACCGAGACGGCCGCCGACCCCAGCGCCATGCGCGAGCATCTGGCGCGGGAGCACTTCGATCTCATCGTGCTGGACGTGATGATGCCGCGCGAGGACGGGCTGACGGCGCTGCGCGGGCTTGGCCCCGATGCGCCGCCGGTCATCATGCTTTCCGCCGTGGGCAGCGATGTCGACCGCATCGTCGGGCTGGAAATGGGTGCCGACGACTACCTGGCGAAGCCCTGCAATCCCCGCGAGCTGCTGGCCCGCATCCGCACCGTGCTGCGCCGGCGCGCCGGGGCTGGCGGCAGCGCCGCGGTGGACCGCGTCGTCTCGGCCGCCACCGCCCGTTCCGGCGCCCCGGAACCGCGGCCGGTCAACGACATCCATTCAGGCGAATGTCTCTATTTCTCCGGCTGGCGCATGGACGTGGGCCTGCGCCTGCTGTTCGACCCGGCCAATCGCCTGATCTCGCTTTCGGATGGCGAATTCCGGTTGCTCCGCGCCTTTGCCGAGCATCCGCGCCGCGTGCTCACCCGCGACCAGCTTCTCGACTGGTCGCGCGGGGAGGACAGCGATCACTACGACCGCGCCATCGACGTGCAGCTTTCGCGCCTGCGCCGCAAGCTGGCGGAAGGCGAGGGCGGCGGCGACATCATCCGCACCGTGCGCAACGAGGGCTATCTTTTCGTGCCCTCCGTGTCCGGAGACATTTCACCTGCATGACAGCCCGGCCGCTGCGGCAGGGCGTTTCGCCATGGAGGTGAAATGCACCTGAAATCCGATCGCAAACGCCGGCTTTCAATCCTCGTCGTGACCTGATCCGCGACGCCGGTCTCCCGGCCCCGTCGCGCGACTTGCGACACGCGGGGAGATTGCAATGGAAGACTACCATCAAGACCACCATTCGGGCGGGGACCTGGACTGCGACCAGGGGCATCACGGCGGCCTGCTTCACGACCTGAAGACGATCGGTGAGAATATCATGGGTCGGCGCCGCGCGCTGGCCATCCTGGCCAGTGCGGGGGGCTTCACTGCCGTTACCGCCTGCGGGGGTGACGACGGTTCCACGTCGACCAGCAGCGGATCGACCGCCACGACGAGTTCCACCAGCACGTCGAGCACGAGTTCGACCAGCACATCGTCGACCAGCACTTCTTCCACCAGCTCCGGCGGCACCTCCTCCAGCAGCTGCATCGCCGATCCCACCGAGACCAACGGGCCTTACCCCGCGGACGGCACCAACAGCGCGAGCGGTTCGACCTCCAACGTACTGACCGTCAGCGGCGTGGTGCGTTCGGACATCCGCTCCAGCTTCATCAACTCCACGACCACGGCAGACGGGGTCAAGCTGGAGCTGACCTTGCAACTGGTGGACGTGAACAACGGCTGCGCCGCCATCGAGGGCGCGGCGATCTACGTCTGGCACTGCGATGCTGCGGGCAAGTACTCGCTCTATTCGAGCGGGGTCACCACGGAGAGCTACTTGCGCGGCGTGCAGGTGACCGATGCCGAGGGCAAGGTGACTTTCACGACGATCTACCCGGCCTGCTATTCCGGGCGCTGGCCGCATATCCACTTCGAGATCTTCACGGGCGGCCTGACTTCGGCCAGCACGGGCCGCACGGCCAGCCTGATCTCGCAGCTGGCCATGCCGGCGGCCACCAACACCGCCGTCTTCACCGGCGACACGCGCTACACCGCCAGCATCGCCAATTACAACGCGATCTCGATCTCCTCGGACAATGTCTTCGGCGACAACAGTTCGGCACAGATCGCCCAGATGACCCCCACGCTGAGTGGCAGCGCCACGGCCGGATATACCGGCACCGCGCTCATCGGCATCGCCACCTGACCGGCGCTCCATCGTAATCGCCGCCCCGAAAGGGGCGGCTCATCGAGACTCCTCGCCGCCTGGCGAGCGACAACCTGCCTGAGGGCGATGGCGATGCGGCGCAGGATCGTTCCTGCGCCGCGCCGGCAGCCTTACGCTCACGAAGAGATCCGAACATCATGACCTCGCTGCACACGTCTTCCAGCATCGGCGCGCTCGTTCTCGCACTTTGCGCCGCGCCTTCGCTCGCCGCCACGACCGTTTCCACCTCCACCACCAAGGCGCTCGTCACCTCCAGCGCGGGTGACGTGACCGTGACCGAGGACGGCACCATCACCCTGCCCAGCGGCAGCGCGATCACGGTGGACAGCAACAATGCCGTCGATCTCGAAGGCGCTCTGGTTCTTGACGATGCCGATGGCGCCAGCGGCATCACCGTCAATGCCGGCACCACCGCGACGATCACCGTGGGCGAGGATGCCACCCTCACCGTCACCGAGGACTTCGTGCCGGCGGACACCGATTCGAACGGCATTGCCGACGGCTCGATCGCTTCGGCCAGCAATCGCTACGGCATCCACGTCCTGTCCGGCGCCACCACCAGCGGATCGATCCTCAACGAAGGCACGATCAAGGTGGAGGGCCTGAACTCCGGCGGCATCGTCGTCGATTCGGACTATGTCGGCAGCGTGACCAATACCGGCACCATCAACGTGATCGGCGACAACTCGGTCGGCATCTCCACCAGGAGCGTGGACGGGGACGTGACGGTGGAAGGCACTGTCTACGCCACCGGCGCGGGCGCCCAGGCCCTGGTGGTGGACGGCGACGTCAGCGGCACCGTGACCATCCAGGGCACCGTCTCGCAGCGCGCCTCCTACACGGACGACGACAGCGACACGATCGTGCTTTCGCGTGCCGCCCTCCGCTCGGGCGCGGCGGCGGTGGAGATCACCGGCAATGTCGCTGGCGGCATCTACGTGGCGGCGCCCCCGGTCGACAACGACAGTTCGAACGACGACGAGGACGGCGACGGTGTCGACGATGACGATGAAGGCACCGGAGCGGTCATCGCCTACGGCAACGGCCCGGCGATCCAGGTCGGCGGCACCAGCGACATCACCGTGGGCGGCGTGTCTAGCAATTCCGGCACGTACTCGATCGCCATCGACGGCTCGGTCAGCGCCAACGCCTATTACAGCAATACCGATGCCTATGGCCTGGTGATCGGCGGGCAGGGCGGCAACGTCACCCTGACCGACGGGATCGGGGTGACCGGCTCGCTGAACGCCACGACTTACGATTCGGCCGCGACGGCGCTGCTCATCAATGCCGGAAGCACAGTGACCAGCCTCTATAACAGCGGTTCGATCACGGCCTCCATCACTTCGCAGGGCGAAGGCTCCACAACGGCGATCCGGGATCTCTCGGGCACCCTGACCACGATCGACAACACCGGCTTCATCGCGGCCAGCGGATCGAGCACCGACACCCGCACCGCGATCGACCTCTCCGCCAACACCACCGGCGTCACGATCAACCAGTACCTCAACGCCGCCGATATCGAGACCAGCGCCGACTACCTGGACGACAACGATACGGACACCGATCCCACCATCTACACCGCGATCACCGGCAATATCCTGCTGGGATCGGGCAATGACACCATCAATGCCTCGTCGGGCACGATCACCGGCAACACCACTTTCGGCGACGGCGACGATACGCTGAACCTGTCCGGCAACACGGTCTACACCGGCGACGTCTATTTCGGCAGCGGTACCGGCACGGCCACCATGGCCGGAACCTCCAGCTTCGTCGGCACGATGGACTTCGACGGTGAGAGCGGCACCCTCACTTTGTCCGACAGCGCGGTCTATTCGGGCAACTTCAGCAATGCCGACAACCTGACGGTCACCGTGGGCAGCGGGGCAAAGCTGACCGCCAGCGATTCGGACACCATCGGCTTCGGCAGCCTGATCGTGAAATCGGGCGGCTCGCTGGGTGTCTATATCGACACTTCGGAAGGCAGCAGTTCGCTTTACACCGTGGCCAATGCCACGCTGGAGGACGGGGCCAAGATCACGGCGACAGTCACCGATCTTGGCGATGCAGAAGGGACCTACACGGTGCTCACCGCCAGCAGCCTCGACGTGCAGGGCACGCTCAATTCGACCGACACCGACCTGCCCTTCATCTACAACGGCGATGTCACGACCGACGCGAACAGCATCTATCTCACCATCGCGCGCAAGACGACCGACGAACTGGGCCTCACCCGCAGCGAGGCTTCGGCTTGGGATGCGATCTACGCCACTGCCCAGAACGACGACAGCCTGACCTCCAGTCTGCTCCAGGTCGAGGATTCGGCCACGCTCCAGAGCCAGGTCGCCGGGCTTCTGCCGGACCATTCGGGCGGCGTCTTCGATGCCGTGACTCATGGCGACCGCATGGCTTCTCGCCACCTTTCGGACGAAACCTCGCTCTTCACGATCTCCGACGTCGGCGGCTGGTTCGAACCGGTCTACTGGCGCACCGCCAAGGATGCCGGTTCGACAGCGGGTTACAAGGCGAGCGGCTGGGGCCTCTCCGCCGGTGCCGAGCGCCGGACGAACCTGGGCTACTTCGGCGTTTCCTATGCCTGGCTCCACGGCACGGTGAAGGATAATGGCGGCACGGGCGATCTCGGCGTGGGCCAGCACGACTTCGGCCTGTTCTGGCGCACCGGGAAGGGGCCGTTCATGGCCTGGGCACGCATCGGGGCCTCAAAGATCTCGGTCGATTCCACCCGCACCTTCACCGGCACCATCGACGATACCGACTTCACGTATTCCGCCGATGGCAAGTGGAACGGCTGGCTGATCTCGGGCCTGGCCGGTGCGTCCTATCGCTTCCAGATGTCACGCCGCTTCAACCTCAAGCCCAAGCTGGAGCTGGAGCAGTTCTGGCTGAAGGAGAACGGCTACAGCGAAACGGCCGACAGCGATGCGGTGGCGCTGACCGTGGCAGACCGCACCAGCAAGATGACCACGGTGACGCCGACCGTGACGGCGTCCTATTCGCTCGGGACCATATCGCCCGACTGGCGCCCGCTGACGTTCCAGTTCGAAGGCGGTCGCCGCGAAGTGGTGTCGGGCAAGCTCGGCAGCACCACGGCCTATTTCAACGGCGGAGACACTTACGATGCCGGGGAGGCCTTCACCATCACGCCCGAAAGCCTGAAGGGTGCCTGGGTCAGCGAAGTCTCGATGCTGGCCGGTGGCTACGACTTCACCTGGAAGCTGTCCGCCCGCGCCGAACGGACCCAGGACGCCACCGATCTCTCCGCCCGCGCTTCATTGAGTGTAGCGTTTTAACGCGTAGCGACCCGCTAAAGGCCGGTGCGTAGCGTTTTAACGCGCAGCGACGCGCTTAAGGCCGGGGATCGTGGATCCTCGGCCGCACGTCGTCCCGGACTTGCTCCGGGACGCCGCCGTTCTGCCGGCGGCTCTACGCTCCGCGCAGCTCGGTCAGGCGGCGCTCCCAGGCGAGTGCGTGTTCGACGATCGTGCCCAGGTCGGCATATTTCGGCTGCCAGGGCAGGGTGGCCTTGATCCGACGGTTGTCCGAGATGAGCGAATCGGGATCGCCCGCGCGCCGGCCCTGCATGCGGCGGTCGATCGTGCGGTTGGTGACGCGGTCGACCGCGTCGAGCACTTCCAGCACCGAGAAGCCCTGGCCGTAACCGCAGTTCATCGTCAGCGATTCTCCCGGCGCCGCGATCAGCTGTTCGAGCGCGAGGACGTGCGCATTGGCGAGGTCGGAGACGTGGATGTAGTCGCGCACGCCGGTGCCGTCCGGCGTGTCGAAGTCCGTGCCGAACACGGCGACATGCTCCCGCTTGCCCAGGGCCGCTTCCACCGCGACCTTGATGAGATGGGTGGCACCCGCCGTCGACTGTCCGGTGCGGGCTTGCGGATCGGCACCGGCGACATTGAAATAGCGCAGCGCGCAGTAATTGAAGTCATGCGCGCGGGAGACGTCGGCCAGCATGGTCTCCGTCATCAGCTTGGACATGCCGTAAGGGTTGATCGGCAGCTTCGGGCTGTCCTCGGTGACCGGGGAGACTTCCGGGATGCCGTAAGTGGCGGCCGTGGAGCTGAAGATGAAGTGCGGCACGCCCGCCTTCACTGCCGCGTCGATCAGGGCGCGGCTCTTGGCGGTGTTGTTGTGGTAGTACTTCAGCGGGTTCTCGACCGATTCCGGCACGATGATCGAGCCGGCGAAGTGCATCACCGCCTGGATACCCTCTTCCCGGAAGATCCGGGCGAGCAGTGCGGCATCCTCGATGTCGCCTTCGTAGAGCGGGACGCCTTCCGGCAGGGCGAAGCGAAAGCCCGTGGTGAGGTTGTCGATCACGACCACCGGCCAACCGGCGTCCTTGAGGGCGAGAACGGCGTGGCTGCCGATATAGCCGGCGCCGCCGGTGACAAGAACGGGGATCTTGGAGGTCATGGTCTCGCTCTGATGGACGGCAGGAAGTGGGATGGAGAAATCGATTGGAACGGGTTGCTACGGCGGCTTTGTTGAACGGCCCATTCGCGCTGCGCAAGTGGGCATGAAAGCAGCGCGCGCGAACCGGGTTCAAGGACGACCCCAGGATTATGCGCTGCGCTGCGGTGCGTCAAAGCCAACTGCGTCCAAAGCCGCACCATCCTTGCACCTCCGGTAACCAATCCGGAGCAGTCTGCAGGTCCCGGCGAATACTGTACCTGAACTGAACACGCCCTATAAAGTGCAGTTCAGGGCGATTCCGACATCTGTCATGCCGATTGCTATCCATTGCATAGTTATCCGGGATTCGCTGCCGGATCGGTTCGAACGCAGGTCTGCCGGCCGTTTGATTTCGCACTTGCGGAAGAGATTTGCGACGTGCCGTTTTAGGAGTGGGCTTTGCCGTTTTCGAGCGCCGTCCAGGCACTTGCACCCCAATGCGCTCCTGATTACCCGAATAGGCACCCGGTCACCCCATCGGGGGCATTGACTTAAGCCTTATGGAGAAAACCGTAAGTGCGCTGCACAAAGACGCTTCTTGTTGGGCTCGCTGTCCTAATTTCAGGTACCATCCTGACAGGATGTACCTCCACCATGACGTCGAACCCGGATGTTCCGGTCGGCGAAGCTGCCTATCAGACGATTCCCGCCACGGTTCCGGCGCCCACTGTCTATGCGATCTCGCCGAAGGACGTCCTTCAGGTGCGGGTCTTCGGAGAGCCCGATCTCTCCGTGGAGAAGGCGCGCGTGGACGAGGCGGGCTTCATCCAGCTTCCCCTGGCCGGGCAGATCAAGGCCGCCGGCCGCAGCGCGCCCGAAGTGTCGAGCGATGTGACGGCCGTGCTTGGGCGCAAGTATCTGAAAAACCCGCAAGTCGCCATCTCGGTAGACGAAGCCGCGCCGCGCTTCGTATCGGTGGAAGGCGAAGTGAAGGTTCCCGGCGTCTATGAACTGACCAGCAATACCACCCTCCTGGGCGCGCTGGCGCGGGCGCAGAGCCCGCTGGTCACCGCCAAGCTGGACCAGGTGGTGATCTTCCGCACGATCAACGGACAGCGCATGGCCGCGCGCTTCGACCTGAAGGACATTCGCGGCGGCGTCAGCCCCGATCCGATCGTCATGGACGGCGATGTGGTGGTGGTTGGTTTCTCGAAAATTAAGGGGCTTTGGCAGGACTTCCTGAGAACCGCGCCAATATTCAATGCCTTCGCAGTCTTCGCCCGCTGACCGTTCCGGCAGCGGGCCGTGGCGGCCAAGGACAGTGATTTCGAGCGCAGGGCCGGTCCAACGGCCCTCGCAGAGCCTTTCGAATGCGATCCTCCTGCCATCCTCGCAGCGACCATTGCGCCGGTGCGAGCCAGACAGGCCGGGCCGCGGCTGCGGCTGCGGCTTGTCGGGCTGGAAGGTCGCTCCGACCTGAATTCAGTGCCTCCGGTACTGTGAACACAACGCCCAGTGAAAGGATAAGCTATGTTGAATCCTGAAAGCGGCGGGACCGATCCTATGAATTATCGCGTGGCCTTCTTGTCCCCTGTCTCCTTTTTTAAAGGAGGAGCGGAGCGATCGCTGTTCGACCTGATGGCAAACCCGCATGTCGACCCGCTGCTGGTGGTGCCTGCCGAAGGGCCGGTGTCCGAGCAGGCGGCGAGCCGGGGCATCCCCGTGGAAGTCGTCGATTTCGGCCAGGTCGCCGCGATCCGCCGCCCGGTGCGCCCCTCCAGCGTGGGCGCGGCCTTCGGGGACTGGTTCGGCGCCGCGCGCAAGCTCATGGCCGTGACGAAGCGCCACGGTGCCGACATCGTCCATAGCAACGGACTGAAGGCCCACTGCATTGCCGGCCTGGCGCGCAAGCTGGGCGGAGAAGCCTGCGTGTTCCACGTTCGCGACATCGCCGTGCGCGGTTCGGAGCGCCTGATCTGGAAGGGCCTCGCCCGCAGTTCCGACCATACCGTGCTCGTCAGCCGCGCCTGCTGGCCGGGCGAGATGCTGCCGGGCAATGTCTCGGTGGTGTTCAACGGCGTGAAGCAGGACGGGGCAGCCCAACCGCTCCAGTCCGTCCAGGCTCCCTCTGCCGCCGCGCTGCAGGCGCCGCGCGCCCATGCCCCGCTGGTCGTGGGCATTTGTGGGCGCATCCATCCCTTCAAGGGGCACCACGTCGCCATCGACTGGATGGGCGCCGCCCGTCGCCGCGGGATCGACATCACCCTGCTGGTGCGCGGTGAAGCGGAAGCGGAGGATCGTCCCTACCTCGAAAGCCTGAAGCGCCAGGCCGAAGCCCTGGGCCTCGCCGATTCGGTTCGCTTCGAAGGCCGCTTCGAAGGGCTGGCGGCGATCTACAACGGCCTCGATGCCGTGCTCGTGCCTTCCGAGACGCCCGATCCGCTGCCGCGTTCGGTGATGGAGGCGATGTCGATGGGGCTGCCCGTGGTCGGCTACCCGGCCGGCGGCATCGTCGAAATGATCGACCACCGCGAGAACGGCTGGCTGGCCGGCGATGCGGAAGCCTTCTGCGCGGCCATGGAGGAGATCTCCAGCCTCGGTCCCATGCTCGTCGAATTGCAGAAATCCGCCGCGCGCACGGTGGCGGAACGGTTCGGCATGGAGCGCATGCACCGGCAGGTGAACCAGGTCTATTCGACGGTGCTCGGCCGGTGATCCGCTGGGGCCAAGGCCCGAACCGGCCCGGAGAAGGGCTGGGGCGCGCGCTTGGTGCGGGACGCCGCCGTGCGCGGCGCGCCCGCCTGCGCACCGGTCTGTTCGGCGCCGCGCTCCTGCTCTGCCCGGGGGCGCTGCTGGCAGCGGCTTTGTTGCTGCAGCCCGGCACCGTCCGGTCCGACCGGCACGTCTCCGCGCCCGTGGCGCAAGTGGTGGGCATTGCCGGCAACGACCTGACCCCCGCCGATCTCGACCGCGTTTCCGGGCTGGGGCTCCATTTCGTGCGCAGCGATTTCAGCTGGGCCCGCACCGAGCGCAAGCCGGGCGTCTACGACTTCGGCCCCTATCTGGAGTTCGCACGCGAAGTTCATGCGCGCGGCATGCGCCCGCTGTTCATCCTGGACTACGGCAACCCGGTCCATACGCCTTTCACCAGGATCCAGTGGCGTGGCCGCGACGAGCGGCGCACCTCGCCGCCGGTCGCGCCGGACCAGATCGCGGCCTACAGCAAGTGGGCCGCCGCCGCCGCCAAGGCCTTCGCGGCCTACGACCCGATCTGGGAGGTCTGGAACGAGCCCGATCACCCTCGCTTCTGGCCGCCCAAGCCCGATGCCGCCGCTTATGGCCGCATGGCACTGGCGGCCTGCCAGGCCATCCATTCGGCGGGCCGGGCCGAAGTCTACGGTCCCGCCGCCTCCAAGTGGGTGGACGGTCCGTTCCTGACGGCGCTGGCAGGGTCCAGGGCCATCACCTGCTTCGACCGGATCAGCGTCCATCCCTATCAGATGACCGGCGATGCCGCGCGCGATGGCGCATTGTGGGACGGGCTGTGGCACCGCATTGCGGCGGGGGGGCAGGTGAAGACGCCCCGGATCGCCAATTCCGAATGGGGCCGCCCCGTCGTCGGCCGCGTCGACGATCAGGCCCAGGCGCGCTACCTGGTCCGCACGCTGGTTTCGGCGCTGGCGGCGGGCGTTGCGCCCAACATCTGGTATTCCTGGAAGGACGCCGGCACCGATCCGGCCAACGACCAGCATCATTTCGGCCTGCTCCTGCCCGACGGTTCGCCCAAGCCGGCGTTCCTGGCGTTGCAGACCATGCTCCGGCAGGTCGGTGCCCTGCGCTATGCCTGCCCGGTCCAGCGTGCCGGCGTGGAAGGTGCGATCTTCGCGGCCGACCCGCAAGCCGGCGGCAGCAGCGTGAAGGCGCTGGTCTGGGCCAAGACCGGCGTGGCGCGGCTGGAGCCCGGCAAGATCGCGCCGACCGGCTGGAAGGTCTCCGGCCTGGCCGACATGACCGGAAAGCCCCTCGAAGGCGGCGAGCAGAAGCTTGGCAATGCGCCCGTCTACTTGCGGCTCGTGCCGGAAAAGACCGGCGCGCAACCCACCCTGAACTGCCCCGAACGCACATGAGCGCGAGCGATATGAACATGACTGGCCGCAACGGAGACAGTACGTCCATGACGTCCCGACGAATTCTCTTCATCATCCGCTCCTACCGGCCCGACCAGGTCGGCGGCGGCGCCAAGTCCGTGCAGACCCTGGCCGAGGGCCTGGTCGAGCGGGGGCACGACGTGCACATCCTGCGCCTGGCCCCGCGCGGGGAGGAAGCCGCCACCTTGCGCGCCGGCATGGAGGCCGGAGTGACCGGGCCGGGCAAGCCGACGCTGCACGTCCTGCCGATCCGCAACATCTACTGGCCTTACGACAAGCGCCGCCGCTCCCCGGCGATGAAGGCGGTGTGGCACGCGCTGGACCTCTGGAACTTCCGCGCCGCGCGGGACGTGCGCCAGATGCTGGACATCATCCGCCCCGACGTGGTCAACACCAGCATCATCGACGGCTTTTCCACCGCGATCCTGCGCGAGGCCAAGCGCAGCGGCGCGCGGCTGATCCACACCATGCGCGACTACTATCTGATCTGCAGCCGCTCGGGCATGTACCGCGCGGGCGAGAACTGCACGTCGCTCTGTTCGGGCTGCAAGGTGGTGCGGGGGGTCAACCGCCGCCAGACCCGCAATGTCGACATGTTCCTGTCCAACAGTGCCTTCGTGGCGGATACCCACCGCCGCCACGGCGCGTTCGGGGAAGACAAGCCGTGTGCGGTGCAGTGGAACGTCAACGACCGCCCGCTGGTGCCTGAGGCGAAGCGGCTGGCCGATGGCGCGCCGATGGTCTTCGGCTATATCGGCCGGCTCGCTCCCACCAAGGGCGTGGAGAAGCTGATCGAGGCCGTGCGCCGCCTGCCGCAGGGCGGCCGGCCGTGGTCGCTGGTGATCGCCGGTGACGGGGAGCCCGAATATGTGGCCGGGCTGAAGGCGCAGGCTGCGGGCGATCCGCGCGTGCAGTTCCTCGGCTGGCAGGCCGCGGAAGACTTCTATGGCGCGGTCGACGTGGTGGTCTGCCCCTCGGTCTACAACGAGCCGCTGCCCCGCGTGATCTACGAGGCTTACGGCTTCGCGCTGCCGGTCGTCGCCTCACGCGTGGGCGGCAATCCGGAAGTCGTCACTCCCGCCGAGACCGGCGAGCTTTACGACGGCGAGGATGCCGGCGAGCTGGCCGATAAGATCCAGCATTTCCGCACGCTCTCCGCCGACAGCTATGCCCGCTACAGTGCCGGCGCGCTCGACATGGGTGCGGTGTTCACATCGGGTGCGGTGATCGATCGCTACGAGAGCCATCTGGACCGGCTGTTCGATGCGGCCTGAGCGCGAAATGGCTGTGACCGACGGCACTTTCGCCCCGGCCGACCTCCACGCCGCCCCTGGCACTCTGCCGGCGCGCGGCCTGCCGGTGGGACGGTTCAGCCCGAGCAGCGGCATTCTGCGCGCTTGGCAGCGCATGAGCGGGCTCTGGGCCTCGGGACCGGCGGGGCGGGTGCTCGCGCGGGTGATCCGGGGGCACATCCGCCGCGCCTATGGCTGCTACATCGCGCCGACCACTCATGTCGGCGAGGGCGTCTACCTGCCGCATCCGGTGGGCGTGGTGATCGGTGACAATGCCGTGATCGGAGACGGGGTGACGATCTACCAGCACGTCACCATCGGCCAGGACGGCGCCGCCGGGCGCTGCCCGCGCATCGGCGCCGGGGCCACGATCTTCGCGGGCGCGACGGTGATCGGCGGCATCGAGATCGGCGCGGGTGCAGTGATCGGCGCCAATGCCGTGGTCAAGACATCGGTTCCTGCGGGGCACATCGCCGTCGGCGTACCGGCGCGGATCCTGCCGCCGCGTCCGTTTGGCCATGAAGCCCTGCAAACGGAGGCTTTGCGCACGGAGGCCCGGCGATGAGCGGGGCGCGGGCCATGGAAGGCGCGGGCCTCGTCTCGCTCTGGCGGCGCATGTGCCGGCTCTACCCGCGCGGTCGCATGGGGCGCGCCATGGCGACGGTGATCCGGCGCTACATCCACTGGCGCTATGCCTGCCACATCTCCCCGCTTTCGCGCCCGGCGGGGTGGATCAACCTGCCGCATCCGGTGGGCATCGTGGTGGGCCACGATGTCGAGATCGGTGAGAACGCCACGATCTACCAGCACGTCACCATCGGCCAGTCGGGCCGGGAGGAAGGCTACCCCGTCGTGGGACCGGGTGCGGTGATCTACGCCGGCGCGGTCGTCGTCGGCCCGGTCCGCATCGGCCGCGAGGCGCGGATCGGCGCGAATTCCGTGGTCCTCCAGGACGTGCCGGACGGCGCCACCTCGGTCGGCGCCCCGGCCCGGATCGTCACGCAGAAGCGCAAGGACCTCCTGGCCGTATGAAGCTCGGGCGCATGAAACTCTCCAAGGGCGCGATCACCACCGCGGCACTGGGCATATCGAGCGGACTCAACTTCCTCTCGCTGATCGTCTGGACTCACCTGCTCAGCCCGGCCGAGTTCGGCACTTATGCGCTCGTCTCGGCGACGGTGCTGTTCCTCAACGCCACGATCTTCGAGTGGCTGCGCCTTACCGCCTCGCGCCTGCTTTACGACCCCGCGGCCGAGCATCAGCTCAACCCGGACATCGCCAATGCCCTCGCCACCGTCGGGCTGGGCCTGATCCTGCTGCTGCTTCCGGTGGCGCTGTCGCTGCGCGGCTTCCAGGTTCATTTCATGGGTGTTGCGCCCGACTGGTGGCCGGCGATGTGGCTCTGGCTCTTTTCCGAGATGCTCTTTGCGATCAGCACTGTCGGCGCGCGCCTTCGCCTGCTCAGCTGGCGCTTCTTCGCGATGATGACGCTGCGCTCCTCGCTCTCCCTGGCGGTGGGTGCGGTGCTGGTCTGGTTCTTCGACATGGGCGCGCTGGGCGTGGCCATCGGCATTCTCGGCGCCCAGATCGGCTGCGCGGTGCTTGCCAACGTCACGGACGCGGCCTGGCGCAATTTGCGGCCGCTGCAGGCGCGGGCGGCGGACCTGAAGGAAATCCTGCGCTACGGCGCGCCGCTGATCGTCAGTTCGGGGCTCGGCTATGCCAGCGCCGTGGCGGATCGCTACATCGTTTCCTCCACGCTGGGGAAGGCGGCGGTCGGCCAGTATTCGGTCTCCGTGGACCTCATGCAGAAGACCGTGATCTTCCTGATGCTGGCGGTCAATCTCTCGGCCTATCCGGCCATCGTCCGCGCGTTCGAGAACGAGGGACGCGAGGCGGGCGAGAAGATCCTGGCGGAGAACTTCATCGTCTACCTGATGATCGGCGCCCCGGCCGCGGCCGTGCTGGCGGCGCTTTCGCCGGGGGTGGCGCATCTTTTCGTCGGTCCCTCGTTCCGCGACACCGTGGCCATGCTGCTGCCTTATGTGGCGATCGCCGCCATCCTCAAGGCGCTGACCACGTTCCACCTTTCGGTGGCGCTGCAACTGGTGAAGAAGACGCGGCTGCTGATCATCTCGCCGGCGGTCAACCTGGCATTGCTGGTTCCCAGCGGCATCATAGGGGTGAAGCTGGCGGGCCTCACCGGCATGGCGATCGGCATAGCGGTCTCGCAGATCGGCAGTTTCGCACTGTTCTACGCGGTGGTGAGCCGCCATGTTCGCACACCGCTGCTGACGCGCGCCTCCGCCTTCGTGGTCGTGCTCTCGCTGGCACTCGGCGCTGCACTGGTGCCGCTGCGCGGCTTCAGCGAGCCGGTCGCCTGCCTGGCCTTGCTTGGCGCGGCGGGTGCCTTCTATTGCCTGGTGGTCTGGCGCGGGCACGGCTGGATCATGCGCAACAGCCAGAGCTGGAGCGCGGCATGAGTGCCGGCGCGCTTCCTTACGGCCCGCGCCCCGCAAGGAAGCGGAGCCAGAACTTCGCCGCCCTGCTGACCACGCTGACCGGCGCGGCGGTGCTGCTCATCATGGCGCGCGAAGTCTTCGGCGGCGCGGCGCGCTACTATTTCGACCGCTTCGGCCTGGGGCCGCTCTGGTTCATTCCCGATCTTGCCGTGATCGCGGTGGTGCTGGCACGCCTGCTGCTGGCGGCCGTGACGCTGCGGCTGCCGACGCCCCTGATCTGGCTTTTCGCGGCGACGGCGGTGCAGATGGCTGTCGGCATCGTGGTCTACCAGAATGCCGTGGCCGTGTTCTCCGGCTTCAAGCTGCTCTGCCCGCTGATCGCGGTGCTCATGCTGCCCCCCACGTATCTCAACGCCAAAGTCTGGCGATGGGCCTGCCTGGCGCTGTTGGTGTTGGGGATCGCCGGCGTGGCGATAGACACCCGCGCGACGATGCCCTGGACGGGCTACTCGGTCTCGCAATTCGGCGTCGAGCGCGAGGCCGGGCGCGAATGGTGGATCCACGGGCAGGAGCGCATCGCCGGGCTGGGTGCGGCGAGCAGCGCCTCGGCCAGCATCCTGCTGCTGCTGGCGCTGATCGTGCTGCGGCAGGCCCGCACCTGGCATGTGCGCCTGATGATCTATGTGGCGACGCTCTGGGCGCTCAACGTCACGACCTCGCGCACCAACCTGATCGCGCTGGCCGTGGCCATGGTGATCGACTTCTGGCCCTGGCGCTGGTTCCAGGGGCTTGGGCCGGGCCGCATGGCGCTGGGCGCCCTGCTTTCGGTGTGCTTCTTCCTGCCGGCTCTGGCTGGGCTCTGGTTCCTTGCCATCGACGGCGTGGGAGAGATCTCGGTGGGCATGAGCAGCATGGTCGTGCGCGTTCACGTCACCTGGCCGGGGATCTGGGACATGATCGTCGATGGCGGCCCGGCGACGGCCCTGCTGGGCCACGGTTTCGGATCGGTGGGGCCATCGGCTTTCTACACGGGCGTCTATGTCTCGCCGTTCAGCGCGGTGGACAACCTGTTCCTCTACATCTTCTACCAGTTCGGCCTGTTCGGCGTGCTGATGGGCGTGGAACTGATCCGCCGCCTGGTGCGGGTGCCGCGGCCGGACCGGCACATCGGCTTCGTGATCGCCATCCTCTCCGCCACGATCAACTGCCAGGGTGCGGCGCCGCTCGTGCTGATCGGCCTTGCCGCCTCGCTCGGCGCCTATCCGGCGCTGGCGAGCGGCGCGCGCGGCCGGATTCAGAAAGCGATCCGCGCGCTGCCCCGCCCCGCTCCCAACCCTTACCCCAACCCCCGCCGAGACCCCGAAAACCGCCACTGGGCGCGGGGGCCCTGGACGCCGGGAACGTCATGACCATGCACCGAGGACCCCATGCGCATTAAGGGCCTGGACGCCGCACGCGGCGTCGCCATCCTCTTCGTCGTGTTCGGCCATGTCTGGCGCGGACTGGACGGACAGGGCCTGGTCGATCCACACGTGTTCCAGACCATCGACCGCGCCGTCTACTTGTTCCACATGCCGGTGTTCTTCCTGATTTCCGGCATGCTGTTCAAGGCGCCGGAGAGGCTGGGCGGCGGCGCGCTGCGGAACGGGCTGTCGCGGATCTCGATCAACCTGCTCTGGCCGATGTGCCTCTGGGCCTGGGTGGAAGGCTGCGTCCATCTCGTGACCGGAGCGGGCAACAAGGGGCGCATCTCGCCCTTCGAAGTGCTGACTTATCCGTTCCCGCCCAAGAGCGTGTTCTGGTTCCTGCTCGCGCTGTTCCTGTTCCAGGCGGTGGCCATGGTGCTGCGGGGAAGGGCCGCGGCGGCCGCGATCGCGGCGGCCTGCCTGGCCGCCGTCGTGGTGCTGCAGCCGCAGGGCCTGACCGGGCAGATCCTCCAGCACGCCCCCTTCTTCTTCGTGGGCCTGCTGGCGGGTACGCGCTGGCTGGAGAGGGGCCTGCCGCTCGTGCCCTGCCTCGCAGCCTTCCTCGCGGCCGAGGCGTCGGCCTTCCTGCTCGCCGTCTCGCCCTTCGACACTGTGCCCGCCTATCTGTGCGGCGGCGCGGCCTGCGTCGCTTTCCTCGGCCTCTGCCTGAACGGCGGGGCGCTGCTGGACAAGCTGGGCGCCCGGAAGCTCGGCGAGCGGACCATGCCGATCTACCTCACGCACATCATCTTCGCTGCCGGCATGCGCGTGGTGCTGACGCGGCTGGGGCTCGGCAATGTCGCCGTGGTCGTGCTGGTATCGACGGCGGCGGGCGTGCTGCTGCCGCTGGTCCTGTTCGACCTTTCGCGCCGCTGCGGCCTTGCCGGCGTGCTGGGCTTCGAGCCGCTGCGAAAACGCCGGGGCCGGGAAGAACCTTTCGTCCAAGCGTCTGCCCGGCCCGAGTTCGCCGATGGCCCTTCCGTTGGCAGCGGGGCCTGATACCGGACGAGCAGGCCCGGTCCCGGCAAAGGCGGCCATGAAAAAAGGGGCCGCGTCAGTGACGCAGCCCCCCCGTTTCCTGCAAGGATCGGCCGCTCAGACCTGGTAATAGTCCCGGTACCAATCCACGAACTTCGCCACGCCTTCGGTAACCGAAGTGGTGGGGCGGTAGCCCGTCAGTTCCTGCAGCAGCGAGGCGTCGGCCCAGGTTGCGGGCACGTCGCCCGGCTGCATCGGCATCATGTTGATCTCGGCCTTCACGCCCGTTGCCGTTTCGATGGCGCGCACGAAGTCCATGAGCTGCACCGAATCCGAATTGCCGATGTTCACGGCACGCCAGGGCGCGACCGGCGAAAGACTATCGTGCCCGGCGATGTCCTCGGCGCTTTCCGGGCGTACCGGCGCGCTGTCGATGAGGAGACGGATGCCCTGGACGAGATCTTCGACATACGTGAAGTCCCGCTTCATGTCGCCATGGTTGTAGACGTCGATCGGCTTGCCGGCGAGGATGTTCTTGGTGAACTTGAACAGCGCCATGTCCGGGCGGCCCCACGGCCCGTAGACCGTGAAGAAGCGGAACATCGTTATCGGCAGATCGTAGAGATGCGCATAGGAATGCGCCATCGCTTCATTGGCCTTCTTCGTCGCCGCGTAGAACGACATCTGCGTATCGACCTTGTGAGTCTCCGCATAAGGCATCTCGGTATTGGCGCCGTAGACCGAGGAGGTCGATGCCATCAGCATGTGCTGCGGCGGATAGGCCCGCGCGGCTTCCAGCATCTCGAACACGCCGATCAGGTTCGCTTCCACATAGGCGCGCGGATTGTCGATCGAATAGCGCACGCCCGCCTGGGCCGCGAGATTGACCACGATCTCGGGCCGTTCATCGGCGAAGATCTGCATCAGCCGCTCGGGGTCTTCGAGCTTGCCCTTGATGAAGTGGAAATGCTCGGACTGGCTGAGCATCGCCACCCGCCGCTCCTTCAGCGCGACTTCGTAATAATCGTTCAGGCTGTCCAGGCCGATCACCCGGAAACCGTCATCCAGCAGTCTGCGGCAAAGGTAGTACCCAATAAAACCCGCGGCACCCGTAATCAAAGCCGTACGGGGGGCAGCCTTGCCGACGACGTCATCAGTCATGCTAAAGTCCAGATTTTGTGGAGATGTCCGTACTTTCTGGAGGCCCGAGACGCACTTGGCAAGTCGCCCGAAAGGGCAGGCGTCCGACTGAGGGAACGGGTGGCCGACAGTTTTACGAGCGGTTGTTCTCAGTCGAGCGGATTTGGGCAACGAGGCGCGTCCGGCGATCCCATCCTACAAATTCGATTGCAGGAGGTGGGCGCGGAACGACAATCGATTTTGCAGCGCGGCAAAGCGCGCATTCGGTGCGCCATTCAGAAGCCGAGGTTGCCCCTGCACTGGGGGCCGCATGTCCCGCATCGGTACCGGAAATTGGTAAATCGTGCTGAAACTATTATTCTTATTCAACAAGATGACTGCAAGATGAACAAGCCCGGTGGCAAGGCTAGGGCGCCGTCATCGCCGCGAATCGATTCGCTTGTCGAGACCCGGAACAGTGCCTGACGGTGCGTGCGACATGCCTCGTCGGGCTTCTTTTAGCTGCGCCGCAGCATGGCGGTTCGATGTCTTTCATCGTCAATTTGCGGACAAGAATGGATTCCGTCGCGTTACTGCACCCGATTATCCCATATTCTGCGCAGGCGCTTGAACAGGCTCGCGATCCTCGGCAGAGCACTCGTGCCCATCGGTAGCAGTTTGACCTGCTGGAAGTTTCCGATATTTCCCCGCATCGGAAGCCCCGGTTCAAGCGGCCGGGGCGCACTTGTCGAACCTGCCCCGTCCGGGGCGGTCAGAGGAGCAGAAATGAAGATCGCTGTTGCAGGCGTTGGCTATGTCGGTCTGTCGAATGCGCTGTTGCTGGCGCAGAACCACGAAGTCGTGGCCAAGGATGTCGTGGCCGCCAAGGTGGACATGATCAATGCCGGTCGCTCGCCGATCGTCGATGCCGAGTGCGAGGCTTTCCTCCGCCGCGATGACCTGAATCTGCGCGCCACGCTGGATGCCGCGGAAGCCTATCGCGGCGCCGACTACGTGATCATCGCCGCGCCCACCAATTATGACGAAGTGACCAACCGCTTCGACACCAGCCTGGTCGAAGCCGTCATCCGCGAGGTCATGGACCATGCGCCCGATGCGGTCATGGTGATCAAGTCCACCATCCCCGTGGGCTTCACCGCCGCGACTTCCGAGGCGATGGGCACGCGCAACCTGATCTTCAGCCCCGAGTTCCTGCGCGAGGGCAGGGCGCTTCACGACAATCTCCATCCCAGTCGAATCGTGGTGGGGGAGCAGTCGGAGCGGGCAAAAGTCTTTGCGGAACTGCTGCTGGAAGGCGCGATCAAGAAGGATGTACCGGTCCTGTTTACGGATCCGTCCGAAGCCGAAGCCATCAAGCTATTTGCGAATACCTACCTCGCGATGCGTGTGGCCTATTTCAACGAGCTGGACAGCTATGCGCTTTCGCGCGGGCTGGAGGCGCGCCAGATCATCGAAGGCATCGGCCTCGATCCGCGCATCGGCTCGCACTACAACAACCCTTCGTTCGGCTATGGCGGATACTGCCTGCCGAAGGACACGAAGCAGTTGCTGGCCAATTACCACGATGTCCCGCAGACCATCATCGGTGCGATCGTGGAGGCGAATCGGACGCGCAAGGACTTCATTTCCGACATGGTCCTGTCGCGCAGGCCCAGGGTGGTGGGTTTCTACCGCCTGGTCATGAAAGCCGGTTCCGACAATTTCCGCCAAAGCTCGATCCAGGGGATCATGAAGCGCATCAAGGCCAAGGGCATCGAGACGGTGCTCTACGAGCCGAGCTATCCCGATGACAGCTTCTTCAACACCCCGGTCGAAGCCGATCTGGAGACGTTCAAGCGGCGCGCCGACGTGATCGTCACCAACCGGATACTGCCCGAACTCGACGACGTGAGGGACAAGGTCTTCTCGCGCGATCTGTTCGGGTCCGACTAGCGCAAGGCCGGGCTTCGCCCGGCGGCGTCCCGCCCCATCCTCGAAGGACCACTTACGCCCATGAAACATAGTGTTCCTGTCGCCGAAGCACCCCTGACAGGGAGCCCGGCGCTGATCCGCGGCGAGCGTATCGCGCTCGTCCATGACTGGATTCCCCTGATTGCCGGGGCGGAGCGCGTGCTTCAGCAAATGGCGCACTGCACGCCGGGCAGCGACATCTTCACGCTGTTCAACTTCCTTCCCGAGGAAGTCACGCGGGAGTTCTTCGGCGCCGATCACAGGATACAGACGTCCGGTCTTAACGATCTGCCGCTGGTGGAGCAGTATTACCGCTTCCTCCTGCTGCAATCGACCCGCGCGATCGAGGCGTTCGACCTGACCGAGCACGATGTCGTGCTCAGTTCCTCCGCGGCCCTGGCCAAGGGCGTGATAACCGGCCCGGGTCAGTTGCACGTCAGTTACGTCCACAGTCCTGCCCGTTATGCCTGGGATCTTACTCATGAGTATATCGCCACGGTCGGCGGCACGCTCGGCGGGCTGAAACGGGCGGTTGCGCGCGAGATGATGCATCGCTTCCGGCTCTGGGACATGCGCACCGCGCAGAGCGTGGACCATTACCTGGCAAATTCGCAGTTCATTGCCCGGCGCATCTGGAAGATCTACCGCCGCGAGGCGCAAGTGATCTATCCGCCCGTCAATACCGGCAACTTCGTGCCCGGTACGGCATCGCGCGGCGATCATTTCGTCACTGCTTCGCGTCTGGTGCCCTACAAGCGCGTCGAGATGATCGTGGAGGCCTTCAATCGCCGCCCGGACCTGCGCCTGAGAGTGATCGGCGACGGGCCGGACATGAAGAAGATCCGCCAGATTGCCGGCTCCAATATCGAGATCCTGGGGCACGTCCCATTCGAGCAGTTGATCGCCGAATTCCAGACGGCGCGGGCCTTGGTCTTTGCGGCGCTGGAGGATTTCGGGATCGTTCCGGTCGAGGCACAGGCCTGCGGAACCCCGGTCGTGTGCCTGGGCAAGGGCGGCACGGCCGAGACCGTGCGGCCCCTGGGCAGCAGCGGGGCGACGGGCGTGTGGTTCGAGGATCAGACGGTGGAAAGCCTGGTCGGCGCAATCGACATGTTCGTCGAGGGCGAGGGCGATATCCGCGCCGAGGATTGTATCGCCAATGCCGCCAGCTTCGGTGAGGAACGGTTCCGCCAGCAGTATTCGGACTGCGTCAATAGTCTCATTAGCTGATCGACTTTACGGGATCTGTCTTCGCTACCAGTCGACAGATCCCGGACGCGCGCAAATTTGAACCGGGAGCGGTCTTCGTGGCGGCTCCCGGTTTTTCGCATCTGCGCAGGCGGTCGGCGTTAAGGCGCTGAAAAGCGTCGGCGAGAGGTTGGATAGCGCATTGCGAATCCACCGGATCGACAGGGAGCGAGGGGCTGCAATCGGTTTTACTGTCGACGCGATCCGGCGTCTTTCCGGCTACTGCGATGGAAAGGCTTGAAAGTGCGACGAGAGGGGCCGGATCGAGGGCAAATTCCCGGTTCGCAATTTGCCCTCCATTGTGCAGCGCGGTATGGTCGAAGAAGACGATTGACCTGTATAGCGCAGTTCCAGGAGGACTCATGACGCAGAGAGACGTGCAGCCCTTCGCCATCGCCAGCCGATTGCTGGCCGCTACTTCGCCTGGGAGCTGCAGTTAAGGAACGGGCTCTTTCAGGACTGCATGTGATGCGGTTCTTCTGAAATATCTCAGTATAAGTTCTGTCATTGTAATTCTTACCAGTCGAGTTGTTGATAGTAACGTCAGCCGGGTCGCAGACCGATGCCGACGGAATGCTCCATGGAAGCCCTTTCGATTGGGCGAGACTTGCGAAAGCAGACATTTTCGCATCCCGATCTGCAATCATAAGGAAGAAGCTCTGTCTGGGTCGTTAGCTGAGAAACGCACGGTCTTCGTGCCGAAAGCCCGTCCGGGAAGCCGCACGGTGCAGGCCGGAATCCTCGTTCTTGTCGGACTGCTGTTCGGCGGCGGCGGGTCCGGCGCGGGCCTGGCCAACCTGGTCGTCCAGCTTGCAGGCCTGGCGATCCTGGCCATCAACGGTCCGGCCGTGGCCGCTTTCTTCCGCACTGCTCCGCGCGGGCTCGTCGTGCTGGTGGCGCTGACGCTGCTTCTGCCGCTGCTTCAGCTGGTGCCGCTGCCGCCCGCGATCTGGCAGGCGCTGCCGGGCCGGGAATTCGTGGGGCAATCGCTCGACCTCACCGGCGGCAGCGATGTCTGGATGCCGTTCTCGCTCGACCCCAATCGCACGGCCATCGCCTTCTTCGCGCTCTTGCCGGCGCTCGCGATCCTCGTCGTCGCCTGGCAGCTGGGGCGCGAAGACAAGCGCCAGTTGCTCATGCTGGTGGTCGCTTGCGGGCTGATCGTCGTGCTGCTCGGCGCCCAGCAACTGGCGACCGGCAATCGCCACCTCGTCTTCTACGCCGAGACCATCGGCTCGCCCGATCTCCAGGGCACTTTCGCCAACCGCAACACCGGCGGGCTCATGCTCGACATCGCATTGGTGGCGCTGGTGGCGGTGTTCCCGCTGCGGCAGATCCGCGCGATCTGGACGCTGGGCGGCATGGCGACCGCGGTGCTGCTGATCGTGGGCGTCGTGCTCACCCGTTCGCGCACGAGCATGCTGCTTCTGCTGGTGCCCGCCGCGCTGGCCGCCTGGCGCTGGGTGCGCTGGCGCCGGCCGACCCTGACCCGCCGAACCGCGATCGCCGTGGGCGCCGTGGTGCTGGTCCTGGCAGGCGCAGCCAGCCTCCTGGCGAACAACCAGCGCGTGCAGAGCGCGTTCGGACGCTTCGACGCGGTGGAGGACGAGCAGCGCCCGCTGATCTGGAAGGACACCGTGGCTGCATCGCGCCGTTACTGGCCGGTCGGCAGCGGGATCGGCTCCTTCGACGATGTGTTCCAGGCCGACGAGGCCCTGGAAAACCTCAGCTATGGCCGCGCCCAGCGTGCGCATGACGACTTCCTGGAGGCCACGCTGGAATCCGGCCTGGTGGGCATTGCGCTGGTGCTGGGCTGGGCCTTCGTGCTCGGACGGCTCGGCGTGGCGGCGCTGCGCCGTGGCGGCATCGGGCTGGCAGGCGTGGGCACGTTCGCGCTGGTCGCGCTTCAGTCGATCACCGACTACCCGCTGCGCAGCCAGACCCTGCTCTGCCTTTTCGCGCTGATGGCCGCGCTGCTGATCGGCGCGGAGCGGGACGAGGCCGAAAGTCGCCGCGGCGCGCCTGAACAGGGGGGTAACAAGGGCGCCAGAAGCCGGCCGGCCGGCAGGTCCGGAAGCAGGGGCACAGGCGGGCGTGGGGGCCGGTCCGGGCAGGAGGACGGCTTGACCGCCTTCGCCTCATCAGAACGGGTTTCCTGAACCTATGAACGAACTTCGGGTCAATAACCGCTCGCGTGGAAACAATAGGATGGCGGGACATATCTTGAACGATGCTTTTCTCGATCGGGTCGGTCTCGAAGGCCCCTCTCACGGATTTCCCCAAGGGGCTTCCCATGGCGAGCTTTACGGCGAGGAATCCGGGCCGGACCTGACCGCGCTGCTCAAGACCATCATGGGGATGGTCCGCCGCAACATCGCGCTGATCGCGGCCATCGTGGCGGCAACGCTGGTGCTGGGCGTGATCGTCACGCTGCTGATCGCGCCGCGCTACAGCGCAGGCGTGCGCGTGCTGATCGAGGACCAGGCCGACCAGATCATCGAGGGCAGCGAGCTTCAGAAGGTCACCAACGTCCAGGACGCCGAGCGCTTCCTGCAGACCCAGCTCGGCATCATCCAGAGCCGCTCGCTGGCCGAAAGCGTGGTCGAAAGCGGCCGGCTCGATCGTGATCCCGCCTTCTACGAAGCGATGGGCACCGACATGCCGACGCAGGAAGACGTGCTGAAATCGGGCGGGACCAAGAAGCTGGACCAGCTTCGCAAGGAAAGCGCCATCGATTCGCTGCTCGGCAGCCTGACCGTGACGCTGCCGCCCGACAGCCGCATCGTCAGCATCAGCGTCAGCAGCCGCAGCCCCGGTTATTCCGCCAAGCTGGCGCAGCTCTATGGCGAGCGCTACATGGAGCGGAATCTCAACCAGAAGTACGACAGTTCCTCCTACGCCCGGCGTTTCCTGGCCGACCAGCTGGACGAGGCGCGCGCCAAGGTCACTCAGTCCGAGCGCGATCTCAACCAGTATGCCAGCGCTGCGGGCCTGATCCGCGTGACCAGCCAGGGGCAGGACGGCAACCAGGAATCGGTGCTTTCCGTCACCAACAACACGCTGGTCCAGCTCAACGATGCGGCGGCCAAGGCCACGGCGGACCGCATCGCTGCGCAGGATCGCTGGCTGACGCTGGCCAAGGCCGCGCCGCTGGCTATTCCCGAAGTCAACGCCAATCCGGCCGTCTCCACGCTCCTGGCCGAGAAGGCCAAGGTCGAGGCGGACCTTGCCGAGGAACGCACCCGCCACCTCGACGATTTCACCACGGTGAAGTCGAAGCAGGCGGAAATCGCCGAATACGAGAGCCGCATCGGCGCCATCTCGGATTCCATCAAGAAGTCGGCCTATCTCGAATACAAGTCGTCGCAGGAGCGCGAGAAGTCGTTCTCGGGCCAGGTCGAATCGCTGCGCGGCGAAGCGCTCAAGGAGCAGGACCGCGGCGTTCAGCTGGCCGTGCTGAAGCGCATCGCCGATACCAACAAGACGCTCTACGACACCCTGCTCTCGCGCTACAATCAGCTCAACGCCACGGCCGGGGCCTCGTCCAACAACCTGACGCTGGTCGACGGCGCGGAAGTGCCCGCCAAGCCCTACTCGCCGCGTCTGCTGGTCAATATCGTTGCCTCGCTGGTGCTGGGCCTGGTGCTGGCCGCCGGTGCGGTGCTGCTGCGCGAGATCTTCGACGATGCGATCCGCTCGCCCGAGGATGTCGAGCGCAAGCTGGGCATGCCGCTGCTGGGCCTGATCCCGCTGGAAAAGGGGGGCGATGTCGCCAGCCACTTCGACGACCGCCGCTCGCGGGTGAGCGAGGCCTATCGCTCGCTGGTCACCAACTTGCGCTATTCCACCGCGACCGGCCTGCCGGAAGTGCTCATGGTCACCAGTTCGCGCGAATCCGAGGGCAAGTCCACGACTGCCCGCGCGGTGGCGCACGACATCGCCGTGCTCGGCAAGCGGGTGCTGCTGGTGGACGCCGACTTGCGGCGCCCGACGCTGCACAACTTCATGAGCGACCGGAAGGCAACAGGCCTGACCGACGTGCTGACCGGCGAAAAGACCTTCGATGCGGCCCTGCAGCCCACTGAGGTGGCCAGCCTCAGCTACATGTCGGCACTGCCCGCGCCGCCGGATCCCGCGCTGATCCTCTCGGGCGAGGGGCTGCCGCACTTCATGGAGGAAGCGCGCCGCAAGTTCGATGTGGTGGTGATCGACTCCCCGCCGCTGCTGGGCCTTTCCGATGCGGCGCTGCTGGCCAACCATGCGGACGGCGTGCTGTTCATGGTCGATGCCTCCAGTTTCCATCGCGGCGCGGTGAAATCCGCGCTGCGCCGCCTGGCCCTGATCAAGGCCAACATGCTGGGCGTGGTGCTCAACCGCTTCGACCCCAAGGTGGGCGGAGAGGACTACAACTACTATGCCGCAAGCTACTACAGCTACGGCGAAAAGGACTGACGCGGGATGACCTCGCTGATCGGTCGCACGGCGTGGATCGCCATCCTGGCCCTGGCCGCCATCGTGGCGGTGGGCGTGGAGATGGACCGGGAAGGGCGGCGCAATTTCGCCGTGGCCCAGCTTGTAGCCCGCTTCGTGCCGGCCTCGCTCCAGTCTTCCTCGCTGGAATCGCTGGCTCACGAGGCTTACGACAGCGGCGATGCGGCAAGGGGTGTGGCACTGTCGCAAGCCTTCGTGCGCCGCCGTCCGGTTCCTTCGGAAGGGCTGGCGCTGCTCGCTTACGGGCAGCTTCAAAAGGGTGAGCAGGACGCCGCGCTGCGTTCGGTGGTCCTGGCGGGCGATCGGGGCTGGCGCGACCGCTTCACGCAGGAGACGCTGGTGATGCTGGCGCTCCAGGCCGAGGAATGGAGCATCGCCGCCCAGCGCACCGTGGCGCTCTGGCGGATCGGGCTCAACGACGATCGCCTCAAGGACATGACCGCCGACCTGCTTTCGCGCCCTCAGGGGGTGGATGCCTTCGCCGCGCAAGTGGGCCAGGAGAAGTACTGGGCCAACGCCTTCCTGCCCTGGGCCGGTACCGCGATCAGGCCCGAGGCGCTGAAAACGGTGGCCTCCACCATGGCCCGCAAGGGCGCCAGGGTGGACTGCGCCGCGCTTTCCCCGCGCACGCTGATGCTGGTCCGCTCCGGCCGCGCCGAAGCGGCGTCTATCCTGTGGCAGAACCTCTGCGCGAATGGACACTTCACACGGGCCGCCGATTTCGCCTTCCGCGAAGACCTGGGAGACGGCGCGCCGATCGGACCGTTCGACTGGCAATATCCCGAGGAATCCGGGCTGGATCGCAGCTTCACCGGCAGCAAGGCGGGCACCGTTTTGCATTACCGCAACCGCGAGCCGCTGCGCAGCGTGATCGCCAAGCGCAATGCGCTGCTGGCACCGGGCAACTACCGCGCCCGGATGGACGGGGCTGCTCATGCGGAAGCGGGCTTCCGGCCCATCGTCCTCCAGATCGTCTGCTATGCCGAGGATGGCACGGCGCGGCGTCTCGGCGATGCGGAAATGACCTCAGGCTCTACCGATTTCTTCATTCCGGACACGTTCTGCGCGAGCCAGGAACTCGTGATCCTCTCCGGCCGGGGCGAAGGCGAGATCGGCAGGCTGGAGATCGACCCGGCCTAGAGCGCCTTTTCGATGTGATGGTCCCGGCTCGGCGTCTTGCCCGGTTTTCCGCTTCGGAAAGGAACGACCCTGATGGGGCGAAACCGCCAAGTCGAGAGAGAATTCGGTTAAGTACCTGCCCGAATGGCTGACTTGCCGACCGGGCGGGGGACAAGGATAACTTCCCCAAAGTTCATAAGGAAATGGAAGCGCCATGAAGATTGCGATGGTAGGTTCGGGCTACGTCGGCCTTGTCTCGGGTGCCTGTTTTGCCGATTTCGGCCATGAAGTGGTCTGCATCGACAAGGACGAGACCAAGATCCAGCGGCTGCTCCACGGCATGATGCCGATCTACGAGCCGGGCCTTGCCGAGCTGGTGGAATCCAATGTGGCCGCCAAGCGCCTTTCGTTCACCACCGACCTGGCCGAAGGCATTGCCGGCGCGCAGGCGATCTTCATCGCCGTGGGCACGCCTTCGCGGCGCGGTGACGGCCATGCCGACCTCTCCTACGTCTACGCCGTGGCGCAGGAAGTGGGCGAGCACCTTTCCGGCGATGCCGTGATCGTCACCAAGTCGACCGTGCCGGTGGGCACTGGCGACGAAGTGGAACGCATCATCCGCGCATGCAATCCGCCGCACCGCGTTGCCGTGGTCTCCAACCCCGAATTCCTGCGCGAAGGCGCTGCCATCGGCGACTTCAAGCGGCCCGACCGCATCGTCATCGGCGCCGAGGACGATTTCGGCCGCGATGTCATGCGCGAGGTCTACCGCCCGCTGTTCCTCAACGAATCGCCGATCCTGTTCGTCAGTCGCCGCTCGTCGGAACTGACCAAATATGCCGCCAACGCCTTCCTGGCCGTGAAGATCACTTTCATCAACGAGATGGCCGATCTTTGCGAGAAAGTGGGCGGCAACGTGCAAGACGTGGCGCGGGGCATCGGCCTCGACAACCGCATCGGCGGCAAGTTCCTCCACGCCGGACCCGGCTATGGCGGCTCCTGCTTCCCCAAGGATACCCTGGCCCTGCTCAAGACGGCGGAGGACTACGACAGCCCGGTCCGCATCGTCGAGGCGGTGGTCAAGGTCAACGATGCCCGCAAGCGCGCCATGGGACGCAAGGTGGTGGATGCCCTGGGCGGCGTGGACGAAGCGCGCGGCAAGCGCGTGGCCATGCTCGGCCTGACCTTCAAGCCCAATACCGACGACATGCGCGATTCGCCGTCGATCGCCATTGCCCAGACGCTGGCCGATGCCGGGGTGACGGTGGCCGCCTACGATCCCGAAGGCATGGAGCAGGCCCGCCCGCTGATGCCCGAAGTGGAGATGAAGGAAGATCCCTACGCCGCGATCGAAGGCGCCGACGCTGTCGTCCTGGTGACCGAATGGGACGCGTTCCGCGCGCTCGACCTTGTCCGCATCAAGGCCATCGCCAAGGCGCCGGTGCTGGTCGACTTGCGCAATGTCTACAAGCCCGAGCATGTCCAGGAAGCGGGCTTCACTTACCTCTCGGTAGGACGCGGCACGCGTCCCAAGGAAAAGATCCGGAACGACGGGGAACAGGCACCCAGCCCCGTGCCGGCCTGATGCGTTTCGCCTGAGTTGCCACCGGCCGAACCCGGATCCGAGCCAGTCTCGGGTCCGGGCCAGGTTCGGCCCCGATGTCTGTCATCCGGGCCGGCATTCTTTCGGCAGAACACATCCCTTGCCATTGGACAGCCTCCGGGGCGGGCCATGGACCATGTTCTTCAAGGCGTCGTGATGCCTTGCACCATGCGGAATCTGTCGTCGTTCGAAGGGGAGCCTGTCCGATGTCGCACGTCAGGATATCCATGCCCATGCTGGCGCTGGTTCTTGCCCTTTCGGCACAAGCGGCCGGGGCGCAGGCGCCGCAAGGCCTGGCCGACCTCGTCGGTGCCCGCGCCGCGGGCGGCGAAACAGAGCTGCGCGCCCGCGGCTACGAACGCGTCAAGGCCGAGAAAAGCGACGACCGCAGCTACACTTACTGGTGGAGCGCTTCCCGGTCGCAGTGCCTCTCGGTCGCGACGAAGGAGGGGCGTTACGATTCGATCGTCGCCACCCCGGCGCCGGACTGCGGACGCAGCGCCGGCAGCGGGATTGACCGCGACCGCTCGGCCTATCACCCCGATATCGGCTACAACGCCGCCGCCCCTTCATCGCAGCGCCAGTCGCCCAGCTACGTCCAGGACCGCGACCGCTATCAGGTGGAGGGCCAGAACGTGGACTTCGGGCTGGTCTGCTTCGGGGACGGCACCCGTCCCGGCATGGCCACGAGCTACGGCTGGACGTGGAACAGCCGCACCGAGCGATACGACTACGGCAATCGCACGGAGATGACGGGGCAGCAGTTCGACGCATCGCTGATGGTGCAGCTCTGGTCCGGCGGTGGGCGCATCCGCCTGCGGAAGAAGCTGGTCCCGCCGATCAACAGCCGGGGGCAGGACGGCTGGTGGGACCTCTACGATGTGGAGCAGGGGCCGGACATGATCCGCGCCAGGTATCGGCTCAACGGGCTGAACAAGCCGCAGGTCACCATCGACCGCCGCAGCGGCCGGATCAGCGTGCAGGGCACTGCGCCTTATGCTTTCAGCGGTATCTGCGATCTGGTGGATGGCAGCGATCACCGCCGCTTCTGAAGCCCTGCGGTAATTCCGGGAGGGTTTGGCGCGGCGATGAACCGCGCCGATCCTGGCGGCTTTCAGTCTTGCGGGCGTCTCGTCCGCCCCATCAGATCAGGGCGAAGTGCTGCACGATCTGCCGATCCAGCGGCTCGGCGAAGCGGACGGAAAGGCTGCGTGAATCGCGCCGCGTGGCCGTGGCCGCGAACGGGCCTATGGCGCCGATCCAGAGCGTGAGATCGCCCTCGATGCTGGCGGCCGGGGCATCGGTCTCCACGGCGCAGCCAAGGCTGGCGAGATCGGAAATGCGCACCGCGGTGGAACCGCCAGCGCTGACGCACTCGCCATAGAGAGTCGTATTCATATTCATTCTAGTGCCTGTTCTTCTTGGGTCCGGTTTCCCGGATCCCTTTCTGGTCATCCTGCAGCCCGCGGCTTTGCCGCGTGACCTTGCGGAGTCGCCTCCGCATTTCCCTTTCTAGCGAGTTTAGAGGTCAGATTGGTGGCAGGCGAGTTACGTTTCGCAAATGACAGGCGATTTCATGATGGATGACCGTTCTTCCGGGTCGAACTGAAACGTCAGGCCACTTCGTCCTGCCTGGTCGTACTGGTCCGCTGTGGGGGCTTGCCTTCCAGCGCTTTCACGAAGTCCTCGCGCCAGCGCTGGACGTCATTGTCGCGCACGGAAGCGAGCAGCTTGGCGTGGCGTTTGCGGCGTTCGGCCAGCGGCATGTCGAGCGCCTTGCGAATTGTTTCCGCAACGTGCTCGATCGAATGGGGATTGACCTGGAGTGCGTCCTTCAGCTGATGCGCGGCGCCCGCGAACTGCGAAAGGATCAGCACGCCGGGGTTCTCGGGATCCTGCGCCGCGATATATTCCTTGGCGACGAGGTTCATCCCGTCGCGCAGAGGCGTGACGAGGCCGATGTCCGCCGCGCGGTAGAACCCGGCGAGCTGGTCGCGCGGATAGCCGCGGTTGACGTAGCGGATCGGCACGAAGGCGACATCGGCATAAGCGCCGTTGATGTGCCCGGTCTTGCGCTCCAGGTCCTCGCGGATCTGCTGATAGCTGGCGACGTCCCCGCGCGAGGGGGGCGCGATCTGGAGCAGCACGGCCTTGCCCGCATCGTCGGGATTGTCGGCCAGGAACCGGCCGAAAGCCTCGAAGCGCTCGCCAAGGCCCTTCGAATAGTCGAGTCGGTCGACGCCGATCAGGATCTTGCGGCCGCGCACGCTGGACTTCAGCCGGTCATGCGCTTCCTTGGCCCCCGGACCGGCGGCGGATTCGGTGAATTCCGCGAAGTCGATGCCGATCGGGAAGGCGCGGGCGATGATCTTGCGGCCCTGGTACTCGACGGAATTGTCGAGATTGACCTTCAGGCCCATTTCCTTCTGCACATAGTGCAGGAAGCTTTCCAGCCATTCGGTGTTCTGGAAACCGATCACATCGTATTCCAGCATCGAGGCCACGAGGCGTTCGTGGAACGGCAGCGAAACCAGCAGGCGCGTGGGCGGCCAGGGCGTGTGGAGGAACAGGCCCATGCGGTTCTTCACGCCCTTTTCGCGCAGCTGCGAGCCGAGCGGGAGCAAGTGATAGTCGTGGACCCAGACCAGGTCCTCGTTCTCGATCAGCGGCAGCACCGAATCGGCGAAGCGGGCATTCACCCGTTCATAGCCTTCGCCGAAATTGCGGTCGTATTCGGTCAGGTCGATGCGGTAGTGGAACAAGGGCCAGAGCGTGCGATTGGCATAACCGTTGTAGTATTCCTCGATATCCTGCGGTTCGAGGTCGATCGTGGCGGTGGTGATGCCGTCGTTGCGCTGCATGTCGAGGTGGCCGGTGAAGTCCTCGGTCTCCTGCCCGGACCAGCCGAACCATATGCCGCCATGTTCGCGAAGTGCGGAGTTGAGCGCCACCGCGAGCCCTCCCTGCGCCCCGGCGGCCCCAGCCGCCTTGGGAACCGAGACCCGGTTCGAGATGACGATCAGTCTACCCATTTACATTCCCCTGTGACGCGTCCGCGAGCACAGAGCGGACGCGTTTTGCGGGACCGGCGAGCATTCCGCGAAATTCGCCTGAGGCAAATCTCGAAACGGACTCAGCGCCAGTCCCGCCAAGACCGGGACAGTTGCCCGGCACAATTGATGATACCTACTAGCGAATAGGTCTGCGGAAAGTTCCCCCACAGCTCGCCGGTCTCGAAATCCATGTCCTCGGAAAGCAGGCCGGAGCGGGTGCGGTGGTTGAGCATGGCCTCGAACAGGCGGCGCGCCTCTTCGTCCTGGCCGCTGCGGTGCAGCGCCTCGATCAGCCAGAAGGTGCAGATGTTGAAGGCGGTTTCGGGCAGGCCGAAGTCGTCCTCGCTATCATAGCGCAGCATGTGTTCGCCGCGGCGCAGGGCCTTCTGCACCGCCTGGAGCGTGGCCTGGAACCGCGGATCGTCGGCATCGACGTAGCGCAGCTCGACCATCTGCAGCAGGCTGGCGTCGAGCTGGGATCCGCCGAAGCTGGCGGCATAGTGGCCCCCGGCACCGCCATCGTCGAAGTCGGCGCCCTCAACCGCGTGCCAGGCATGTTCGTCGATGTTCTTGCGCACGGTGGCCGCACGCTCGCGCCAGATCGCGGCGCGGTCGTGCAGCTCCAGGAACTCGGCGGCATTGGCCAGGCGGTCGCAGGCGGCCCAGCTCATGACGCTGCTATAAGTATGCACGGCCGTGCGGGTGCGCAGTTCCCAAAGTCCGGCGTCGGGCTGGTCGTGAGTCTTCCAGGCCATTTCGCCCACTTGTTCCAGGCTGGCGAAATCCTCGTGCGTGGCGATGCGCAGCAGGCGCTGATCGGAAAACGCCTGGATCGCGGGCAGGACGATCTGCCCGTAGCAGTCGTTCTGGACCTGGTAATATGCCGCATTGCCGATGCGCACCGGACCCATGCCGCGGTAGCCTGCCAGGTCCGGCGCTTCCCATTCGATGATCTCGCGTCCGCCGCTCACCGCATAGAGCGGCTGGATCGCGCCGCCCTCGGCATCGTCGATGATGTTGCGCAAGTAGGAGAGGTATTTCTCCAGCACGTCCAGCGCGCCCAGGTGGTTGAGGGCCTGGACCGTGTAATAGGCGTCGCGGATCCAGCAATAGCGGTAGTCCCAGTTGCGCTGGCTGCCCGGCGCTTCGGGAATCGAGGTGGTGAGCGCGGCGACGATCGCGCCGGTCTCCTCATGCTGGCAGAGCTTGAGCGTGATCGCGGCGCGGATCACCGCGTCCTGCCAGTCCAGCGGGGTGGCCAGCCCGCGCACCCAGAGCCGCCAGTAGTCGCCGGTGTGGCGGAGCATCGATTCCAGTTCGTGCTCGATATCGCCGGTGAAGGGCTCGTCGGGGCCGAGGAAGAAGTGCTGGGTGGTTTCGAGCCGGTAGTAACGCTCGTCCAAGACGTAGCCCACCGGGGCATTGGTGGTGAGCCGCAGGGTGTTGCGCTCCACCAGGTAGCGGATGTGGTTGGAGCCGCGCGTGACGGGCGCGAGCTGCGCGCCGTAACCGCTCATCGGCGTCAGCACCGTGCGGATGCGCGGCGATCCGCTGACCGGGCGAACGATGCGCGCATAGGCGACAGGGCGGTAGGTCCGGCTCGAGCGTTCGAACCGAGGGCAGAAGTCGATGACTTCCACCACCCCGCCGCCCGCGTCTTCGAGCCGGGTGATCAGGATCGGTGTGTTGCGCGAATAGCGCTGGGTGACCGAGACCTGGTTTTCCAGTTCGAAGCGCCAGGTGCCGGCGTCCTGCCCTTCCGCGCCGCGGAGCAAGGCGCAGAACGTGGGGTCTCCATCGACCCGGGGAACGCAGCCCCAGACGAGCGCGCCGCTGGTGTCGATCAGGCCGGAGACCTGGCAATTGCCGATGGGCCAGAGTTCGAGCGAGCTCATGCCGGGCTGTTCTCCCTATTCGAATGTGAAGCGTGGTCTGGCGTGGCGCCCGCGAGCCAGTCGTGCACGGCGGGTACACCGTCCAACCGCCAGCGGGCGAGAGTCCGGCGCATCGGCCCGACAAGAATTCCCGCGCCGCCGAGCCGGGTCACGGCCGCGAAAGCGTCTTCGTCGGTCACGTCATCGCCTGCGAAGAGCGGCCTGGCACCGGCGAACGGCGCCATTTGCATGAAACGAGCGACCGCGCTGCCCTTGTCGGAACCGGGCATCGACAGTTCGATCACCTGCTTGCCGTGCTTCAGTTTCAGGCCGAACGCCTCACCGGTCTCGGCCGCGCAGGCGAGCAGGGCGGGCATGGCTTCGGGCCGGCGGCGGTAATGGACGGCGATGCTGAACGGCTTCGGCTCCACCAGCAGGTCGCCGTTGGCCCGGGCAAAGTCCGAAAGGCGCTGCGCGACCACGGGGGGCAGGGGCTGGGCGAGCGGGACGACATCGCGGGTGCCCGCGGCCCGAAACTCGCCGCCATGCGATCCGGCGACCGCCACGTCGAGCGGCCCGAGCATGGCTTCCAGCGCATCGAGGGAACGCCCGGTCACGATCGCGAAGCGTCCGTCCAGGCGCTGCGACAGGCGCGCGATCCGTTCCGGCAGGTCGGGGGGGACGATCACCCCGTCAGGATGGTCGGCAATCTCGACGAGCGTGCCGTCGAAGTCGAGGAACAGCGCAATCGGTTCATCCGCGTCCAGGAGAGCGGGGACGACCTTGGCTTCCGTGTCGAAGGCTTCCGTGTCGAATTCCGGGCGAAATCCGGGCGTCAGAGGAGGAGGAGGCGGCAGATCGCGCGGAATTGCGCCATGTTCCGCCAGCGATGGACTTTCGCGTGGATCGGTCATTACGTTCAGTCTTGCACCTTCGAAGGAGGATGGCCACCCCTCTTGCGGCGAAACTTGCGCCGGATCGGCCGAATGTCGCAGTGCAACGAACGGTCGTCTCCAGGGTTCCAAACCGGCCCGAGAGCGCGTCCTAATGACGGGCGAAATCAGGTGCATTTTGGCGCCAAGAGGCTGCGGTTCATGGAATTTTCCGCACAAGTCGCAGAAATTGTCATCGTATTGGCGCAGGAACACGATTTCCTTCTCCCGCCGTTGATGGCAGGGCGCTCCCACACGCAAATGCGAAAAGGCATGGAATGAAGCAGATCATCGCATTCGATCTCGACGGAACCCTGGCGCTGAGCAAGCAGCCGCTGACCGAAGAGATGGCGCAGCTCATGGCCGGACTGCTGGAAGTGGCGCAAGTCGCCGTGATTTCCGGTGGCGACTGGCCCCAGTTCGACAAGCAGGTGGCCAGCCGCCTGCCCGCCCATGCCGATCGTTCGCGGCTCTGGCTGATGCCGACCAGCGGCGCCAAGCTCTACGTCCACAAGGATGAGGCCTGGACCCCGGTCTACGCCGAACTGTTCACCGACGAACAGAAGCGCGAGATTCTGGAGGCTTTCGACGCCTCGCTCGCCGCCACCGGCTTCACCCCGGAAGAGACCTGGGGCGAACGGATCGAGGATCGCGGCAGCCAGATCACCTTCTCGGCGCTCGGCCAGCAGGCCCCGCTCGAAGCCAAGGAAGTCTGGGATCCCGACTTCGCCAAGCGCAAGGTGATCCAGGCCGACCTGGTGAAGCGCCTGCCCGGCGTTTCGGTGAATCTCGGCGGCGCCACGTCGGTGGACGTCACCCAGCCCGGTGTCGACAAGGCCTGGGGCCTCAAGCGCCTGGCCGAGCACAGCGGCGTGGCCGAGGCCGACATGCTGTTCATCGGTGATGCCATCTTCCCCGGCGGCAACGACTATCCGGCGAAGGCCATGGGCCTCGACACGATCTGCGTGCGCGATGCCGGCGATACCGCCAATGTGATCGCGGCGATCATCGCCTGCCAGAAGGCGGGCTGACGGCAACGCCTCCCGCGCGAACCGGCGGGTGCCTGCCTTCTACCTGACGCTGATCGCGGTCCTGCTCGCCGGTTTCGGCTCGCGGGACCAGGTCACGATCGCCGGTCTTGTCGCGCGGCAGGGGCGGCGGCCGGGTGTCCTGCTGGTCGCCCTGCTGAGCGCGGTGCTCACCGCCGCCTTCGCTGCCTGGCTGGCGGGGCTGATGCTGGCGGAACTGCCGCCACCGGCGCGGGCCATTTTCGCCGGCATGGCGCTCGGGCTGGCGGGACTGGAATCGCTGGTCCTCGTGCCGCGCCGCCGCCCGGCCGAGCCGACCAATTCGCTGGGCGCGCTGCTGCTGGTGCTGCTCGCCAACCAGGCGACCGACGCGGCCCGTTTCCTGATCTTCGGCATGGGCGTGGGCATGGCGGCGCCGCTGGCTTCCGGTGCGGCGGGTGCCGTGGGCGGGGCCGTGCTGGCCGCAGCGGCCTGGGCTGGCCCTCATCTACTCGATCTTGCCGCCTTGCGCTGGGTCCGGCGGATCGTCGGACTTGGCCTGCTTGCGGCGGCGCTGGTTCTGTTCCTGCGGGAATTTTCGATACTCTGATCGGAAATTGATCGTGAACCGGGGGTTCAATTCCGCGTTCACAAATCTACATAAGACATCGAGGGCCGGGGCCAGATCGCCAAGGCCGGCATGCAACGTCACACAGCAATTGGGGAACCACGGCATGACATCCAAGGACAATTCCAGGGCCGCTCTGATCGACAGCCTGAACGGGCTGCTGGCCGACACCTTCGCGCTCTACATCAAGACGAAGAACTTCCACTGGCACGTCCGCGGCCCGCAGTTCCATGACCTGCACTTGCTGTTCGACACCCAGGCCGGCGAGATCTTCGGCCTGACCGACCTCATTGCCGAGCGCGTTCGCAAGCTGGGCGGCACCACCATGACCTCGATCGGCTCGATCGCCGCGAAAACCTCGGTCGCGAACCAGGACGATACCGGCCTGGATGCCATGGGCATGGTCAAGGAACTGTTCGAAGACAACAGCGCCTATGTCGCCGCGCTCAAGTCCACCAAGGAACTGGCCGGCGAAGCGGGCGACAACGCCACCGACGGCATTATCGACGACTGGACCGACCAGGCCGAGCAGCGCGCCTGGTTCCTGCGCGAAATTCTCGCCTGACAGGAATGAGGGGCCACCCGCCTGCGGGCTGGCCCTTTCCGGCGCGGAAACGCCGTCCCTTTGCGGGTCCGTTCCGGAAGCAGGATGGCGTCGCTCCCCACCGGGGGCGGCGCCGTTCGCGTTTACAGGTTCGGCCGCCGGGGCCTGGACGCAAGCTCCCTCTCGCGCAATCGGCAAAACCGGCTTAAGCAACGCGGATGCCGAAACTCGAAATCATCGAAGGCGCCGACGATGGCGCCATCGCCGCCTGGTTTGCCGAGCGCCTCAGGGCCGCGCTGGCGACCAGCCCGGACGACATCGCGATCACCGTCCCCGGCGGCTCCACCCCGTTCCCGATCTTCGACCGGCTGGCGGCGATGGACCTGCCCTGGCACCGCATCGCGGTCTGGCCGGGAGACGACCGCATCGTCGACGAGGATCATGCCGCCAGCAATGTCGGCAAGATCCGCGCCCGCCTGGAGCCGGTCGGCGCACGGATCGTGCCGTTGACCGAAGAGGCCCAGCCGCCGCACTTTGCCATCGCCTGGCTGGGCATGGGCGGGGACGGGCACATCGCCTCGCTCTTTCCCAACACGGACCCGCAGGTTGACGATCCCCATGCGGTCCGCCGGATCACCCCCGACCCACTGCCGCCCGAAGCGCCGTTCGACCGCCTGAGCCTGACGATCCCGGCGCTGACCGACAGCGACGAGATCGTCTTCGTGATCCGCGGTGCCGACAAGCGCGCCGTGTTCGACGCCGCGATCCAGGGCGAGCATGACCTGCCCGTCGCCCGGCTGCTGCGCGCGGCCCGGCACAAGGTGACCTGCTTCTGCTGAACGGCCTGCTGAACCTGCTCCCGGCGCCGCTGCACCGGACGCTCTACCGCCTGGCCCACTGGGGCCGCAGGCAGGTGTGGCGGGTGCGGCGCCCGCGTCTCGACGGGGTGCGGGTGCTCGCGCTCGATGCCCGGGGACAGGTGCTGCTGGTGCGACATTCGTACGGTTCGGGCAAATGGATGCCGCCGGGCGGCGGTCTCAACCGGGGCGAGGAGGCGGTTCCGGCGGCGCGGCGCGAATTGCTGGAGGAAACCGGCTGCACGCTGGCCGATGCGCGGCTGCTCATGGTCGCCACCGAGGACCTCGTGGGCGCGAGCAATCACGTCCACATCGTCGCGGGCCGGACGCAGGACAGCCCGCATGTCGATGGCCGCGAGATCGTCGAGGCCCGTTTCTTCGCCCTCGATGCCTTGCCGTCACGGATGGCGGCGCGGCTTCCGGGCGAATTGCAGTTGTGGGTGTCCGAATATGCGCGATGACCGGGTGGAGGGCGCCGAGGCTGCGCCGATCGGCCTCGAAACGGAGCGCCTCCTGCTGAGACGCCCGATCCGCTCCGATTTCGAGCCGATGCGCCAGATGTTCTGCGATCCGCAGGTCGTTACCCATATCGGCGGATCTCCGCTTTGCCGTGCCGAGGCCTGGGCGCGGTTCCAGCGCGATGTCGGGCACTGGACGCTCGAAGGCTTCGGCCAGTTCACGGTGCTGGAGAAGGCGTCGGGCCGTTATGTCGGCAAGCTCGGCCATGCCCGCTTCATGCGCGACTTGGGCGCGCGGGCGGAAACCGAGGTGGAAATGACATGGACCCTGGCCTCCGGGTTCCACGGCCAGGGTTATGCCACCGAGGCCGGCCGCGCGGCGCTTGAATGGTTCGATGCGCACGGGGCGCGGCGCACGGCCTGCATCGTCGCGGAAGCGAATCTGGCGTCGCTGAAGCTGGCGGAAAAGCTGGGCTACCGCGAGGTCGACCGGCTGACGGGCGCCAGCGGCACGCGGGTCGTGCTGGTGCGCGAGGGATGACGGGGGAGGGGTGATGGCGGAGGGGGTGACGGGGGGCCGGGACGACCGTCCGGCCGGATCGCCTCTTCTGCTAGAGTAGCGGCAATTGCCCATCCTTGGGCGGCCGGCTGTCTTCCTCGCCGCGTTCCAGCGCCGAAAGCGTCAGGCCCATCAGCCGGATCGGCTGGGGCAGGGGCAGCAGCTCCTCCAGCAGCGCATGGCCGAGGGCCGAGAATTCCGCCTTGTCCGCCACGAAATGGTGCAGCGAACGCGCGCGGGTGAGCGTCTGGAAATCGGCGTAGCGCAGCTTCAGCGTGACCGTGCGTCCGCGGGCCTCGGCGCGCTGCACCCGCTCCCAGACGATGTCGACGATATTGCCGAGCGTCTCGCGCAGGGCCTCGGTGCCCTGGATGTTGTCGAAGAACGTGCGCTCGCCCCCTACCGACTTGCGCGGGCGATTGGCGCGCACTTGCCGCAGGTCCACCCCGCGCGCGGCCTGGTAGAGGTATTCCGCGAAGCTGCCGAACTGCGCGCGCAGGAAGCCGATATCCCGGGCGCGCAGGTCCGCGCCGGTCTCTATGCCGAGCCGCGCCATCTTCTCGGCCCCGCGCGGGCCCACGCCGTGGAAACGGCGCACCGGCAGGACGGCCACGAACTGGGCGCCCTGGCCGGGGCGGATCACGCAGAGCCCGTCGGGCTTGTTCTGGTCGCTGGCGAGCTTGGCCAGGAACTTGTTGTAGGAAACCCCGGCGCTGGCGGTCAGGCCGGTTTCTGCCTTGATGCGCCGGCGGATCTCCTCGGCGATGCGGGTGGCGGAGCCGATGCCCTTGAGATCGGCGGTGACGTCGAGATAGGCTTCGTCCAGCGAGAGCGGTTCGACATGCGGGGTATAGTCGTGGAAGATTGCGCGAATCTGCTGGCTCACCTCGCGGTAGACCTCGAAGCGGGGCTTGCGGAAGATCAGGTCCGGGCAGAGCCGCGCCGCCCGGGCCGAGGGCATGGCCGAACGGACGCCGAAAGTGCGCGCCTCGTAGCTGGCCGCGGCCACCACCCCGCGCAGCGAGGAGCCGCCCACCGCCACCGGCTTGCCGCGCAGGGCGGGATCGTCGCGCTGTTCCACGCTGGCGTAGAAGGCGTCCATGTCGACATGGATGACCTTGCGCAGGCCGTCCGCTTCGTCCCCGGCGGCCGATTCGGTTTCGTGCGCTGCCATGACGGTCCTATAGGCCGCGGCGATATAGGCCGTATACGTCCAAGAGCAGGGACCGGCAAAAGCACGGGCCGGTAAAAGCATGAGCCAAGGCGCGAAAAAGCTGGCCAGTCCGGTCCAAGTGCTGCATGCGCCGGGGATGACCTCCGACACAGCGAATCCCGCGCCGTTTCCGATGCGGGGGGTCGAGTTCGTCGTCCTCATGGCCGCGCTGCAGGCTCTCCAGGCGCTCTCGATCGATATCATGTTGCCCGCTCTGGGCGAGATCAGCCGCGACCTTTCGGTCGTCGATCCCAATCAGCGACAGCTGATCGTAGGGGTGTTCCTGATCTGCACGGGCCTCGGCTCGCTGTTTCCCGGCGCCATCGCCGACCGTTACGGACGCCGGCCGGTGCTGCTCTTCGCAATTGCCGCCTATGTCCTGAGCGCGCTGGCCTGCGCGGTGGTGACCACGTTCCCGATGATGCTGGCCGCTCGCGCCGTGGCGGGGCTGTGCACTTCGGCGTTGATGGTCATGCCGATGACGGTCATTCGCGATCGCTTCGAGGGCGACCGGATGGCGAGCATGCAATCGCTGGTGTCGATGACGTTCATGGTCGTGCCGATGATCGCGCCGATGGTGGGGCAGGGCGTGATGCTGGTGGCGGGATGGCGCTGGATATTCGGCCTGATCAGCGTGCTGGGCACGTGCGTCTGCATCTGGACGGCGCTGCGCCTGCCTGAGACGCTGCATCCCGACTACCGCCAGGAAATCCGGCCCAGGGTGATCGCCACCAACATGGCGCTCACCCTGCGCACGCGTGAGGCCGTGGGCTATCTCTTCGGCGTGGGCTTCGTGCAGGGCGCGATGTTCGGCTATATCAACAGCGCGCAGCAGCTGGTGGCCGAACACTTCGGCGCCGGCTTCTTCTTCCCCGCGGTGTTCGGCGGCATGGCGCTGGTCATGGCCTCCACCAACTTCGTCAATTCGCGGATCGTGCAGCGCTATGGCGCGCGGCGCGTCTCGCAGACGGCGCTGTTCGGCTATATAGCCAGCTCCGTGCTGCACTTCTTCCTCGCTCTCGAAGGCGAGACGCTGTGGGTCTTCATTCCACTGATGACCTTCTCGATGTGCATGATGAGCTTCATCGGCTCGAACTTCCAGTCGATCGCGATCCAGCCTTTCGCGCGCACGGCGGGGGCGGCGGCCTCGATCATGTCGTTCGTGCGGATGGTGATGGGCGCCGTTCTGGGCGCGCTGATCGGGCAGGCCTATGACGGCACGCCCCGGCCGATCCTGGCATCGATGGTGGCAGCAGGGCTGACGGCGCTGATCTTCGTGCTCTATTCCGAGCGCGGCAGGCTGTTCCGCCGTCTCAACTATCCTCCCGGCTACTACGCGCCCGGCAAGCGTCCCTGAGACGCGGCCGCTGCGCGCTTTCGGCGGCGCCGGACATGAAAAAGCGATCCAGGGCGCGTGGCCCGGGATCGCTTTTTCGTGCCGTCCGCCTCACTTGTGGCAAGGCGGAGCGATCACCGTGTCGGTACTAGACCGCTCGGCCGCCGCGGAAGAGCTGGACGAGGCCGACGACGATCGCGATGACCAGCAGGACGTGGATCAGCGCGCTCGATACGTGGAATACCACGAAGCCGAGGAGCCAGAGGACCAGCAGAATGGCGGCAATGGTGAAGAGCATGGCGGTTCTCCCTAATTGTTACAAATTGTGAAACGCACCGGGGGGCGGGAGGCTCCCACCGGTTCGCCGTAGTTTTCATATGTTTCATGGCGCTTGGCGCGAATCCGGGCAGGATCGGGCCGCGCAACGGTTCGTCTCAGGCGCGGCGCGGGCGGCAGATTGGCAGGGGCGCTCCGGTTGTTCGCCGGGGCAAGTCGCGGCATGGTCTCCCTGCGACCGCGAATCGCCCTTGGGCGCATCTCGCCGCGAGTTCCTCGGGTCCACCGCATATCGTTTCGCAGAGCCGCAAGGTCGGCCGCGACGCCCAGCAAGCCGGAGCCTTCGGGCTTTCGTTTTCCCGGATCGCCTGTGGTCCTGTCACGCGCAAGGCAGGCGTGACCCCGGCTTTCTCAGTGGATGGCCGTGCGGCGCATCTCCCGTTCATCAAGTCTTGGCCAGGGCTCTCAATTGCCGCCGCGAGAGAGCGGGGCGGGGCGCGTCCCCTGCCGCGTCGGACAGCCTGCGCGCTTCTTCGAGCGCCGACCAGACATGAGTCAGCTTCTCGCCGCGCGAGGTGCTGACGCGGTGATCCCAGGCATGGGCGCCGAGGCGTTCGACTTCGCGGGCGATGCCGCCGTAGATATTGGCTGCCGAGAGCACGGCCCAGCGCTGGCGGAAAGCCAGGCGCGTCGCGCCCACTCTGGCGGAGCTTTCGTAGTCTCGCGCGAGGGCGCAGGCGCGGGCCACCATCGGCACCAGTACCGCCCGGTAGTGCGGCTTGGTCACTTCGCCGGGCGGAATGTCCGCCTCCACCAGCCATTCGATCGGCAGGTAGCAGCGCCCCTGTGCGTCGTCTTCCCAGAGGTCGCGGACGATATTGGCGATCTGGAAGGCGATGCCGAGGTCGCAGGCGCGGTCCAGCGTATCGTCGTCATCGGGGGCGACGCCCATGACCGCGGCCATCATCACGCCCACCGCGCCGGCGACATGATAGCAATAGCGCAGCATGTCCGCCTGTGTCCGCGGGCGCCAGTCGGCCGCGTCGAGGGCGAAACCGGCCAGGACGTCCTCGACCATGGCGTCCGTCAGCGGCACTTCGCGCGCCAGTTGGCCGAGTGCGTCGAAGGCAGGCGTTCCGGTGGTTTCGCCTGCCATCGCCAGTTCGGTGAGGGTGCGGATCGTCGCCAGCCGGTCCTCGGGCGAGAGCCGGGTGCCGAGCCGCACCGGCCCGGTGGCGCGGCCATGATCCTGCTCGTCGGCAATGTCGTCGCAGGCGCGGCACCAGGCGTAGAGCAGCCAGACGCGCTCGCGCGTCTCGCGGTCGAACAGGCGGCTGGCGGCGGAGAAACTCTTCGATCCCTTGCGGATGGAGCGGTGGGCCTCCTTGACGAGGCGGGCACGATCGAGCGCCACCCCGCCCTGGAGCATGCCGTTCCGGGCCGCGGTTTCGAGGAGGTTGTCAGTCGCCACCCGCAAGCCTCACAGCGTGTCCGGGTCCATCCTGACGATCGGGACGATCGGCTCGTGGGCCTCCATGCGTTCGAGCAGGAGGTCGAGTTCGGTCTCGGCCAGGATGATGCCCTGGTGGGCCGGGCGCACGAAGCCGACTTCGGCCATGTGGCGGTTGAAAGCCAGCAGCCCGTCGTAGAAGCCGAAGGAATTGAGCACGCCCACCGGCTTGTCGTGATAGCCGAGCTGGGCCCAGCTTACCGCTTCCCACAGCTCGTCCATGGTGCCCACGCCGCCGGGCAGCACCAGGAATGCGTCGGACAGGCGCGTGAACTCGGCCTTGCGCTCATGCATGGTCTTGACGACGTGAAGCTCGGTGCAGTCGTGGTTGGCCACTTCGCCGCCCTTGCCGCCGGCGCCGGTGAGGGCCTCGGGGATCACGCCGATCACTTCGCCGCCCTGTTCGAGCGCGCCGGCAGCCACGGCGCCCATCAGGCCCAGGCGGCCGCCGCCGTAGACGACGCCGATGCCGCGGGCGGCAAGGGCCGAGCCCACGTCGCGGGCAAGCTGGACGTAGCGGGGATCGGCGGGGGTGGCGGAGCCGCAGTAGACGGCGATGCGTTTCATGACTCAGGTAGCCTTCAGTTGTACCCGCGCGCCGTCCGGCAGATCGCGGGTCTGCCGGGCGAGGTCGCCGGTCAGGTAGATCAGGTCGACGAGGTCGATCCGGACCAGGTTTTCATGCCCATAGTCGCCGGACAGGATCGCGGAAAGCGTCCGGCTATAGACTTCCCCCAGGACCGTCAGGCCAAGCCGCTGCGTGGCCGCATCGACCAGCGCATCGGCGCGCCAGATGGCCTTGGTTTCGGGTAGCGCCATGTGGCGCCGCGCCGCGGATTCGTCTCCCAGAGGAGTCACGGCCAGGATATCGGGATCGACGTAGTGGAACGTTCCCTTGCGGTCGATCGCCAGCAGGTGCCCCATCAGGCTCTGGCCGGCGATCTCGGCGAAGTCCACGCCGGTCCAGCCCCAGGCCAGGTTCAGGGCGTGGAGCGCCCTGGCCGGCTCGGCTACCGTCATTTCAACGCTTCCAGCATCAGCTTTGCAGTCGCCTTGGCCGAACCGACGACGCCGGGAATGCCCGCGCCGGGATGGCAGCCGGCACCCACCAAGTAGAAGTTCTTCAGCTTGTCGTCGCGGTTGTGGCCGCGGAAATAGGCGCTCTGGGTCAGCAGCGGTTCGAGGCTGAAGCCGTTGCCGTTATAGGCGCCAAGGTCGCTTTCGAAGTCCGGCGGGGCGTAGTGGAAGCTGGTGACGATGCGGTCGTCGATGTCCGGGATCAGCCTGCGGCCGACTTCGGCCAGGATCCGCTTTTCCAGGATCGGGCCCACTTCCGCCCAGTCGATCGGCAGCTTGCCCATGTTGGCCACGGGGACCAGCGCGTAGAACGTGCTCTTGCCCGCCGGGGCCATCGACGGGTCAGTGACGGTCGGGTGATGGAGGTAGATCGAGAAGTCGCGCGGCAGCACGCCATGCTCGAAGATGTCGTCGAGCAGGCCCTTGTAGCGCGGGCCGAACAGGATCGTATGGTGCGGAATGCCGGGCCAGGTGCCTTCCAGGCCGAAATGGACCACGAAGAGGCTGGGGGAAAAGCGCTTCTTCTTCAGCTTGTGTGCCATGTCCTGCCCGCGCTGGTTGCCCGAGAGCAGCTCGCGGTAGGTATGCATGATGTCGCCATTGCTGGCGATCGCGTCGAAGCGCTGCTTCCAGCCGCTTTCGGTCTCGACCTCGGTGACCTGATCGCCCAGCGTGTGGATCTGCACCACCTTTTCGCCGAGGCGCAGCGTACCGCCCAGCCGCTCGAACAGGCGGGCCATGCCTTGCGCCAGCTTGTTGGTGCCGCCCCGCGCCCACCAGACCCCGCCGTCCTTTTCCAGCTTGTGGATCAGGGCGTAGATCGCGCTGGTGGTCATCGGGTTGCCGCCCACCAGCAGGGTGTGGAACGAGAGCGCCTGGCGCAGGTGCTCGTCTTTCACATAGTGGCTGACCATCGAATAGACCGAGCGCCACGCCTGGTAGCGGGCCAGCGCCGGGGCGGCTTTCACCATGCTGGAGAAATCGAGGAAGGCCTCGTGCCCCAGCTTGACGTAGCCTTCCTGGTAGACCCCGGCGGCGTAGCGCACGAATTCGTCGTAGCCCGCCGCATCGCGCGGGGCGACGCGGGCGATCTCGCGGCGCAGGGCCACTTCGTCGTTCGAATAGTCGAAGGTGACGCCGTCGGTCCAGTTGAGCCGGTAGAACGGCATGACCGGCATCAGGTCGACGTCGTCCGCCATGTCCTGCGAGGAGAGCGTCCACAGTTCGCGCAGGGCATCGGGATCGGTGATGACGGTGGGGCCGGCGTCGAAGGTGAAGCCCTCGCGCTCCCAGACGTAGGCGCGGCCGCCCACTTTGTCGCGCGCTTCCACCAGCGTGGTTTCGATGCCGGACGTCTGCAGCCGGATGGCAAGGGAGAGACCGCCGAAGCCGGCGCCGATGACACAGGCCTTCTTCATCGGTTACGGCTTTCGGTTGCGGGCGCAAGGTCCGCCAGCGGATAGCCGCGTCCAGCAAGGCTGGCCATCGCCGCGCCCAGCGGCACCGGCGGCTTGCCCGCCAGTACGCGCGCCATGTCGGCCAGGGCGGGACGGCCCGCGTAGAAGCGCTCGATCAGCGTTTCCGGAAGAGTGTAGAACCGCGCGAGCACGGCCCGGCGTTCCTCCGGGCGTGCGGCCCCGAACAGCATGCGCGTCAACATCCGGTAAAAGCGCCCCCCGCGCCAGTGATTTGCGGCCCATGCATGACTCGTCCTTCCTAGGCTGTCGCCGGAGAGGTTGTCGAGAGTGGTCAGGTGCATGGCAAATCTTACAGCATCGGGAAAGGAATAGGATGTCATCGGGTTAAGCAGAGCGGCGCGCGTTCCGGCCCGGGCAACGGATGGATCCGGCGCGCAGTTCCAGAACTTCTCGAAATCGCCGCCCGCGATGACCGGCAGCACGCCCGTCTCCTCATAGGTGACGGAATCGACATGCCAACCCATGCCCAGGGCGTAATCCCCCACGCGCTGGCGCAAGGCGGCGGCATCGAGCCGGTGGTCGCTGGAATAATAGGTGTCCTCGACGAAGACCTCGCGCGCGCCGAAAGGCAGGCAATAGACGAAACGGTAGCCGTCGAGCTGGTCGACGCGGGCATCCATCACCACCGGCCGTTCCAGGCCGTGCGGCACCGAAAGATGCAGCATCTGGCCAAGGAACTTCTGCCAGCCCCCCGCCATGTGGGGCAAGCCGTGCGTGCCGCGCGCGTCGATCACCGCCCGGGCATTCAGGCGCCGGCCATCGCCCAGCACGACGTGCTGCGGGCCGGCTTCGGCCACGGCCACGCCGGTGAGCAGGGCCTCGGCGGGCAGGGCGGCGCGGACCATCATGTCCAGCCGCTGGCTGGTCACGCTGGCATAAGGCGTGGCCAGCATCCGCGAATAGCCGGGAAAGTGGACGTCGTAGCCGCTCCAGCGCCGGGCGATCAGCGGCTCCACCAGGTTGCGGTGCGCGGGCGCCACGTCGGTCTCGAAGAAGGACCAGACATGATCCCCGCCCAGCCGGTCTTCCCGCTCCACGAGGAGGACGCGCAAGTCCGGCCGGTGCCGCGCCATGGCGAGCGCGATCAGCGATCCGGCGAGGCCGCCGCCCAAAATTGCCAGATCGGAGGAAAAAGTGGCCATCGAAGTACCGTTTAAGGACAGGTTATGCCTGCCGCAACTTGGCAGGGCACGGGCTTTGCGGCATTGTGATGACAATGACCGAGGAATTGACCGTCTGCAGCGCTTCTATCGAGGATGCCGCAGCCATTACCGAGATCTATGCACACTATGTGCTCGAAAGTACCGCAACTTTCGAGACGGAGCCGCCTGACCTTGCGGAAAGCGAGCGCCGGATCCGCGATATCGTCGATGCCGGCTATCCATTCCTCGTCGTGCGCGAAGGCGGCGCGGCAGGCGAGCAGGGCCGCGTGATCGGCTTCGGCTTCGCCCATCGCTACGGCCCGCGTGCCGGTTATCGCTACAGCGTGGAGACGACGATCTACGTCGCACCGGCCTGCATCGGGCGGGGCATCGGCGGACGCCTGCTCGCCACTTTGCTCGAAGAGTGCGAAACGCGCGGTTTCCGGCAAGCCTTCGCGGTCATTGCCGAGAGCGAACCGGCCTCTGTCGTGCTTCATGCCCGCGCGGGTTTCCGCCCGGTTGCGACGCTGGACGGGGCGGGGTGGAAGCACGGCAAGTGGCTCGACGTCTTCCTCATGCAGCGCCAACTCGGCGAGGGCGACCAGAGCCTTCCGCAACAGGCCGCATGATCCGGGTCGGATAAAGTTCCCGAATATTTTGCCATTTTTTCAATCCATTCCGGAGGTACTCCGGGGCAACCCTTAGGGGTGTGCAGGCGTTGCGCGGGGAAACCTGACAAGGATTCCCATGCGCATACTCCTGATCGCCGCTCTCGTTTCCGGCGCCTGCATCTCCGCTTTTTCGGCAACGGCCGCCTTGGCGCAGGAGGCCGACGCTTCCGACAACGTCTATGAGCGCGATCACCTGACGATCGGCGTCGGTGCCCTCTACGGCCCGAGCTACGAAGGTTCGGACGATGAGACTTTCTCGCCCATCCCGGTGGTGCAGGGGCGCTACAAGGGCATCGAGGTCAATCCCCGCACCCGCGGCCTTGCCTTCAACCTCATCCCCTCGACCCGCGGCTCCAAGATCGACTTCTCGGCCGGTCCGGTGTTCGGCGTGTCGTTCAACCGCAACCGCCGCATCAAGGACGATGTCGTGCGCGCCGCCGGCAAGCTCGACGCTGCCATCGAGGTGGGCGGAACGGCGGGCGTGACGGTCAATCGCCTGCTCAATCCCTACGACTCCCTCACCGTTTCCGCGGATGTGAAGTGGGACGTCAACGGCGCTTACGGCGGCATGGTCTGGCAGCCGCAGGTGACCTACATGACCCCGGTCAGCAAGGCGATGGTCGTGGCGGTGAACGCCCGCGCTCACCACGCCGATGGCGACTACGCCCGCTATTACTACTCGGTGACGCCCGAGCAGTCCGCCGCGTCCGGGCTGCCGGTCTACGAAGCGAAAAGCGGCTGGGACACGGTGGGTCTGGGCGCCCTGGTCGGCTACGACCTCTCGGGCGACTTGCGCGACGGCGGTTTCGCACTGTTCGGCGCGCTCAATTACTCGGCCATGCTGAAGGACGGCAAGAACACGCCCTATACGTCGCTTCGCGGCAGTTCCGACCAGTGGACCGTCGGCGCGGGCATCGCCTACACCTTCTGAGGCGGTCCGGCCGCCCTTCAGCCGCGCAGTGCGTGCCGGACGCGTTCGCGCAAGTCCGGCAGCACTTCGGCCTCGAACCAGGGGTTGCGCGCCATCCACATGCGGCTGCGCCAGGCAGGATGCGGCAGGGGGAACAGTCCCTCCGGCGCATCCCGCCATCGGTGCACGGCCTCTGTCAGGTTCGGCGCGAAACCGCGCGGCAGGTAGCGCTTCTGCGCATATTGCCCCACCAGCAGCGTGAGCCGAAGTCCCGGCAGCGCCGCGAGCAGGCGGCCGTGCCATAGCGGCGCGCAGGCCGGCTGCGGCGGCAGGTCGCCGCCTTTACCTTTGCCCGGATAGCAGAATCCCGTCGGCATATGGGCGACGAGCGCGGGATCGTAGAATGTCGCGCTGTCGATCCCGGTCCAGTCGCGCAGACGGTCGCCGCTGTCGTCGTCGAAGGCGTGACCGCTGGCGTGGACCTTGCTGCCCGGCGCCTGCCCGATGATGAGCAGTCGCGCGCCGGGCGCGGCCTGCACCACCGGCCGCGGAGCGTGGGGAAGACGGTCCTCGCAGAGGCGGCAGGCACGAATGGCCGTCAGCAGGTCGGGAAGATCGGTGGCAAGCGACATTGTCCTCGTTCAGATGGCGCGCCCCTGGCCTCTCCGCAAGCTGGACCGGAGTGAAAGGGCGAAATGCGGAGACCGGACGGCTCGTCGATCCTCCGGGCCGGGATGTCACATTCTCAACCAATTAAGTTGATAATATCCGCCGGCTGTCGCTAGACAGGCACATTGCATACCCATCGGAGCTTGCCCTTGAATACTCAGAACGGAACCGGCGCGCTTCCTGTCGCGATCGTGGGTGCGGGTTTCAGTGGAACCCTGCTGGCGATCAACCTCCTGCGCAACGGCGTCCGCGTCGTCCTGATCGAGCGCAAGGACGCCCAGCTTGCCAAGGGCCTGGCCTTCGGCACCCGCTGGCCCGAGCATTTGCTCAATGTCCGCGCCGCCAACATGAGCGCCTTCCCTGACGACCAGGCCAATTTCCTGCGTTGGATCGGCCATGCCGGAGACGAGCAGGCCAACCGCTTCGTGCCGCGCCTCTCCTACGGGCTCTACTTGCGCGAATTGCTGATCCGGGCGCTGGCCGATGCCGGGCAGGACGCCCTGATCGTCAACGGGGAAGCCTGTTCGACCCGGTTGGAGGACGGCCGCGTCGTCGTCGAGATGGCGGATGGGGATTCCATCGAGGCCCGGGCGCTCGTGCTGGCGCTGGGAAATTTCCCGCCCTCGCCGCACCCCGTCCTCTCCCCCATCCCCGAGGATCGCCGCTTCACCGACCCCTGGCAGTCCGGCACGCTGGAGAAGATCGACGAGATCGACCACGTCCTGCTGATCGGCACCGGGCTGACCGCGGCGGACATGGTGCTCTCGCTCGACAAGGCGGGCTTCAGGGGCCGGATCACCGCACTTTCGCGCCGCGGGCTCAAGCCGCAGGCCCATTCCGAAAGGGGGCCTTCGGTCGACTACGTGCCAGCGCCCGAAGAGCGCGGATCGCACCTGATCGCCCGCGTTCGCAGGCGCGCGGCGGACATCGGCTGGCGCGCCGCCGTGGACGAGCTGCGTCCGCATACCCAGAATCTCTGGCGCCGCCACGATGAGGCCGGGCAGCGCCGGTTCCTGCGCCACTTGCGCCCTTACTGGGATGTCCACCGCCACCGCCTTGCCCCGGACGTCGCGCGGCGCATTGCCGAGATCGAGGCCGAAGGGCGGCTGGAATTCGTCGCCGGCAAGCTGGTCGGCGCGGAGCCTACGGAAAGCGGGGTCGCCGTGACGTACCGCCCGCGCGGGGAGGACCGGCTGGTGCGGCTGGAGGTATCGCGCACCATCAATTGCACCGGCCCCGAGGGCGATCTCATGCGCAGCGGCGCGCCGCTGGTGAAGGACCTGCTGGCCCAGGGCAGGGTGCGCTCGGACGCGCACCGGCTGGGGCTGGACGTCGATCATCTCGGCCGGGTTCGGGATGGCGGCGGCGAGCCGCAGGACACGCTCTTTGCGGTCGGTCCGGTCACCAAGGGGGAAGCCTGGGAGATCGTCGCGGTGCCCGATATCCGGCGGCAGGTGTGGAACCTCGCGCGCTATCTGGCGGATGCGCACTGGGTTGGGGGTGAGGGGCTTTAAGGCAGGGGGGAAGATCCGGGGGATGATCCCCCGGACCCTCGGAATGTCGATGCTGCGCGCACCCTATCCGTCGTGCGCCCCCTGCGGCGCAGCCATTTAAGTCTTCCGACGCCGCCATGAGCGCACCACGCTATTGGTCCGCGTGACCTTGACAGTGTTGGGGGTGCAGGGGGTGTTGACCCCCTGCTTCTCCCTTTTCCTCAGAACTCCTTGCGCAGCATGATCCCGCCATAGCGCTTGTCGTCACGCGGGACGTAGCGGACGATCCCGGCCAGCGTGCCGTTGGCGAGGAAGTTGGAGTAGCTCTGGTTGGTGATGTTCTTCACGAACCCGCGCAGCTGCCAGCCGTCGTTCGCGCCGATCAGCGCCACGCTGCCGTTCCAGATGTAATAGCCCGGCTGGATCGTGCCCGGCGTCTCGGTCAACTGGTACTGCGTGCGGCTCTTGAGCGTGATGTCGGTCTGCACTTCGAGGTCGATCGCGTCCGACAGGGCGAAGCGGTAGGCGGCGTTGCTGTAGAGCTTCCACTTCGGCGCGAAGGGCAGGACTTCGCCGTTGATGTTGCAGCTGGACGGCGCGCCTTCGGGGCAGATGAAGTTCAGCACCTTGGCGTCGGTATAGGCCACCGAGGTGTCCAGCGAGAGACCCGGGATCGGGCGCAGGCCGAAGTCGAGTTCCACGCCCTTGGTCTGCACGGTTCCGGCGTTGATCAGGCGGGTGACTTGCGCGCCGCCGACCACGTCGTTGTAGTTGGCCTGGTAGTTGTGGAACTTGGTCGAGTAGACCGCCAGCGCATACGTGATCTGGTGGCCCAGCGCCGAGCCCTTGATACCGCCCTCGAACGAGTCCGAAGTTTCAGGCTTCAGCGCGATCTCGTCCAGCGGCGTGGTCGCGTTGAGCGAGCGCATGTTGAAGTAGGCGTTGTAGGCCGGGCCCTTGTAGCCGCGCGAATAAGTGAAATAGGCCTGGTTGTTCGGCAGGAAGTCCGCCTGGAGGCCGCCGCGGTAGGAATCGCCGCGGGTCGAGGTGGAGCCGGCCGAATTGTGGTAGGCACGGATGCCCGCCACGTCGAGCGCGGTCGATCCCGAATTGGTCGGGTCGTTGCTCGACGTGCGGACGTGGTAGTAGCTGAGGTCGTCCCAGGTCGAACGATAGCCGGCGATGGCACGCAGCCAGGGGGTGAAGTTGAAATTGGCCTCACCGAACAGGGCGTAGTTGTCGCTGGTCACCCCATAGTTCGCCACGCCCGACACCACGTTCTCGGCACCGGAAATCAGGCGGGTGAGCGTGCGTGAATAGACTTCGTCGGTCTTGGCGTGGAGGTAGTAGGCGCCCACGACGTAGTCGATGAACTTGCCCTTGGGCGAGGTCAGCCGCAGTTCCTGCGAGAACTGCTTGTTGTCCACGATGCCGCGGTCGTCGCCTTCGGGGAAAGTGGCCGAAAGCTCCGAAAGGGCGTCGTAGTCCTGGTGCTGGCGGTTCTTCCATTCGCGGTAGGCCGTGATCGAGGTGACGGTGTAGTCGCCCAGGCCCCACTCCGCGGTCAGCGAGCCGCCGTAGTTCTTGTCGCGCACGTCGGTGTCGAAGTTGGTGCTGACTTCGCGGTTCTCGGCGCCGGGGGTGATGCCCTGGCCGGCGAGGAATGAGGCGAGCGCCGGGGAATTGGTCACCGCGCCGGTGGGATAGGCGATCTGGCTGGTGCGCAAATAGACGCCGCTCGGGGTGGTGTCGTGCGAGTAGAGGTAGTCGCCCGAAAGGGTGAGCTTCAGGGTGTCGGTGGGCGTGGCTTCGATCTTGGCGCGGGCGCCGTAACGCTCGTAGCCGTTGACCTCGTTGCCGGTGGTGACGTTGCGAACGTTGCCGTCGTAATTGGCGTATAGGCCGTCAATCCGCGCGGAGACGTTCGGGGCAAGGCCGCCGGTGACGCCCGCCTTGATGCGGTATTCCTCGTCGGTCGTGGCCGAACCTTCGGCGTAGGCGTGGAATTCCTGCGACGGGGCCGCGGTGACGACGCTGATGACGCCGGCCGAGGCGTTCTTGCCGAACAGTGTGCCCTGCGGGCCGCGCAGCACTTCGATGCGCGAGACTTCGCCCACGTCCAGCGTGGCCTGGCCCGGGCGGGTCAGCACGACGCCGTCGAGCACGGTGGAGACCGAGGATTCCACACCCGGCGAAGTGCTGATCGTGCCGACGCCGCGGATGAAAACGGTGCGGTCCTTGTTGGAGGCGCCGTTGCGGAAGTCGACCGAGGGCACCGTGGCGCTCAGGTCCTGGAGGTTGTGGATCGCGCGATCATTGAGCGATTCACCGCTGACGGCGGTAATGGCGATCGGCACCTGCTGCAGCGATTCGTCGCGGTAGCGCGCGGTCACGACGATCTCGCCGGACGCGGTGTCCGGTGCCTCGTCGGCATAAGCGGCGGCCGGGAACAGTACCGCGGAGGCCAGCAGCAGGGTGCGGGCGGCGCGGAGCGAGGTCATGGTCATTCGGATCTCCCTTGGTCGCGCGGATCTATAGTCAACCGTTTTGGTTGAGAAAGATAGTTTTCCTTTAGTCGCCCTATGCGTGGGACGAGGTGGTGTCCTCTGCCGGGACAATCCGGGGCATGGTGAGCTGAATCCAGCCGAGTGCAAGCAGGTAGGAAACCGCAGCAAAACCGAAGAGCGGACCGTAGCCCAGCCCCGCCGCCAGCACGAGACCGGCGATCTTGCTGATCGCGGTGCCGCCGAGGTTGCCGCAGAACGCGCCGAAGCCGGTCACGCGGCCCACTTTGTGGCGCGGGGTCACGTCGGCGATCAGGCCGAACAGGTTGGTCGAGAAACCCTGGTGCCCGGCCAGGGTCAACGCCATCAGGCCCACGGCGGGCCAGTAGCCCTCGACGTAAAGCGCCAGCGGCACCGGCACCACGCAGAGCGCGGAAATCAGCATCAGCGTCTTGCGCGTGCGGTTGGCGCTCCAGCCGCTGGAAAGCAGGCGGTTGGCCGCAAAGCCCGAGATCAGCGAGCCCGCCGCCGAGCCGCAATAGGCCAAGGCCAGCGGCGGCCCCAGCTCGGTGCCGGAGAGGCCGAACTGCCGGTTGAAGTAGTCCGGCATCCAGAACAGCATCAGCCACCAGGTCGCGTCCGACAGCACTTTGGCCAGCGCGATGGTCCAGGTACGGCCTTCCTTCAGGAACAGCTTGTCGCCTGAGATCAGGTTGCCCGTGGCGGAAGGCTGGCGGTCGCCGAAGTCCACCCCGCGCGACGCCAGAAGCCAGGCCGCGACCCAGAACAGGCCGACCACGCCCGCCAGCACGAAGGCGGCGCGCCAGCCCCAGACCGCCGCGACCACCGGGATCGCCAGCGGCGCCAGGATCGCGCCAAGGCTGTTCATCGCATTCGAAAGCCCGAAGCCCAGAGAGCGCAGGTTCGGCGGAAAGATCGTGGCGATGGTCTTCACACCTGCGGGTGTGCCCATCGATTCCGTGGCGCCCAGCCCGACGCGGCAGAGTACGAACTGGCTGAAACTGTGCGCCCAGCCATGAGTCATCGCCGCCAGCGACCACGCCGCCACGCCCGCCGCATTGGCCCATTTCGCACCCAGCCGGTCCACCAGCCACCCCGCCGCGAGGAAGCCGAACGCCGCGCCGGCCTGGAACCAGGCGGCCAGGGTGCCGTAGTCGTCGTCGCTCCAGCCGAGATCGGCGGCGATCGTCGGCTTCAGTACCGAGATGATCTGGCGATCCACGAGATTGAGTACGCCCGCCGTCAGCGCGAGAGCGAACAGCAGCCAGCGGCGGCGCGGGGACAGGGTCATGCGCGGCACGTCCGGGCTTGGGGGAAAATCTGCATCCCGGATCGTCTAGCGATGGGGGAGAGCAGGGGCGAACAAGAAATTCTAGGGCGGAGAGGGAAGAGAAGTCCTGGGGGATGATCCCCCAGACCCTCGGCCAGACCCTCGGAATGTCGATGCTGTGCGCCGCCTATGCGTCGTGCGCTCCCTGCGGCGCAGCTTGTATGTTGCCGACGCAGTCAATGTCCGCCCCGGCCTCTTTTGCTCTCCCAACACTCGTCATTGCGAGGAGGCGAAGCCGACGCGGCAATCCAGAGCGGCGCGGAACCGCTCTGGATTGCTTCGCTGCGCTCGCAATGACGAAGGTTGGCTGGGGTATTGAGGTTTGGCGTGTGTTAAAAAGCCAGCGGCCCGTGATCGATCCGGGGCAGCACATGCCGCGCGAACAGGTCCGCCTCGCGCGCATGGGGGTAGCCGGACAGGATGAAGGCATCGATCCCCGCCTCGCGATAGGCCTGGAGCTTCGCCAGCACCTGGTCCGGATCGCCGACGATCGCCGCGCCGCAGCCCGAGCGGGCGCGGCCGATGCCGGTCCAGAGGTTGTCCTCGGCATAGCCGTCGTCGCTGGCGGTCTCGCGCAGCGCGGCCTGTGCCTGCACGCCGACCGACTGGGAGTCCAGCGAACGTGCCCGGATCGCCGCGCCTTCCGCAGCATCGAGGCGCGAGAGCAGGCGGTCCGCCGCGCCGCGGGCTTCCACTTCGGTCTCGCGCACGATGACGTGGACGCGGTAGCCGAAGCGCATGGTGCGGCCGTATTTCGCGGCGCGGGCGCGCATGTCGGCGATGGTTTCCTTCACCGCTTCCATCCGGTCCGGCCACATCAGGTAGACGTCGCAGCCCTTGGCGGCCACTTCGCGGGCGGGTTCGGAAAGGCCGCCGAAGTAGAGCGGCGGGCATTTCGAGCCCGGCGCGATCATGCGCGGCGCGTCGAGCTTCAGGTTCCAGAACCGGCCCTGATGGTCGAGCGACTGGCCTGACAGCAGGGTGCGCAGGATCTCGATGGCCTCGGTCGTGCGCTCATAGCGGGCGGGGCCGTCGAGCGTTTCGCCGGGCATCTCGCTGGAGATGATATTGATGTTCAGGCGGCTGCCGCCCTCGCGACCACCCAGGATCTGGTCGATCGTGGCGATCTGGCGCGCGAGCTGGGCCGGCCACATCTCACCGATGCGCACGGCCATCAGCAGCTTGATGCGGCGAACCTCGGCGGCGATGGCGGCGGCAAAGGCGGTGGTGTCGATGCCGAGCGCATAGCCGGAAGGCAGCAGCACGTTGTCGAAACCGCCTTCCTCGGCGGCCATCACGATGTTGCGGCAATGCTCCCAGCTGGAGCGTAGCATCGGGTCCGGCTGGCCGAGGAATTCATAGTCATCGTCGCAGAGCGCCGAAAACCAGCTGATTTCGCAAGGGGACAGCGCGCTCACGGCAGGCGCGCTCCCATCGAGGCTTCCAGCACGGCATACCATTCCGGCGCGGTCCATTCGACCTTCAGCGCATCACGCGAGGCGAGGATGCGCTCGGGGGTCTGCGAGCCGACGATGGGAATCGCGCGCGAGGGGTGGGCCATGATCCACGACAGTGCGGCGGCGGCAGCATCGGTGCCGTAACGCGCGCCTTGCGCGGCGATCAGCTTCGCGACGGGGTCTTGCGAACCGGCGGCAAGGCGTCCGCCGCCCAGCGGCGACCATGCCAGCACCGCCACGTCGCGGGCCATCGCCTGGTCGAGCGTGCCGTCATAGAGCGGCGCATAGCGCGCGGCCGAGAACTCGGGCTGGGTCGAGACGATGGGGAAGGGCAGGTAGGCCTGGAGCGCGTCGAATTCGGCCGGGCTGTAGTTGGAAACGCCGATGGCCTTGACCTTGCCGCTCTCGACCATGGCGGCGAGGGTTTCGGCCACGTCGCGCGGGTGGGCCAGGAAGTCGCGGCGGTGGATCTGGTAGAGTTCGACCGAAGGCAGGCCGAGGCGTTCGAGCGAGGCTGCGAGCGCCTTGTTCAGGTAGTCCGGGCTCGAATTGTAGGGCACGCCCAGAACGATGCCGCCCTTGGTGGCGATGGTCATCCGGTCGCGCAGGTCCGGGCGGGCGGCGAGCGCCTTGCCCAGCAGCAGTTCCGCGCCGCCGAAGCCGAGCGCGGCGTCGCAGCCGTAAATGTCGGCGGTGTCGAACAGGGTCACGCCTGCCTCAAGCGCCGCCTCGATGCGGGCGACGATGGCGCCGATGTCGTCGTTACCGTCGGGTCGGGCGAGCCGCCACATGCCCCAGGCAATCGGGAAAACGGAAATTCCGCTCTTGCCGAGCGGGACGGGTTGGGCCGATAGGCGCATCGTCGATGGGGAGGTCATGGATCGCCACATGGCACACGGAGTTGCGAAATGGTAGATACGCTGCGTTACGGAATTGTCGGAACCGGGATGATGGGTGTCGAGCACATCCACAATCTCAAGATCCTCGAAGGCGCCGAAGTGGTCGCCATCGCCGATCCCGAGCCGACCTCGCTCGGCTGGGCCAAGGATGCCCTGGGCGAGAAGGCCGAGGGCGTGGCGGAATATGCCGACAGCGCCAGCATGATCGCCAATGCCGGGCTCGATGCCGTGGTGGTCGTCTCGCCCAATTTCACGCACCGTGCGGTGCTGGAGCCGCTGCTGGACAGCGACGTGGCGATCCTCTGCGAAAAGCCGCTCTGCACCACGATGGAAGACGCCCGCTGGGTGGTCGAACGCGCCGAGGCCCGCAAGGCGCCGTTCTGGACGGGCATGGAATACCGCTTCAGTCCGCCCGCCAAGGCCTTCATCGACGAGATTCACGGCGGCAAGGTCGGCCGCCTGCAGATGCTCTCCATCCGCGAGCATCGCTTCCCGTTCCTGGTGAAAGTGCGCGACTGGAACCGTTTCTCGGTCAACACCGGCGGCACCATGGTGGAGAAGTGCTGCCACTTCTTCGACCTCATGCGCCTGATCACCCGTTCGGAGCTGGTGCGCGTCTATTGCTCGGGCGCGATGGACGTGAACCACGTGGATGAGCGCTATCAGGGCCGCCAGCCCGACATAATCGACAACAGCTTCACCACCGTCGATTTCGCCGACGGCAGCCGTGCGCTGCTCGACCTTTGCATGTTCGCCGAGGGCGCCGAGCATCAGGAAGAGATGAGCGCGACCGGCGACAAGGGCCGCCTCGACGTGCTGATCCCGCCGGGCGATCTCGTCTGGTCGCCGCGCGTGCCGTGGCCGGGTCCGAAGGCGGTCGAGCGTTGGCACGTTGCGGTGGACGAGGCGGCGATGGATGCCGGCTCGCACCACGGCGCGACGTTCTACCAGCACGAGGCCTTCGCCCGCGCCGTTCGCGGCGAGGGCGAAGTGCAGGTGACCGCGCGCGACGGGTTGATGGCCGTGGCCATCGGCGCGGCGGCGGAACTCAGCGCCCGCGAGAAGCGTGTGGTGGAGATGGCCGAACTGCTGGGCTGAAGCACAGGCGCTGAATGCTGATTTGAAGAAGGCGTTGAAGAAGGCGTCGTCCCGAACTTGATCCGGGACCGCTGGCAGAGCCGCGCCCAATGTTCAGCGGGGCGCCGTTCTGCCATTTAGCGCCTAAAGAACCGCCAGCGGTCCCGGATCAAGTCCGGGACGACGTGTTTCTCTCCCCAACCTTTCGTCATTGCGAGCGTAGCGAAGCAATCCAGAGTCGCGCAGAGCCGCTCTGGATTGCTTCGCTACGCTCGCAATGACGAAGGGGGAGGGGGGAGGGGCGCGCTTTTTCCTGCATCCTCACCCTACCTCCAACGCCCGAACACGCGGGCGCCGGACGGAGAGACCGGTTCCCGGCCAAGGCAAAATAAGTTCGGCGACCATTTGGCGCGAAACCGCGATCCCGACGATCAATGGGCTCCAGACCCGCGGAAATGCAGGCAACCGGCCGGACAATGTCCGGAATTCCGCTTTGTGGAACTGTTGCGCAGTCGTCACATATCGACCCACTTGCGCCCGGGATATACCCCTAATGGGCAACTTTGACCGTAGGATCGCCGTTTCCCGGTGACCCCCGACCTACTTCAAGGACCTGTTATGAATATCAAAGCCACCACGATCGCCGCGCTTTTCGCGGCGGGGATCGCCGCGCAGCCTGCGTTCGCGCAGGAAGGTTCGGAAGTCGCTTCGAACGGCACGAGTTTCCGCGGTATCCGCGTCGAAGCCAATGCCGGCGGCGATCGCTTCCAGTCCGAAGGCAATCATAACGACAAGTTCGGTTACGGCGGCACCGTGGGCTTCGACGGCACGCTGGGCGACCGCTTCGTGATCGGCGCCGAAGGCAGCTACTGGCGCCCCGGCAACGGCAATGAGAACTGCACCGGCCTGGCCGACGGCAACAGCATCTGCCACAAGGGCTTCGAGGAATGGGGCGCCGCCGTGCGCGCCGGCTACCTCGCCACCCCGCAGCTGCTGGTCTTCGCCAAGGGCGGCTACGTCAACGGCGAACAGCGCCGCCGCATCGACGGCCCGACCGGCGACACCCTCGTCTACGATCACTACAAGGCGGACGGCTATCAGGTCGGCGGCGGCGTGGAATACACGCTCACCCAGGGACGCCTGCCGGTCTACGTCAATGCTCAGTACGTCTATTCCGACTACCACGGCCACTCGGCACGCCAGCGCGTGATGGGCGGCGTCGGTATCCGGTTCAAGTAATCCCGTAATCCGCGATTCTTCGCAGGGAGTGACCCGGGCCGTCTTTGCGGTGGCCCGGGTTTTCCCTGTCCAGCTTTCCCGCGTCCGGCTTTTTTCTGGGCCCGTCCTCAGGCGCCCGCCACGCGCAGTGTCGTGAGCGAGGACGAATAGGGCACCACCAGCGCCGCCGCACGCTTCCAGTCCCCCCGCAGCCAGAGATCGTGCGCTTCGGGCGGGAGGATGACCGGCATCGTGTCCCGCCCCTCGGCACGCAGCGCATTATTGGCCTCGCACGTGAGCAGGGCGAAGCTGGGCACTTCGCTGTCCTTCCACACAGCGGCCATCGCGAAGATCGGCTGGTCGGCAGCGCCGAACCAGTTCTGGCGGCGTTTGCCGTCGCGCGGGTCCACCTTGCCCCATTCCATGAACGCAGTGGCGGGCACCAGGCAGCGAAACTCGCTGTTGCGCAAGTTGCCGATCCAGAACGGGCTTTCCAGATTGCGCACGGTGAGGATGCCGTGGCGACGCTCGCCAAAGGCGGCGGGCGGGGGCGGCACACCCCAGAGACGCGGCACCATGCGGCGCGGCTGGCGTTGCTCCGGCCGGGGTCCGGCCACGAATTCGCGCCCCATCGTCACCACCGGCGCGAACCCGCCGCCCGAAACCGGGCCGCCGCGCCACGGGTCCTCCCCGGCTTCGGCGCCCATGGCACGGGCGACATCGCGGGCGGGTGCGTCGAGGCGATAGATGATCGGCATGTCGCCGGTCGGCCTAGACGGACGGGATCGCCCCGTCTATCGTCCGCCCATCCCCGGGGAGCTTGTGCCCAAGGTTTTCGCTATTGCGAAAGCCGGAAGGAAACAAATGGCTGAGAGGGGCAGGTCACGCTGCCCGACCCGTTGAACCTGAACCCGTTAACACGGGCGGAGGGAAGGGCGGGCCACAGGACTCATCTGTCGCGACCTTTCTTTCGTCCATAAGCCCTAGGAAAATCGCTTATGGCCGACATCAATTCCACACTGGAAATCGGCGTTACCACCGGGCCCATTCGCGGGTCGAAGAAGATTCATGTCGGGCCGCTTGGCGTTGCCATGCGGGAAATCCACTTGGAGCCTGGTTCGGGCGAGGCGCCCGTGCGTGTCTACGACACCTCCGGTCCCTACACCGATCCCAACGTGAACATCGACATCGCCGCTGGCCTCGCCGCCAAACGCCGCGACTGGATTCTCGCACGCGGCGATGTGGAGGACTATGCAGCCCGCGCGGTGAAGCCGGAGGACAACGGCCAACTCGGCCCGGACCGCTCGGGCGGGGTCCCGGCCTTCCCCAACGTCGTGAAGCGCCCGCTGCGCGCCAAGCCGGACATGAACGTCAGCCAGATGCACTACGCGCGGCGCGGGATCATCACGCCGGAGATGGAATACATCGCCGAGCGCGAGAACCTCGGCCGCGCGATGCTCATGGAATATGCGCGCGACGGGCAAGACTGGGGCGCCGCCATCCCCGATTACGTCACGCCGGAGTTCGTGCGCGAGGAAGTGGCGCGCGGCCGGGCGATCATCCCCTCCAACATCAACCATCCCGAGAGCGAGCCGATGGCGATCGGCCGCAATTTCCTGGTCAAGATCAACGCCAATATCGGCAACTCCGCCGTGGCCTCCGACGTGGCGAGCGAGGTGGACAAGATGGTCTGGTCGATCCGCTGGGGCGCGGATACGGTGATGGACCTCTCCACCGGCCGCAACATCCACGACACCCGCGAATGGATCATCCGCAACAGCCCCGTGCCGATCGGCACCGTGCCGATCTACCAGGCGCTGGAGAAAGTCGGCGGCATTGCCGAGGACCTGACCTGGGAGGTCTTCCGCGACACCCTGATCGAACAGGCCGAACAGGGCGTGGACTACTTCACCATCCACGCCGGCGTGCGCCTGCCTTTCGTGCCGCTCGCCGCCAAGCGCGTGACCGGCATCGTCAGCCGGGGCGGCTCGATCATGGCCAAATGGTGCCTCGCCCATCACCGCGAATCGTTCCTTTACGAACGCTTCGACGAAATCACCGAGATCATGAAGGCTTACGACGTCGCCTACTCGCTGGGTGACGGCCTGCGCCCCGGCTCGATCGCGGATGCCAATGACGAGGCGCAGTTCGCCGAACTCTACACCCTGGGCGAACTGACCAAGCGGGCGTGGGCGCAGGACGTGCAGGTGATGATCGAGGGGCCGGGCCATGTGCCGATGCACAAGGTGAAGGAGAACATGGACAAGCAGCTTGAGGCTTGCGGCGAAGCGCCGTTCTACACCCTCGGGCCGCTCGTCACCGATATCGCGCCGGGCTACGACCACATCACCAGCGGCATCGGCGCGGCCATGATCGGCTGGTACGGCACGGCGATGCTCTGCTACGTCACGCCCAAGGAACACCTTGGCCTGCCGGACCGCGATGACGTGAAAGTTGGCGTCGTCACGTACAAGCTGGCCGCCCATGCTGCCGATCTGGCGAAAGGCCACCCGGCCGCCAAAGTCCGCGACGATGCCCTCAGCCGCGCCCGGTTCGAGTTCCGCTGGCGCGACCAGTTCAACCTCAGCCTCGATCCCGACACGGCGGAGCAGTACCACGACCAGACGCTTCCGGCCGAAGGCGCGAAATCCGCGCATTTCTGCTCGATGTGCGGGCCGAAGTTCTGTTCGATGAAGATCAGCCAGGAAGTGCGGGATTTCGCGGCGAAGCAGAACCAGCCCTCGACCGGCTTCATCGCGGCGGAAGAAGGCGGCAAGCTCGCCATTTCCGAGGCCGAGGCGGGCATGGCCGAAATGAGCAAGGTGTTCCGGGAAACCGGCAGCGAACTCTACATGGGCGCGGGAGACCGCGAACACGACTGAGCGTATCGACGCCGGTTGGAGATAACGTCGTCCCGGGCTCGCACCGGGACGACGGCCCATTCCGGCCTCAGCAATTCCCCTTCGCAGGAATCGATTGCGCTGCTACCATCGATTTCCATCTCGAAGGGTTCCCGAATGCCCCGCAATTCCAATGGCGACTGGATGAAGCTCGCCCATGACAGCTACTGGCTCTGGGCCGAATCCATGATGGTCATGGGAATGCGTACCACCGACATGATGACCGGGCGGGGCAGCAACCGCGAAAACATGCTGATGGTCACCGAAAAGCTCCAGGCCAATGCCGAACTGGCGATGAAGCTGGCGACCGGCGGTCTGGCCTCTCCGGAACAGACCGCGCACAAGGCCGTGCGCCACTATCGCAAGCGCGTTACCGCCAATCGCCGCCGCCTTTCGCGAAAGAAGGCCTGATGAGCGCCAGGGGGCCGGGCGAAGTGCACGTCGGCATCGGCGGCTGGAGCTACGACCCCTGGCGGGAAACCTTCTATCCCAAGGGCGTGTCCAAGGCCCGCGAGCTGGAATATGTCGGCCAGCACCTCACCGGCACCGAGATCAACGCCACCTTCTACGGCCGCCAGAAGCCGGCCAGCTTCGCCAAGTGGCGCGATACCGTGCCGGACGGGTTCAAGTTCGCGCTCAAGGGCTCGCGCTACTGCACCAACCGCAAGAACCTGGCTGAAGCGGGCGAAAGCGTCACCAACTTCGTCGAGCAGGGCCTGGTCGAGCTTGGCGACAAGCTGGGGCCGATCAACTGGCAACTCGCCGCCACCAAGCAGTTCGACCCCGACGAGATCGCCGCCTTCTTCGCCCTGCTGCCGGCAAAGCAGGAAGGCCTGGCCCTGCGCCACGCCATCGAGCCCCGGCACGAAAGTTTCCGCGATCCGGCATTCCTGGACCTCGCCCGCAAGGCCGGCGTCGCGGTCATTCTCGCCGACAGCGCCAAATACCCCGCCTTCGAAGACGCGGCCGAGAACAGCCCCTTCATCTACGCCCGCCTCCAGAACGCGCAGTCGGACCTTGAGCAGGGCTACCCCTCCGCCCAACTCACGCAATGGGCAAAGCGCGCGCAGGATTGGTCGAAATCCGGCAAGGACGTCTTCCTGTTCTTCATCAACGGCGCCAAAGAACGAGCGCCCGCTGCGGCAATGGCGCTGATCGAGAAGTTGAAAAACTGAGCCGCCGAACGAGAGCGCGACGGCTCGTTTCCCTGCCGTCTTTTACCGGGTGATCGCGAAGCCGATACGAAGCCGGCTCATGCGCCGGTTGTAGTCGAACAGGCTTTCGCCGTAGCCGGTGAAGCTCTGGACGAAGAGATAGAAATTCGGTCCACCCACGATCCGATCGATCGGATAGGACAAGTCGGTTTCCAGCGCGCCCTTGCCCGAATTGAAGTTATATCGCCCCGAGGCCGAAAGCAGCAGGCCGTCGTCCTTGCCAAGGTTGACGTCCAGCGACGTCGCGCCGCGGTACGTCAGGATGTCCGGGTTGCCTGCTTTGCCGCCCACCAGCAACATTGCGCGCGGGGCCAGCGAGAGCCGGTAGCCATCGCCCAAGTCCTGACTGATGGTAGGAGAGATATAGACATTGTTGACGCTGCGGCCCTGGATTTTGCCTGAGCGACCGTTCGATTCGTGTTGAAGGCCGACCTGCAATCCCGCACCTGTATGTCCGGAGAGGGCGAATTCCGGTGTCCGGTAGAACAGTTCCGGCAGATAGTTGGCATCGCGGAACGACGAATCGGATGCGATGTCCCAGAACAATTTGTTGGTGAAGCCGAAATAGAGGCCATCCCGCCAGCTCGGCCGGGCGCCATCGCTATGACTGCCAAGCAAATGATACTTGAAGCTGAGCTGGACACGCCATTCGCTGTCCTTGGCATTTCCGAAGACGACGTAGCTCGGCTCGTAAGGCGAAAAATCGGTAAGAAAGCCGTTCTCTTCTCTTTCGAGTCGTGATTGTACGGGGCGATGTCCCGCCCCGCTGGTTGCCGCATCAGCCATCGGAGCAGCGGCCGAAGTAGTGGCCGCGGTCTGCTCCGACGCCAGAGTGAGCGCAGGCGCAGATTGCGCCGGACCGGCTGCGACCTGGGCAGTATGCCATAGAGGAATGCTGATGAGCGGGGCGTGTCCTGCGGCCCATGGGTGTCCGCCAGCTGCCAGCCTGTAGTGGGCCTTTGCAAAACCGCCCGGTGCCACTGTCAGGCTGGCAGGCGTATCGATCGACCTTTCTAGCGCGGCGATTTCCACCTTACTGCTGCGCATTTCGGCATCGATCCTGGCCGGAATGTCAAAGGATCTTCCCGAGTCACCGTCATTGACCAGCAGAACTTCCACCAGGACGGAGCCATCCGCCACGGTCTCGATTTCGGTGATCACTGCTTTGCGAAGAGGTTCCGCACACGCCGTCTGGGCGCAAAGCGCCGCCATCAAAGCGCTAGCGCCCGCAATCGTTTTCAATTTATGTCACCCTGTGCGCCCGATTATCTCTACCGCATCTGCGAAGTGCGGAGAATTTGCAAAGCAAAATCAATCCGTAGCGGTTTTTTCGGGCGAGAAATGGGGGCAAATCGGATGCGTTTTCGCAGGCTGTCGAAGGCTCCGGTGCTATTCTGGCGCGATGACCCCCAATTTTGGAAAAGCTCGACGACGCAACCTTTGGCCTCGGATGTGCATTGCGCTGTTCATGAAGAATCTCCTCACTGCATCGATCCTGGCCCTTGCACTTGCGGCCTGTTCGTCCGAGCCTGCGAAGGCGCCCGATCAGGCTGGCGAGGCTGCGACGTCCTCGGCCATGCCGGAAGGGGCCATGTCCGGGTTCGAGGGAGCCGCGCCGGCGTCCGAAGCCACGGCTACGGAGATGCCATCGGGGACTGCCGGGCCCGCTGCCAACTCCAAGGTGCTGGCGTTGGAAGGGCTGGGTGATTTGCGGCTGGGGCAGGCGGTGCCCTCAGGCTCATCGTGGGCGGAGCGCGGTGCGCAGGCATCGGATGCTTGCCGTACGGTCACTTCACCAGACTACCCGGGCGTTTACGCCATAGTCGAGAAAGGCAAAGTGCAGCGGATCACGCTTGGGCAGCGGTCGCAGATCAAGCTCGTGGAGGGGGTCGGCGTCGGCTCCACAGAGGCGGACGTGAAGAAGTGGTTCGCCGGCTTCCGTGAGGAACCGCACAAATACGAGGCCGCGCCGGCCAAATACCTCACCGCACCCAATGCCAGGAGCGGGGATCCCGCCCTTCGCTTCGAGATCGGGCAGGACGGCAAGGTCAAGATGGTCCACGTCGGCATGATGCCGGTGCTGGGCTATGTCGAGGGATGTTCCTGATAGAAGAAGATGGCTGGACATGATCTTCTGACGACGATGATCGTGCTTGGCATAACCTTCGTTTTTGCAGCTGTTTCTGCCTGGCTGTCGGTACGGGCCAATGCCCGCTTTCGGCATCACGAGCGGTTGCCGATGCAATGGTCGCTTGCCGGAACGGTAAATTGGACCGCCCCTCGCGTGCTCGCGCTCTGCCTCGTTCCGGCTCTGGGGATTGGTGTGTTGGCGGTCATCACGGTGCTGACTTTCCTGGACGTCAGGCCAAGGCCCGGGCAGGAAAGCATGCTCCTGCCGGTGACGATGCTGATGGCTGCCACTTTCCTCGCGATTCAAATCCTGCACTACGGATTGATCGATAGGACCCTGAACCGGAACCGCCGCTAGAACGGGCCGCGAATGCCCCGTTTTCCGCTTCACGGCCTGGTGCGCTGAAGTGTGCGAATGCGGGCGAGGCGACACATCCGGCGCATTTCGTGTAATGCGGATGGTCACACTTCGAAGCACGAGAGCCTCGCGATGAACCACTACCTTCTGACCTATCACCTCGCGCCCGATTATCTGGAGCGGCGCCCGGCGTTTCGTGACGCGCACCTCGCACTGGCCTGGGATGCGGCGGAGAGCGGCGGACTGGTTCTGGGCGGGGCGGTGGAGGATCCCGTCGACATGGCTCTCCTGCTTTTCGCGGGCGAGGGGCCGGAAGGCGCAGAGGCCTTCGCCCGGGCGGACCCTTACGTCACGTCCGGGATCGTCCAGCGCTGGACGGTGCGGCGCTGGAACACCGTTGTCGGTGCGCGGGCCGCGAACCCGGTGCGGCCCGAGGGGCAAGCATGAGCGGGGCGGAACTGTCCATCCGCGCGCGCCGGGCGGCTTTCAACCGCGCGATTGCCGAAGGCGACGCTGCGGCCATCGCCCCGATTCTCGCGCGCGACTGCGTCATGGTCACCGGGACCGACAGCGCGCTGATTCAGGGGCGCATGGGCCAGGTGAAAGTGTGGCGGCGGGAATTTTCCGGTCCGGCGCGGCTGATCTACACCCGCACGACCCGTGAGGTCGTGCTCTCCCCGGTCGAGCCGATCGCGATGGAGCACGGGCGCTGGGAAGGGATAGACAGCACCTCGGACGTGCTTACTGCTTCGGGCACTTATTTTGCCAAGTGGCGCGAACTGGGCGGGCAGTGGGTGATCGAGGCGGAAGTCTTCCTCACCCTGGCCTGAACGTTCAGGCGCCCTCGCGCTCGGCAGCCAGGACGTCCGCCGCGGCGCCAGCGGCGCGGGCTGCGGAATCGGCGGCGGAATCGCGCGGCGCCGGGCCTGAAGTCCGGGTCTGAGGCGCGGCGGGCTGCGGTGCATAGCTGCGCGGTCCCGCTTGGTAGAGGCGCTGTTCGGAGGGCGGATAGGCACGGGGCGCGGCCATGTACGGGCGTTCGCCGCGCTCCGGGAATGGGGCGCCGCGCTCGTCCCGGTCGCCGTAGCGATCGCTGCCGCGGTCGTCGCGCCACGGGCGGGCGTAACCGGGGCCGCCGTCGTCAGCCCAGCCCGGGCCGTCCAGGATCACCATGCGCCCGCGCGGCGGTCCGTAGCCGGGCCGGTTTCCGCCAGAGACGTCGTCGGCATAGCCTTCGTCCGCATAGCCCTCGTCTGGCAGGGCATAGTCCTCCTGCTCCCGATCGGCATAGCCGGATCGCCGGTCTTCACGGGCGGCAGGCCGATGCTCGCCCGACAGCGCGTAACGATCGGGATACTTCGTGATCTTGCCCGTGGTCATGCCCGCCACGACCACGCCGGCGCCGATTCCACCGGCAGCCAGCACCACGAACCACTTTGCGAAACCCATTTCAACTCCACATCACGCCAGCCCACCTACCTCATATAGGACTAACCGAGGCCCCATGTCGTTGAGGTGAATGCTTCGGGGAATATACCCATGCCTCGGGCAAGCAACCGTTCACGACCGGATGAGATGGTGAACGCATGTTTACGAAACGGTCAGACGCCTATTCGCTCACGCCCTGCTGGTTCACGCGCGTGCACGAGCCGGATGGTCGGCGCGAGCGGGACGATGACGGCACGCTGGTCTGCACTTGCCGCTATTGCCGCAAGCGTATCCGTTCGCGGGAGGGCAAGACCTGGAACCTGGCCGATGGCCTCGATCTCGATGCCCTGGCCGCCTCGTGCATCGCCAGCCACTTCAGCGTGGTGGACGTGGAAGAGGGCATGGTGCTGGCGCGCTACCAGGTGCCGTCGGGCACCGACGCCGCGGCCATTGCCGAGATGCGTGCGGCCATCGCCGAAAAACACGGCTTTGTCCCGGGCGGCGATCTGGAGATACGGTTCGTGCGGCACGAAGACGTGCTTCAGAAGCGGCACTGAGCCGGCGCCTGACGAAACACCCTGCGACATACCACGCGGGCAACAAAAAAGGCGCCGTTCCGATTGGAACGGCGCCCTTTTCTGTCTCAGGGACGAACCCTTACTGCGCAGCGGCGCCGGCCAGAGCGCCCTTGGCGTCGGCGAGGCGGAAGTTCACGTTGCGCGAGTTGTAGGTGCCGGTGACGCGGTTGCCAGCGACGTAAAGGCGGAAGGGAACCTGGCCCGAAGCGGTACCTTCGATCACGGTAACCTTGCCCTTCTGCTCGGTGGTGTAGTTGTAGTGCACGCCGTCGTGCGAGAAATCGCGCGAATCTTCAGCGTGAGCGGCAGTGGTGGCAACGGCGACGAGAGCGGCGCCAACAGCGAAAACGGTCTTCAGCATGGCAAAATCCTTAGTCTGAACGATAGGAGATTGCCTTGGGCACCCCTTATCTTGTTGCAGTGCAACATGGTTTTTTGACACCGCTGTCGCAATGGAATTACTTGCCACTGGTGTTGCAGAAACCGCAATTGTCCGGAAATCTGCGGCAAACGAGCATGTTAGCGGTAACGGAACTCCCGGAAAAACTTTCGCACATGCAAAATTTCACCGTCAGCGGAGAGACCGGCGTTCTCTTTCAGGCGAATCGCCCGAGCGCGGCGATGAGTAGAGGGGCCGCCTCATCTGGCGATTGCGCGTTTTGCGCGCGCGGACTAGGCCATGGTCATGGAACCGCGATCCGACGCTCCGCTGAACCGTGCCGCCCTGGCGCTTGCCGCCGTCATGGTGCTTTCGGCCTGCCACAGCGGCGCCAAGAACGTACCCGGCGATGCCCAGGATCATGCCCCGTTTCACGAGATCGGTTCAGACGAGCGCATCCGCTTCGTGGGTACCGAGCCGTTCTGGGGCGGGGATGTCGTGGGAGAGCGCCTGACTTATACTACGCCTGAAAATGCGAAGGGTGAGGCGATCGCCGTAAGCCGGTTCGCCGGGCGGGGCGGCCTGTCCTTCAGCGGCGAGCGCAAGGGCGCCTTGCTGACTCTCGCGATCGGGCCGGGCACCTGCACCGATGGCATGTCGGATCAGACATATCCTTATACCGCGATGCTGAAACTGGGCGACGAAACCAGGCAGGGTTGTGCCTGGACGGACCGTCAGCGGCCCAGCGGGCCTGAAGCGTCGGCAACGGAAAGCCGCTGAGGCTCCTGCGGCCGGGTCGCGGCGAGGTGCTGCTTCCGCTTGGCCGTATGGGCGTTCTCTGCCTTCGTATCGCCTTCCGAACCCGCCGGCAGGCATGCTCCGGCCAGGGCTCCGAAAGCGATGGCGCCGGCAACGGCGCCCATGACATTGATCTTCATCGGCAATGCGGATCTCCGCTCGCCCCCGTCCGATGAGCTAAACGTCGGGGCCTTGCTGCCGTTCCCTTGGCGGTCAGCGCTTGCGGACGAATTCCGCGCGCAGGACCAGGCCCTTGATGCCGGGATACTTGCAGTCGATCTCCTGCGGGTCGCCGGTCAGGCGGATCGACTTGATGAGCGTGCCCTGCTTGAGCGTCTGCCCGGCGCCTTTGACTTCAAGGTCCTTGATCAGTGTAACCTGGTCACCATCGGCCAGCACATTGCCCACGGCATCGCGCACTTCGACGCTGCTCTCGGCGGCGCGCTTGCTCGCCAGTTCGGACGCGGGCATCCATTCGCCGCTGTCCTCGTCATAGACGTAGTCTTCGTTGTCGCCTGCCATGGTCGTCCTTTCCATCAGGACGGACCCGCCATCCTCAAGGCAAGCGCCATGGCAGGCGCCACGCGGCTTTCCTAGCCCTCCAGCGACTTTTCGAGCGTGATCTCGCAATTGAGCAGCTTGGAGATGGGGCAACCGGCCTTGGCTTCGTCGGCCAGCTTCTCGAAGTCCTCGGCGCTGATGCCCGGCACGCTGGCCTTCAGGGTGAGCGCGGACTTGGTGACGGCGAAGCCGCCGTCAGCGCTGTCCAGCGTCACGGTGCACTGGGTGTCCAGCGTGCCGTCCGAGAAGCCCGCCTTGGCCAGCGCGAAGCTGGTGGCCATGGTGAAGCAGGCGGCATGGGCGGCGGCGATCAGTTCTTCCGGATTGGTACCGGGCTGGCCTTCGAAGCGCGTGCCGAAGCCGTAGGGCTGGTCGCTCAACACCCCGGAACGGGTGCTGATGGCGCCTTTGCCTTCCTTGCCGAGGCCCGAATAGCGTGCGGAGGCGGAATTGGTCGTCATGCCGGATTTCCTTTCATGAGGATCGTGCGTGCTTGGGGATGGAATCTTTCAGCCTGAACTTGGTCGAATGGGGTTCGGGCGCGACGGGCAAACGCAAGGGCGGCGCGCCCTGTTCCCGATTCGCTGGATGGGGGCCCGGTTCGGTGTGCAGGAACGGCCGAGACGCCGCGCCGGTGCGCTGGACCGCATCCGCGCGGAGGAAATCGACGTTAGCGGGTGCAGCATCGAATCGCCTCCAGGCCGGGCCGTGGGGCGGAAGCTATCGCGCCGAGGCAGGCCTTCACAAGCGCGATCCTGTCCGTGATCGACGAGGAACCGGCCGCCGGGGCGGGGGCAGGGCATGTCGGGCCTGCGCGGGGCGGCACAAGTCGGGTTCCTGCGCGGTGTTCGCGGGTGCCATATCTTTCTGTCGCAGCGCAAAATAACGGATTTCTGCGGGTTTGCGCCAATGACCGCTTCCGATTCTCCGGGGCGGATGTTATGTCTCCAGGACAAGAGAGGCGGCCCGCGATGATGGAGCCGCCAGGGAAGAGGATGGTGTCATGAAGCGATTCCTGACAGCATTGCAGGTGGGACTTGTCCTGTGCGCTGCGGCTTCGGCCGGCGCGGGCTGGGCAAGCGATTCCGGATCGGAGCCCACCGCGATGTCGCCGAACATGATCGGCGCCTACTTCATGAGAGAGAGTCTGATTCCCCGAGCGGACGATCTCGCCCTCATCCAGCGGAAGCCGGCGCTCTACCTTGCCAGTTTCAACGACGGCATGGCGACGGTGGCCTATTCGCTGGATGATGGGCGGATCGTCTATCGGGTGGTTTCGGGTACAGTCAACGATACGGCGCGCGACGCGATCGACCGCGCTCTGGTGAGGCTGCAGCGCAAGCTGGCCTGACCGCAGGGAGAACAGGCGGCGCAAGCCGCAACGGCCGAGGGAAGGGAGAAGGTCAGGGCGCGGCGGACCAGAGTCCACGCGCCCTGATACCGCATTTGGCCTGATACCCTATCTGGTTTGCCGGCATTGATGTATTGCCGCCACGATCTCCGGAATTTCCACCGTATCCGAGCCTGTCGAGGCTGGACCGTCCTGGTGCGCCGCAGCATAAGGCGGCATGGAATTCGTCCACCATTACGAGCGCGCGATCACCTGGATCGTTGCGCAGTGCCCGGCCCCCGACAAGTTCGCGCATACATATGCGGGCCTCACGATCTGGCTGCTGACGGCCATCGTGATGAAGAAGAAGCTCAGCTCCGCCTGGCCACTGGCGATGGTAGTGATCCTGGAGGCGGGCAACGAATATATCGATCGCCTGGCCCATGGCTCCTGGAGCTGGCACGACACCATTCGCGACGTGATCGCCACGTTGTTCTGGCCTTTCGTCATCTCCTTCGCGATGCGCCTGCGCCCCGCCATTCGCGGCTGATTTTTGGCCCCGTCGAAGCGGGGCGGCATCAGGATTTGCAGCGCAGGCGGGAACCGGCGATGCTCGGGCGCGATTCGAAGAGACTTTCGAACGCGAAGGAGGAAGCCCGATGCAGCATCCGGACCCGCGCCCCTGGTTGGCCGGCGCCACTCTAATCCTTGTCATGGCCGGTCTGGCCGGGTGCAAGGGCGGTTCCGAGCCAAGCCCCGCAGCCTCTCCCACGATCGCGGAACAATCCGCCGCGGCCGAAGTGGAGCCATCAGAAGCCAGCGAGACGCCTTCGGGCGCGGTCGACAGCCTCTCAGTCTATGTCGGCAAGTATCCGCTGGACAAAGTGGGGGACTACACCTTCTTCCAGCATCCACGGGTGCAGGAAGGCGTTTCCCGCGCCGTGACCGACCCCAAGGTGCTCGATGCCATTGCCGCGATGAAGGGGCCGGTGGGCCCGGTCATGCGCAAGGACAACGATATCGGTGCCTCGCAGTGCGAATTGCACAATTGCGGCGCGCATAACTATGCCGTCCACGTCGATGCGACCACGAATGCGGTCTCTTCGGTCTGCTACTACGACGAAAAGGCCGGCCCGATCGCGACCTGGTACCGCCCCGACGGGTCCAAGACCAGCGAGGGCGGCGGCTGCTCGATCGGCTAGAGCTGGCCCAGCCACGCCTCGACAAGCGCCATGTGCTCCGCCCAGTCGGGCGCGCGGTAGTCCTGCAGCAAGCGGCGCTGGCGCGCGGCCTCGGTGCTGTCGCCCAGGCAGGCGATCACGGCATTCTGCCAGGCCTGTTCGTCGTCGGCGGCCAGGAACAGCGGAATGCCGGGCGCCAGTTCGCGATAGACCGCAAGGTCGGTGGCGATCACCGGCGTACCGCGCGACAGTGCTTCCAGCACGGGCAGGCCATAGCCTTCGACATGGCTGGGCATGAGCAGCGCTTCGGCATCGTCGAGCCAGGCGGCCAGTTCGCCGTCGGTGCAGCGGGCGAGTTCGACGATCCGGCCATGATCGTGGCTTTCGGAATCGAGCAGGTCGAACGTGTCCTGCGCCTCCCAGCCGCGCTGGCCGATCAGCACGAGATCGGGCGTGTTCGTGCCCAGTGTTCGGCGAAGGCCCTTCCAGGCGCGCAGCAGCAGGATGTGGTTCTTGCGCGCCTCGATGGTGCCCAGGCACAGGAAATAGGGCCGGTCCGTCGGCGCCGCTTTCGCACTCTCCGTAAAGGCGACGGCAGAGGCCGGCGCAGCGAGCGGCTCGATTCCCAGATGAGCGACGAGCGTGGGGGCAGGTTCCAGTCCCAGGCTGCGGGCGAAGCGGGTGAGGGCCCCGCCGGTATCGGCCGAATTGACGATGAACCCGTCCGCCGCAGCCAGGGCGTTACGCATCCTGGCAGCATGGCGCGCCGCCTCGCCGGCGCGGCAATATTGCGGGTGAGTGATCGGGATCAGGTCGTGGATGAGGAAGACCGGCCTCAGCGCCCGTGCGGCCAGCCAGTCCACCAGACCCGCTGCGTTCAGCCCGGTGTGGCCGACGTTGAGGTAGATCTTGCCCGCGACTTTCGGGGGGCGAACCAGAGCGGCGGGAATCGCCGAAGCCAGCTGCGCGACCAGCGCGCCCCGGATCGGCTTGCCGACCCCGGCGCTCAGCAGCGCGAAGAGGCGGTCGCTGGCACGCGGGCCGAGCACGATCCGGTGCTCGCGCCATTGCAACATGGCCAGGGACCGGTCCGCGAACTCTTCGAGATAGGCCAGGCACACCCGGTCGATCCCGGTAGGCAGGCGCCCGGCCCAGAGGCGCCAGATCAGGCGGCTGACGTCGAGCACGAAAGGACGCGGATCGGCGCCGGTTCCAGTGCGGGATGTGGCGGTAGCGGGCGCCCGAGAAGACATGGCGGGCGCGTAGCAGCGGTCAGGATCGATTGGCAAGCGGCGCGCGAAGGGTTACTGGCGGGAGCATGTCCTTAGTGCAGCGTATTCTTCTCTGGGCCTTCCTGGCCTCGCTGGCCGGCAGCATGGTGCTGGCGTTCGCGGATCCGAGCTGGCTTGCCATCCCCGCGATGCTGGTCGCCTGGTATCTGGCGGATCTGCTGTCCGGCGTGATTCACATGTACATGGACTATCGGCCGTGCCGCCCGGGCATGGGGCTGGACACGATCTTCTTCTACGAAGGTTCGCGTGAGAGCGAGGAGTACCAAGGGCTGTTCCGCGAGCGGATGCGGCGGCTCAACCCGTTCGAGCGCATTTCCTACGATTTCAAGAACCACCACCCGCGCCCGGATGCGCTGGGGCGGCGGCAGCTGTGGCGGCTGATCGGCTCCACCGTGATCGCCGGCGCCCTGCCGATCTCGCTTCTGGGCAATGTGGCCGCGCTGATCTGGCCGATTCCCGGCTGGTTCATGGCCGGATTCGCCGCGTTTCTCGTGGGCGGGGCCTTCGCCCAGTATTTCCACGGGACGCTGCACCGGCGGGACAACCCCTGGTTCATCCGCGGCATGCGCAAGCTGGGCCTGCTGATGTCGCCGGAGGCACACCAGATCCACCACGACACGCTGAAGCGCGACTTCGCCACGAATTCCGGCTGGTCGAACCCGCTGGTCAACCGCCTGTTCCGCTTCCTGCGTTCGCAAGGACACTTGCCCGACGCGAACCTGGAGCCGTCTTCCTGAAGGCTCAGGGCAAGTTGAACGCCGGCGGATAGCGACGGCGCACGGCGGGGCCTTCGGGGGCTTCCACGGGGACCAGCAGCCGGTCGACACTGTTTTCCACCAGGATGCGCGTGGCCGATTGGCTCGCGAGGCCGCCGCGCACCAGGCACTTGGCATGGAGCACCTTCTTGAAGGCTTCGTAGAGCTTGCGGTCGGGCAGTTCGGGGCTGCGCCAGAAGCGGTCGAGCGAGGCCTGGTGCGTGATGCCCGGCACGTCGTAGACGGCATCCCCCAGCACGATGACCGGCGTTCCCGAGGCCAGCGCCAAGGTGCCCGAGGTGCTGTTCACGCAGACCATGCCGATCGAATTCTCGCAGAGCGGCTGAAGATCGCCGCCGTCGATATGCATGACCCGGCCGGCCAGCCCGAAATGGGCGGCACGGCGGCGGATCGCCGAGCGCCAGTTGCGGAATCCGACGTCGAGCGGATGCTCCTTGATCACCAGCAGCGCATCCTTGGGCGCATGGCGCGCGAAGCTGGCCAGCACGTAGTCGAGCGCCATGGCCATCGACAGGAATGGCGAGTGCGACCGGATCTGGAAGTCGCCCGAAAGCTGGAGCGGGAACAGGAAATAGCGCTTGCCGTCGATCTCGCGCAGGGTGTCCTGCGCCTGCCGCGCGCGGCGGCCCCGGAGCGAGAAGCGGCGGATCCATCCGAAGCCCTCGAGCACGATCGATCCCTGGCGATGGGTGCGATAGAACGGGAAGCGCAGCAGCAGCCGTCCGGTCACGACATTGTGGTAATGCCAGTAACTGTCGTGCGCGCGCCGGTTGAACGAGGCGGTGATCGACGGGAGATCGGGAATATCGGGAAGCCTGGCCGCCGCGGAGAGCAGGTTCTGCGGATCGCGGTCGAACGAGGAATTGCCGTTCACGCCGTCACGCTCCAGCGTCATCCAGTCGGGCCGGATATAGCCTTCCTCGAAAACGTGGAAGTGGATGCCGCGCAGGCGCGCCAGGCGCATCGCCCGCATGTGCATGGGGCGGCAGTCCCCGAACAGCACCACGTCGGTGATGCCATGTTCCTGCACGTAGCGGTCGAAAAACAGCGGCCAGTCGCGCATCAGGCCGCGATAGTCGGTCGAACCGTCCGGCCAGTCGCGCCGGTCGCCTCCGGACAGGTTGATGCGATGGACCGCCGCGCCGCGGCGGCGCAGTTCTTCGCCAAGGGCGCGGAAAAACGGTCCGGGTGGTCCCTGAAGGAACAGGAACCGGCGATCCCCAGTCGTCAGCAGCAGATGCTTCATCGCCGGGTCATCCATCCAAGCACGCGGTTCATCCTCCCTTGAACTTCCCGCAGGCGAATAAGTGCTGATCGCACGTTGGCCTGCCCGCTTGCAATCCTGTCCACCAGCGTTTCCGGCCCGCACGGCAAACGCGTGACGGGATCGAGGTAGCGGGGATAGAGGATCAGCGTGGCCGCGACCAGTTCGTCCAGCGTCCGGCGGCGGGTGCGGCGCGCGGGTACTGCCCCGAGGTCGCGCGTCAGCCCCCAGCCCGCGTAGAAGGGCACCCCGTGCGTGACGACCTCGCGCCCGCGCATCAGCGCTTCGAACCCCGCCAGCGAGGTCAGAACGTGGACGGCATCGACTTGATCCAGCAGCGCCGCGATCGAGGATGTCCGGTCGATCGTGTCGGCGAATTCCAGCGCGCGCGCGTCGGGGACATGACCCTTGCGATGGCCGGCCTCCACGTCGGGATGCGGCTTGAAGATGATATGTGCGCCAGGTTCTTCGGCGCGGGCGCGGCGCAGCAGTTCCAGATTGTCCAGCCCGCCGCCGCCGCGCAGCACCGAGCGGTCGTCTTCGACCTGCCCGGTCACGAGCACGCGCTTGCGGCCGCCGATCCGGGCACCGCCTTCGCTGTCTGCCCGCGGCGCGCGCTCCGCGTCGAGGCCGTACTTGCTGATCCCGCCCGAAACGAGCCGTTCGCGCAAGGCACCGGCCCGTTCGATGACGGCCCGGGGGATTGCCGCGGTTTCGAGAATGATTTCGAGTTCGCTGGCCTGGGCCGGGTCGAAATGGGGGCCATTGGCATCGACGACGATCGAGAGCGGCGGCACGCAATTGGCGCCGAGGCCGGTCGAGCGGATCATGCCGTCCTCGATTTCACCGATGCGGATGCCGCGCGCTTCGAGATCCGCGAGGGCCTGTGCATCGCTGCGCGCGATCCAGGCCAGCGCCAGGGAGCCTTCGGCAGGCACTTGCGCGCCCTCGGCATGGCGCACCGGGCCGCTGCCGTCCCACAGCAGGTTGTCGGCGGTGATCCGCTTCCAGCGGGCGATGCCGTAGACGCCGGCGACCTTGCGGTTGGCGTCGATCAGGGCGCGCCAGCCTGCCAGCAGTCCAATGGCTTGCGCAGGCTCCAGCCTGCCTTCGCCGAAGGGGTCGCGATAGGTCCAGCGGCCGATTTCGCGGGCTGCGACGGCGTCCAGCGCCGCGGGATCCGAAAGCGCGGCGAAGCGCCCGGCCCCCAAGGGTGCGACCTTGCACCCGCAGAGGGCGGCGACCAGCAGCAGCTCGTCTTCGGCATCGCCTATCACCAGCGAGGCCGATGCGCAGGCGGTCCAGGGGTCGCCGTCCGACGGGAGGGAAGGGAGGTTTTCAAGGCCGACAATCGCACCGCGCGCGGCTGCGCGTCCCGTCAGCCCAAGGTCGCCCAGATGTCTCGCGACTTCGCCGGCAGCCGCGGTGCTGGATGCGGAGGCCAGAACGTCGCGGCCTTCGGGCAGCACAGCGGAGGCTCCCCAGAACGTACCGCCGACGCGGGCCTGGCGCAGAAGCGAGGACAGGTCCGTCGCGGCGGGGGCCTCTCTGGAAGCGGGCTGGGCCAGGGGTGGTGCGCGGTGGCCCGGGAAGGGCGGAATGCGCAGGAACGGGGGTGCCGTCATGCCGCCTCGACTGTCAGTGCCAAGGTTTCGCCCAGGCTTTCCAGCCGGCGCGCCGTACGGTCCCAGGTGTCCGGATCGACGGCGGCGATCAGGCCCTCGCGCCGGTCGTCGCAGCGATAGGGGGTGCCGTCGGGCCGGGCGGCGCGGCCGCCTGCTTCATTGAGGAACAGCACGCCTGCGGCATGGTCCCAGGGGAGCGTGCGGGTGAACAGCGTGATGTCGTTCTCGCCCCCGGCGATGCGGGGGTACTGGTCAGCAGCGCAGCGCGGGCTGTCGATCACTTCGGCGCCTTCGGCCAATTCGGCCAGCAGTCGGGCGCGTCGGTCGGGATCGCGAAAGAGGCGCGTCACGGCCATTACCGGGCGCGCGCGCGCTGCAGGAGCGGTGCGAAAAGCCAGGCCGTCGATGGTGGCGCCCTGGCCGGACAGGGCGGCACAGAACCGGCCGGACAGGGGATCGAGTATCCAGCCGCCGACCGGAATGCCGTTGTCCGCCAGCGCCACCAGCAGCCCGAAGGGCCCGGTGCCCGCCGCGAAATTGGCAGTGCCGTCGAGCGGATCGACGATCCAGCACGTTCCGGCGCCGAGCCTGTCGAGCAGATCCGGCTGGTGATGCACGGCCTCTTCACCCACCACATGAGCGCCGGGGATCAGGCCGGCGAGGCGTTCGCTCAGGATCGCCTCGCATTCGCGGTCTGCGGCGGTAACCGGTTCGCTGCCACCATTGCCTTCGCGCTTGTCGGCCACGAGCGCGGCGCCCGCCGTGCCGAAGCGCGGCATGACGGCGAGGCGTGCTGCGTCGCGCATCGCCTGCTCGACGGCAGGCGTAAGGCTTTGGTTCATGATCAGCGTGCCTCGATGGCGTGTGATCGCCCAGTTACCAATGGCCGAACTCTCCATGCGTATCGACACGAACCGAGGTGTAGGGAAGCTGAACGTGATCGAGCACGGAGTAGGCGGCCTTGCCGAAGCGCGACTGCGAATTGCCCCAGAACAGCTCGCCCAGGTTCAGGCCGACGCCGAAGAACAGGTGCCGCTTGGGCTCGATGCCCTTTTCGCGGTCGCTGTTGAGGAAGTCGGTGGCGTAATAGCCGACCTGGAGGTCCAGGAATCGCAGCGGCGTCTTCTGCAGGCCTTCGAAGCCCGCGCCCTTGAGCGAGAGCATGAAGCGCTGCTGGGCGTAGTGTTCCTTGCCGACGTGGCTGTAGATCTGGTCGTTCGGCATGATCTCGATCTTGAAGGCGATCTTTTCCTTCAGGCCGGGAATCGTGTTGCGCAGCACCGAGAGCGTCGCGCCGGTCAGGTTCATCGCGATGTCCTGCATCGAGTAGCCGCTGTCGGGCTCGATGGCGTCGGACACTTCGTTGAGCGCCATCAGGCCCGCGGCCAGCACGCCGGCCGTGACGGCGTCGCCTTCCGAGGCATTGGTGTTCTTGTGAAGGCGGGCATGAAGAATGTCCGCGATCAGGTAAGTGTTGAAGGCATGGGTCAGCTTGTCCATGCCGATGCTGGTCGTATCCTTGCCGAACCAGCCTTCGTCCTTGAAGTGGAACGGGGCGGTTTTCTTCGTCAGCTTGGGGATCGTCTGCACGCCCATGTAGACGGCCAGGACCGCCAGTTCGGTCGTGATCGTGCCCGCCTGCTTGAAGAAGCCGCGGTACTGGGCATATTCGCGCGGAACGTGGCCGGTGCCGTTGAGGCTGACGCCGGGGGGCAGCGATGCGGCCGGGCCGGAAACCACCTGGTTCGTGGGGCCATAGACATCGGCCGGCGCGGCCGGCTCGGGCTCCAGGGCGGCAGGCGGCAGGGTCGTCAGGTCCGGCACCGCGCGGGGTGAGGAGATGTCGGCCAGGTTCCACCGCGAGACGGCGACGAGCTGCGGATCATTTCCGTCGCAAGGCGCGGCACTGCCGATGCAGCCGGACGCCGTGATCACCCCAGCGGCAAGCGCCTGATCCTCGATCCGACCCGTCGGAGCCGAAAAACCGGCCTCCGGAAGGGCTGCCGTGCCGCCGAACGCATCTGCCCAGGCGGGAGTGGCCGGCAGGCAGGCGGCCAGCGCCAGAACCGCCCGGCCGCGGGAACCCATCCTCATGTATCGTCTTACCCTGAAAAGTTATGCCATTTACCAGCCAAGGACATTCGACGATCCGAGGACCACGAAATCAGTTGCCAGCGACCTGTCAAAGGGGCCATTGCGAAGCCCCCCGAAATCGGTAGCCCTCTTCATATGATTGTTCTCAAGCCGGTCAAGTCGTTACTCATGCTACCCGTCTGGATCTTCCAGCTCGGCACCACTGCAAAGAGTTTTCTCGACAATCCGCTTCTGGGTTCGCGGCGATTGAACGGTTGGGGCCTGCACCGGGCGCGGGTGAAAGTGGCCGGGGCGCTGTGCAGCTGGCGACGGGCGCGCCTTGCAGGAAAAGTGCGGAAGGACTGGCGCGAGGCTTTCGACCGCGACGGTTTCGTCGCCATCGAGAATGTCATTCCGGCCGAAGAGTTTGCGGCGCTGCGCCAGGCGATCCTGACATACGAGGGTGAAGCGCGCGAAATGCGGCAGGGCGATGCGATCACTCGCCGCCTCGCCGTCGATCCCGCGATGCTCCGGGTCATTCCCGCGCTGCGCCGCCTGCTCGGCCGCGACGACCTCAAGGCGCTGTTCCACTATGTCGCCGGTTTCCGGATCGCACCGCTGCATTATATCCAGACCATCGTGACGCACGACGCCAGCAACGAGGCGGACCCGCAGGAATCGCTTCATGCCGATGCCTTTCACTCATCGCTGAAATCCTGGCTGTTCCTGAATGCGGTCACGGCCGACGAGGCGCCTTTCACCTTCGTTCCGGGATCGCACCGGTTGACCGCGGCGCGGCTGGACTGGGAATATCGCCGCAGCCTGGCCGACCCGCGGACGATCGACCGGCTGTCCGCGCGTGGTTCGCCGCGGGTGAGGCCGGGGGACCTTGCCGAGATGGGCCTGCCCGCGCCGCGGCCGCTGGCCGTTCCCGCCAATACCTTGGTGGTGGCCGATACCCTGGGCTTCCACGCGCGCGGCGATTCGGTTCGGGCGATCGAGCGCGTCGAGATCTGGTCCTATTGCCGCCGCAATCCTTTTGTGCCCTGGTTGGGAGGCGACCTTCTCAGCCTTCCGGGCCTTGCCGAGCGCCGCGTCGGGTGGCTTTGGTCCTTGCGCGATCGGTTCGAGAAAGTTGCTGGGCAGCCCTGGCGCAGTGTCGGAATAAGGCGCGCGGTAGATTCGTTAGACTGATCCGCCTGCACTTCCTTGCCTCGGAACTGTCACGATTAAATTTCGTCAACTATATGTGACTTCTACCTGTCGGCGCTTGTGCGGAATTTGCGGCAGATCGAGCAATTCAGGGATTATGTGGGGTTTACATAGGGTGGTGTGCTGCGTAGCACAAATTCGCGGACTATGCCGGCGTCTAACAGTACATGTCAGGACTGTGGCGTTGTGCAGTGCGGCCAGCAAGGTGTAGGCGATGCGCAGCAATCGAAAGCACGCGAGCAGGGGGGTAAAGTTGTCGAATTCGGTCGTCCCGATAACAGTCGGGGCAAGCAATCTCATTATATCCAGAGCACGCGAAGTCATCGACATCGAAGCACGCACTCTGGATAGCCTGGCCGCATCGCTGGGCGCGAGTTTCACCAAAGCCTGCCAGCTTCTCGCCAGCGCCACTGGACGGATCGTCGTGGCCGGCGTCGGCAAGTCCGGGCATATCGGCCGCAAGATCGCCGCCACCCTCTCGGCAACCGGCTCGCCCGCCATGTACCTTCACCCCGGTGAGGCCGCCCACGGCGATCTCGGCATGGTGGTGGAGGGTGACGTGATCCTCGCCATTTCCAATTCCGGCAACACTGCCGAGCTGCAGGTCCTGTTCGACCATGCGGAGCGCTGCGAAATTCCGGTGGTCGGCATGACGTCTCATGCCGATTCGCTGGTGGAACGCCGCTCGGACATCTGCGTGTTGCTGCCGGTCGCGACCGAGGCCTGTCCTTCGAATATCGCGCCCACCAGCTCGACCACGCAGCAGCTGGCACTGGGCGACGCCATCGCCATGGTGCTGATGGACATGCAGGGCGTCTCGAAGGAGAGCCTCAAGGCGCTTCATCCGGGTGGTTCGATCGGCCTGCGTCTCGCTTCGGTCAGCCAGCTCATGCACGGCACCGACAAGCTTCCGCTCGTCGACCTCGACCTGCCGATGGACGGCGTCATCACGTGCATGACGTCCATGGGCTTCGGCATCGCCGGCGTCGTCGATCCGGCCGGACGCCTTGCCGGGATCATCACCGACGGCGACTTGCGCCGCCACTTCAAGGTACTCGACCAGGTCTGCGCGCGCGACGTCATGACGCCGCGCCCCAAGATGCTGCGGGCGGACATGGCGGCGGAGGATGCCCTTCGTTTCCTCAACGATGCGCAGATCACATGCGCTTTCGTGGTCGGCGAAGACGGCCCGCGCTGCGCGGTGGTAGAGGACGAGATGGTAGCCACGATCAACCAGATCCCGGTCGGCATCATCCACCTTCACGATTTCCTTCGCACCGGGCTCAGCTGAACCTCCGTGACATCCCCGAATAGCGGCAACAGTTTTGCCATCATCATCCCTGCGCGCTTCGCGTCGAGCCGGTACCCCGGCAAGCCGCTGGTTCGCCTAGCCGGCGCCACCGGCGAGGAACGCAGCCTGATCCGCCGCAGCTGGGATTGCGCCATGGGCGTTCCCGGCGCGGCCGGCGTCTGGGTCGCCACTGACGACGACCGGATCGCCGCCGAAGTGGAGAGCTTCGGCGGGCAGGTCGTCATGACGTCGCCCGATTGCGCCAACGGCACCGAACGCTGCGCGGAAGCCATTGCCACGCTTGGGCCGGTCGCCGATGTCGTCGTGAACCTTCAGGGCGATGCGCCGCTTTCTCCCGCAGGCGTGGTCCCGGCGCTGGTCGAGCGCCTTTCGGCAGATCCGGAGGCCATCATGGCCACCCCCGCCGTGCGCGCCTCACGTACCGTTTACGAACATCTGGTCCAAGACCAGGCCGAGGGCCGGGTGGGCGGCACCACCGCCGTGATCGACGGCCGCGGCCGGGCGCTTTACTTCTCCAAGCGCGTGCTGCCCTATCTTCCGGCAGAGGCCGCCGCGCGGGAATTCCCGCCGGTCCACCTGCACCTCGGTCTCTATGCCTACCGCCGCGCCGCGCTGGAGCGCTACGTCGCCGCGCCGCCTTGCGAGCTGGAACTGCTGGAAGGCCTGGAACAACTGCGCTTCCTCGACCTTGGCCTGCCGGTCTCGGTCGTCACGCTCGATCCGCTGTCCTGGGATGCGATCGAGCTGAACAACCCGGGCGACAAGCCGGTGATCGAACGCATCCTCAAGGAACGCGGCATCGCCTGAAGGCAATTGCCGAAGGGGGCGGCGCCGCGAAGCCACCGCCCGGTTTTCCTCAATCCGGGTTTCGCTCAATCAATGTCGAGGGGCGGGAAGGCCTTGACCAGGCGGTCGATGGCCTGGACCTGTTCGAGGTAGGCGCGCAGCCGGCCGAGCGGCAAGGCGCAGGGGCCATCGCAGAGCGCCTTGTCCGGATCGGGGTGCGCTTCCAGAAACAGCCCGGCGATACCGAGGGCCATGCCCGAACGGGTGAGGGCGGCAGCCTGCGTACGGCGACCATCGGCGCTGTCGACCCGGCCGCCCGGGCGTTGCAGCGCATGAGTCGCATCGAACACCACCGGGGCCATGGCCTTCATCTCGTCCATTCCCAGCATGTCGACGACGAGGTTGTTGTAGCCGAAGGAGGAACCGCGCTCGCACAGCAGCACGCGGCCATTGCCGGCCTCTTCGCATTTGCGGATGATGTGGCGCATCTCCTGCGGGGCGAGGAACTGCGGCTTCTTCACGTTGATGACCTTGCCGGTGCGCGCCAGGGCGACGACGAGGTCGGTCTGGCGCGCGAGGAAGGCCGGGAGCTGGAGAATATCGGCGACTTCCGCCACGGCCTCCGCCTGGAACGGTTCGTGCACGTCTGTCAGCACGGGCACGCCGAAGCGGTCCTTCACGTCGGCGAGGATCTTCATTCCTTCGTCCAGGCCCGGACCCCGGAAGGACGAGATGGACGAGCGGTTCGCCTTGTCGAAGCTGGCCTTGAACACATAAGGAATGCCAAGCTCGCCGGTAACCCGCACGAATTCGGCGGCAACGTCCATTACCGCCTCGCGGCTTTCCATGACGTTCATGCCCCCGATCAGCACGAATGGCCGGTCGTTGGCGAAAGTCAGGTCGGGAAGCAGGGTAACGGAGGGAATCATGGCGTGGCTCGGTCCTCGTCGATCGGGAGAGAGGCCGTCGCCGGGCAGGCCGCCGCAGTCAAGGCGTTTCCGGCTTTCAGGCCCCAGAACCGGCGCGATACGCCATCGCCGCACTCTCCGGCGCGCCTGTCGTGACGGCCGTTTGGGCGCGCCGCCGTGTCATCTGGGGCTATCGCGTGATGAAGGCTTCGCGGCGGCTGAAATGACGGCTATTCAGGGCGGCGTAACAGTCGCACCCGCCGTCACGAGGATAATACCATGCCCCACCCCTTAGGCATCGACAGCCGCACGGTCGCGGGGATGGGACCGCTCGAACATGTCCGCCTGGCGGGCGAAATGGGCTGCAAGGCGGTGTCGATGGGCCTGGAGCAGGAGGCCGGGCGGAGCGAGGGCTACGCAGCCTGGTCGCTGCGCGAGGATGCGGCCCTGCGGCGCGAAGCCCAGGCCGCGCTGGCGGATGCTGGCCTGCGCATCGGCCTGGGCGAGGGCATCAATGGTTCGGCAACGCGCCCGCCCGAGGACCATGCTGCGGACATGGACATCTTCGCCCGGCTCGGCACCCGCCGCATCGGCGCCCGCGACAACGGGCTCGAGCGGGAACATGCCTTCGACTACATGGCCCGCCTGGCCGAAATGGCGCGTGAGCGCGACATGGACTTCGGCTTCGAATTCTCTCCTGTCATGACTGTTCGCACGCTTCGCGAAGCCCTGGCTCTCGTGGCGCATATCGGCGAGGATCGGGTGAGCGTGACGGTCGACGCGTTGCATTTCTTCCGCGCGGGCGGGGTGGTGCGCGAACTGGCGGAACTCGACGCCGCGCTGATCGGCCATGTCCGCCTTTGCGACGCCGGGCTCAAGGCCCTGGGCGATCATGCCGAGGAAGCCGAGCGCGGCCGCCTGATTCCGGGCGAGGGCGAACTGCCCCTTCGCGAATTCGTGGATGCCCTCCCGCGCGGCAAGACGCTGGGCCTGGACCTTTCGCTTCCGCAGGCGGCGCTGGGGGTGGAAGCCGCGCGGGACTATCTCGTGGAAGTGGTCGCCCGCACGAGGGCGCTGCTCGCCTGAACGGCGCGCAGGGCTGGTTCTCGACGGATCACCGGCTGTCGGCAAGGATCATTTCCGCGCCTTTTTCCGCGATCATCATGGTCGGCGCATTGGTGTTGCCGGACGTGATGGTGGGCATCACCGAGGCATCGATCACGCGCAGGCCCTCCACCTCGAGAACGCGCAAGCGGGCATCGACCACGCTGCCCATCGCCGCGGTGCCGACCGGGTGGAAAATGGTGGTGCCGATCGCACCGGCTGCGCTGCGCAAGTCTTCCTCGCTCGCGCGTTCGGGGCCGGGCCGCAGTTCTTCCGGGGCATAGCGGGCGAGGGCGGGCCGGGCGACGATCTCGCGCGTGAGGCGGATCGACTGGGCCGCGACGGCACGGTCCTCCTCGGCAGAGAGATAGTTCGGGCGTATGCTCGGCGCGGCGGCGGGATCGCGGCCGGTCACATGCGTGCTGCCGCGACTTTCCGGCCGCAAGTTGCAGACGCTGGCGGTGAAGGCCGGGAAGGGATCGAGCGCGCCGCCGAAGGCTTCAAGGCTGAGCGGCTGTACGTGGTATTCCAGGTTCGGCGTGGCATAGCGCGCGTGGCTGCGGGTGAAGACGCCAAGCTGGCTCGGCGCCATGGCCATCGGACCGCTGCGGCTGAGCGCATATTCCAGGCCGATCAGCGCCTTGCCCATCAGATTGGCAGCGCGCTGGTTGAGCGTGGACACCCCCGTCACCCGCCAGGCGCAGCGCAGTTGCAGGTGATCCTGCAGGTTCTCCCCCACTTGCGGCAAGTGGCGCAGGGCGGGGATGCCATGGCCGGAAAGCCGGTCTCCATCGCCGATGCCGCTGCGTTCGAGGATCGCCGGCGAACCGATGGCGCCCGCCGAAAGCACGACTTCGCCGCGCGCGCGAGCGGTTCTGGGCTGGCCGCCCACCGTATAGGCGACGCCGACGGCGCGGCCGTCCTCGATCAATACGCGCTCGACGCTGGCACCGGTCTCTACCTTGAGGTTGGCGCGGCTTCTTACCGGCTTGAGAAAGGCATCCGATGCGCTCCAGCGCCAACCCCGGCGCTGCGTGACCTGGAAGAAGCTGGATCCTTCGTTGTCGCCCCGGTTGAAATCGGTGACCGCGGGGATGCCCTGCTGGCTGCAGGCCTCGCGAAAGGCTTCGAGGATGTCCCAGCGCAGCCGCTGCTTCTCCACGCGGATTTCGCCGCCGCTGCCGTGAAACGCGCTGGGGCCTTCGTAATGATCTTCGGCGCGGGTGAAGTAGGGAAGGACCTCGTCCCAGCTCCAGCCTTCGTGACCCGCCTGCCGCCACTGGTCGTAGTCGGCGGCCTGGCCGCGCATATAGATCATGCCGTTGATCGAGGAACTGCCGCCCAGCACCCGGCCGCGCGGATACTTCAGACTGCGGCCGCCCAGCCCGACCTCGGCCTCGGTGGACAGGCACCAGTCGGTGCGGGGATTGCCGATGCAGTAGAGATAGCCGACGGGGACGCGAATCCAGAGGTAGTCGTCCTTGCCGCCCGCTTCCAGCAGCAGCACCCGGCGGCGCGGGTCCGCGCTCAGCCGATTGGCAAGGACACAGCCCGCGCTTCCACCGCCGACGACGATGTAATCGAATTCTCCCATCACCAAGGGCTAGGCCGCGATTTCCCCGCGATCAAGCATTCCGCGAATCGCGCCGTAAACCCGCTCCGGCGATGCTGGAAAGGATGCGCCCGGCAGGGTTTCCGAAGCGTGTCGTTAAATTTCTGCAACGGACTGTCTTCCGTTCGGGACATGGCGAATACACCCGCCACCGAGACGGAGTATTCGGACGAGTAGAGGATGACGCGAAGGCGCCGTCCATACGAGGGCCGTCGGTGCAAGGGATCGATTGTTCGTCGGGGGGCGAGAGATCGATCCGGGGCGGGAGCGCAGCATGAACCCATGCCGCGCTCGGGACACGCTTCCATCGGCGGCTCATTTTTTCACGCACATCTTCGGCGATGTCCGGTTTCGGGTCGATTTTCGGGCGAGTTTCTGGCCGCATTCCACAGCCCGCAGCGGGGTTCAGGGCGCCTCCAGATGGAAGCGCCCCACGTCACGCTTCAGGGTGAAGATTGCGCCGGGGCTTGCTGCTGGGCGCCCGCGGGCGCGAGATGATCGGGATTGGGGCGGCTCCAGACGCCGATCGACAGCCAGAGAATGACGATGGCGATGGCGAACACGCCGAAGATTGCTGCCAGGATATGCGGAAGGATCGGCAAGGCGGCATCGCCGCCGCGCCGCAGGTCACCTTCCTGAGCATGTATCGTTGTGGAATGCGTCGTAGTGGAAAGGCCCGTCCGCGCGGGATGGGATTCGGCCTTGTCGGCCCCTGCCGCAAAAGCTGTGTCCTGCATTCCTGTCTTCCTCTCCATGAGGATCCTGCGCCGCCACAAGGCAACGTCGGTCCTTCTCGTTTCTCCCGAGCACAGATCAGGACAAGTCGGCCCGTCAGGCAAGCAAATTCGGCAGGGTCAGTTGCCGAGTGCGTGCTCCTCGGCGGTCACGGGATGTCCCTGGGACGGCGGCTGGTCCCACCAGGCGCGCGAAATCCAGATCGCGGACATCGCCAGAATCGCCAGAATGAGGCTGGCCAGCAGTACATAGCGGACGATATGCGGCGTGCTGCCCGAACGGGCTTCGTCTTCATCCAGATGAACTTCATCACCGACGCGTTGCATCTCGGCTCTCCCGTGGCCCGACAGCTTTGGGAGCGGCTCTGCGGCCGCCGTGCAATAAGGGCCAACAGGGGAAACGCGCTGGCGGTGAATCGGGTTCCCGAACGAGCGAAGCGCTAGGGATCCGGCGCGGTGCCGAGGAACTGGAGTGTCCGTTCGTCCCGCTCGCCCTGGAAGAACCCATCGAGCGCGCGGCCGAAACGCGCTTCGCCGCCGGCCGCTTCGAACAGCGTCATGGCGCTGCGAAACTTCATGGCATCGAGAGCGCCCAGGATCTCGGCCGCGCTGCGTTTGCCGAGCCATTCCAGCATGATCTCGGTGCATTCATCGAGACGGGCACCGAGAATCGGATGGGCCAGATAGGCGCGGGCCTCGCTCAGGTCTGAAATGGCGTAGAACTGCGAGGTTTCGCTTTGTCCCAGGCCGGCCACTTGCGGGAAGATGTACCAGATCCAGTGGCTGCGCTTGCTGCCGTGTTCCAGCTCCGCGACCACGCGGGCATAGTCGCGGGACTGGGCCTCGACGAAGCGCGCCAGCCCCGCCACGGGTCAGCTTCCGGTCTTGCCTGCGGCCGGCTCGGGGCTCTGGACGCCGGGTTGGGACTGGGGATCGACATCGCCCCGCTGCACGGCCTCGCGGGTGTCGGCGGCGCCGCCGGTATCGTCCGGGGCCTTGACCGCGCCGAAGATCCAGATCGCGGACATGGCGGCAATGGCCAGGACCAGGCTGACAAGCAGGACGTAGCGGACGACATTGGGCGTCGCGCCGGCACGGGCTTCGGTCTTTTCGACGTGAACTTCCTCGCCGCGGGTATCCATGGGCATCTCCCGGTTTCCGGCCCGATCTTCGATCGCTTCAGGCCGATGTTCCAGGGATCAACGCCCCATCGCCCCTGCCGTTCCGAGGGAGCTAGATACAGAAAGGGGCCGGACGCGCTGGCATCCGGCCCCTTCCAGACAGGATCGGTGCGGCGATCAGTCGCGCAGCAGCTCGTTGATGCCGGTCTTCGAGCGAGTCTGCGCGTCCACGGTCTTGACGATCACGGCGCAGTAGAGCGACGGGCCGGGGGTGCCGTCGGGCAGCGGCTTGCCGGGCAGCGAGCCGGGGACCACCACCGAGTAGGGCGGAACCTTGCCGATGTGGACTTCGCCGGTTGCGCGGTCGACGATCTTGGTCGACGCGCCCAGGAACACGCCCATCGAGATCACCGCGCCTTCGCCGACGACGACGCCTTCGGCCACTTCCGAACGGGCGCCGATGAAGCAGTTGTCCTCGATGATGACCGGGCCGGCCTGCAGTGGCTCAAGCACGCCGCCGATGCCGACGCCGCCCGAGATGTGGACGTTCTTGCCGATCTGCGCGCAGGAGCCGACGGTGGCCCAGGTGTCGACCATGGTGCCTTCGCCCACATAGGCGCCGATGTTCACGAAGCTGGGCATCAGCACCACGTTCTTCGAGATGAAGGTGCCGCGACGGGCGACGGCGCCCGGGACGACGCGGAAGCCGGCCTTGCGGAAGTCTTCGTCGGCCCAGCCTTCGAACTTCACGGGCACCTTGTCGAAGGCGGGCGCGCCGCCGGCGCCGTGAGCGACGGGGGCGTTGTCGTTCAGGCGGAACGAGAGGAGCACGGCCTTCTTCAGCCACTGGTTGACCTTCCAGCCACCCTGGCCGTCCGGTTCGGCGACGCGGGCCGTGCCCGATTCGATCAGGCCGAGGGCTTCGTCCACCAGCTTGCGCACGTCGGCGCTGGCGGGGGTGACGGTGTCGCGCGCATCCCAGGCGGCTTCGATCGCGGTTTCGAGTTCGGACATGTTCGCGTCTCCGGAAAGGTCGTTCAGATTTTCTGTTCCGGGCGCGCGTAGAGCCTGCGGTGGGCGAGGACAAGTAAGAAGGGAGCGCGGGACATAAGGCCGGCGCTCTCCGGCCGGGCGGGCGGCGGGGTCGGGCTCCGCCTCAGCGGACCGGCGAAAGCTGGGCGGAATCGATGTGCCAGCGCAGTTGTCCGGGCGTGGCCCCGTCCACACCGTTGACGCGGCGCAGGACGTACTTGCCGCGGAACCGCTGGCTCGATCCGTCGTCCAGAGTCGCGTCCACCGTGACGGGCACCGTCTGGTAGACCGAGCCGGCCCCGGCGTCGCCAGGCTCCATCGCGCCGATGGCGACATGGGTGGCGCGGGTATGGGCGAAGCCGGCCGTGAACTGCGCCATCGTCTGGCGCGGCGGGCCGTCGTCGCCCCACTGCTGCCAGGCCGTCCCGAAGTCGCGGGCATTGAGCGCGGAGTAATAGCGTTCCACCACCGCGGCGGCGGCTTCCTTGCTCTTGGGCGCGGGGCGGCATCCCGGCATGGGATCTCCCTTCGAATCGAACAAGGCGCAGCTGCGGGCGATCTCGTCCTCGATCATCGCGCAGCTGTTGGCGACATTGCAGGGGGGGCGTGTGGCCGGGGAGACGTTGCGGCACAGATCCGCGCGGCGCTGGGCGGCAGTGGCGCCCAGTTCCTCCGCGCAGGAGAGCGGGCCGGAGCGCTGGGCCGCGCCGTTTTCCGCCGGCGCGGTGGGCGATCCAGCAGGCGAGGCCGATGGGGATGCCGAGGTCGGGGCCGAGCTGCTTGCGGGGCCTTGCGGGTCCGAAGCGACCGCTTGCGAGCGTGTCTCCGAAGCCGGCTGCCGATCGGGCGCGGCGTTGCAGGCACCCAGCATGAGCAGGCCCGCCAGGGGCAGGCCCGACAGGCTGAGCGACCGGATCGCGGACTTTCGTGGCGGCATCATCGCTCTCTCCCGTGGCGCGCCCGAGCAGGGCCAGTCCCACATCTACGCGCCAGACGCCCGCAGGTGCCCGAACGAACGGGAAAAAATGCCGGACCGCCTGCTGGGCAGGGCGCGGAGAGGCAGCAGCGCGACGCGCGGCTGCCCGTCACCCTCGCTGCTTTCCCGATACCGCGATCAGGGCGTCATCAGCTCGCGGACGAAGCCGATCAGGCCGGTCTGGCGCGCGCGGCGCATGCGTTCCGCGGCGAGGATCTTCTTCACTTTCTCGAAGCAGGCTTCGATATCGTCGTTGACGACGACATAGTCGTAGCCATCCCAGTGGCTGATTTCCGAGCGTGCGCGTTCCATGCGGGCGGCGATCACGTCCATCGAATCGGTGCCCCTGCCGGTAAGGCGGCGGCGCAGTTCGTCGATGCTCGGTGGCAGCAGGAACACGCGCACGACGTCGCGCTCCAGCTTCTGGTAGAGCTGCTGCGTGCCCTGCCAGTCGATGTCGAACAGATAGTCCTGCCCGTCCTTCAGCCCGGCTTTCACCTGGGCCTTGGGCGTGCCGTAGCTGTGGCCGAAGACATGCGCCCATTCGAGGAACTCGCCTTCGTCCACCATGCGGTCGAACTCGGCCTGGCTGACGAAGAAGTAGTCCTTGCCGTCCACCTCACCCGGGCGGGGCTTGCGGGTGGTGCAGGACACCGAGTTGCAGATGTGCGAATCGTGCTCAAGCAGCATGCGCGAGATCGTCGTCTTGCCGGCGCCGGAAGGCGAGGACATGATGAGCATGAGGCCGCGCCGGGCGAGCGTGTCGGCGGGATTGTCCGGAGAATTGACCATGTGCCCCGATGCCGCCGCCGGGCGCGCAAATCAAGGGGTGAGGTGAAGGCAGAGGATCGCGGAGCGAGCGGAGAGCCCTTCGCCCCGGATCGGGTCACTTCAGAATGTCGGGCACCAGGCCGGTTTCGTCTTCGCCGTCCTCGGCCATGTCCTGGATCTCGGCTTCGCCCTTGACGCTGGCCTTGCGGGCGCGGCTGCGGTCGTAGAGCGTCTTGGCCGCCAGTCCGCCGATCACCAGCGCCGCGCCGGGCGCGGAGCCCAGGGCCACGCGGGCAATGGCGGTATGGAGCATGGACTGAGTGAAGGAACGGCCGCGCAGGATCTGCTTGGCCTTTTCCGGGGTGTAGCGCTTGCCCAGCAGTGCGTGCTCGACCGCCCGGCGCGCGAAGAAAGTGCCGCTGCGCAGGGCGATGTCGGCAATGGCCAGGTTGGTGGCCGTGCTGGGGCTGGGCCCCCGCAAGGTGTTGGCGCGGGCGCGGGCCTTGGCGGCCGTGTTCTTGACCGCCGCTCCGGCCTTGCTCACGCCGCTGCCGACGCTTTTGCCGACTTTCTTCGGAACCGAGGTGACGCCCATGGACCTTGCTTTCCCGGGCCTTCTCCTGCCCGCCTTACTTCTTCTTGCCGAAATCGACCGAAACGACGTTCGATCCATCCTCGCTGGGAGTAATGCGCGAAGCAACGTCGCGTTCCGAATCGTTCTCGGGCGCGGAAAGCTCGTCTTCCTCGTCGTCGTCGGACATGGCCTGGAACTGCAGGCCGAAATCGACGGCCGGATCCACGAAAGCGGTGATCGCGGCGAAAGGGATCACCAGCTTGGACGGGAGCTGGTTGAAGCTAAGGCTGACGGTGAAGCCGTCTTCGCGCACCGCCAGGTCCCAGAACTTGTTCTGGAGGACGATGGTCATTTCGTCCGGGAACCGCGCCCGCAGCTCGGCAGGGATCGAGACCCCCGGCGCTCCGGTCTTGAAGGTGATATAGAAGTGGTGCGTACCCGGCAGCATGCCATTGCTGGCTTCCACCTGGCCTAGCACCCGGCCCACAACGGCGCGCAGGGCCTCCTGCACGATCTCGTCGTAGGGGATCAGGCTGTCTTGTGGCGTATCGTTCATCGCGCCCTTGGTGCTCATGCTTCCGGTGCCGGTCAAGCGTGTTCAAGCGTAAAATAACACGTTCCGACGGGTTTTCCCTAGGTCGTTTGTGCCGGGCGTGAAAATTCGCCGCGACCAAAGATTACCTGAGAAACGCTTTTCGCGCACACTTGGTGCCGGGCGGAATTGATTCCCTGACATAGCGGGCTATAGGCCCTTGGCATGCGCACTGCCTCGATCACCCGCAAGACTCACGAGACCGACATCGCCGTGGAGGTCAACCTCGACGGCACCGGGGCCTATCAGGTTTCCACCGGAATCGGCTTCCTCGACCATATGATCGAGCAGTTCAGCCGCCATTCGCTGATCGACATCGCCTGCCGCATCAAGGGCGATCTCCATGTGGACCAGCACCACACCACCGAAGACAGCGCCATCGCCATCGGCCAGGCCATCAGCCAGGCCCTGGGCGACCGCGCGGGCATCGGCCGCTACGGTGACGTTCATTCGCCCATGGACGAGGCCCTGAGCCGCGTTTCTCTGGATATTTCGGGCCGCCCCTACCTGGTCTGGAAGGCCGGCTTCACGCAGGACAAGCTGGGCGAGTTCGATACCGAGATGGTCGAGCACTGGTTCCACTCGATCGCGCAGGCCGTGGGCATCACCCTGCACATCGAACTCCTCTACGGTTCCAACAACCACCACATCTGCGAAGGCATCTTCAAGGGCTTCGCGCGCGCGATGCGCACCGCGGTGGAACTCGACCCGCGCAAGGGCGGGGCGATTCCTTCCACCAAGGGCATTCTCGGACAGGACACGCTCTGATGGCCAGCTTCATCATCTCGCTTCGCTACACCGCCCCCGTCGAGGAAGTGGACGGCCTGCTGGCCGATCATGTCGCCTGGCTGCGCGCGAATCATGCGGCGGGCCATTTCCTCGGCTGGGGCCGCAAGGTCCCGCGTGACGGCGGGCTCATCCTGGCGAAGGGCAGCAATCGCAACGAGGTGGAAATCCTCGCCGCCGCCGATCCGTTCGTGGCGGGCGGCGTGGCCGAGTTCGAAGTGATCGAATGGGCGCACGGCTTCCTTGACGACAGCGTCGCCGGGCTCGCCGGATGACGGCAGGCCGCCCGATCCTGGCGCTGATCGACTACGGCGCGGGCAATCTGCACTCGGTGGCCAATGCCCTGCGCGCGGCCGGGGCCGAAGACGTCGCGATCACGGCCAATCCGGACGTGGTGCGCGCGGCGGACCGTATCGTCCTGCCCGGTGTCGGCTCCTTCCGCGCCTGTGCCGAGGGTCTCTGGGGCATTCGCGGCATGGTGGAGGCGATGACCGAGCGCGTCCATGTCGGCGGGGCGCCGTTCCTTGGCATATGCGTGGGCATGCAGCTGCTGGCCACGCGCGGGCTGGAACACGGGGTGACGCGCGGGCTCGACTGGATCGGCGGCCAGGTCCAGCGCATCGAGCGTACCGACCCTGCGATCAAGATCCCGCACATGGGCTGGAACGACGTTTCGCTCGGCCGCAAGGACCCGGCACAGGGCCTGATCGAGCCGGGCGAGGCCTATTTCCTGCATTCCTACCACTTCCAGCCCGACGACGGCGCGCATGTGGCGGCCATGACCGACCATGGCGGCGGCCTGGTCGCGGCCGTGGCGAAGGACAATATCGTGGGCGTGCAGTTCCACCCCGAAAAGAGCCAGGCCTACGGCCTCGCGCTGCTTTCCCGTTTCCTCGAATGGAAGCCCTGAGATGATCGTTTTCCCCGCCATCGACCTCAAGCAGGGCCAGGTCGTGCGCCTTGCCGAAGGCGACATGGACCGCGCCACCGTCTATGGCGACAATCCCGCCGCGCAGGCCATGCTGTTTGCCGAAGCGGGCTCGCAATATCTCCACGTCGTCGATCTCGACGGCTCTTTCGCGGGCCGGGCGGAGAACCGCGAGGCGGTGGAAGCGATCCTCGAAGCGTTCCCCGGCCATGTCCAGCTCGGCGGCGGCATTCGCACGCGCGAGGCGGTGGCCGGCTGGTTCGACCTGGGCGTTTCGCGCATCGTCATGGGCACGGCCGCGCTGAAGGACCCGCAGTTCGTCAAGGACATGGCGCGCGAATATCCCGGCGGCATCGTCGTGGCCGTGGACGCGCGCGACGGCATGGTCGCGACCGAGGGCTGGGCGGAAGTCTCCGACGTCTCGATCGTGGACATGGCCCGACGCTTCGAGGATGCGGGCGTCGCCAGCCTGCTCTTCACTGACATTGGCCGCGATGGCCTGCTCAAGGGCTGCAACATCGACGCCACCGTCGATCTCGCCCGCCGCACCGACATGCCGGTGATCGCCAGCGGCGGCGTGAAGGGCCTCGACGACATTCGCCTGCTGGCGCTCCATGCCGGTGACGGCATCGAAGGCGTGATAACCGGCCGCGCGCTTTACGACGGGCGCCTGGACCTGGCCGCCGCGATCGCCATGGCGGAGAAGGCGTGAACGAGAACCGCCTCGTCGCGGTCCTGGCGCTGGCCATCTTCGTGCCCGGCGCGCTCTATGCCCTGCGCGATTATCGCGAAGGCCGCGCGCGCCTGATGCTGTTCAGCCGGGCGCGGTCGAAAGTGGAAACCTCGCTTCAGGAGAATCCGCGCAAGTTCTGGGGCTACACCGCGTTCAACCTCGCCGTGTGCCTGACCGTGGGCGTGTTCTGCGTGCTGCTGTTCTTCAAGCCGGTGGAGTGATCCCATGACCGTCCGCATCCGCGTCATTCCCTGCCTCGACGTTGCCAACGGGCGCGTGGTCAAGGGCGTGAACTTCGTCGATCTCGTCGATGCCGGCGATCCCGTGGAACAGGCGCGCGCCTACGACGCCGCCGGGGCCGACGAATTGTGCTTCCTCGATATTTCCGCCAGCCACGAAGGGCGCGGCACCCTGCTCGACGTGGTGCAGCGCACGGCCGAAGTCTGCTTCATGCCGCTCACCGTCGGCGGCGGCGTGCGCACGGCCGAAGATGCCCGCGCCCTGTTGCTGGCCGGCGCGGACAAGGTGGCGGTCAACTCCGCCGCCGTTTCGCGGCCGGAAGTGGTGGCGGACATTGCCGAGAAGTTCGGATCGCAGTGCATCGTCGCCTCGGTGGATGCGCGCAGGGTTGCGCCCGGAAAGTGGGAGATATTCACTCACGGCGGCCGCAAGGCCACCGGGATCGACGCGCTCGAACACGCGGTGAAGCTTGCGGACTACGGTGCGGGCGAGCTGCTCGTCACCTCGATGGACGGCGATGGCACGCAGAGCGGCTACGACCTCGACCTCACCCGGCTGATCGCGGACAGCGTCTCGGTGCCGGTGATCGCCAGCGGCGGGGTGGGCAATCTCGACCATCTCGTGGCGGGCGTGACCGAGGGCAAGGCCAGTGCCGTGCTGGCGGCCTCGATCTTCCATTTCGGCAAGCACTCGATCGCGGAGGCCCATGCGGCGCTGCGCGCGGCGGGATTGCCCGCGCGCGGGTGAGGGCGGATGCCTGGGCGTCTTCCGGGACGACGGGCCGGAAATGACCCATCCGATCATGCCCCGGATCGGGACAGGCTCCGATCATCCCTTGCCGTTCCCGGCAGGCCTGCCATGGGTCCTGTCAACAGTCCCCCGCAGGAGCCCCCCGTGCCTCGCTACCGCTGCCTGCCCGCTTTTGCGGCGATGGTCCTCGTTCCCCTGCCGGCTTTCGCCGCCGACGCCACGCGCCTGCCGGAGCCGAGCGGACTGTTCCTCCTGGCCCTGGGCGTCACCGGCGTGGCGATCGGCCGCCGCTTTTCCTCCAAGCGCCCGGACTGATCGCCGCCCCGCGCATGTCGGGCCGGCCTTGACCCTGCCGCCCGCGCGTCGCATGGGCATGGCATGAGCAGCCCCGACACTCTCGCCCGCCTCGAAGCAACGATCGCCGCGCGCCGCGCCGCCGATCCCGACAGCAGCTATGTCGCCAAACTGCATGCCAAGGGGCTGGGCAAGATCGCGCAGAAGCTGGGCGAAGAGGCCACCGAAACGGTGATCGCCGCCCTGACCGAGGACGACAAGGCGCTGGTGGGCGAAGCCTCGGACCTGATTTTCCACCTCATGGTCCTGCTGGGCGCGCGCGACGTGCCTTTCGCGGCCGTGCTGGCAGAACTTGACCGCCGCAACGGCATCTCCGGCATTGCCGAGAAAGCTGCTCGCGCCGCGGACTGAATGCTCGCCCGTATTCGCATCTCCGGGAGAACCCCATGCCGATCGACCCCAAGCTGCCCTACGACGATAACAATATCTTCGCGAAGATCCTGCGCGGCGAGCTGCCTTGCGACAAAGTCTACGAAGACGAATTCGCGCTTGCTTTCAACGACATCCGCCCGCAGGCGCCGGTCCATGTGCTGGTGATCCCCAAGGCCGCTCATGTGTCCTGGGACGATTTCACCGCCAATGCCGACGATGCGGAAATCGCCGGCTTCATGCGCGCGGTCGGCCATGTGACGCGCCAGCTCGAACTCGACGAGCCGGGCTACCGCCTGATGGTGAACATGGGCACCAACGGCCACCAGGAAGTGCCGCATCTTCACGTCCACATCTTCGGCGGCCGCCAGTTCTTCCAGATGATCGCGGAGTAAGGCGCGGATCTGGAAGTCTGCACATGGTCCCGGACCCGATCCGGGGCCATGCCGACGCCAGGCAACGACAAATCCGACAATTACGACGCAATTAACCGTCCATCCGCCCGCACGCGCGGGATAAGTGCGACGAACGGATTGCGCTGCCGGTCTCGCCCGCTACACATTCCGGTGGCATGAGCAGCGACCCTCTTCCCCCCAGCGGCGTCCTCGATGGACCGACCCACCGCTATGCGCTCCGTGTGTTCTACGAGGACACCGACGCCGGCGGCGTGGTCTATCACGCCAACTATATCCGCTGGATGGAACGGGCCCGCTCCGATCTGCTCGACCTGCTCGGCATAGACCAGCGCGCCGCGCTGGAGGCCGGGGAGGGGCTCTACACCGTGGCGGAAGTGAATATCCGCTACCTCTCGCCCGCGCGCCTCGGCGACGCGGTCGTGATCGACACTCACGCGCTTCAGGTCGGAAGGGTGAGCTGCACCCTTCGGCAAGTCGTGCGGCGCGGAGAAATTCGCCTTGCCGAAGCCACGGTAAAGGTCGGGTTCATCAGTCCTGAAGGACGACCGCGCAAACAGCCCGCCGCCTGGCAACATGCTTTCGCCTCGCTCATGCAAGAGCATCCGAGAGGACTAGAATGACGTTCGAACTGCTCGCCTCTGCCGTGACCATCGGCAGTGATTCCGATCACCTCAATCCGGTAAAACTGTTCCTCCACGCCGATATCGTCGTGCAGGCGATCATGGCCGGGCTGATCCTGGCGAGCGTCTGGGTCTGGGCCATCATCATCAGCTTCATGCTGCGCATCGGCAGCCTCAACCGCAAATGCGCGGATTACGAGGAAGGCTTCTGGGAAGCCCAGAACTTCGAGGCCTACCAGAAGGAACGCCGCCGCGGCGACGTGCCGATGGGCAAAGTCGCCGGCGCGGGCCTGGCCGAATGGCGCCGCAATGCCGCCATGCCCAAGTTCGACCCCGAAGGCGCGCGCGAGCGCATCGGCCTGGCCATGACCTCCTCGGTCGGCGAGGAGAGCGACCGCATCTCCAATCGCCTGAACTTCCTGGCGACCGTGGGTTCGGTGGCGCCTTTCGTGGGCCTGTTCGGGACCGTCTGGGGCATCATGAACAGCTTCTTCCAGATCGGCCAGCAGCAGAACTCCTCGCTCGCCGTGGTTGCCCCCGGCATTTCCGAAGCGCTGTTCGCCACCGCCATCGGCCTGTTCGCGGCCATCCCGGCGGTCATCGCCTACAACCGCTTCTCGCACCGCGTGAACCTGTTCGAATCGCGCCTGCAGCGCTTCGCCGATCGCCTGCACTCCGCGCTCACGCGTGAGCTGGAGCAGCGCTGATGGGGATGGGCCTATCCGGCGGCGGCAGGCGCGGGCGCCGTAGCGGCGGCGGACGCACGCCGATGGCCGAAATCAACGTGACGCCGCTGGTCGACGTCATGCTGGTGCTGCTGATCATCTTCATGGTCACTGCGCCGCTGCTCAAGGCCGCGGTGCCGATCGAGCTGCCCGACAGCCGCGCCAAGGCCATGAACGAGGAGCAGGACCAGATCACGATCTCGGTCCAGCGCGACGGCACGATCTATTACGAGACCGAGGCACTGGCGCCCGGCGAACTGGCGGAGCGTCTCGCTTCGGTTCCGGACGGTGCCGATGGCCGCAAGCCGCAAGTCACCCTGCGCGCCGACAAGGCGCTCGACTATGGCCGGGTGATCGACGTGATGGGGGAACTCAACCACGCCGGATTCACGTCGATCTCGCTGGTGACGGGTGTCAGCAGCGGTTCAGGCGGCTGAGTTAGGCTGGCACGATGGCAATGCTGGGATTGCGCAAGGACGAAGGGCTGGGCCTTACGCTGGCTGTCGCACTGCATGTGGCGGTGCTGGCGGTGATGGTGCTGCGCCCGGCGCAGAACGAGGTGGTGAAGCCGCCTCAGCGCATCGAAGTGACACTGAGCGACCAGGTGGGCATGACGTCCACCTCGCCCGACCCCTATAGCCAGGCCGCGCCGGACATGGCGCCGGAACTGGGCGAAGCGGCCCCGCCGCCGGCTCCCGCTCCAGCCCCCGAGCCTCAGCCTCAGCCCCGTCCGGAGCCGCAGCCCGCGCCGGTGCCGCCGGCGCCCGCGCCGCGCCCGCAGCCGCCCCAACCCCGGCCTGCGCCGCGTCCCGCTCCGAAGCCTGCTCCGAAGCCCGCGCCCCCCAAGCCGGCGCCGCCGAAGCCCGCCGAAAAGCCCGCGCCGCCGAAGAAGGCTCCGGCCAAGCCCGCACCCAAGGCGCCCGCCAGCCGTGACAGCGCGATCGACCGGATCGTGGGCAAGCCCGGTTCGTCCGCGAGCAAGGCCACCACGCCGCCCAAGAAGGCAGGCGGCAGCCGCGTTGGCGCCGACTTCCTGTCGGGCGTTTCGGGTGCCACCTCGACGCAGGGCAAGGGCCAGCCGGCCGCGGCGCTCGGCCCGGCAGCGGTTTCCGCGCTCAACGGCGCGATCAGCCGCCAGCTCAAGCCCCACTGGGCGGCCCCGCAAGGCGCCGATGCGGAACTTCTGGTGACGACCGTGCGCTTCCGCCTCAACAAGGATGGCAGCCTCGACGGGGAGCCGCAGGTCCTGCGCACGACCGGCCAGAACGCGGCCAATTCGGCGCAAGTCCAGCGGCACCAGGAACAGGCGATCCGCGCCGTGAAACTTGCCGCCCCGTTCAATCTGCCGGAAGACCTCTACAACGGTTGGAAGGTCATCACGACCAACTTCGACAGAAGGCTATCGCAATGAAAAAGATCATCCACCTTGCTGCATTTGGCCTGCTGCTTTCCGGTTCCGTGGCAGCTCTCGCGCAGAGCGCCCCGCCGGCAACGCCCGTCCAGCCCGCTCCCGCGGCGCCCGGCGCGCCTGCCGCGCCTGCCGACGAGGATGGCGGCCTTCAGGTGACCGTCTCGGACGATAGCGACTGGCAGGACCTCGGCATCGCCATCACCACCTTCGCGACCGATGCCGACGTGCCCACCGGCACCAATGCCGGCTCCACCGCCGCACTCGGCCGGGCGCTGTCGCAAGTGGTCGCCGCGGATCTCAAGAACAACGGCCTGTTCAAGCCCTCGGGCCCGGACGGTCTGCCGCAGCCGGTCTATGCCCAGATCCAGACCCCGGACTTTCCGGTATGGTCGGCCCGCAGCGCCGACATGCTGGTGCAGGGCTATGTCCGCGCCGGCGCCGGTGGCCAGCTCACGGTGGGCTGCTATCTCTACGACGTGGCGCTGAAGCAGCAGCTCGTAAAGGGCGGCTGGCAGGTTCCGCCTGCGGACTGGCGCCGCGCCGCGCACAAGTGCGCCGACATGGTCTACTCGCGCCTGTCGGGCGAGAGCCCGTTCTTCGATTCCAAGATCGCCTATATCGCCGAGACCGGTCCCAAGGACCACCGCATGAAGCGCCTGGCGATCATGGATTCGGACGGCGCGAACCACCGCTACCTGACCAGCGGCCAGTCCACCGCGCTGACCCCTCGCTATTCGCCGGACTATTCGAAGATTCTCTATCTGTCCTACCTCAACGGGCAGCCGAGCATCTATGTCTACGACCTGGGCAGCAACACCCAGAAGCTGATCGCCCGCACCGGCAACCCCACGATGGCGCCGCGCTGGTCGCCTGACGGCAAGTGGGTGCTCTATTCGATGGCTTCGGGCGGCAATACCGACATCTATCGTATCTCGTCGGCCGGGGGCGGCACGCCGCAGCGCCTGACCAACACGCCGGGCATCTCGATCGGCGGGTCCTATTCGCCCGACGGCAGCCAGATCGTGTTCGAGAGCGACCGCTCGGGCAACCAGCAGATCTATGTGATGGGCGCGGATGGTTCCAACCAGCGCCGCATCAGCTTCTTCGGCGGCCGCTCGGCCACGCCCGAATGGAGCCCGCGCGGCGACCAGATCGCTTTCACCCATGTTGCCGGCAACTTGCGCATCGCCGTCATGAACCCGAACGGCGGCGGCATGCGCCACCTCACGGATTCGTGGCAGGACGAAGCGCCGACCTGGTCGCCCAACGGCCGCATCATCCAGTTCTTCCGTACCGCGAAGACGGCGGGCACGACCTCCATCTGGCAGGTCGATCTCACCGGCCGCAACGAGCGCAGGCTGCCGACCCCGGTGGGTGCCTCGGACCCGGCATGGGGCCCCGTTCGCCCCTGATTACCCTCTGAGACCAGCGCCCTGTCAGATCTGCCTGGACGACGTGCCCAAGACGGGGCGTTCGTTCAGGTTGACAGGGTAATAAATTAATCGGAACTTCAAACTACGCAGGCCATTCATAATTGGCTGCGCACGATAGGAGATTGCCTCATGCCTGCCCTCATGTACCCCCGTCATGTGAAGACCGGATCGACAATGCTCCTCCTCGCCGGGGCCCTTGCCATGTCGGCTTGCGCGTCCAAGGCGCCCAAGGAACTGCCGCCCGAGCCGGGCCCGGCCACCACCACCCAGACCACGCCGCCGCCCAGCGGCCCGCAGCCGGGCAGCCAGGCCGATTTCGTGGCCCGCATGATGGGTTCGGACACCATCTACTTCCAGCTGAACGAAGATACCGTCGATTCGGCTGACCAGGCGGCGCTGTCGAAGCAGGCCCAGTGGCTGCAGCAGTACCCGAACAAGCGCGCCACGATCGAAGGCCATGCCGACGAACGCGGCACCCGCGAATACAACCTCGCCCTGGGCGAGCGCCGCGCCAATGCGGCCAAGAACTACCTCATCAGCCTGGGCATCGACGCCTCGCGCCTGAACACCGTGAGCTACGGCAAGGAACGCCCGATCGCTCTGGGTTCGGACGAAGCCTCCTGGGCCCAGAACCGCCGCGCGGTTACCGTCACGGTAGACTGATCGCTCGGTCGCAAGATGTGAAGAAGGCCCGGTTCGCGATGGCGAGCCGGGCCTTTTGCATGAGGGATCCCCGCGATTCCCGGCTGCCGGGCCGGCTGGAACCGGAATTCCCGCATGGACCTTGAGCCTTACGCACTTGCATTGGCTTCGGGTCGGCAGGTATCGCCCTTCGAATGAGTCGCGCAGGTCGATCGATGGATTGGGGTTTCCCGCGCTGGCGCAGCTACGGCAGCTCGCGCGAGGCTGCGCAAGTGCGCCTGTGCGATCGGCATGGTTGCACCGAGCCGGGCAATTGCCCCGCTCCTAAGAGCCCGAACAGCCCGGATCGCTGGTACTTCTGTCAGAAGCATGCCGCGGAATACAACGCGGGGTGGGACTATTTCGCCGGGCTCGACGCCGAAGAGGCAGCGCGCCGGGAATCGGACGAGCGCACCGAGAGCGCGGGATTCAAGGAATCGGCGCACTATGGCTGGGGAGGCTCCGGCGACGGTTCGCGCAGCCGCGACGAATTGCGCGCGCTGGAAGCGCTGGGTCTCGACCCCGATGCGGAGTTCGATGCGGTGCGCAGGGCCTGGCGGACGAAGGCCAAGGAAGTGCACCCCGATGTGAAGCCCAACGATCCCGAGGCGGCCAAGGCGTTCCAGACCTACCAGCTGGCCTATGAAGTCCTGCGCGCGGCGGAAGAGCGCCGGGAGTGGAAGGGCTGAGCGCCGGGAAGCCGGGCGCGGCTCACGGCTGATCCCGGTCATTCGTCATTAGGACGGCCATGACCATGCGGCCCGTAAATAACATGCGGCCCATAGACAAAGAGCGCGCCTTGCGGCGCGCTCTTCGTGTTTTTGCCGTGAATGACGGGCCGAATGCTTACTTGGGCGAAAGCACCATCAGCATCTGGCGGCCTTCCATGCGCGGATAGGCTTCAACCTTGGCAATATCCGCGACGTCTTCCTGCACCTTGCGCAGCAGGTTCATGCCCAGCTGCTGGTGCGAAAGCTCACGACCGCGGAAGCGCAGGGTGACCTTCACCTTGTCGCCATCGAGAATGAACCGATGGACGTTGCGCATCTTCGTGTCGTAGTCGTGATCGTCGATGTTCGGACGCATCTTGATCTCTTTGATCTCCTGCGTCTTCTGGGTCTTGCGCGCGGCATTGGCCTTTTTCTGGGCCTCGTACCGGAACTTGCCGACATCCAGGAACTTGCACACCGGCGGATCCGCGTTGGGCGAGACCTCAACCAGGTCGAGGCCGACTTCGGCCGCCTGTTCGATCGCCTGGCGCGTATACATGACGCCGATGTTCTCGCCGTCCTGGTCGATAACCCGGACCTTGTCCGACTGGATCATGTTATTGTAGCGCGGGCCACTCTTGACCGGTGGCGTCATCATGCGCCGGGGTGGGGGTGCTATAAGCGTTCTCCTGAATCGTTTCTGTCGCTAGGCGAGTGGAGGCGTCATTAATGCGAATCGCGTCGACACGCAAAGCACGATTTCAAGGAAATCTATAGGACGCCTAAAGTGTCTTGTCCGGGCTCACGCCCGATAGTGGGCCGGTGCCGCAAACAACGACCGGATAGCCGTTTCTGTTCGGCCCTCGGATAGACCGAAAGTGCATATAGGTACTCAGGCGGCCGCGCGCCAGAGGGGGTAGCGCAGCAGCTGGTCCTTTGCCGAGAGAATCGCGTCGATCTCGCGCGCGGGTTGCAGGGCCTTGAGAATCGCCGGATCGGCGGCGTCCATGCCGCCCGTCAGGGCGCCGAAAGCAGGCAGGATCAATCGATTGCCGCTGTGGACCACGCAAGGCCGCGCGATTCGTCGGCCGCGGGCGTTGATGATGAGGCGCGGGTGGAAATGGCCCGAAAGTTCGGGGCCGGTGGTGCCCGGCCGCGCCTCGTGTCGCAGGGCGATACCCGCGACCTCGATTTCCTCTACCCGCGTGCCGCCAGCCTCGCTGCCGAGATGGGGGTCGTGGTTGCCGGTGATCCACACCCAGTCGAGCGCGCGGGTGAGAGCGCCCAGCATTCCGGCGGCATGGGGATCGAGCCGCTCGGTCCCCTTGCTGTCGTGGAAGTTGTCCCCCAGCGCGAAAACCCGGCGCGCGCCGGTCTGCCGTACCGCCAGTGCGATACGTTCCAGCGTCTCGCGGCTGTCGTAGGGAGGGAGCATCTGCCCGCCCCGGGCAAAATAGCTGGCCTTTTCCAGGTGCAGGTCCGCCACCAGCAGCGCCTGTTCGCGCGGCCAGTAGAGCGCGGCGCCCCGCGCGGCCCCGGAACCGGTCGGAGACCCGGCGGGCGGCGGGACCAGTTGCAACTCCTGTGAAAGGAACGAAAAGGGAACCATGGCTTTCCCTTGCCGCAGGCCGTGCGATTTGGCAAGCGCCCGGCGGAAGAGGAAATGCGATGACCGACAGGATTGCCCAAGACTGGAATGACCAAACCGGCCGAGCCCGCGCGTGGTTCGAAACCCTGCGCGACCGTATTTGCGCCGAGTTCGAGGCGATCGAGCGGGAGGCGGGGTCTTCGGCGGTTTTCGAATATACCCCCTGGCAGCGCGCTGCAGTGGAGGGCCGCGGGGAAAGCGAGGCCGGTGCCGAGACCGGCGGTGGCACGCGCGGGCTGATGAAGGGCAAGGTCTTCGAGAAAGTCGGCGTGAACGTCTCCACCGTCGTGGGGGCACTGTCGAAGGACTTTGCCGGCACGATCAACGGCGCCTCGGCCGAGCAGAACGCCTTTTCGGCCACGGGCATCAGTCTGGTCGCGCATATGGCCAATCCTCACGTCCCGGCCGTGCACATGAACACGCGCTTCCTCACGACGACCAAGGCCTGGTTCGGCGGCGGCGCCGATCTCAACCCGCCGATCCCCTATGCGCAGGATACGGAAGAGTTCCACGCCGAGCTAAAGGCGGCCTGCGATGCGCACGGGGCGGGCTACTATGACCGCTACAAGGCCTGGGCGGACGACTATTTCTACATCCCGCACCGCAAGGTTCATCGCGGTGTCGGCGGCATCTTCTACGACCACCTCGAATGCGCCGACGCGGCGGAATGGGAGGCGAACTTCGCCTTCACCCGCGCCGTGGGAGAGGCTTTCCTCGCGGTGTTCCCGCGCCTGGTGCGCAGGCGCATGGGGCTGGACTTCACCGCCGGTGACAAGGCCGTGCAGCTGGAATGGCGCGGTCGCTATGCCGAATTCAATCTGGTATACGACAGGGGCACGCTGTTCGGCCTGAAGACCGGGGGCAATATCGACGCGATCCTCATGAGCCTGCCGCCCGAAGCCACCTGGTCCTGACCGCATCTGTGCGCCGGAAGCAAAACTGACCGGCTTGAAGCGGTCCTAATCGGCTTTCATTCTTTCCCTTATCTAGCGCTCCGACACCGCAAGTTTGCAAGAAGGATAGCTTCATGGATCTCAAGATCGCCGGAAAGACTGCGCTCGTAACCGGATCGACCGCCGGCATCGGCCTTGCCATCGCCGCGAAGCTGGCGGCGGAAGGCGCCGAAGTCATCGTCACCGGCCGCAACCAGGCCAAGCTCGATGCCGCTGCCCATACCGTGGGCCAGCTGGGCAAAGTGCGTGCCGTGCTGGCCGACCCGGCAACGGCCGAAGGGGCCAGGGCGCTGACGGAGGCGGTCCCCCAGGTGGACATCCTGGTCAACAACCTGGGCATCTACGAGGCGCGCCCCTTCGTGGAAATCACCGACGAGGAATGGCGCGAGATCTTCGACGTCAACGTCCTCAGCGGGATCCGGCTTTCGCGCCACTATTTCCCGGGCATGCTGGAGCGCGATTGGGGGCGGGTGATCTTCATCTCCAGCGAGAGCGGCCTGATGACGCCGGGTGAGATGGTCCACTACGGCATGACCAAGACGGCGCAACTGGCCGTGGCGCGCGGCATGGCGGACGCCACGCGCGGCACGCAGGTTACCGTGAACTCGGTGCTGCCGGGGCCCACGCGGTCGGAAGGGATCGTCGAGTTCATCCGCTCGGTGGTGGAGAACAAGGACGCCTCGGAAGCGGAGCGCGAAGAGGAATTCTTCACCAAGCTGCGCCCGCTCTCGCTGATTCGCCGCCTGATCGAGGCGGACGAGGTTGCCGCCATGGTCGCCTTCCTGGCCAGCCCGCTGGCGGCCGTCACCAACGGTGCGGCGATCCGGGCCGAGGGCGGCATCCTGCCGACCATTGCCTGATCGGCCTGGGCGCCTGACCGGCCCGAGTGCTTGACCGGCTCAGGCGCCTGATTCGTTCGGGCGCCTGGTCCACCCCGGCCGATAGGGGGCTCGGCCGGTGGCCGGCGATAAGGGAAGGCATCAGGCCGTCTCGGTATTTGCCCCGATAGGGTAGCTGCCATCCTGCGCGCATGATCCTCCCTCGTTGCCGCTGTGGCAGCGAGAGGGAGAGGCTCATGCAGGATCAGTCTTGGAAAGTCTTCAGCGGCGCCAGCTTCCTCCTGCTGGCCTGTGCCATCGTGCCGCGCGCCTGGAGCCAGGATCCGACGCCGCCCGCGGCGCCGGCAGCCCCTGCAGTCCCCTCCGAAGCCGATGCGCGCGACCGGGCCGTGGCCGCCTGCATGACCGAGGCCAAGGCCCGGGGCGCAAAGCTGGGCGCGGTGGACGTGGAAATGCGCCAGGTGGAAGACACCGACAAGAAGAGCGACGACCGCGCCTCGGTGCGGGCGCTCGTCGATGTCGTGCTGCGCAAGAAGGACGGAACCACCAAGACGGTGAAGAAGACCTTCAAGTGCGACACCCGCGGCGGCGTGATCACCGCCTTCAAGTACTACTGATCCCGGACGGCCCCATCGCCCATCGCGGTCGCGGCACCGTCCGGCTCCAGCATATGCAGGAAGTGGACATTGCGCCGCCGATTGGCAGCGCCAAGCGCTTCGACATCCAGCGTACAGAACAGCTCGACCCCGAAGGCATGGCCTTCCACCCAGCGGACCTGGGCAAGATGCTCGACATTCTCGGGCAGGCGGATGCAGACGATCTCGTCGCCGAGCGGCAGGGCCTTGTAGCCGCCGTTCCCGGAGGCGCCCTTGCAGGCAAGGCACATGCCGCGTTCGGAGACGTTGCGGACGATGATGGTCTGCGCGGGCAGCATGTCGCGCAGCAGCGTGGCACTGATCAGGGTGCGCAGGCGCGGCGCGCGCGGCAGGTGATCGGGGGCGAAAGGGCGCGGCGGCAGCAGAGCGGCCTCTACCAGCTCCGAATCGGTCATGCCCAGCAGGGCCGCATAGATCGCCGTTTCCATTTCGCTCGCCATGGCTGCCTCTCGTGCTTTCGAATCGGAGGGACGGCGGCTCCGGCGCTTCCAGACGACGGAAAATCTCTTTCCAGGGTTCGGCGCAGTCCCGGCGCGATGGTGCCGCAGGTCATGTTCCCCGCGGCTTAACCGCAGACACCGGGGAATTCCGATGGAATCGATTGCTCGCCCGCCGGCGTCATACTCGCGGTCGTGCGCTCGAAAACGAGGTGGTGCCAATGTCACAGTTTCGTTGCATAATCTGCATGTGAAGACTCGGCCTCTTGCCGCGCCGCGAAAAATCCTGACATGAAGTCCGGGAATGCTGCGCCAGTACGAACTTGTCGAACGCGTGAAGGAATACGCGCCCCAGGCCGATGAGGCCCTGCTCAACCGTGCCTACGTCTATACCGTACAGAAGCACGGCACCCAGAAGCGCGCCTCGGGCGACCCCTACTTCAGCCATCCGGTGGAAGTGGCGGGCCTGATGACCGAGCTGAAGCTCGATCAGCAGACGATCATCACCGCGTTGCTCCACGATACCGTGGAAGACACGCTGGCGACGATCGAGGAGATCGAGAAGCTGTTCGGCCCGGACGTGGCCCGGCTGGTGGACGGCGTCACCAAGCTCTCCAAGATCGACGTGATGACCGAGAACGAGCGCGCGGCCGAGAACCTGCGCAAGTTCCTGCTCGCGATGAGCGAGGACTTGCGCGTCCTCCTCGTCAAGCTGGCAGACCGGCTGCACAACATGCGGACCCTCCACTACATCAAGAAGGAGGACAAGCGCCGCCGCATCGCCCGCGAGACCATGGATATCTACGCCCCGCTGGCCGAGCGCGTGGGCATGTACGAATATATGCGCGAGATGCAGATGCTCGCTTTCGAGCAGCTGGAGCCGGAGGGCTATGCCACGATCACCGGCCGCCTCGCGCAGATCCGCAGCGAGGAAGGCGGGCAGGTCGACGCCATCGCGCTGTCCATCAAGCAGGCGCTGGCGGAAGCAGGCCTGAATGTCGAGGTTTCGGGACGCGAGAAGCATCCCTACTCGATCTGGCGCAAGATGGCCGAGCGGCATGTGACCTTCGAGCAGATCACCGACATCATGGCCTTCCGCGTCCTGACGGACAATGTGGACGAATGCTACAAGGCGCTCGGTGTGCTGCACCAGACCTGGCAGATGATCCCCGGACGGTTCAAGGACTACATCTCCACGCCGAAGTCGAACGGCTACCAGTCGCTGCACACGGCGCTGATCTTCGAGCGTTCGATGCGGATGGAAGTGCAGATCCGCACGCGCGACATGCACCGCCTCAACGAGTTCGGCCTGGCGGCGCACTGGGCCTACAAGCAGGGGGGTTCCCGTCCCGACGGGCAGGTCGGCTGGCTGCGCGACCTCATCGAGATTGTCGATGCCAGCCACGATGCCGAGGAACTGCTCGAAAATACCAAGATGGCGATCTACCAGGATCGCATCTTCGCCTTCACGCCCAAGGGCGCGCTGTTCCAGTTGCCCAAGGGTTCGACGGCGGTGGACTTCGCCTATGCCGTCCACACCAATCTCGGCAATGCCACGGTGGGTGCCAAGATCAACGGGCGCCACATGCCGCTGCGCACCCAGCTCGCCAATGGCGACGTGGTGGAGATCATCAAGAGCCCCACGTCCGAGCCGCAGCTCTCGTGGCTGGGCTTCGTCGTCACCGGCAAGGCGCGCGCCTCGATCCGCCGCGCGGTTCGCGCGAAGGAGCGGCAGGAAGTCTCGGAGATCGGCGCCAAGCTGCTGGACGAGATCGTCGGTCGCCTGCCGGGCCGCATCGGCAAGAAGGCCATCGACGGCGCCATCCAGCGCCTGGAAATGCGCGATGAGGAAGACCTGATGTTTGCCATCGGCTCCGCCCGCCTGACCGACCGACAAGTGATGGAGGCGCTGGTGCCGGGCAGTACCGCCGAACTCCCCGACGATGGCGAATGGGCTCATACCGAGCGTGCGATCTCCATCCGCGGCCTCACGCCCGGCGTCGGTTTCGAGCTGGGCGAATGCTGCCATCCCGTTCCCGGAGATCGCATCGTCGGCATCCGCCGTCCCGATCACAAGGTGGAAGTCCATGCGATCGACTGCCTCACCCTGGCCAATGGCGCCGATGTGGACTGGCTGGACCTCTCCTGGGGGGAACGCACCACGGGCGCCGTCGGCCGCCTGAGCCTGGTGCTTTACAACCGTCCGGGCACGCTGGCGGAAGTGACGCAGATCCTGGCGACCAACCGCGCCAACGTCACCAACCTGCAGATGGTCCACCGCGACGAGCCTTTCGGCACGTACGAGGTGGACCTGGAAGTCAGCGACCTGGCCCACCTTACCCGCATCGTCAGCGCCTTGCGCGCCAGCGAGGCGGTCGCGGAAGCCTCCCGCATCTGACGGCTGCGAGGGAGGTCAGTATTCCAGGCTGACCGCCACCTCGTCGCCTTCCGCCAGCCCTTCGGCGCGGCGCACGCTGGCTTTCACCGGCAGCAGCCAGCCTCCGTCCGACTTGCTGGGAAAAACGGAGGTGGCGAAATGCGTCTCGCCGATCCGTGCCCTGACCTTCAGCGAGCCGAAGCCGCGGGCCGTGCCTTCCAGCTTGCGCATCACCGCCGTGCCCGAAAGGGCCTCGCCTGCCGCCCCGTCGATGGTGAGGAAGTGCCAGGTGCCGCTGTTGGCGCCGCCTGTCCAGCGCCAGAGCAGGCCGGTGTGGTCGAGTTGCTCGGCCGGGATCACTGTGCTGCCTCGCGGATCGGCACCGGCACGTTGCAGGCGTCTACCCCGCCGGCGGGATGAACGTAGAAATCGTCCTGCCGATTCGCGCGCTTGTCCACATAGGCGGCGAAGCTGCGGCTGTCGGTGGAGAGATATTCGTAAGCGGGCAGGCCGGGCACCTCGCTGCCCAGGCGAACCGAGCGGATCGCCGCGCGCTCGGCAGGCGTCTTGTAGAAGCCGATCTCGCCGGTGCCGCGCGGCAGGGCGGAGAGGTTCTCGATGCCCGAGATGACGCGGCCGACAATGGCCACGTTCCGGTCGAGCTGTCGCGGCGCGTGGCCGATCACGGCGTAAAGCTCGGCGCCGGTGCCGGTGTCGGGCGCGTTGTTCCGGCCCACGCCGACATAGCCGTAGCAGTGGATCGGCCAGAGCGAGGCCTCTCGCTGCGAAAAGACGTCCGGGTTCTCGGCGGGGCTTGCGCTATCTGCAGGCCCGCGCTCTCCCATGGCCGCCGGCCAGCCATCGACGAACAAGGTGCGCTGGGCATAAGCGTCCCGGTCGCCGAGCATGGGCCGGGCGGTCTTCCTGCCGCCGTCCTCCAGAACAAGGTCGAGCCGGGCGCTGTCCCGGCTTCCGGCCTTGTCGAGGTGAAGGACGGAGGTCTTGACCTTCGCCGCATAATCCTCGCGCACAACCGCGAGCCCCTTGGGCAGTGGCTTGGCCTTCGCCGGGTTCTCCCCTTCGGGATCGCCCCATTGCGCCACGTAGTTGTCCTGGACCCGCACGACCGCAATCCCGTCGTACCAGCGCGCCGCCACGAGCCTGCGGATATTCCCGACCCAGCCTTGCGAGAAGGGTGCCGGGATTAGCTGGATCACCACCCGCCGCGCCTTGCCGGAAGGATCCGGGGCGAGGTCCATGACCAGGAGGTCGGACGGCGCGATCCTCACCCAGTCCCCGGCCGGTGCGCCCGCGACGATATCGTTCGGCGTCCGCGCTGCGGGGGCGTCCTGGGCCATGCCCGGAGTGGACAAAAGGGCGGAAACCACGAGGGCTGAAAAGAATTTTCGCATCGAGAGCGTGATGGCATGCCGAGACGGCTTGCGAAACCCTGCAACGCAGGCTAGGGCGCCCGCCTTACCAGTGCATGCGGAGCGGTGGCCGAGTGGTCGAAGGCGCTCGCCTGGAAAGTGAGTATACGCCAAAAGCGTATCGAGGGTTCGAATCCCTCCCGCTCCGCCATCTGTTCTCGATCCCACCTGCGAATGTGAAACGGACCTTCGGGTCAAGCAGGCGGATCGCCGGGACATGTCCCGGATCGGCGCACCGAAAAATCTCCATCTCTGCGTTATTCGGTCGAAATCGTTCGAGCGGACGGCTATCTCCGGAATGTGGGTAGCAGTAATCTCCGTAGGACGATTCTGGTCGCGGTCTTGGCGGGCCTCTTCTATTTCGTCCTCGCCGCCATAGCTCTTCAGTTGACGAGGGGAGCCGACGGTATCGCCACCGTCTGGCCGGCCAGCGGCGTGGCCGTGGCCGCGCTCCTGCTGGCGCAGCCCGGCGAGAGGCGATGGGTGCTGCTGTCGCTGACTGCTGCCAGCTTCCTCGCCAACTTCACCTGGAGCGGACTGCCCTTGCTCGCGCTGGGACAGACGGCCGCCAACGTGATCGAGGCGCTGGTCGCCTTCTGGATCATGCGCGACATCGAACGGCGCAACGATTCCTTCTTCCACATCGCCGCCATCCTGCGTTTCTGCTTTGCCGCGATCCTGGCTGCCTCGGTCAGCGCGGCGATCGCCGCCCTGCTGATCGGGAACGGCTTCGGGCACATGTTCGTCTCCTGGCTGACGACGGCCGCGCTGGGCATCATGATCGTGGTGCCGCTGATCATGAACTTCGCTCACCCCGGCCCCGGCGGACCGACGAAGACGAGCAGCCATGCCGGCAGCACGGCGGTCGTGCTCGTGCTGGTCACGTTCCTGGCGGCGGCGGTCTTCACGCAATCGAGCTATCCGCTGCTATCCGCTGCTGTTCCTGCCCCTGCTCGGCGTGCTGTTCGCGACCTATTTCCTGGGCGCGACCGGCGCCACCTGCAGCATCCTGATCATTGCGGCGATCGGTTCCGTGGCGATCTGGCAGGGTCGCGGGTCGATCAGCCTTCTGAGCGCGCATAGGGACACGGAACTGGAAGTGCTGTTCTTCCAGTTCTACCTCTTCACCCTGCTGGTCTCGGCGCTGCCCCTGGCCGCGCTGATGGCCATGCGCGACCGCAGCTTCGCGGAAGTGGAGCGCGGCAAGCGCTGGCTCGAGATGTCGGAGGGCATTGCCAAAGTGGGGCACTGGCGGCTCGAACTGGCCGAGCAGCGGCTGTTCTGGTCGGGAGAGGTGTTTCGCATCCACGGCCTTGAAGCCAGTACGCATCCGGCGCTGGACACGGCGATGAACTTCTACCACCCCGAAGATCGGTCGCTGGTGCAGGACAAGCTGGCCCAGAGCTTGGAATCGCTGGAGCCGCTCGATTTCGAAGCGCGAATCGTGCGCTCGGACGGGGAAATCCGCTACGTCTACAGCTGCAGCGAAGTGGAACTGCGCGAGGATGGCAAGCCCGGCGCGATCTTCGGCATCTTCCAGGACGTGACCAACCGCGTGCTTGCGGCAATGGAACTTGCGAGCGCGCGGGCCCGCGCCGAAGCCCGAGCGGACGAGGCGATCCATCTGGCCGAAACCGATTCGCTGACCGAGATCGCCAATCGCCGCAAGGTTCTGTCCTTCCTCGATACCGAGATCGCCAAGGCTGCCGTCCTTGGCGGGCCATTGTCCATCGCCGTGCTGGACATCGACCGCTTCAAGCAGATCAACGACCGTTTCGGCCATGCCGTGGGCGATCAGGTGATCCGCCGCGTGGCGCAAGTCTGCGCCCTGGCGATCCGGGGATCCGACCTCGTAGGCCGGATCGGCGGCGAGGAATTCCTGATCGTCCTGCCGGCCACCGACGCGGAAATGGCCTTCGCCGTGGCCGAGCGCGTGCGCCGCACCGTCGAGGCCATCGATTGGGAGCCGCTCGACCTTCAGCAGGTGACGGTGAGCATCGGCCTCACGCCGCTCAAGGGCAATATCGACCGCGAGGAACTCATGGGCCGCGCCGATCGCGCGCTCTACCAGGCCAAGGACGAGGGACGGAACCTGCTGCGCCAGACCGGCTGACGGCTATCCCGGTGCCTCGCCGTGAGGATCCGGCCCTTTACCCAAGGCCAGCCCTTTACCTTGTCCAGATCGAGCGAGGCGAGACGGCGGTGGGTTGCGGCGCATTCTGCGGAGACGATTGTTAACCATTGCATGGCATTGGGCTGCTCTCGATCCAAGCGAGTCCGATGACCTTTCCCGACGTCGATACCCTCCGCCTGTGCAGCATGCTGTCGTCGAGCGCCTTCGGGTTCGTGTTCGGCGTGCTCTGGCTGCGGGATCGATCCGCGCGGCATTTCGTCCATTGGGCGCTCTCGTCGTTTCTCTACACTGCCGTGCTCTTTGCCTTCACCGCCGCTCCGCGCGGTTCGCTGGCGGCGGGCATGGCGATCTATGCCGTGCTGGGACTGACCCAGGCGCTTCCGGTCGCCGGTGTCTATGCGCTGGAAGGCGGGCGGCCCTGGCGCTGGTGGATGATCGTGCCGGTGGCCAGCGCGGTCCTTGGCCACGTTCTGCCGGGCATGCTCGATGCGCTGGGCTGGATGGCGCGAACCGAGCGCGGGCAGAGCGTCTGCGATGCGGCGGGTCTGGCGATTTCCATGGGGCTGGCCGGATTCATACTGGCTTTCGGTCACGGCGCGCGGCGCTCGGTGGGCCGGCGCCTCGCCGGTCTGGCGATGTTGGGATATCTTCCCGGATATGCGCTCTCGATCTGCGGCATGTTCTTCGAGCTTCCGGGCAAGAACCTCGTGGCGCTCCTGGCGCTGCTTTCCGACCAGGTGCTGCTGGGCGTGCTCAATCTGGCGCTCCTGGCGATTCCCGTCGAGCAGGTCCAGCGGGCCCTGCGCGCCGCTGCGCTGCGCGATCCGCTGACGGGTTGCTGGAACCGGGCGGGGCTGGAGCAAGTGGCGCTGCGCTTCCTGCGCCCCGGCGCGGCGGTCATCGCCATCGACGTCGACCATTTCAAGGCCATCAACGACCGTCACGGCCACGGCGCGGGGGATCAGGTGCTCATAAGCCTGGGCCGGGAGGCCGCTGCGCTGGCCCGTGAACACGCGGGCCAGGCCGCGCGACTGGGCGGCGACGAGTTCCTGGTGCTGCTGCCGGTGGAGTGCCGCGATCCCGAGGGCTTCATGACGCGCCTGCGCCGCCGTCTCGAAATGAGCGGGGCGCTCACCGACCGCTGGAGCGTGAGCATGGGGCTTGCCGCCGTGGAAGCGGACGACCGGCGGATCGACGACGTGATCGTCCGCGCGGATCGCTCGCTCTATCGGGCCAAGGCGTGCCGCGACCTCGAGGTCAGGGAACTCTGCTGATCGCCGCGTTCAGGGGCGCAGCACCCAGCCGCCGTCGACATGGATGGTCTGGCCGGAAATCCACGCGCCTGCGTCCGAACACAGCAGCAAGGCCGTGCCGACCAGTTCGTCCGGCGCGCCGCGAGCCCTGAGCGCGCAAGTCATGTTGAGGAACTGGATGAACGGCGAATCGTCCGGCACCAGCATCTTGCCCGCGTCCGAGGTGACATTGCCCGGCGCGATGGCATTGCAGGTGATGCCGTCCTTGCCGAACTGCTTGGCCAGCGAAGTGGTCAGGCCGACCAGCGCCAGCTTGGTGATGCCGTAAAGCCCGGTTGCCGGGAAGGCGCCGCCCGAAGTCTGGTTGACGATCCGTCCACCACCACGCGCGCGCATCGAGGGGATCACCGCGCGGGCGCAAAGCAGCGCGCCGTTGAGGTTCACCGCGAAAGCCTTGTTCCAGGCATCGAGCCCGATGGTCTCGCAATTGTCGTAGCTGACGTCGACCATCAGCGCGGCGTTGTTGATGAGGATATCGACGCCGCCGAAGGCTTCCTTGGCAGCGGCGCCCATGGCGAGGGTGGAGGCTTCGTCGGCAACGTCCACCTGCACGCCCACGGCTTTGCCGCCGGCCGCGATGATTTCGTCCGCCACGGCCTTGGCACCATCGCCGTTAAGGTCGGCCACGACGATCGAAGCGCCTGCGTTGGCAAGGCCAAGCGCATAGGCACGGCCGATGGAATTGCCGCGTCCGCCCGCGCCGGTGACGACCGCCACTTTGCCGTCAAGGCGGAACTGGTCGAGTGAGAATGTCATTGCAATCGTCTCCTGTCAGCCTGCCGTGATGCCCGCGTCGAGCGAGAGGCAGGCGCCGTGAAAGCCGCGACCGGCGGGCGAGGCGAGCAGCACGACAAGGTCGGCCACGTCCTCCACCTCCACTTGGCCGCGCAGGCCCGAAAAGCGTTTGAGCAGTTCGAAGTCGCAGCCTTCCGGCGGGGTGAAGTTGGTCGCGATATTGGTGATCATGCCGCCGGGCGCGACGGCGTTGATGCGGATGGGTTTCTTCTGGAATTCCATCGCCATGGCCTTGGTCATGCCGACGAGGCCCCACTTGCTGGCGCAATAGGCGGCGGCATAGGCCTCCCCGATGTAGGACGCGCAGGAGGCAACGTTGACCACCGCGCCGTTCGCTTCCAGCAAGTGCGGGATCGCCGCTTGCGACAGGAAGAACGGGGCGTTGAGATTGACGTCGATGGTGAGTTCGTACTGCGCCTGTGGCATCTGCGGTGTGTTGGCGAGGTAGATCAGCCCGGCAACGTTGCAGAGCGCGTCGAGCCGGCCGAACTTTTCCACCGCATGGGCGATCACGGCGTGGCAGGCGGCGGGATCGGACAAATCCGCCACTTCGCTGCCGACCTTGCGGCCATGCGGGACGAGCAATTCGGTGGTTTCGGCGAGGCCCGGTTCGTTCACGTCCACCAGCCAGAGGTCGCAGCCGGCCTCCGCCAGTTTCAGCGCGGTCATGCGGCCAAGGCCCGATGCGGCGCCGGTAACGACGGCGGCCTTGCCGGTCATGTCCAGGGTCTTGAAGATCACACTCATGGGGTGATTTGCTCCATTGCGGCCAGCGCCGCGTCGAGGAAGGGATCGGCGGCGTGGGCCAGCGCATTGTCGGGCGTGGTGATCGTGCCGAGCAGATCCACGTCCTTGCGCAGCAGCTTGCCGCCATGCGCAAAGGCGCTGGGTGAGGGCAGGCGGGCGTAGACCTCGAAACCGAAGCTGCGACCGCTGGAGTGCTTGACCAGATCGGCCAGCGCCGCCCGGTCGATGTCCAGTTCTTCGCCCAAGGAGAGCGCGGCATGGGCAAGGCCCATGTTGGCCGCCATCAGCGCGTTGTTGACGATCTTGGCGCGCTGGCCGGATCCGACCGGGCCGAGCAGCACGGTCTTGCCCGCAAAGCTCTCGATCACGGGAAGGGCCTTGGCGAAGGCCGCTTCGCTGCCGCCGCACATGACGGTGAGCGTTCCCGCCGCCGCGCCCGCGCCGCCGCCGCTGACCGGGGCATCGAGCACGGCGATGCCGCGTGCTTCGGCTTCCGCTGCCAGTCGCTCGCAAGTCTGCGGCAGGATCGTGGAGTGGATGACGAGGACGCTGCCCGGCTTCATGACCGGGAGAAGTTCAGCGCAGATTTGCTCAACCCCGGCATCGTCCACCACGCAGACGCCTACGTGTTGGCAACGCTCGCCAAGTTCGGCGACCGAGGCCGCACGATGCGCGCCCTTGGCGACGAGGTCATCGGTCGCCTCCGGCCGCCGTGCCCAGACGATCAGTTCGTATCCGGCCGCCAGCATCCGCTCGGCCATCGGGCCGCCTTGCGAGCCGAGGCCGATGAAGCCGGTCTTGATCTTGTCATTTGGCATGCCAGGGGAGCCCCTTTGCTACCTTGTCGATCATCTCCAGCACCACGCTCTGAATGCGCGAGGCCTTGGGCCAGCCGGCGTGCGTGCCATATTGCAGGCAGAATTCGAGCATCTCGGCAGGCTGGCAGTTGCCGCTTGATATGGCGGCATGGATATGGCTGCGGATCGGGATTTCCGCGCCGGATTCGCAAACGCCGACCAGTGTGATCCAGCGGCGCGAAGGCTCGTCCAAGCCGCGACGGCACCACATCTCTCCGAACACGAAGTTGTTGATGCCTTCCAGATAGGGTGTTGCCGGAGGGCCGGGGGCGAAGGTCATGACCTTGGCGAATTCGTCATGCCCGCGCTGGCTGCGGACATCCGGGTCCCAGGGGTCGGGGCAGATCGCGGGGACTTCGGCGGGCGGCAGTCCGAGTTCCTCGGCCACGCGCGTGACCGCGCGGTCCAGCTTGCCGCCATTGCCCCAGCCGGCGTAGACGGCGAGGTGTAGTGCGGCCTCGCGCAGTTCGGCCAAGGTCAGTGCCTCGGTGTTCAATGCGCCGCGCACGAAGTCGACGACTTGGCTGTCCTGCAATCCGCAGGTCACCGCGCTGGCGATCGCCACCAGGAAGCGCGGGCGGCGCGGCAGTCCGGGGCGGGTCCATACTTCGGCGAAGACGAAATCCCGCCACGATTGTTCGAGCAGCGTCGCCGGTTCGTGGGCGGTGCGGCCGGTGACTTCGGCCTCGGTCTCAAGGCCGCGCTGGCCGCGTTCGATGGGGTCTAGCAGTGCCATGACCGTCTCCTCAGTCCTGAAGGTTGACCCAGACGTTGCGGACCTGCTGGAATTCGCGCAGGCCCTCGATCCCGCCGAGGCGGCCGTGTCCGGAATGCTTCATGCCGCCGAAGGGCACGCAGGGCGTCATCGCCTCGCCCGATCCGTTGACCTGCACTTGCCCTGCCATCATCCGCCCGGCGACGCGGTGCGCGCGGGTGAGATTGGTGGTGTGGACATAGGCGCCAAGGCCGTAATCGCTGTCGTTCGCCAGCGCGATCGCCTCTTCCTCGCTGTCGAACGGGGTGACGACGAGGACCGGGCCGAACACTTCGTTGCGGGCGATCTCGCTGGCAGGGGCGACACCGGCAAGCACGGTGATCGGGTAGAAGTAGCCTTCGCCGTGATCGCCCTCCATCCGGGCACCGCCGCAAAGCACTTCGCCGCCTTGCTCGACCCCGCGCTGGACCATGCCGTCGATGCGATCGAGCGCGGTTTCGGAGATCACCGGGCCCATGAAGGTGTCCATGGCGAAGGGATCACCCACCTTCACATGCGCGGCCATGGCCTTCAGCATCTGGAGGTAAGGTTCGTAGACGGAGCGCTCCACCAAGAGGCGCGTGCCGTTGACGCAGCCTTGTCCATTGGCGCTGACGGCCCCGGAAAGCCCCCGCTTGGCCGCTGCCTGAAGGTTGGCATCGCCGAACACGATTACTGCCGACTTGCCGCCGAGTTCGAGGCCGACAGGCTTCAACGTCTGCGCGGCGCTGGCGAGGATCTTCTTCGCCGTCGCCCCGCTGCCGATGAATTCGATCTTGTCGATGCCGGGGTGATCGACCATCGCCGCGCCTACGTCCGGCCCGCCGGTGACGAGGTTGACGACGCCCGCCGGGAAGCCCGCTTCGTGGGTCGCCTCCATCAGTTTCATCAGCGACCACGGCGCCAGTTCGGGCGCCTTCAGCACCACGCAGTTGCCGGCGGCAAGGGCGGGGGCCATCACCATCGTGGCGGCGAACAGCGGGCCGTTCCAGGGGACAATGATGCCTAGTGTGCCGTAAGGCTCGTACATCACGTAATCGTGAGCCGGGCCGCCCCAGGTGGAGACGGTGCGCCCGTCGATCTTGTCCGCCCAGCCGCCGTAATAGCGGAACTTCTGCGCAGCATCGAGGCTCATGTGCCCGCCGGCGATCAGGATCGAGCCGTTCTCGGCCGTAAGCAGAGGGCTCATTTCCGCCGCCTTGCTCTCGATCACCGAGGCCAGGCGGAACATCAGGTCGCGCCGCTTGTCGCCGGGCAGGGCGCGCCATGCCGGCTGCGCGGCCTTGGCCGCGGCGACAGCGCGGTCGACATCGGCCGGACTGGCCAGACGGACCTCACGCGTAACGCGGCCGGTGCCGGGGTAGACATGGCCCCAGTCCGCGCCGCTGCCGGAACGTGCGCGTTCGTCGCCAATGACCAGCGAAATCTCGGGGAATGCCGAGATGTCGGGATGTTGGAAGCCCATCCTCTTTCGATCCTCTCCAGTGGCGGCGCTTGATGCCGCTCGGTTTCAGGTGAAAGGTATGAAGGCAAATATACGCGGTCAATTGACTTGAATTTGCCAAAATTGAACCGAGAATGGCCATGAATGCCAAATACTAGGCACATTATGGAGAGTGTATGGATCTGTCGCCGGGACGCCGCAGGGGAACCAACCTGGTGGCACGCACGACCGAAACCTTGCGGGAACGCATTTTCGCCTGCGAAGACGGCGCCTTGCTCGGCTCCCTTCACCAGCTGGCCCGCGCGTTGGGAGTGGGCATCGTCACGCTGCAGCAGGCTGCGCGGGTGCTGGAACATGAGGGCCTGCTGGAAGTGCGGCGCGGCCCGGGCGGGGGCTATTACGGCACGCGGCCCGACGACGCGGCGCTGGAGCGCGCCATGGTTTCCTACATGCGGATGAACCCGGCGGGTTACGAGGAGGCGCTCGACATGACCTCCCTGCTGTTCACCGAACTGGCGACGGCGGCCGCGCGATGCACCGACCAGGCCCTGCGGGACCGGCTGGCGGGGCTGGGGGAACGCGCGGCCGCCTTCCGCTCGATGGCGGAATTCGGGGCATTCGAGCTGGAGTTCCAGGAGCTGCTGTTCCAGATGGTCCGCAGGCCCTTGTTCGAAATGCTGACGCGCGTGACCCTGCACTATGCCTCGACCCGGGCCTCCCCGGTGGTCGAATCGTTCGGCGCGGGTGTCGGGCTCTGGCGGGCGGGGCGGCTGCGGATCATCGCGGCTATCCTGGACAACGACCCCGATCTCACCCGCTTCGAGGCAAACCGCCAGAACCGGGAAGTGGTGATGGCCAGTCTGCGCATCTGAGCGGGCCGGGGCCGAAGCAGGAAGGACACGCTATCGGATTTACGGTCACGGCTATTGAGAATGCGATTGACTCGCAATATCGAGGAAATCTATGTCGCCGCCTGAGGAAACAGGGGGTTTCATGTTCAGATTTTCCGTATTGCTTACGGGCGTTGCCGCTGCCGCGCTCGCCGTTCCCGTCCAGGCGCAGCAGGGCGTGCCCGGCGATCCCGCGGCGGGGACTACCACCAGCCCGGACGATATCATCGTCACCGGCGAGAAAAGCGCACGCACGCTTCAGGAAACGCCGACCAGCATCGCGGTCATCACGCCCGAGCGGATCGAGCGGGAAAACCTGATCACCATCCAGGACGTCTACAACCGCACCGCCAATCTGGCCGAGACTTACGGTTCGTCCGGCTTCACCATTCGCGGCATCAGCAATACCGGCGTGGGCGCGGGCGGGCAGGCGGATACGGCCAGTGTCTACGTCGACGGCGCGCCGATTCCCAAGTGGGCGCTCTATGGCGGCCCGACCGACATGTGGGACGTGCAGCAAGTGGAAGTGCTGCGCGGGCCGCAATCGACCATCCAGGGCCTCAATGCCCTGGCCGGCGGCATCGTCATCACCAGCAAGGACCCGTCGCTGGACCGCTGGACCGGCGACGCGCGCGTGCTCTGGAGCGAGCATGACGACCGCACCTTCTCGGCGGCCGTGGGCGGGCCGATCGTCCGCGACGAACTGGGCCTGCGCCTCTCGGCCGAGCGCCGCGCCGATCGCGGACTGATCCGCAACGTCACCCGCGGCGGTTATGACGATGAACTCAAGTCGCTGAACCTGCGCGGCAAGCTCAAGTGGATGCCGAGCGCCATTCCCGGTCTCGAAGCGGTGGCCAGCTACAACCGCGTGCGGCGCGACGGCGGCTACCTCTACGAATATGCCCGGACCGACGTGCCGGACTATTACGACCACCGCATCTCCACGGGCGACCAGCCCAGCCGCGGCAAGATCGACAGCGATCTGGCGGTCTTCAACATCAGCTATCCGCTGACCGACAGTCTCAAGCTGTCGAGCGTGACCTCCTGGAATCGTTCGAAGGTCCATTCGGTGATCGATACCGACGGCACGCCCGAGGACATCCAGGCGATCGACAATCGCTATCTCTACAAGACGCTGACGCAGGAGTTGCGCCTCAATTACGAGAGCGACTGGCTGAGCGGCCTGCTCGGCGCCTGGTATTATCGCCGCACCGGCGCAATCGACCAGAACAGCCGCGTCAACATCGCCACTCCCACGGCAACGATCGCGGGTCTGCTGCAATCGCGCGGCTTCAACGCCGCGACCTCGCAGTTCATCGCCAATGCCTACAGCGCCCAGCTTCCCGTGATCCCGGTGGCCTACAGCGCCGAGCAGCCCGAGAAGGTCGAGACCATGGCCCTGTTCGGCGATGCCCGCTTCAAGCTGGCGGACCGGCTGACGCTGATCGGCGGTTTCCGTTTCGATCACGAGCGCAACCGCTATGCGGCCGAGACCGTCGCCGCCTTCAACGGCACGCTGCCGGACGTGAACTTCATGGGCACGGCCTACGCGCCGGTCATCTCGGTCATCAACCAGGGCGTGCTCGGCCTCGTGTCCGACGCGTCTTCGCCGCTTGCGTCGAACAGCCGCACGTTCAATGCCTTCCTGCCCAAGGCGGGGATCAGCATGGACTGGACGCCGGACCTCACCACCGCCTTCACCGTGCAGCGGGCCTATCGCTCGGGCGGGTCGAGCCAGAACCCGGCCCGCGCCGAACTGATCCCCTACGATCCCGAATATAGCTGGAACTACGAGGCCTCGCTGCGCTCCAAGTGGCTGGACGGGCGGCTGACCTTCAACGCCAATCTGTTCTACATGGAGTGGAAGGACCAGCAGGTCACCGCCTACTTCGGGCTCAACGCCTACGACTACAACACGGTCAACGCCGCCGGATCGCACCTCTACGGCTTCGAGGTGGAGGCGAATGCAAACGTGGCGAAGGGCGTCGACCTCTATGCCTCGATCGGCCACGTTCGCACCAAGTTCGACGATTTCACCCTGCCTACGGGCGCGACGAGCACGGTGGACCTTCAGGGCACGCAGTTCCCCTATGCGCCGCGCTGGACGCTCTCGGGCGGCGCCAATGCGCAGTTCGGCGGCGGGTTCACGGCCAACGTCAATGCCAATTACCGCACTTCGGTCTATACCGGCGTCGGCCAGGACCAGTCGCAATACAAGGTCTCGGCCCGCACCCTGGTGAACGGCAAGCTCGGCTACGAGACGGAGAACTGGTCGCTGTTCCTCTTCGCGCGCAACATCTTCGACGAGAAGTACAAGCAGTACGAATATGCGGCGATCCATCAGGCGATCCTGGGCGAGCCGCAGACCTTCGGGCTGGGCGCGGGAGTGCATTGGTGATCTGGCCGGCCAGCCTCCTGCTGCTTGCGGGAGGTGCGCTCGGCGCCTTCCTGCTGCGGCGCTCGTGGCTGCGGCGTGACGGTTCGGCCCTGGGCATGATTGCCGGGGGCTGGGTCGTTCTGCTGGGGCTGCTGCTGGCCGCGGCGTTCCTGGTCGGGCCGGTGAAGGGCCTCGCGCTCGGGCTGGTCATGGAGGGGATCGGCGCGCTGGCGGTGGTCTGGCTGGGCCGCGTGCGGCGCAAGGCCGCGCGCCTGCGCGAGATGGAAGCGGCGCCCGAGCCGCTGGACGAGCCCGGGCGCTTGTGGCGCGGCGTGCTGCGGACCCTGCTGGCCGGCCCTCTGGGGATGACCGCCGCGATGGCGGTCGCCTTCTGCGTCACCGTCTACCTGCCGGGCGACCCGCGCACCCGCATCGTGATCGGCGGATTGCTGATGCCGGTGCTCTGGGGCCTCGCCATGACCTGGACCCTGGCCGACCGCCGCATCCTGCGCGCGACCGCCGTGCTGGTCGCCACCAGCGTAGTCGGCTTCGGCCTGGCCCATCTGGGAGCGTCGGCATGAGCAATACCCGCAAGAAACAATGGCGCTGGCCGCTTTCGCCCGAAACGGTGCGTTCGGTGCTCAGCAGCCATTCGATCCTGGGCCTCGCCTTCGCGGCGGTGATCTACCTCGTCTGCGTGACCGGCACGGTGGCTGTCTTCGCGCCCGATCTCGAACGCTGGGAAGTGCCCGCCACCCCGGTCGCGCGCAGCCTGAGCGATGCCGCCGCTGCCCGCGCCATTGCCGAAGGCGCGCAGCACGCGCCTGCCGATACCGCCCTTTACCTCGCCCTGCCCACGACTGCGAAGGAGGGCGCGTCGCTGGTTGCTTTCAGCCCGACTTTCGAGCGCAAGTGGGCCGTGGCCGAGGACGGCTCGCTGTCGGACCTCGAAGCCGGCTGGACCGATTTCCTGATCCACCTCCACGTCAACCTGCACTTGCCGCGTAGCTGGGGCGAATTCATCGTCGGGCTGACCGGGGTGGCGCTGCTGTCCTCGCTGGTTTCCGGGATCCTCGCCCATCCGCGCGTGCTGCGCGATGCCTTCCACTTGCGGCTCGGCGGTTCGCGCCGGTTGCAGGAGGCGGACTTGCACAACCGCCTGGGGATCTGGGCGCTGCCGTTCCACTTCACGCTGGCGCTGACCGGGGCGCTGCTCGGCCTCAGCACCATCATCGTCGCGGTGCTCGCCCTGCTGCTCTATCCGGAGGGCGGGATGAAGAAGGTCTACGAACTCTTCCTGGATGCGCCGCCGCCGGTCGATACGCGGGCGGTGCCGATGCCCGATATCGCGGCTCTCATCGCGCAGGCCCGCGCCCGGGCGCCGGATGCCGCGCCGCAGAACGTCATGGTCGAGCGCGCGGGCCGCGCCGACATGCGCGTCACCGTGCTCAGCGGCCGCGCGAAGCTGCTGGTCCAGCAGGACGAGACCCGGTTCGACGCGGCGGGCAAGGTGGTGGCCGACGAACACCCCGAAGACTTCGTGACCGGCACCCGCGTGCTCGGCGGCATCGGCCAGGTCCATTTCGGCTGGTATGGCGGACTGGCCGTGCGGCTTGCCTATGGATTGCTGGGCATCGCGCTGTGCGTGGTGACTTCCAGCGGCGTGACCATCTGGCTCGCCCGTCGCCGCGACCGGGGCCGCCCCGCACCGCAGTGGGAGCGGATCTGGGCGGCGGTGTGCTGGGGGCAGCCGGTCGTGCTCTGCCTCACCGCGCTGCTGGCACGGTTTGCGCCCGAAGCGTCCCTGCCTGCCGCCTGGCTCGCCTTCACCGTGCTTTCGATCCTGGCTTCGGCGCTGGCGAAGACGGTTCCCGGCCCCCGGCTGGCGCGTGCCTGGCGCTGGGCCCTGACGGCGTTGCTGGCGATCCTGGCCTTCATCCACGGAGCGGCGGCGCTGCCGCAAGGCGGCGCGGTCCTGATCGACGCCATCTTGCTGGCCGGCAGCGCGGGCCTGCTCGCCTCGCTCCTGCGCGGAAGGACCAGGACCGCCGCCTGAGAAATCCATCGTCCCGGCCCTGATCCGGGAACGCTCTTTGATGAGCCTCGTTCATGACGGCATGTGATTTCACACAGTGCCGGAATCCGTCGCCGTGCGTTATCGTACCCGATGGACGGAAACTGCCGTCCTGGTGCGACAAGGACGGGCAATGAGCGAAACGGCGGATTTCGAGGTATCGCGGCGCGCGGTCCTGGCAGGCAGCGCGGCGAGCGTGGGGCTGACCGTGGTGCCCACGATGGCGGAAGGACAGGCTCCCATGGCGCGCAAGCCCCCGACGATGGCCGTTTCGTTCAAGGTCAACGAAAAGGCGCAGGCCTTGATGGTCGATACGCGCACCACGCTGCTGGACGCCTTGCGCGATCACCTGGGCCTGATGGGCACCAAGAAGGGCTGCGATCACGGTCAGTGCGGGGCCTGCACGGTGCTCGTGAACGGTACGCGGATCAATTCCTGCCTCAGCCTTGCGGTCATGCACGAAGGCGATGCCGTCACCACAATCGAGGGTCTCGGTACTCCGGAAGACCTGCATCCGATGCAGGCGGCCTTCGTGAAGCATGACGGCTTCCAGTGCGGCTATTGCACGCCGGGCCAGATCTGCTCGGCCGTCGCGGTGCTGGAAGAGATCAGGGCGGGTATTCCCAGCCATGTTCAGGAGGACGTCGGCGGCGCTCCCGAGATGACGGTTCTGGAAATGCGCGAGCGGATGAGCGGCAATATCTGCCGCTGCGGCGCCTATTCGAACATTGCCGAAGCGATGGCGGAAGTGGCGGGCGTCAAGCTTGCCGAGACTCACGGCGCGGAGATCGAGGCATGAAGGCTTTCACATACGAGCGCGCCAGGACGCCGGCCGCTGCCGCCGCCGCAGTCGCGGGGCACAAGGGCGCCAAGTTCATCGCCGGGGGCACCAACCTGCTCGACCTGATGAAGCTGGAGATCGAGACGCCGACGCATCTTGTGGACGTGCAGGATCTCGGCCTCGACCGCATCGAGGAGACGCCGGAAGGCGGGCTGCGCATCGGTACGCTGGTCAGCAACACCGCGCTGGCCGCGGACAAGCGCGTGCGGCGCGATTACGGCGTGCTCACGCGCGCCATCGTCGCAGGCGCCTCGGGCCAGCTGCGCAACAAGGCGACGACCGGCGGCAACCTGCTGCAGCGCACCCGCTGTCCTTATTTCTACGACACCAACCAGGCCTGCAACAAGCGCAAGCCCGGCTCCGGCTGTGCGGCGATCGGTGGTTTCAGCCGCCAGCTCGGCGTGGTCGGCACGAGCGAGGCCTGCATCGCCACGCACCCCAGCGACATGGCGGTCGCCCTGCGCGTGCTGGATGCCGCGGTGGAGACGGTCGATGCCCAGGGCAAGACGCGCAGCGTGCCGGTGGGCGAATTCCACCGCCTGCCGGGCGATACGCCGCACCTGGAGAACGTGCTCCGGCCGGGCGAGCTGATCACGGCCATCACTCTGCCCAAGCCGCCGGGCGGACGGCATGTCTATCACAAGGTGCGCGACCGGGCCTCCTACGCCTTCGCGCTCGTTTCCGTGGCGGCGGTGCTGAACGAGGATGGCAGCGGACGAGTGGCCTTCGGCGGCGTCGCGCCGCGGCCCTGGCGGGTCGAAGCCGCCGACGCGCAGCTGCGCAATGGCGCGGGCGCCGTGACGCGCACGGCTTTCGCAGACGCGCGGCCGACCCATGAGAATGCCTTCAAGGTCACTCTGGCGGAGCGCACGCTGGCGGCGATCATCCAGGAGAACCGGGCATGAAGTTCGATACGCCTGCGGGCTCCAATCCCATCGACGCCATGAAAGTGATCGGCCAGGCGGTCGACCGCGTGGACGGCAAGCTCAAGACCACGGGGCAGGCCCCCTATGCTTACGAGCACAAGGACGTGCCGGCCAGGCCGGCCTACGGGTATGTGATCGGTGCCGGGATCGCCAAGGGGCGGGTCACGGCGATGAACACGGCCGAAGCCAAGCGCATGCCCGGCGTGCTCGCGGTGGTCAGCGCCGAAAATGCACAGCCGCTCGGCAAGGGCAGCATGAACACGGCCAAGCTGCTGGGCGGTCCCGCTGTCGACCATTACCATCAGGCGCTGGCGGTGGTCGTGGCCGAGAGCTTCGAGCAGGCGCGCAATGCCGCCAACGCGGTGCGGATCGAATACGAGCGCGGTAACGGCCGTTTCGATCTCGCCAAGGCGAAGCCCGGCGCGCAGCCGCTGACGGGCAGCGATGCCGACACCCATACCGGGGATTTCGAGGGCGCCTTCGCCTCGGCCGCGGTGCAGCTCGACCAGACTTACACCACGCCCGACCAGAACCACGCGATGATGGAGCCTTTCGCCACCATCGCCTGGTGGGAAGAGGATGCGCTCTCGGTCTGGACGTCCAACCAGATGATCGCCTGGAACAAGAAGGAGCTGGCCGCCACCTTCAAGCTGCCGCCCGAGAAAGTCCATGTCCGCTCGCCCTTCATCGGCGGCGGTTTCGGGGGCAAGCTGTTCCTGCGCGCCGATGCGGTGATGGCGGCGCTGGGCGCGAAGGCCTGCGGCAGGCCGGTGAAGATCGCGATGCCGCGGCCGCTGATGCTCAACAACGCCACGCACCGCCCGGCCACGATCCAGCGCATCCGCATCGGCACCGGCAAGGACGGGCGCATCACCGCGATCGGCCATGAAAGCTGGTCCGGCGACCTTCCCGGCGGCGGCCCGGAATCGGCGACGCAGCAGACCAAGTTGCTCTATGCCGGCGCCAATCGCCTCACTGCCCTGCGGCTGGCCGAACTGGACCTGCCCGAAGCCAATGCCATGCGCGCACCCGGCGAAGCGCCCGGCCTCATGGCGCTGGAGATCGCCATCGACGAAGTGGCCGAGAAGCTGGGCATGGACCCGGTGCGGTTCCGCGTGCTCAACGATACGCAAGTCGATCCCGAGCATCCCGAGCGGCCCTTCTCGCAGCGCAACCTCGTGCGATGCCTGGAGGACGGTGCAAAGCGCTTCGGCTGGGAACGCCGCCAGACGCGTCCGGGCAAGATGCGCGACGGGCGCTGGCTGATCGGCATGGGCGTGGCGGCGGCGTTCCGCAACAACATCAACATGACATCGGCCGCCCGCGTGCGGCTGTCGAGCGACGGCGTGGTCACGGTGGAGACCGACATGACCGACATCGGCACCGGCTCCTACACCATCATCGCCCAGACCGCGGCGGAGATGATGGGCCTGCCGGTGGAGAACGTGCGCGTGAAGCTGGGCGATTCCTCGTTCCCGGCCTCGGCAGGCTCCGGCGGGCAATGGGGCGCCAACAGCTCCACGTCGGGCGTCTATGCGGCTTGCGTGAAGCTGCGCGAAGCCGCGGCGCAGCGGCTCGGCATGGATCCGGCCACCGCGGAATTCGCCGATGGCGAAGTGCGCGCGGGTAACCGCTCCGCCGCCCTGGCCGAGGCGGCGAAGTCTGGCGAGATCGTTGCCGAAGAGACGATGCAGTGGGGCGATCTGGGCAAGAAGTTCCAGCAGTCGACCTTCGGTGCGCACTTTGTGGAAGCGGCCGTGGACGCCTATACCGGCGAGACGCGGGTGCGACGCATGCTGGCGGTCTGCGCGGCCGGACGTATCCTCAATCCCAAGACGGCGCGCAGCCAGGTCATCGGCGCCATGACCATGGGCGTGGGCGGCGCGCTGATGGAGGAACTGGCGGTCGACAAGCGCTTCGGGTTCTTCGTCAATCACGACCTTGCCGGGTACGAAGTGCCGGTCCACGCCGACATTCCGCACCAGGACGTGGTTTTCCTCGACGAGGCGGACGACAAGGTCTCGCCGATGAAGGCCAAGGGCGTGGGCGAACTCGGGCTCTGCGGCGTCGGCGCGGCCGTGGCCAACGCGGTCTACAACGCCACGGGGGTGCGCGTGCGGGACTATCCGCTCACGCTGGACAAGCACCTTGCGAAACTGCCGGCTATCGCCTGAATCCCAGGTCGGCGGTTTGGCAGGTCAGCAGGTCGGCGATCAATTCCGGCGCCGAGGGGAAGTAGAAGTGCATGTAGCTGGCCGTGAGCGGTCCGTGGCGGAACAGGCGTTCGCCCGGCCGCCCGTCCGGCGTGACGGCGCTGACGGTGGGCAAAAGGGACGTTTCCAGCCGCGAATAGTGGAACGTGTGGCCCCGCGCGACATGACCGCCCAGTTCCATCTCCTGCATGCCCAGCGCTGCCAGCCGCCCTTGCATCACGGCCCGCGCAGGCAGCAGGCCGAGCAGGGCGGCACTGGCGCCGTCGGTGCTTTCGAGCCTCTCGGAGGCGTAAAGCATGCCGCCGCATTCGGCCAGGATCGGCCGCCCCGCCTGGAAGTGGGCGCGGATCGCCGCGATCATCGGGCGATTGGCGGAAAGAGCGTCCAGATGCAGCTCGGGATAGCCCCCGGGTAGCCACAAGCCGTCGCAAGGGGGCAGCACGGCATCGCGCAGCGGCGAGAAGAAGGCGAGCCGCGCCCCGGCCCGTTCCAGAAATGCGAGGTTGGCGGGATAGATGAAGCCGAAGGCCTCGTCGCGGGCAATGGCGATGCGGCGGCCTGACAGCGCGGAGGGCGGCGCTTCGGCGGCTTCCGGGGCGGGGAAGGGCACCGGCTCGGGCAGCCAGAGCGCGGTTTCCGGCAGACTGTCGGCGGCGCGGTCTATGCGCGCCTCGATATCCGCCACCTCCCCGGCCTGCACCAGTCCGAGGTGCCGTTCGGGCAGGCCGAGCCCGGCATCGCGCCGCAGGGTGCCAAGCCATTCCACCCCGCCCGGCATGCCGCGCTCCAGCAGTTCGGCATGGCGCGCGCTGCCGACGCGGTTGGCCAGCACGGCGGCCAGGGTCACGTCCGCGCGGTAGGTGGAAAGGCCGTGGACCAGCGCACCGAACGTCTGCGCCATCGAGGCGCCGTCGATCACCGCCATGACCGGCAGACCGAACAGGCGGGCGATGTCGGCGGAGGAGGGGGTGCCGTCGAACAGGCCCATTGCCCCTTCGACAAGGATCAGGTCGGCGTCCCGCGCGGCCTCGTGCAGCAAGGCGCGGCATTCCCGCTCTCCGCACATGAACAGGTCGAGCTGGTGGACGGGCGCGCCGCTGGCCCTTTCCAGCACCATCGGGTCCAGGAAGTCCGGCCCGCACTTGAACACCCGCACTTTGCGCCCGGCGCGGCGGTGGCGGCGGGCCAGCGCGGCGGTGACGAGGGTCTTGCCCTGTCCCGACGAGGGCGCGGTGACCAGCAGGGCGGGGCAGGCCGTCATGCGGGCAGGCACGAATATCGTCCGGACGGAGCGGTATCCGAAAGGCGGAAGGGGCAGGGCGGCATGGCGGTTCGATCCTCCTGGGCGCAAGTACGGCTTGTCGTCTCGCGAAAGACCGGGTCCGCGGGGAGCAGCGCTCCGCATCGGGCATGGCCCCCGTCCGCCCGGTACATCCCGCCCGCGCGAAGGATCGACGGCTGGGGGCCGGTTTCCTGACTTCCTGGGCCCGATTTCTCGGAATCGGCGCGCCTTCCGCCGCCTTCTCGGCACCGCGCGGTGCCAATGGCGTGCTGGCGGGGCGCATCCCCGGTTACAGTTGCGGGAGCAGTGCCGGATTCCAGCGGGATTACCCCTCTGGCCCGGACTTCCCGATTAAGCCCTTGCGGGCCCCCCTGGCCCGGCGGGCCTATGGCACTTCGCCAGAGAGCGCAAGCGCGGGCAGGACACGCGCAAGCGCCGGGCTCTTGCACGCGGCACCCCACCGGGATAGGGGCGCTCCAGCGACAGGTTCCCCGCAAGGGGATCAAAAGGGAACGCGGGTGAATGCCCGGGCTGCCCCTGCAACTGTAAGCGGCGAGCCGTGCGGCCAATTCGCCATTGGGGGTGCAAGTCCCTGAGAAGGCGGCCGAAACGGCACTGACCCGTGAGCCAGGAGACCTGCCTGACGCCGTCGTTCTTCGACCGGACAGGGTGAGCCGGGCGAACGGGGCCATTCCTCGCGCAACGACAGCCATTGCCGTGCCGGCACGCGCCGCGCGGGAGGGGGCGTCGTCCGCTGCATGGGCGGCAGAGGCCCTGCCTTTCGCATGCGTGCCGACCCGGCCGGGTCGATGCTCGTGCGAAGGACATGCCGTGAACTGCCGAATTCCCGCCGCCAGCCCCCTGGCTCTCGCGCTAGCCCTTGCAGGGGCGCTGCACCCGCTCGCGGCCCTGGCCGAGGAGGCCGATGCAGTGCCTCTGGACGAACGCATCGTGGTCACCGTCCTGCGCACGCCCGTTGCGGCCGACCGGGTGGCCGATACCGTCACCGTGCTCGACGAGGCGCAGATCGTTGCGGCCCAGCCGATCGCGCTGACCGATGTGCTGCTGCGCACGCCCGGCATCAGCATGTCGCGCAACGGCGGTTATGGCACCACCACGTCGCTGCGCATTCGCGGTGCCGATGCCGGGCAGACGGTGATGGTGATCGACGGGATGCGCCTGTCGGACGCCTCATCGACGGCGGGAGGCTATGGCTTTGCCAATTTCCTGGTCGACGATGCCGATCGCGTCGAGATCCTGCGCGGTCCGCAATCGATCCTCTGGGGCAGCGATGCCATCGGCGGTGTCGTCAACGTCCGCACCCGCCGCGCGGCCGCGCCGCTGGAAGGCAGCTTCGCGGTGGAAGCAGGAACCCATGACACCGTCTCGGCCCGCGTGGGTCTTGGCGGCACCTCCGAGGCCGTCGACTGGCGCATTGCCGCCTCGCGCTTCGCCACGGACGGCATCTCCGCGCGCGCGAATGGCACGGAGGACGACGGCTACCGGCGCAGCGCGGCCAGCGGCACGATGACTTACCGCGTCGCGCCTGGCATCTCGCTGGATCTGCGCGGCTACTGGTCGGATTCGCGGAACGCGTTCGACGGTACCTCCGGCGACTCCCTGGCCTATGGGTGGACGCGCGAATGGTCGGGCTATGCCGGGGTGAACTTCGCGCTGCTGGACGGCCGGCTGGCGAACCGCGTGGCCGTGCTCCAGACCGAGACCGACCGCGAGAACTTCGACCCCGCACGGCAAGTCCGCCAACTGACGTTCGACGCCCATGGCCGCGTGCGCCGTTTCGAGTACCAGGGCACCTACACGTTCAGCGAGGCCATCCAGGCCGTGTTCGGCGCCGAGCGCGAGGAACAGCGGATGACCACCGCCTCGCCCGCGAACAGCACCGCGGCTTATGCCCTCGTGCCCAGCCGGGCGAATACCGAGAGCGTCTACGGCGAACTGCGCGTGACCCCGCTCACCGGGCTGACGCTCAATGGCGGCGCGCGCTACGATCACCAGTCGCGCTTCGGCGGCAACACGGTGTTCAGCGCGGGCGCGGTCTACACCCCCAATGGCGGCGCCACGATACTGCGTGCCAGTTATGACGAGGGTTTCAAGGCGCCCTCGCTCTATCAGCTGTTCAGCATGTACGGCGTGGCCGATCTCAAGCCGGAGAAGGCGAAAGGCTGGGAACTGGGCGCCGAGCAGGGCTTCGGCGAAGCCTTACGCCTGTCGGCGACCTGGTTCGAGCGCGATACCGACAACCTGATCGACTTTGCCTACTGCCCCACCAGCGGCACCCTGCCGGACATCTGCTACGTTCCCGGCACGGGCACCTCGCGCTTCGGCTACTATGCCAACGTCAAGGCCAGCCATGCCCGCGGGCTGGAACTCGCCGCGTCGGCCACATGGGGCGTCCTCTTCGCCCAGGGCAACTACAGCTGGATCGCGGCAGAGGATCGCACGCAAGGCAGCGGCACTTACGGCCGCCAGCTCCAGCGCGTGCCGCGTCATCTCGCCAATGCCGAGCTGGGCGTGGCGCTGCCGCAGGGCCTGCGCGCCAGCCTGGCCGCGCGCTATTCGGGTGAAAGCTTCAATGCGGCGACCGGCACCGCCACGCTGGACGACTACTGGCTGGTGGATGTGCGCGCGCAGTGGCAGGTCATGGAAGGCCTGATTCTTCAAGGACGTATCGAAAACGTGGGCGATCAGAAGTACGAAACCGTGAGCGGCTACGGCACGCTTGGCCGCACCGTCTATTTCGGACTGAGGAGCCGGTTCTGATGCTGCTTCCAGTCGAACCCGGCCCGTCCGTGGTCGTGTGCAACACCTGCCGCCATTCCGCCGAAGTCCGCGAGGACGAGGACGGTCGGCGCGGCGGTGCGGTCCTGGCAGAGGCCATGCGCGCGGCGCAGGCTGCCGATCCCGCGCTCCAGGGCGTGGCGGTGCAGGAAATGCCCTGCCTCTTCGCCTGCCAGCGCCATTGCACCGTGGCGATCCGGGCGCCGGGCAAGCTGGGCTATGTGCTCGGCGATTTCGCACCCGATGCGGAGGCGGCCCGCGCGATCCTCGAATATGCGGTGCGCCATGCCGCCAGCGAGGAGGGGCAGGTGCCCTATCGCGAGTGGCCGCAGGGCGTGAAGGGCCACTTCATCACCCGCACCCCGCCGGAAGGGTACCTGGGCACATGATCCGCTTCGAGAACCGCGCCGCTTTCGCCGCCGCCCTGGCCGACCTGCCCGGACCGGACGCGCCCGCGCTGGCCGCCGCGCGTGCGCGCCAGGCGTCGCTCACCAAGCCTGCGGGCTCGCTCGGGCGGCTGGAGGACATCGCCGTGTTCATGGCCGGCTGGCAGGGGCGCACCCGGCCACGGGCCGAGCGGATCCGCGCCGTGGTCTTCGCGGGCAATCACGGGGTCGCGGCGCGCGGGGTGAGCGCCTATCCGAGCGAAGTCACGGCGCAGATGGTCGCCAATTTCGAGGCCGGCGGCGCGGCGATCAATGCGCTGACGACAGCCTGCGGGGCGGCGCTCTCGGTCGTCCCGCTCGATCTCGACCGCCCGACCGGAGACATTACGCGAGAGCCCGCTCTCAGCGAGGCCGAGTGCCTCGAAGCTCTCGATCGCGGTGCCGCCGCGGTGTCGGCGGACAGCGATCTGTTCTTCGTGGGCGAAATGGGGATCGGCAATACCACCCCGGCGGCCGCGCTGGCGGCGCAGGTCTTCGGCGGGGCTGCGGCCGACTGGGTAGGGCGCGGCACCGGGCTCGACGATGCCGGCGTGGCGCGCAAGGCCCAGGCGGTGACGGCGGCGCTCGCCCTGCACGGCGCGGCCTGCGAGGATGCTTTCGAGACCCTGCGCCGCCTTGGCGGGCGTGAGATCGCGGCCATGGCGGGCGCCGTGCTGGCAGCGCGGCACTTGCGGGTGCCGGTCCTGCTGGACGGGTTCATCACTTGCGCGGCCATGGCGCCGCTGTTCGCCGGCAATCGCGATGTCCTGGCCCACTGCCTTGCCGCGCACTGTTCGGCCGAAGCGGGCCATGCGCGCCTGCTCGATCGCTTCGGGCTGGACCCGCTGCTCCACCTTGGCATGCGGCTGGGCGAGGGATCCGGCGCGGCGGTGGCGGCACAGATCGTGCGTTCGGCCCTGGCCGCGCATGACGGCATGGCGACTTTTGCCGAGGCGGCAGTGGCATCCTCCGTGTCCGGGGCATCATGAGCGGCATCCTCGTCCACCTGATGCGCCACGGGGCGCCTTACGAGCCGGGCCTGCTGCTGGGCCACCGGGACGATGCGCCGACCCCGGTAGGCATCGCCCGCTGCGTGTCGCGCAGCGCGGCCCTGGCGTTCGAGCGGGTGATTTCCTCGGACTTGCGCCGCTCCAGCATTCCGGCCGCGCAGATCGCGGCCATGCGCCGCCTGTCGCACAGCCTTGACCCGCGGTGGCGGGAGATCGATTTCGGCGCCTGGGACGGCATGGCGCCGCATCAGCTCGATCCGGCCGTGCAGGCGCGGTTCTGGGACGATCCCGAGGCTTTCGCCCCGCCGGGAGGCGAGCGCTGGTCGCAGCTCTGCGCCCGCGTGGGAGAGGCCGTGGCGGGTATCGACAGGGCCAGTCTCATCCTCACGCACGGGGGGGCGATGCGCGCTGCGCTCTCGGTCCTGTTCGGGTTCGACCACCGCCAGGTCTGGGCTTTCGAACTCCCTTATGGCGCGCTGGTGAGCTTGCGCATCTGGCCGGGCGAGGGCCTGCCTGCCGCGCAGATCCTCTCGCTCGACAGTAGCAAGGCAGGATGAGGGGCAAGGTAGGATGAAGGGTAAGGCAGGATGAAGCAGCTCGTTCTCGCCCTCCAGTTCCTGACGCGGCTGCCGCTTCCGGCGGTTCGCGCCGATGCGGACGACTTCGCCGGGTCGATGCGCTGGTTCCCGGCGGCGGGGCTGGCCGTCGGCGGCTCGGTGGCGCTGGCCTGGTGGCTGGCCCGCTCCGTGGCTCCGTTCATGGCCCCGTCCATGGGCGGCTGCAGCGGCGACGGTTGGATCGCGGCGCTGTGCGGCCTCGGCGCCTGGGTGGCGGTGACGGGCGCGCTGCATCTCGACGGGCTTGGCGACGTGGCCGATGGCGCGGGCGCGGCGCACAAGGATCCGGCGCGGCTCTCGGCGGTCATGGCCGATCCTCATGTCGGCAGCTTTGCGGTGGTGGCGATCGGCATGCAATTGCTGGCGAAGCTGGTGTTGCTCCATGCACTGGCGCCCGGGCAGGTCTGGGCGCTGCTGCTCGTCGCTCCGCTGGCGCGCGCGGCGCCGCTGGCCTGGACGCTGGCGCTGCCGCCGCTGCACGAAGGGCTGGGCAGCCGCTTTCGCAGCGCGGTGACATGGCGGCACCTGGCCTTGTGGAGTGTCATCGGGGCTGTCGCGGCGCTGCTCGTGGCACCCGCCCTGTTGGCGGTGTTCCTGGCGGTTCCGGCCTGGGGCTGGTGGCTTCGGCGCCGTATCGGCGGTATTTCCGGCGACGGGCATGGCGCCGGGATCGAGGTCGTCGAAACCCTGCTGCTGCTGGCGCTGGCGGTCGTACGATGAGCGCGGCCTTCCTGTTTCATGGCGGCCGCGTAAGCGAGGCGGCGCGGGCTTTCGGCGGCGCGCCGGAAGACTGGCTGGACCTCTCGACCGGCCTCAATCCACTGGCATGGCCCGCTGCGGGCGTCGGGCCGATCGACTGGACGGCCTTGCCCGATCCCGATGCGCTGCTTCGCCTCGAAGCCGCGGCCGCGCGCCATTTCGGCGTGGCGCCGGAACTCTGCTGTGCGGTGCCGGGCAGCGAGACCGCGCTGCGCCTGCTGGCCAGGGCGCTGGACCTGCCCGGCCGCGCGCTGGTGCCCGCCTATCGCACTCATCGGGAGGCTTTCGCCCCCTCTCGCCCGGCGCTGTTCGGCGAGCAGCCGAAGGCCCGGGAAGTCTTCGTCTTCGCCAATCCCAACAATCCCGACGGCGTGCTGCGCGACCCCGAGGATGTGGTGGCCTGGGCGGAGCGCATCGATGCCACGGGCGGCTTTCTCATCGTCGACGAGGCTTTCGCGGACTGTCATCCCGGCGCCAGTGTCGCCCGCGCCGTAGCGCCGGGGTTCCGGTTGATCGTGCTGCGCTCGTTCGGGAAGTTCTTCGGACTGGCGGGTCTGCGCCTGGGTTTCGTGCTCGGCCCGCCGGCGCTCATGCTGCTGCTGCGGCAATTGCTGGGGAGCTGGCCGGTCCATGCCGGGGCGCTGGCCATCGGCGCGGCGGCCTATGCCGATGGCGACTGGATCGCGCGCACCCGCAGCGCGTTGCCCGTGCGCGCCGCCGCGCTCGATGCCGTGCTGCGCCGCCATGGGCTGGAGCCGCAGGGGGACTGTCCGCTGTTCCGCCTGGTGACCGGCTGCGCGGGCGGCGCGCTGTTCGATCGCCTGGCCCGCGCGCGCATTCTGGTGCGCCCTTTCGCGGATCGCCCCGACTGGCTGCGCTTCGGCGTGCCCGGCGATGCGGACGCGCTGGCGCGTCTGGACGCGGCATTGGCAGGCCGCGCGGCGTGATCGAGCCGATCGCTTTCGCCGCCATGGCGCTGGAGGGCGCGCTGGGCTGGCCGGGGCGGCTCCACGGGCTGATCGGTCATCCGGTCGGGTTCTTCGCCCGCGTGATCTCTGGCTGCGAGCGCAAGCTGAACCGTGCGGAGTGGTCGGACATGGCGCGGCGCATCGCCGGCCTGGGCGCCATGCTCGGCCTGATCGCGGCGGTGGTGCTGGCGACGATGCTGGTGGTCTGGCTGGTGCGCGGTGCGGCAGGGGACTGGGCCTGGCTCCTGCTGGCGGTGCTGGCATGGCCGGCCCTGGCGGCGCGCAGCCTGGACGACCACGTCCGGCCGGTGCTGGCCGCGCTGGAAGCGGACGACCTCGCGCAGGCGCGCCGCGCCGTCGGCATGATCGTCGGGCGGGACACGGCCGGGCTCGATGCCGCCGGGGTGGTCCGCGCGGCGATCGAGAGCCTTGCCGAAAGCTTCTGCGACGGGGTGGCGGCGCCGCTGTTCTGGCTCCTGCTGGGCGGCCTGCCGGGCGCCTGGGCCTACAAGGCGATCAACACGGCGGACAGCCTGATCGGCCATCCGGAAGAACCGCTGCGAGCCTATGGCTGGGCAGCCGCGCGCATCGACGATCTGGCCAATCTGCTCCCGGCCCGGCTGGCGGGCGCGGTGCTTTGCCTCGCCGCCGGAGCGGGCGGGCGGGCTGGCTGGCGGGTCATGCTTCGCGACCACGGCCGCCATGCCTCGCCCAATGCCGGCTGGCCCGAAGCGGCCATGGCGGGCGCGCTCGGCGTCAGGCTCGCCGGGCCGATCCTTTACGACGGCGTCCTTGCCCCGAAGCCCTGGATCGGGGAGGAGGGCCGGATTGCCGGCGCGGCGGACTTGCGACGGGCGCTGGCGATCTACCGCCGGGCCTGCGTCCTGCTGGCCCTTGGCGCATTCGCCGCGGCGTGGGGAGCAGTATGGCTGGCTTGATGTTGCAGGGGACGGGGTCGGATGTCGGCAAGTCCGTGCTCGTGGCGGGGCTATGCCGCGCGCTCACCCACCGCGGATTGAAGGTCCTGCCGTTCAAGCCGCAGAACATGTCGAACAATGCCGCCGTCACCCCGGAGGGCGGCGAGATCGGCCGCGCCCAGGCGCTCCAGGCCCTGGCGGCGCGGGCACCGCTTCATGTCGACATGAACCCGGTCCTGCTGAAACCCCAGGCCGACCGGACCTCGCAGCTCGTGGTCCACGGCGAAGTGCGCGGCACCCTGGGCAGCGCCAATTTCCGCGAGGCGCGCCGCACGCTCCTGCCGGAAGTCATGGCGAGCTACCGCCGGTTGGAGGCGCGCTGCGATCTGGTGGTGGTGGAAGGGGCGGGCTCCCCGGCCGAAATCAACTTGCGCGCCGGGGACATCGCCAACATGGGCTTCGCGCGCGAGGCCGGGGTTCCGGTCGTGCTGGTCGGGGATATCGACCGGGGCGGCGTGATCGCGGCCGTGGCGGGCACCCGCGCGGTGATCGACGCCGATGACGCGGCGATGATCCGGGGCTTCCTCATCAACAAGTTCCGCGGCGATCCGGCGCTGTTTGCCGATGGCTATGCCGCCATCGCGCAGCTTTCCGGTTGGCCCGGCTATGGCGTGATGCCGTGGTCCCGCGCCGTCTCGCGCCTGCCCAGCGAGGATGCCGTCGTGCTCGAAAGAGGGCTGGGCGGGGGCAACGGCAAGCTGCTCGTCGCTTGTCCGATCCTGCCCCGCATTGCCAATTTCGACGATCTCGATCCGCTGCGGCAGGAATCCGGCGTGGACGTGGCGATGATCCCGCCCGGCACGCCGATCCCGGCCGAAGCCGCGCTGGTCGTGCTGCCCGGCTCCAAGGCCACCCTGGCGGACATGGCTTTCCTCCGCACCGAGGGCTGGGACATCGATGTGCTGGCGCATCGGCGGCGCGGCGGGCTGATCCTGGGCATCTGCGGCGGGTACCAGATGCTCGGCCACACGATTGCCGATCCGCTCGGCATCGAGGGGCCGCCGGGCGAGATCGCCGGGCTGGGCCTGCTCGACGTGACCACCGTGCTGGGAGACCGCAAGGCCCTGCGCGAAGTTTCCGGCACGGCGCTCGGCGCACGGATGACCGGCTACGAGATGCACATGGGCGTCACCCGGCGCGGCGGCGCGGTGCCTTTCGCCTTGCTCGGCGATGACCAACCGGACGGCGCGGTCGATGCCTCGGGCCGGATCATGGGGACATATTGCCACGGGTTGCTCGCCTCGACCGGACTACGCGCCGCGCTGCTGGCGCGACTGGGGGCGCAGAGCGACGGGCTCGACCACGGCGCTGCCGTCGATGCCGCGCTCGACGAACTGGCGGCGGACATGGAACGACATCTCGACATCGACGGCCTGCTGGCCCTCACGGAGTATCGCGCATGACGAGCACGCTGGTTCTGGGCGGCGCGCGGTCGGGCAAGAGCCGCCATGCGCAGGCGCTCGTCGAGGCGGGGCCGGGACGGTTGATCTATATCGCCACCGCCCAGCCGCTCGATGACGAGATGGAGGCGCGGATCGCTCGCCACCGCGAAGATCGCGGGCCGCGCTGGTCCACTCTGGAAGCGCCGATGGACCTGAGCGAGGCCATCGCGCGGGCCGCGAACGAGGCGGACGGGGTCCTGGTCGATTGCCTCACCCTGTGGCTGTCGAACCTGATGCTGGCGGAGGCGGCGTTGCAACCGCAGTTCGATGGTCTGTGCCGGGCGATCTCGGCATGCCCGAAGCCGCTGGTGCTGGTGGCGAACGAAGTGGGGCTGGGAATCGTGCCGGACACACCTCTCGGGCGGCGGTTTCGCGATGAGGCCGGGCGGCTCAACCAGCGTGTTGCCGCCACGGTGGAGCGGGCGGTCTTCGTCGCCGCCGGTCTGCCGCTGGTGTTGAAATAGGGCAAAGAAAAAGCCGCCCGGGACAGGGCGGCTTTTCCGTTTTCAGCTTTCGGTGAACGCTTAGAAGTCCATCCAGTCGTCTGCCGTGGCGAGCGCTTTCATCGGCTTGCGGATCGCTGCCGGCTGCATCGGCTGAGCAGGGGCGAACGAGGCTGCTGCAACCGTGCGGACCGGCGCGCGCATGCCTTCGTGTCCGGTGCGGAACATGGAAGCGCGATCCGAAAGCGAGGTGACCTCGCTGTTGAGGTTGCGTGCCGCGGCCGAGGTTTCCTCGACCATCGCCGCGTTCTGCTGCGTGGCCTGGTCCATCGTGCCGATCGTCGCGCTGATCTCGGTGATCGTCGAGGACTGCGCCTGGTTGTCGCTGGCGATGTCGCTCAGCAGCGAGTGCACTTCGGTGACGTCGCCCGAGATGTTCTGCAGGGCGCCGTCGACGCGCTGCACCGCTTCCACGGCAGTGCCGATGTCGGTCTGGGTGGCCGTGAGCTGTTCGCGGGCACGCTTGGCTTCCTCTTCCGAGCGCATGGCGAGCGCCGAGACGAGATCGGCCACGACTGCGAAGCCGCGACCGGCATCGCCGGCACGCCCTGCTTCGACGGCGGCGTTCATGGCCAGCACGCGGGTCTGGAAGGCGATCTTGTCGAGACCTTCGATCACCGAGTCGATGCCCTTGGCGCTTTCGCTGACGCGGCCCATGGCCTGCACGGCCTCGTCGGCGATCTCACGGCCCGAGCCGACCACGTTCATCGCTCCATCGGCGCGCTGGACGGTGCGTCCGGCGGCGGCGGCGGTGGCGCGCAGGCGTTCGTCCATCTGGGTGATGGCGGCGGAGGTTTCCTCAAGGCTGGCGGCATTGCTCTCGGTGCGGCGGGCCAGGTCTTCCGAAGCCTGGGCGATTTCGCTGGAGCCGGTGCGGATGGCCACGGCGCTTTCGGCCACGGCGCCGATCAGGTCGCGCAGGGCGCCGACGGCGGAGTTGAAGTTGCTCTTCAGTTCGCCATAGGCGGGCGGGAAGTCGGCATTGATGGTCTGGGTCAGGTCGCCTTCGCTGATCGCCTGGAGACTGGAGCGCAAGGTGGACGTGACCAGTTCCTGTTCGCGGGCACCCTTGGCGTCCACTTCGGCGCGGCTTTCGGCGGCGGCGCGGAACTGTTCGACAGCCTCGGCGATCTCACCGATTTCATCGCCGCGCTCGCGGTAGGGGACTTCGGCCTTGCCGCCTTCGGCGAGCGTCGAGGTGACCTGGGCGATGCGGCTCATCGGTGCGGCGACCGAGCGGTTGATGAGCAGCCAGATGAAGACGATGAGCGCCATCGCGCCGAGCGCCAGCGTCACGCAGAGGATCATGGCGGTCTGGGCGGTCTGGGCGCCGTCTTCGGCCTTGGCGGCAACGCGTTCGCGGGTCAGTTCGATCAGCTTGTCGGTCTGCTCGATCATGTCGTGCGAGGCTTTCTTGCCGTCGCCCTTGATGAGCGCCATGGCGCCGTCGTTGTCGCCGGCGGTGCGCAGGGCGAAGATCCGGTCGTTGACCTGGGTGAGCGCCAGGGCGCGCGTGCGCAGGTCGGCGGTTTCGGCAGCGAAGGCTTCGTCGCCGATGACCTTGTAGGCTTCGACCGACTTCAGCAGGTCCTCATCCCCGGACTTCAGGCGGTCGCGCAGGTTCTGGGCGTCGGCGGCGGAAGCGGCGTTATAGTAGCTGTAGACGATGATCCGCAGCTCCTTGACGTTGCTGATCACGTCGGTGAGCCCCGACATGCCGGCCATCCCGCGCGAGACATGCGCCTCGGCCACGGACTTCAGTTCGCGGGTCGAAAGGAAGCCGTTGATGCCGACGATGGCGATCATGATGTTGATGATCGAAAAGGCAGCCCACAATTTCTTGGGCAAACGCCAATTGTTCAGAAATTCAAGCATTTGTAGTCCAGTTCCTGCTTGGGGGGTCGGTCCCGCCGTCGGCGCGCCATTTTTATTATAGATCGACGGGCAAATCGCGGGCGTGGGAGGCGTGGAATTCCTTGCGAAACCGCCGTGAAGACGGCCTGCGTGGCTGCGGCGCTCGATGAATTTTGGCCGCAATCTCAGGAAGGCTTCCGGTGCGTCTTCGGCCTCACCCGTTTCATGGTTCCCGAAACGACAGAAGGCCGGGATGGCGAACCATCCCGGCCTTCCAGACGACCTGTCTCCCGGCGAACCGGGAGACCATCGAACTTCCGATTAACGGAAGAGCGAGAGGATCGTCTGCGGCGCCTGGTTGGCGATCGACAGAGCCTGCGTGCCCAGCTGCTGCTGGACCTGAAGGGCCTGAAGGGTCGCCGATTCCTTGGCCAGGTCAGCGTCGACGAGGTTGCCCACGCCGGCAGTGACCACGTCGGTCAGCTTGCTGTTGAACGACAGCTGACCATCGATCTGACGCGAAGCCGCGCCCATCTCGCTCAGGCTGTCCTTGACCTCACCGAAGAAGGTGTCCAGCTTGGCGGTGAAGGCATCAGCCGCCGTCTTTGCCGCATCACCGTCAGCAGCACCGCTGATGGCATCGATGTCGGTGTCGGTGCCTGCTGCGCCCAGAGCGGTTGCAGCCTTGGTGGTGAAGCCCTGGTTGTCCACTGTCAGCGTCTCGGTACCCGAAATCGACTGAAGTGCACTGACCTTGCCGTCGGTGGCTACGGTGGGATTGCTATCCTTCAGCAGGTTCGTACCATTGAAGTCCGAACCGTCGATGATCGTGCCGATCTGCTTCTTCAGAGCGACCAGATCCTTGGCAATCGCCTTGCGGCTTTCTTCGTCCAGACCAGCGTCCGACGTTTCGAGAGTCTTCGACTTCATCTCGTTGACGAGGTCGGAGATCTGCTCGGCACCGGCAACAGCAACGTCCGTGACGCTCTTGGCGTTGTTGAGCGAGGTGGTGACCGCGCCCAGCTTGCCGAGGTCGCCGCGAAGCGTCTGGGCAACCGTGTACTTTGCCGAATCGTCCTTGGTCGAAGCGACATTGAAGCCGGTGTTGATGCGGCTCTGCACGGTGTTCATGCCCTTGTTGGTCGCGTTGAGGCTCTGGAGAGCGGCCATTGCGCCAGCATTGGTGTTAACCGAAAACGCCATTGTTTCTTCCTTCTAGAATACAGGCCAAGTTCTGCGGCCAGATGGCGGAAGCGCCGCCATGCGCGCAGCTGGTTCTTCCGGCTGCATGTTCATTCTAGGAAGACGGAAGAAGGCTTCGGATTTTATGGAAGAAAAAATTTGTCGCGGCGTTTCGGTGTACAGTTACCCCTCGTCATTGCGAGCGTAGCGAAGCAATCCAGAGTCGGTCTCACGCCGCTCTGGATTGCTTCGCTACGCTCGCAATGACGAAATGGGGGGGAATGGCGCGAGGGTTGATGTCGGCGCGGTGTCGGGATTTTGCAGACACGTGAATAGCGCCCCTCCGGCTGCTGCCGGAGAGGTGCAATTCACATCGCAATAGTACGCCTCGTCAGAACGGGAAGAGGGCGTCGTAGATCTGTTGTCCCCAGCGCGCCTGCTGCGCGTCGGTGAGCTGGCCGCGGCCGCCGTAGCTGATGCGGGCCTCCGCGATCTGGGAGTGCTTGATCGAATTGTCGCGGGCGATGTCCTCGGGCCGGATCACGCCGGTGACGACCAGCTCGCGCAGCTCGTAGTTGACGCGCACTTCCTGCTTGCCGCGGATCTGGAGGTTGCCGTTGGGCAGCACGCCGATGACGGTGGCGGCCACGGTCATGTTGATCTGCTCGCTGCGGGTCGTGTTGCCGACCCCGGTGGCGCTGGACTTCGAATCCGTGCTGACCAGTTTCGAGGGGTCCGGGTTGCCGGGCAGGATCTTGGGGATCACCGTTTCCAGACCGAGCAAGGCGGCGATGCCGCTGTTCTCGCTGCCGTTGCGGGTGCGCGTGGTCGAGTTCGCGACTTGCGCATTGTCGGCGATGTTGATGCGGATCGTCACGATGTCACCCACGCGCGAGGCGCGCTGATCGCGGAAGAAGGCGCCGCCGCCGGTACGGAACAGGGAAGCGCCGCGCGCCGCGTCGGCCTGCTGACCGCCCGCCGCCAGTGCCCGGTCGTCCACCGAGTGGTTGCCGATCGAGGGTTCGAGGCGCGGGGCGACCGGGTCCTCGGCTTCCGACATCTTCGGCGCCTTGCCGACGTTCTTGAGCCGGCCCACCGAGCCGCAGCCCGAAACCAGGCTGGCGGCGAGGATCACGGAAGCGACGGTTGCGAAGCGGTTGTTCACGGCCAGTCTCCCTACTGCGCGGTGATGCGCACGTCGCCCGAGCCTTCGGCCACGGCGTCGAGCGTGCGGTTGGTGGCAAGGTTGAGCACGCGCACCTGCTCGCCCTTGGTACCGTCGCTGAGCGCGCGCCCGGGCGAGGAAATCTTCAGGTTGCCGGACACGAGCGAGATGGTCACCGCTTCCCCGCGGCGCACGAGACGCGGCGGGGTGAGGTCGGTGGAGCGCACGGGCGCGCCCGCGTTGAGGCGGCGCACCGCCTCCTGTCCCGCCGCTTCGGCCGGGCTCAGCGCATTGCGCGCAATGGCCGGGAAGACCGGGGCGGTGACGAAGTCCGCCTTCGACAGCACTTCGCCGCGTTCGACGGTGCGGGCGAGGACGGGCGCCGCTTCCCCGGCGGGGATCGCCGGGGCGGCGGCCAGTGCCGGGGCGAGAAGGAGTGCGGTGAGCATGGCTTCAGCTGATCTGCGTGGAGGTCTGGAGCATCTCGTCCGCGGTCTTGAGCACGCGGCTGTTCATCTCGTAGGCGCGCTGCGCGGTGATGAGCGAGGTGATTTCCGAGACCGGATTGACGTTCGAGGCTTCGATGAAGCCCTGGCTCAGCGTGCCGAACGAAGGCTGGCCCGGCGTCGATACGGTGGGCTGGCCGGATGCGCCGGTTTCCAGGAACAGGTTCGAGCCGATCGCTTCCAGGCCGGCCTCGTTGACGAAAGTGGCCAGTTCGAGCTGGCCGACGGTCTGGAGTTCGGCCTGGCCGGCGATCTTCACCTGCACTTCGCCGGACTTCGAGACGGTCACGTCGAGCGCGCCCTGCGGGATCGTGATGTTCGGCTGAACGAGGTAGCCGTCGGTGGTGACGAGTTCGCCCTGGTCGGAAAGCTGGAACGAGCCGGCGCGGGTATAGCCGACGTCGCCCGAGGGCATGGTGATCTGGAAGTAGCCGGGGCCGTCGATCGCCATGTCATACGTGTTGCCGGTATTGGTCAACGCGCCCTGTTCGGTGATGCGGTAGACGCCGCCGGTGCGGACGCCCGCGCCGATCTGGATGCCGGTCGGCACTTTGGTGCCGCTGTCGCTGGTATTGGCGCCGGGGCGCGAGACCTGCTGGTAGAGCAGGTCCTGAAACTCCGCGCGCTGACGCTTGAACGCGGTGGTGTTCATGTTGGCGATGTTGTTCGAGATGACGTCGACGTTGGTCTGTTGGGCAAGCATGCCCGTCGAAGCGATGGAGAGCGAACGCATGATGGCTCCTCGTTAGAAAGGGATAGGCGTGAAAATGCTGTAAGGACGCAGGCCGTCAGCTGACCCGGCTCAGCCGGTCGATCGCCCGCTTGCGCATGTCGTTGAGATCGGCGGAGAGGCGCTGGCTGGTCTGGTAGGAGCGCAGGATCTCGACCATGTGCGTGGTCTCGGTGATCGGCTCGACGTTGGAGGCTTCCACCCCGCCGGTCTTGAGCTTGGTCTGCGCTGCCGTGAGCATGCGGCCGTTCGTGCCGGTCATCATGCCGTCGCCGCGCGGCTCCAGCATGTTCTCGTCGGCGAAGTTGGTCACGGCAAGGCGGCCGACCGGGCCGTCTCCCACCATGACCGAGCCGTCCTCGGTGATCGTCACCTGGTTGAGCTGGTCGGTGGGCACGGCAATCGGCTGGCCGTTTTCGTCCAGCAGCCGCTGGCCGCCCGACGTCGCCAGTTCGCCCGTGCTCAGGATCTTCACGAAGCCCGCGCGCGTATAAGCGACGCCGCCTTCGGGAGTCTCGACATTGAGGTAGCCGGGGCCGTCGATCATGACGTCCAGCGCATTGCCGGTCGACTGGAACGCGCCTTGCGACGTGTCGTGTACCGCGCCGAAATCCAGGACGAAGGAGGTCTTGCGCGCATCCTCCACCGGAGCGTCCTTCACCGTCTCGACATATTCGTGGAACAGCGCCTGCTCGCGCTTGTACCCCACGGTACTGGTGTTCGCCATGTTGTTGGCGGTGATGTCGAGCTGACGGCGCAGGGCCTGCTCGTGGCTCAGCAGAACGAAGGAAGAGACGTCCATTCAAGCACCTTGCGAAAAAGTTCCAGATATTCGGCGCTAGGCAGATTTTGCCGTGTAGCTTTCCTATAATAGAGGCGAAATCGCGAAAGCGGATGCGCCGACACCATTTCGGTGAAGCGCGCATCCCGACAGCCAAGGGGATGAAAGTTGTCCAGCGACGACGTGATCGACATTACGGCGGTCGATGTGCCGGAGCCCAAGAAGTCCGGCCGGAAAATGCTGGTGATCGGCGGGGCCGCGGTCCTGGCGCTGCTTGCGGGCGGCGGCGGGGCATGGTGGTTCATGCGCGGCGGCGACAGCGCCGAGGCAAGCGGCGAGCACGAGGCCGCGGCGGAAGCGCCGGAGGGGGAAGCCGGGTCTTCATCCTATATCGAAGTGCCGCCGATGATCGTAAACTTGCGCGGCAGTGACAGCCAGGCGCGCTTCCTGAAGCTGCGCTTCATCATCGTTGCGGCAGACGGCAAGACCGACAAGGTCAAGGACAAGCTGCCGGCAGTGCTCGATGCGCTGCAGCCCTTCCTGCGCGAGCTGCGCCCGGACGATCTCAACGGGTCGGCCGCGGTGTTCCGCATCAAGGAAGAGATGATGACGCGCGCCACCCAGGCGCTCGGCGCGGGCATGGTCAAGGACGTGCTGATCCAGGACCTCGTCCAGCAATGAGCGACGACTTCGACGACTTCGTCCTCCCCGATCCGCCCAAGATGGGCGCGATCAACGACGACATGTTCGACCAGGCCGGTATCGATGCCCTGTTCGGGTTCGACAGCGACATGCCCACCCAGCCCAAGAGCGGGTTGAAGGCCATGATCGAGTCCAACGTGATCAGCCACGAGCGCCTGCCCATGCTGGAAGTGGTGTGCGAGCGCATGGTGCGCTCTTTCGCCACGAGCATGCGCAACCTCACCTCGGACGCGATCGACGTCAGCCTGGAGGAAATCACCTCCACCCGCTTCGGCGAATTCATGAACCATGTGGCGCTCCCGGCGATGTTCGGCGTGTTCCAGGTGACCGAGTGGGAGAACTACGGCGTCGTCACGGTCGATTCCGGGCTGATCTACGCCGTCGTCGATGCGCTGCTCGGCGGCCGCAAGGGTTCGCGCCCGATGCGGGTCGAGGGGCGTGCCTTCACCACGATCGAGACGATGCTGGTCGCCAAGATGGTCCAGCTTGCTCTCGACGACCTGTCGCAGGCCTTCGAGGCGATCGAGCCGGTGACCATGGTGGTCGAGCGCATGGAATCTAGCCCGCGCTTCGCCGCCATCGCCGGACCCAGCAATATTGCTGCCGTCGCCACTTTCCGTGTCGACATGGAAGGGCGCGGGGGCAAGTTCTCGGTGCTGCTGCCCTATGCCACGATGGAGCCGGTGCGCGACAAGCTGCTGCAGCGCTTCATGGGCGAAAAGCTCGGCCGCGATCGCATGTGGGCGGCGCATATGGCCAGTGAACTCTACAATACCGAAGTCACCGTGGACGTCGTGCTCGGCGAAAAGCAGATGAGCCTGCGCGACGTCATGACTCTCAAGGTGGGGCAGACCATCGCCCTCAGCCACAGCCCGAACGATGCGCTTCAGGTCCAGTGCGGCGGTGTGCCGCTGGGCCGCGCGCATATCGGCCAGCGTTCGAGCAATATCGCCATTCGCATGGCCACCGACATTTCCAAGGGGTATCCGAAATGACTTTCGCCACCATGATCAATGTCGTGCTGATCCTGCTTTGCGTATCCGTGCTGGTGCAGAGCGCCCGCATGGGGCGCCGCATGAAGCAGCTGCGCGACACCCAGATTTCCGAAAGCGTGACCCAGATCGACCGCGCCACCAGCCAGGCCCGCGTCGTGCTGGGCGATCTCAAGCGCGTCCTTTCCACTGACGGCGCTGCCCAGGCCAGCGCCATTGCCGCGGCCGAGGAAATCCGCGACGAGCTGACCCTGATGGTGGGTATCGGCAATGCCGTGGCCGACCGCATCATGGATGCGGCCGCGCAGACCCCCAAGGTCGAGGAAGCGGCGCCGAAGAAGCGCGCCGTCCGCAAGCCCCGCGCTGCCAAGCCCAAGACGGCCGCCAAGACCGCTCCCAAGGCTGCTGCAGCCAAGTCCAGCGACGCGGAAAAGGTCGTTGCCGGCATTCTCGAAGCCGAGAAGGTCGTCGCTCCCACCCCGGCCCGCACCCGTTCGCGCCGCAAGGTTGCCGTTCCGGCCGCCATCAACGACGTGACCCGCGGCGACACCACCGGCGTCGTGCGCGACATCGCCGCCGCCCGCGCATCGCGTGAAAGCGCGGTTGCATGACACGCCCTGAGGCTTCGGGACTGATGGCCGGCGTGCTCGCTCCGCTGCGCGCGCTGGTGACGCCCTCCCGGTTGATCTTCGGCGTGGCCGGCGTGGCGGCGGTGGCCAATGCCATTGCCCTCGCCGCGCCTGCGGTGGACAGCGGCAAGGGAGATTCGGGGCGTCTCGGCGCCTCGCTCCAGGACGCTTCGGTCCAGCGCGACCGCGTGCTGGCCGCCGAGCGGCGCAAGCTGGAAATGCGCGAGCAGGCGGTCAAGGCCGGCGAATCGCGCCTTGCCGGTCAGGCCCAGCAGAACCAGGCCGCGGCGGCGGCGCCCACGGGCGGCAAGAACGGTGCGCCCGAGCCGGAAATGCCCTATGACAATCTGGCGCGCATCTACCAGACCATGAAGCCCCAGCGCGCCGCGCCGATTTTCGAGAAGCTCGACATCGAAGTGCAGGCGCAGGTCGCCCGCCGCATGCGCGAGCGTGCGACCGCGCAGATCATGGCTTACATGACGCCGAGTTCGGCCGTGGAACTGTCCATGGCGCTGGCTGGCCGCAAGGTCATCAAGGCGCCGCCGGCTCCTCTGCCGCAAGCGAAGCGCGGCAAGGCCCAGGCGCTGGCGGCCACGGCCAAGCCGGCTGCAGGCAAGCCGGCCCCAGGCAAGCCGGCCGCAGCGCCCGCCGCGACACCGGCGCAGTAAGGACGCCCCAGGCAGGAACGAAAAAGCCCCCGTCCAGTCCGGACGGGGGCTTTTTTGCTGGACGACCTGGTTTGCTGGACGCCTGGCAGGGAAAGCCGTCAGCCTTCGTCGGCGGAGACCTTCACGATCAGCACTTTCTCGATGCCCTTGTCGAGCCGCTTGATCGGCGGCGCCATCATGGCGGAGAGCCGGGCGACGTTGACGGGCGTATAGGGGGAGGCATGGAGGCGGGCGAACTCGATGGCGGCGGCCAGCGAGGCGGCCCGAAGTTCGGGCATGCGCTTCGCCAGTTCCGCGGCGTTCGCAGCGGATTTCGTCTTCACCGTGATCGAGACGTGGAGCACGCCGTCCAGACGGCCGCTGTCCACGATCGGGGCGTCGATCGGCTCCATCACCACGAAAGAGGGATCGGGCGGGGGCAGGGGGTCGGGCTTCTTGGCTTCGGCCAGGGCCGGCGTCGTCACCGCCGTGGCCGCGAGGCTCGCGGCCAGCAGCGCTGCAAGCCGGGCGGCAAGCTTAGCGGCTCTGGGGGAACGGGCGGAACGCGGCATCGAAGACTCCAGATCGGGCCGACCAGGACGGACCGCCCGGCGGCTTGTTCCTCTATAATAGAACGAAACCCCAGGAGTCAGGTTAAGATGAGTGACGATCGGCGCCCGGCGAAAGTCAGGGTCTTCTCTTCCGGAACGCCGGACGGGAACGCCTCCTCCTCGCCGCAGGCCGGTGGAGCAGCCGGTAATGGTGTGCCCAACCCGGGACGCCGCCGCACCGATGCACCGCAGATAAGTGCAGGTGAGGCGCTCCCCATGGCGACCGGCAAAAGCGGCGGTGCGCTCTGGGTGGCTCTGGCGGTCCTGTTGTTCCTGATCGGCAGCGCGCTGGGCGGCGTGCTCTTTGCGACCTCGGTCCTGTTTCCCGGAGCCCTGCTGTGATCCTTACCCGTCTGCTGGCCACGGCCGCACTCGTCCCCGGCGCGGCGCTGCTCGCTGCCCCGGCAGCGTCGCCGCCTGCCGCCCCGCTGGCCTCATTGCCTGCTTCTGCGGCCGCTTCTGCCCCCACTCCTGCTCCTGCCGCGCAGGCGTCGCTGACGCCGCCGGGCGCTGCTGCGCCGAAGGCGGCGTTGCTGCCGCCCGCGCCGCGCCTGCCCGGCTTCGCCGCCGATCTCGCGCAGCAGCCCGCGATCGTGGGACCGGCCGCCTGGACCCGGATTTCCGACGCCGACGCCTGGACCCGACTGGCGCGCGTACCGCGCCCCGAACGGCAGCAGGCGCGCTGGAACTACGCGCGCAGCCTGATCGGGCAGGAGCGCGGGGGCGAGGCCTTCGGCGTGCTCGAAGTGATGCGGCAGGACGATCCGGACCTGGTGATGGTCGATACCTTCCGCCTGGCGCAAGGCGCGACGTTGACGCTCCTGGGCCGCTATCCCGAGGCATTGTCCGCGCTGGGCGCGCCCGGGCTCGGTACCAATCCCGAGGCCTGTGCCTGGCGTCTGCGGGCGCTGGCCCAGAGCGCGCTGGGGGAACAGGCGCTGCAGCAGCTCGATTGCGCAAGGTCCGCGCTCAAGACGCCGCGGCCCAAGGCCTTCGTGCTCGCGGCGGCCCGCGCCGGCGTGGAAGGCGGGGCGCCGGACAAGGCGCTGCAATGGCTGGCGCCGCTGCCTGACCGCGATCCGGCGGCCAATCTCTATCGCGGCCGCGCCGAGCTGGCGCAGGGCCATGCCGACCAGGCCCGCCTGCGCTTCGCCCGCGTCGAGCGCTCGGGCACGATGGAGCAGCGCATGGACGCGCGCCTCAGCGAGATCGAATCCGAAGTCGCTCACAAGGCGGTCGGCCCCGAAGCGGCGCTCAAGCGACTCGACGCGATCCGCTATGCCTGGCGGGGCGATGCCATCGAGGAGCGCGCCCTGCGCCTCACTTACCGGCTCTACGATGCGCGGGGCGACTTGTCCGGCGCGCTGGCGGCGGGGGCGGCCCTGTTCCGCTACCACGATGCGACGCGGCAGGGGGCGGACTTCCTGCCCGGCCTCCGGACCAAGCTGACGACCGCGCTGGACCCGGCGCGCAAGCTGCCGCTGGACAAGGCGGCCGGGCTCTATTGGGATTACCGCGACATCGCACCGGGCGGCGCCGAGGGAGACCTCATGGCCAGCCATCTTGCCGAGCGGCTCCAGCAGGCCGGGCTCTACGAACGTGCAGGCGACTTGCTCACCTACCAGCTTTTCGTGCGGGCGGGCGATCTTGCCCGCGGGCCGCTATCGGCGCGGGTGGCGACGCTGTTCATCCTGGCGGGCCGCCCGGACCGCGCGCTGGAAACCTTGCGCAAGTCGGACGATCCCTCGTTCCCCGATGCCATGATCGCCGCGCGCAAGCGCGTGGAGGCCGCCGCGCTCAGCCAGATCGGCCGTATCGACGAGGCCATGGCCGTGCTTCAGGACGTGCCCGATGCGGATACCCTGCGCGCCGAGATCCTGTGGAAGCAGCGCGACTGGTCCCGCTATGCCGAGGCTTCGGCCGGTGGACTGCCCAAGGGCCGGGGGCTGGACGAAGTGGCGCAGGCCGTCGTGCTGCGCCATGCCATCTCCCTGGCCATGCTGGGCCGCGAGGAAGGCCTTGCCGGCCTCCATGCGCGCTATGCCGCGGCCTTCCAGGGCCTGCCTTCCGCACCCGTCTTCGAGATGCTGACCGGGCGTCCGGCAGAAAGCAACGGGCCGCAACTGGCGCGGGCCATGGCGGCCATGCCCTCGGCCAGCCCGGCGGGCGACTTTGCCGACCTGCTGGAGCGCGCACCCGGAAGCGCCGCGCCCAAGGGCTGACCGGCGCCGGGGGCGCGCTGCAAGCCGGCCCCGGCTTCGTCGAACCGAGCTTTGCCGAACGGAAAAGGGCGCCGGGATCGAGATCCCGGCGCCCTTTCTCATGCGCTGCGCTGCCGCCCGGTGCTTATTTGAGGAACTGGGCCAGCGACATCGAATTGAGCTGGGCGAAGACCGAATAGCTCGCTTCCAGGATGGTCTGTCGCTGCGTGATGTCGATCGCGACCTGGCCGAGATCGGCGTCTTCCACCGAACCGATCACTTCCTTGAACAAGTTGATCCGGTCGTCCGCGCGGTCGGTCAGATTGTCGATCTTGTTCTGGTTGCGGCCATTGGTGGCGTTGACGTTGCGCAAGTCGGTGACGCCGGTGTCCAGCTGCGCCAGCGCATCGGTGATGGCCTGCTTCTGCGTATCCGTCAGCTTCTCGCCGAAAGGACCGGCCTCGGCCAGGGTGCGGAACGCGGGGATCAGGTTGGTGGCGACGTCGCTGGCGCCGATGCCGTATTCAAGCTCGATGTTCTCGCCCACGCGGGTCGACTGGCGCACGTCGTCGTTGGCGAAGGCGTCCGCGGCGTCGAGGCCGACGGTGTCCTGCAGCGTCTTGGGCAGGAACGGGGAGCCCGAGGTCTGCGAGCCGGCGAAGAGGGGAATGCCGCCTTCGTTGGCGTTGAGCGCGGTGCGCAAGTCACCGAAGGCGCTTTCGATGGCGGCCTGAAGCCCCGGCGAATCCCCGGTGCCGATTGCGCTCAGAAGCTGGGTGCTGAGATCCGACAGCGAGGAATCGACCTGGTTGAGGTTGGCATCGTAGAGCGACAGCGTGGTCGAGACCCGGCCGGCATTGTCCTTGTACGATTCCTGCTGGGCCAGCATCGACCGGGCCGAGAGCGTACGCACGGCATCGAGGCCGAGGCCGGCATAGTCGGTGGCCTTCTTGCCCGACGTCAACTGCAGCTGGCTGGTGGCAAGGTTCTCATGCGAGCGCGTGATGGCGCTGGCAAGCGTGCGCTGCAGGGGGATGGTGGCTACGCGGGTCATCTTCGTATCCTCTCTCTAACTCAGCGGAGCATGCCGATCAGGGTGTCGTACATGTCCGAGGCCGTGGTCATCACGCGTGCCGCGGCCGAATAGCTGTTCTGCAGGATCACCATCTGCGCGAGTTCCTCGTCGACATTGACGCCGGAGAAGGAATCGCGGCGGTCGAGCGCGTCGCTCAGCCGCGAGGAGGCGTCGTTGTAATTGGTCAGCGCCAGCGAGGCCTGCGAACCGGCGCTGCCGAGCAGGCGGTTGGCGAAAGTGCCGATGGTGAGGCTGCCGTCCTTGCCGAAATCGACCGCGCCGGAAAGCGCGTCGACGAAGCCGGAGACATTGCGGATGTCGCCCGAGCCGATGGCCTTTTCGCCCACCGCGGCCGTCAGCTGGAGCTGGGCCAGCGGCAGCCGCGTGGTGTCCGCCAGCAGACTGGCGGGCACTTCGGCCGAAGCGAGGCCGCTCGCCGCGCCGGTGAGACCCGAAAGCGAGGAGAAGGACAGGCCGGTGCCGTTCCGGTCGGTCGAATCCGAAGGGATCGAGATCGTCGATCCCGAGCTTGCCGCATTGGTGTTGAACTGGATGCGGCCGCGGTCGTCGAGTTCGAAGCTGCCATAGGCGGAAAGCGGGCTGGCGTTGAGTTCGCCCACCAGGTCGCCCCAGGTCGATCCGGTGGAACCGGTGAGGGTATATTGGGTCAGGACCTTGCCGGTGGGATCGCGCAGGACGATCTGCGCGGTCTCGCCGGTGCCGAAGCCGTGGGGATCGCTGGCGGTGAAGCCTGAAGGCGCCAATGCGCTCGTGTCCGAGCGGATCAGGTTGTTGAGGCCGAAGAACTGCGAGAAGCCCACGCCAGCGCGGTCGCTCGGGCTGTCGGGGTCCTGGGCGATGGCGATGCCGTTCGCGCTCGATGCGGCGCCGATCGACAGGACGCCGTTGGTGAAGCTCGCGGTGCCGTCGGGCGAGAGGCCGGCGTTGATCGCGGCAATGGCGTCATCGACGGTGGCCGTGGGGCCCAGCGCATCGAAGTCGACGGTCGTCTTGGAAACCAGCGTGCCGTCCTTGCCGACGACCGCGAACGTGGCCTTCCCGGTGAAGCCCAGGCGGTCCGTGCCGATCAGGCCGTTCGGCTCGCCGGTCATCGTGTTCGGCGGGGGCAGGGTGGTGCCCGCGTTGGAAACCTTGTTCAGCGTCTCGGCAAGCCCGCTGAACAGCTGGCCCAGCTGTTCCGAGAAATTGGGCAGCGCGCGGTCGCGGATGTCCAGCAGTCCGCCCAGCTTGCCGCCGACGGCGGTGGAATCGATCTTCTCGCCGGTGGAAGCGCCCATCACGCCGCTGTCGGACGCGAAGCGGATGTCGATCGCCGGATAGGTCGCCTGCGAGGACGCGGCGCCGGAAGGATAGCTGAGCTGGCGCAGGCGCTTGTCGAGCAGGACCTGGCCCGAGGCGGTGTCGATGGTCACGCGGCCGTCGCTCTGTTCGCGCACGGTCACGTCGACGAGGCCGCTGAGTTCCTCCAGCGCGGACATGCGCTCGTCGGCCGGGCCGGACACGCTCTTGCCCAGGCCCTGGAGCCGGGCGACTTCGCTGTTGAGGTCGTGGATCTTCTTGAGAAGCACGTTCGTGCGCTCGACCGTGTCGGAGACTTCGCTCTCGACATCGGCCTGAAGGTTGGAGACGTCGCCCCGGAGCTGGTTCAGGCTGTCGATGGTGTCGGACACGTTGCCGGTGAACAGCGCGATCGACTGCGCCGAGCCCTGGAGGCTGGCGATCTGCGATACCGACGTGGAAAGGGCGGTCAGCCTCGACGCGATGCCGGACTTGGAATCGGTGGCGCCGAGCAGCGACTGGAGACGGTCGAGGTAAGTGGCAGCCGCCTCGCTGCGCCCGGCGTTGCCCGCGCGCTGGTAGACGGCGTTCTCCAGGAACTTGTCCGCCACGCGCGAAGGTTCGCCGACCACGACCCCGTTGACCTTCCCTCCGGCCACTGCCGTGGAGAGCGTCGGCTTCTGGCGGGCGTAGCCCACCGTGCTGACGTTGGCGATATTGTTGGAGACCGTCTGCATTCCGGCTTGCGAGGCCGAAAGGCCGGACATGGCGGAATTGAGTATCTGGTTGAGGGACACGGTGCTGGTCTTCCTGAAAATATCGCCGGGAGAGGGAAGGTCTTGAGGGTAAGGGCCGAGATCAGCGCTTCAGGTTGCTGACTTCCTGAAGCATGTCGTCGACCGTGGTGATGATCTTCGACGAGGCGCTGTAGGCGCGCTGGAAGAGGATCATGTTCGAGAACTCGGCCGCCAGATCGACGTTCGAGGCTTCCAGCGTACCGGCCGAGATCGAGCCGCCGCCAAGGGCGCCGGGCTGGTTGATCGCGACGTTGCCCGAAGTGGCCGAGGCGACGTAGGCATTGCCGCTGATGCGGGTCAGGCCGTCCGGGTTCTGGAAGGTGGCGATCGGCAGCTGGTAGATCGCGCGGGTGGTGCCGTCGTCGAAGACGGCGCTGACGATGCCCGTGTCCGAGATTTCCACCGAGGACACGGTGCCCAGCACGCCGCCGTTGACGCTCGATGAAAGCAGGGCGGAATCGCTGCCGAACTGGGTCAGGCCGTCAAGGCCGCCGTTGGTGCCGAGGCCGAGGGTGATCGGCGTCGAACCGGCGCCATTGGCCCAGCCGATGTCCAGGTTGGCAAAGAGCGAGGGGTCCGAACCGGCCAGGTCGAGGCTGCCGTCGGGATTGAACTTCACCACGCCGCTGGCCAGGACGCCATCGGTGATGCCGGTGCCGTTCGAGCTGGTGATTTCGCCGGGCGTGCCGGAGATTTCTGCAACCCACTCGTTGGGGCCGGTCTTGACGAAGTTGAAGGTCAGGCTGTGCGAGGTGCCCTGCGCGTCATAGACTTCCATCGGGCGGGAGAACTGCTCCGCGACCGCGCCCGATGCCATCGAGCCGCGCACGTAGCCTGCACTGCCGCCCGCCAGTTCGGCGGCCGTCGAGTCCAGGTTGGTGCGCATGGAAATCTTGGTGGTGGGCTGGGCGGCGCCGGTCAGCGAATTCGGCTTGATCGGTTCCAGCGAGTTCATGCTGCCATTGTTGGTATAGCTGCCGTTGGCGTCGAGCGGCCAGCCGGTCAGGTAATAGCCGGCCGTGTTGCGCAGATAGCCGTCGGCGTCGGGCGTGAAGGAGCCGGCGCGGGTATAGGAAATCTGGCCGCTGGTATCCGAGCTGGAGCGCACGACGAAGAAGCCGGCGCCGTCGACGCCGATGTCGGTCAGGCTGCTCGAAGCCTGGAGCAGGCCCTGCTTCGAGATGAGCGCCTTGGGCGCGGCGGTGACGCCGCCGGCCGAATAGCTGCTCTTCATCTTGCCATCGGTGACGAGCGTCTGGAACTGGGCGGAAACGCCCTTGTAGCCGATGGTGTTGACGTTGGTAATGTTGTCCGCGACGGTGGCCATGGCGCTCGCCTGCGCGCCGAGGCCGGAAACGCCGGCGTAAAGAGCTGAATAAAGGCTCATTTCATTCTCCTGTGCGTGTCGGCCGGGAAAAGTGGCGTACCGGCCACCGAACAGAGGCATTGTAGGAAGAATGGCGCGGCCCGCGTTCGCAGGCGCACGAAAATTTATGGCGCTTCGCCACGGACCTGTCTCAGTCATCCTATAACTGATGCAGATGTCTTGGGGGCAATTGACATGACACTTCGTATTTCGCTTCGCAACGGAGAGCCGGTGATCGTGAACGGCGCGGTTCTGCGCGCTGTCGGCCGCACCGATCTCGTCGTGGAGAACGAGGCCACCATCCTGCGCGGACGCGACGTCATGAAGCCGGAGGAAGCGACTTCTCCGGCTCGGCAGCTCTATTTCGCCTGCATGATGGCCTATATCGACCCGGCCGACCTTTCGCGGCACCAGCAGGTGCTGCTGGCCCGGCTGGAAGCGCTGATGCTGGCGCTGGAGACCGCGGAGGCCAAGGCCGTCTGCATCCGCTTCGCCCAGAAGGTGGCGACCGGCCAGTTCTATAATGCCCTGGCCGACTGCCGCTGGCTGATCGGTTACGAATCCGACGCGCTTTCGCGCATCGTGGTGGCGCCGAAGCCGGCACCTGCCGAACCTGCACCGGCGGTGGAAGCCGCGCCCGTCGTGGAGGTGGCCTCGGCCATCGCGGCCACGCCGGCCGCCTGACGCGAAGAAGCGCTCCTCCGATGGCCAGTCTCGCCGCCGCCGCTGCAGGTCTTCGCCTGCTTACCCCCGACCAACGCTATGGCCGGGTCGTGGCCGTGCGCGGCGCCCTGATCGAGGTCGAGGGCCTTTCGGGCGCGGCGCAGATCGGCTCCCGCGTGACGCTGAATTCGCCGACCGGACAAGTCGAGGCGGAAGTCACCGGACTGGACCGGGGCATTGCACACTGCATGCCGTTCAGCGAGCCGCAGGGCATCGCCTCCGGATCGCGCGCAGACCTTTCCGCCAGCCAGTTCGCCTTGCGCCCATCGAGCGCCTGGCTCGGTCGCATGGTGGACGGCCTCGGCCGCCCGGTCGACGGCAAGGGGCCGCTCGAACAGGGCGCCCTGCTGCGCAAGATCAAGGCCTCGCCGCCGCCCGCTTCGGCGCGTGCGCGCGTGGGCTCGCGGCTTTCCACGGGCGTTCGCGCGCTCGATCTTTTCGCGCCGCTGTGCCGCGGCCAGCGGCTCGGCCTGTTTGCAGGCTCGGGCGTGGGCAAGTCGGTGTTGCTGTCGATGCTGGCGCGCTGGACCGAGTGCGATGTCGCCGTGATCGGTTTGATCGGCGAGCGCGGGCGCGAGGTTCAGGAATTCGTGCAGGACGACCTCGGCGAGGAAGGCCTGGCCCGCAGCGTCGTGGTGGTCGCCACTTCCGACGAGCCCGCCCTGATGCGCCGCCAGGCGGCATGGACCACCTTGACCGTGGCCGAACATTTTCGCGACCAGGGGCTCAATGTCCTGTGCCTGATGGACTCGGTCACCCGTTTCGCCATGGCGCAGCGCGAGATCGGCCTGGCCAGCGGTGAGCCGCCCGCGACCAAGGGCTACACGCCCACCGTCTTCGCCGAACTGCCGCGCCTGCTGGAGCGCGCCGGGCCCGGGCTTCCGGGGCAGGGCGCGATCACCGGCCTGTTCACCGTGCTTGTCGACGGCGACGATCATAACGAGCCGGTGGCGGACGCCGTCCGCGGCATTCTCGATGGTCACATCGTCATTACCCGCCAGATTGCGGAACGTGGGCGCTATCCCGCGATCGACGTGCTCAAGTCCGTCTCGCGAACCCTGCCGCACTGCCTGGGCGAGGAGGAAAACCATATCCGCCTGGCCGCCCGTCGCGAGATGGCGACGTACAAGGACATGGAAGAAATGGTCCGCCTCGGTGCCTATCGCGCCGGGTCGAGCGCGGAAGTGGATCGTGCCGTGGCGCTGGCCCCGCGCATCGAGGACCTGCTCAAGCAGGGCAAGCAGGATCGCGGTTTCGCGCAGGAGAGTTTCGACGCGCTGGCGGCGCTGATGGAGGTCCCGGATGAAGACACCCTATGACGCCGCGCTGCGCGTGCAGCAGCGTGAGATCGACGAAATGAGCGCGGCGATCAGCAACCAGTCCGGTGTGCTGGGCGAAGTGGAAAAGGCGCGGGACCGCGTGGCCGTGTCGATGAGCCGCGAGGCCGATCTGGCGGCCGGCGATCTGGCGGTCTGCTCGCACGCCTATCTGCAGCGGATGCGCGGCGAGCGCCGGCTGCTGACGGTCCGCCAGGTGCAGCTCAAGGCCCGGCTCGACGAGCTGCGCGATCAGGCGGTCGATGCTTATGGCACGTTCCGCGCCATCGAGACGGCCGCGGACGGCTACCGGCAGGACGCCGAGCGGGTGCTCGCCAATGCCGAGCAGGCCGGGATCGACGACTTCGCCGCCATGTCCTTCATCAAGGCCCGCCGCGCCGTTCGGCGCGAGACCTCGTGATGATCGAGGGCGCAACCGCCCATGGCGCTCAGGCCGGCAGCCTCCAGGGCATGACGCCGGCGCAGAAGGCGCAGCTGATCTACAGCCAGGCCCGCAGCGAACTGTCGGGCCGGCTCTGGCGTGCGGCGCTGGGCGGAGGAGACGACACGCAGTCGAGAGGACTGGCCGACAAGCGTTCCGACCCGCTGGGACTGGACGGTTTGCTCACCCTGTTGGACGAACGCACCAGAGCGGCGAGCGGACAGGCCTCCGTGGCCGATCCGGCCATGCCCAAGGCTCCGGTGGAGGATCCGTCCTGCGGATCGGCTGCCGGCGGCTGGGACCGCGAGGCGCGGCGCGACAGCGGCGAGGGCAGGGGCGGCCGCAACGATGACGCAAGCGGCGCCCTGGCCATGCAGGAAGGGCCCAATGCCCGCTACGCCGGTGCGCTCGGTACGGCGGCTTCGCGCACCGGCATTCCGGCGGCGGCACTCGCCACGATCGTGAATGCCGAGGCGGCGAAAGGCTCCGATGGCCGGTGGCTCCCTTATTCGCGCAACCCGCGATCCAGCGCTGCCGGGCTCGGCCAGTTTCTCAACCGGACCTGGGAAGGGCAGGCAGAGCGCCAGGGTACCTGGCTTCATGCCATGGCCCAGCAGAACGGCTGGCTCAACGAGCGCGGGCACGTTCGCGGCGAGAGCCGCGGTGCCTTGCTGGCGCTGCGCTACGATCCCCAGGCCGCGATCGAGACGATTGCGGACTATGCCCGCACCAACCTCGACGCCTTGCGCGGATCGGGCGTGCGGATCGGCGGAGACGTGGTCGAAGTCGCGCAGGCAGCTTATCTCGGCCACCATCTCGGCCTGGGCGATGCGGTGCGTTTCCTGAAGGGCGGGCTTTCTCCCGACCGCGCGCGCACCCTGCTCAATGCCCAGGTCGGCACCGCCAGTGCGAATCGCCGCATCGAAATGGCGGGCAGCGCAACGGCTGCGCACCGTTCTTGGCTGCTCGATTATGTCGGCCGCAACATCCGTCCGGACCGTTTCGCGGGCTGATATTACGGCAAAATGCACTTGGTTCCCGACGAAGTGAAAAAAATTATAGGAAATATAGGAAACACGTTTATAGGATTAACCTCGCGTTCAGAAATTCACGAGACAACAGGTCTTGTTGAAGTGGAGCAGCGGCGATGGGCGCCCGAGGCTCCTCTCTAACCGGGGGTTCAACATGTCGAAGATCACAATCGCTCTGGAAGCCGCGGTCGCCGCCGTCAGAGCGAACATGCCGGCCGATGGCCAGCCGCAGTCCGCACGTCAACGCGTGCTCGTGGACCGCGCCTTCGCGCAGATCATCAAGCTGATCGCGCCGCGCATCCGCCACTTCATCCGCCAGTACGGTCTGGTCGCCCATTGGGACGACGCCGAGCAGGTATGCGCCATCGCGGTGCACCGCGGCATCCAGGCCTACGATCCCGAAAAGGCGCAGTTCACCACTTTCGTGAACTGGCAGATCCGCGGCGAGCTGCAGAGCCTGCGCTTCCGCCTGATGACCGACCAGCGTCCTTCCGCCAAGAAGGTCGAGGCGGTCACTGTATCGCTCGACGCGATCGCCGGGGGCGAGGACGGCGAGGGTCAGTCGATCGTGGCCTCCATCGAGGACGAGGATGCCCTGGGCCGCACGGAATCGGGCGCTTCGGACTATCTTGCCCGTCAGGCCATGGCCTCGCTGACCGACAGCTATGTCGATCACTTGCGCAACATCGGCGTGGAGCGCATCCGCCGCAAGGCTCAGCCCAAGAAGGCGCCCCGTGCCGAGGCCGGCACGCGCCGCTCGGTCTGGCGCACCGGCAAGTCCATGCTCGATCCCACCGAACTGGCGGAACTGGAAGAGCGCCTGGAGCACAACCGCAAGGTCGTGGAAGGCCGTCTCTTCGAGATGACCGCGCTTGAGACGGCGGACGATGAAAACGGCGTGGCCAAGGAGCGCGTGCGCCAGATCGCCAAGCGCGCCGCCAAGACCATGAGCGACCTGGCCGTGGCCGATCCGCGCTTCACGATGATGGCGGAATACCGTCAGTCGATGCTGGCGCCGGCCGCCGCGCACTGAGCGCGCCGGCGCGACCTGGGGCGCCGCCGCCGGGAAATGCGCGTATCGCGCGTGTCCCGGCTTGATCCAGAGACTTCGCAGCGGCCTTGTAATGCGGGGCCGCTTCACCCCCCGCTCCACCCGGCGCAAGGGGCTTTTTCATCGTTGCCGGGTGTGCTTTGAAGCTGCCAGGAAAATTGGACAGGGCTGAGGGCGAAAACCGGGATCCGGTCGCCTACGGTTGCGGTCATTATCCTATAATGGACCGCTACTTCGGGAGATCGTGATGAGTGCCTGCCTGTTCGACCCGGTCCGCAAGGACTGGAATTTCGGTCCGCAATCCTGGCGCGCCCGCGCGCTGCTGGGCATGATGGGCGGCGGTCTGCTGCTCGTCGGACATACCGGCACTGCCCATGCCGACGGCCTGCTGGAAACCGCGGTCGGCGCGCCGGAAGGGCTGACCATCAAGGGCGAAGTCCGCGCCCGCGTCGAAGGGATCGACGGACAGTTCCGTCCCACCGCGGCCGAGGACGACGCCATGTTCTCCCTCAAGACCTCGCTCCTGGTCGAATACGATGGCGGGCCCTGGCGGGTCGGCGGCGAACTCTGGGACGCCCGCGCCTATGGCGAGAAGTCCAATTCCTCCGCGGGCACCGGCGAAGTCGATGCACTGGAAATGGTCCAGGCCTATGTCGGGCTGGACTTCGGCATGGGCGGCGGTTCCAAGGCGCAGCTCACGGCGGGTCGCTTCACGATGAACCTGGGATCGCGCCGCCTGGTGGCGCGCCAGTCATTCCGCAACAGCACCAACGCCTTCACGGGCGTCAATTTCCAGTGGAAGGGCCGCGGCGGAGACCAGCTGACCCTGCTCTGGACGATGCCGCAGTTGCGCCTGCCCGATGATTCCGAAGGCATCCACGACAATTCGGTGAAGCGTGACGAAGAGACCACGGACCTCCAGTTCTATGGCGGCTCGCTGACCAAGGCCGGCGTGTTCGGCGGCTCTCTGGAAGTCTACGGCTATGGCCTGGCGGAACGCGACAGCGCCGACCGGCCGACCCGCAACCGCCACATCTTCACGCCGGGCCTGCGTGCCTATCGCGCGCCGAAGGTTGGCCATCTGGACTACGATGTCGAGGGTGCCTACCAGTTCGGCCGCACCCGGGCGACGACCGCGCCCACCGACCGGGCCGACCTGGACGTCTCGGCCTACTTCATCCACGCCGAAGCGGGCAACACGTTCGCCGGCGGATGGAAGCCGCGCGTCTCGCTCGACTTCGACATCGCCAGCGGTGACCGTTCCAAGGCGGGGACCTACAACCGCTTCGACACGCTGTTCGGCGCCCGGCGGTTCGATTTCGGCCCGACCGGGCTCTACGGCGCGGTTGGCCGCTTCAACACGATTTCGGGCGGCGCGCGGCTTGAAGTGAAGCCGGACAAGAAGTCGGACGTGATGGTAATGTACCGCGCGCTCTGGCTGGATTCCAAGACCGATGCCTTTTCCAACACCGGCGTGAAGGACGTGTCCGGGCGGAGCGGCAGCTTTGCCGGCAACCAGGTGGAAGCCCGCTATCGGCGCACCCTGATCCCGGACGTGCTGCGGGTCGACACGGGCGTGGCCTATCTCGCCAAGGGCGGCTTCCTCAAGGACGCGCCCAATGCCCCGCAGACCGGCGACACCCGATACGGCTACGTGGATCTCTATTTCGACTTCTGAAGAATAACCGGCGTACCCTGTGGACCTGCCCCGTCCGGCCTCTCTCCTGAGCCGGGCGGGGCATCCCTGGTATCGCGAAAGCCGCCGCCCGAGCATCCGAGACGCGCGGCGGACTTTCGAAAGGCCCGGTCAATCCATCGGCACGAGGCCCGCCGCAAAGGCGATGCGCAGCACTTCGGAAAGGCTGCGCACCTGCAGCTTTTCCATCAGCTTGGCGCGGTAGATTTCCACCGTGCGCGGGCTGATGTCGAGCGCATGGGCAATGATCTTGTTCGATTGCCCGTCGATCAGGCCCTTGAGCACGTCCAGCTCCCGCGGCGAAAGCTGCTCCAGCAGCGAGATCGCCTTTTCCTTGCGCCGCTCTTCCGCGGTCGAGACGGCCTGCTGGGTGAAAGCGGATTCCACCGCGTTCATCAGCTTGAGATGGTCGCAGGGCTTTTCGATGAAGTCGATCGCACCGAGCTTCATCGCCTGTACCGCCACGGAGACGTCGCCTTCCCCCGTGAGCACGATCGGCACGAACCGGGTCGGCCGCCCGCCCACCGTGCTGAGCACTTGCAGCCCTGACGCCCCCGGCATCTGCAAATCCAGCAGCAGGCAGCCCGGCTCCAGCAAGGGCGCCGCTTCCAGGAAGCTGTCCCCGGAATCGAAGCAGCTGATCCGGCTCTCCCCGATCATCGACAGCAGATATTCGAGCGAAGTGCGTACGGCCAGGTCGTCATCGACGATATAGATGCGCCGCGACGTCATCCTGCCCTGAGCTCCAGCTCGCTGTAGCTGGGCAGCGTGAATTCGACCGCCGCGCCCCCATCGGGGACGTTCCGCAAGGAGAAGCGCCCGCCATGCGCTTCCACGATGCGGCGGCAGATCGACAGACCAAGCCCCATGCCCGTCGTCTTGGTAGACGAAAAGGCCTCGAAGGGGCGGTTTATGATGGCTTCGGGCAAGCCCGGGCCGTTGTCGATAACACTGATCATGATGTGGCCATCGTTCAGTTGGCGGGTTGAAAGAGTGATTTCCGGCAGCCTGTCGTTGAGGCCCGCGAGCGCGTCGAAGGCGTTGTTGAGGACGTTCACCAGCACCTGCTGCATTTGGATGCGATCGGCAAGGATGGATGGAGCCACGACACTGGGGCGATAGCTGAGACGGACCCCCGGTACCCGGCTGCGCGAGCGCGCAAGCTGCAGGGTTTCGGCGATCACCTCGTCCAGCGGCTCGGCGCGAATTTCCAGCTCGCCCTTGGAAACGAAGGCGCGCATGCGGCGGATGATGGAGCCGGCGCGCAGCACTTCCTGGCGCGCCAGTTCCAGCATGCAGCGGACCTGCTCGGGATCGCCGCCACGCGCCATCGCCAGGTCGATGGCGCCCAGCAGATTGGAAGTGGCGGTCAGCGGCTGGTTCAGCTCATGCGCCAGGCCGGCGCCCATCTCGCCCATGGCGCTGACCCGCGAGGCGTGGAGCACCTGCTCGCGCAGTTCGTTGAGGCGGGCCTGGGTGGCCATCTGCTCGCGCAAGTTGCGGATGAAGGCGATGGCGATCCGCTCGTTGCCCACATTGGCCGCGCCCACCGCGATTTCGATCGGCAGTTCGTTGCCGTTGCGGTCGAGGCCGGCGGTGATGCTGGTGATCGCGGGATTGCCCTGGCCGGGCAGCGCCGGGTCGGTGGAGGGCCGGACATAGCGCGGCAGCAGCAGGCGCACGTCCTTGCCCAGGACTTCGGCCGCGGCATAGCCGAACAGCGTTTCGGCCGTGGTCGAGAACGAGCGGATCTGCCCGCCCCCGTCGATGGTGATCATCGCCTCCGGCACGGTTTCCAGGATCGAGCGCAGTTCGGATTCGCGCGATTTCAGCATTTCGGCATGCTGTTCGCGCTGGGTGGCATCCATCACGATGCCGATCATCGAGACATCGTTTTCGCCCGGACCGCGGTGGATATGCGCGGTTCCCTCGACGACTTTGACGACGCCTGCCTCCACCGCGACCAGGCGGAAGCCGTAGCGGCCCGCGCTCCAGGCTTCGGGCGGGCCGGGCATGCGGAAGGAGGTTCCGAACGTCTGGCGCAGATGGCGTTTCCATGCGTCGATCCCGCCGTCGAACAGGCCGGGCTCCAGCCCGAACAGGCGCTCGGCATGGCCGTGAAAGACGAAGCGGTCAGTGGCAAGCGACCATTCGAAGATGCCGAGTTCGTGGAGGTCGACCGCCAGCGAGAGGCGCGCGTCACTGGCGAGCATGGCGTGTTCGGCGCGGGTGCGGGCGGTGATGTCGGTCATGGCATGGACCACCATGGGCGCGATGTCGGAGCGCGGTTGCACGGCCTGGCTGCTGTGCAGGACGCGCAGCATGGTGCCGTCCTTGCGGTAGGCGGTCACTTCGCGCTCCTGCCGGGCGCCGGCGAGCAGCGCCTCGATGTCGCTGGTGGCGATCGGCGGGGTGCCGGTGAGCTTCTGCTGGAAGCGGCCCAGTGCCTGCTCCGAGGTCCAGCCGTAAAGGCGCTCGCAGCCGGCCGACCAGCGCAGGATCCTGCCGTCGACATCGGTGATGGCGACGGGGGCGGAATCGAGCGCGAGGTTCACCGCCCAGCGGGCGCCGCTCTCGCGGGCGATGCGCATCCAGGCCCAGGCGATCAGGCCGCAGGACAGGGCCACCTGGGCCACGGCCTGGACGATCTCGATCATCTCGGCAGAGACCGCGCCTGAGCGCTCGACCCAGAAATGCGCCAGCGCGGAGACGACCGGCAGGGAGACGCAGAGCAGCAGGCAGGCCTGGAGAGTGGCGGAGCCGAACCCGCAATCGGGTTGCCGCGGCCAGGCGCTCTGGCGGCGCAGGGCGATGAGGCCCACCGCGAGCAGGCAGATCGTCACGGCCGTCGGCACGGACATGAGCGCGTGGCGGGTCTCCGGGCCCGGCGTGCTGATGCCCAGCGGCAGCAGCGTACCCGAAATCGCGGCGACGGCGATGGCGATGCAGGCGAAGACCACGGTGAGACGGCGCAGGGCGCGGCGCGAGGAACCGAGGGAAAGCGCGGAAAGAGCCAGCAGCACGAGGCCGAGCGCGGGCAGCACGCCGGGGCGGCCGGGGTAGGGCCGGGTCTGGTGAAGGACGCTGTCGGCAAACAGCAGGCGGTCCATGCCGAGCGAGACGCCTGCCCATTCCTGGATGAGCGAGGAACATCCTATGACGAGGGGTATGGCCATGGCCCATCGTGCGGCGCTGTGCCGGGAGGCGGCGCCGAGCAGGATACCGATGCCGATGGCGCTGCAGCCCACGGCCGTCAGCGGCTGCATGAGGAAGCCGTCCGTGCCGATTCCGGCAAGGCCCGGCATGCCGAAAGCCCAGCCGCAAAGGACGATGGCGCAGACAAGTTGGGCCGCGAGGACGAGGGCGGGAATGGCCGGTGCCATCCCGACAGGAAGCGACCCGCCCAAGCGCTGCGGCGGTGGATTCAATTCCTGCATTCCGACCCGCTTATTGCGCCTTGCACTTTGGCTTCAAGGCGAACGGGCAAATAGAGCTTTACGCATCTTTGTAAATAGACGGTCGAGATGGCAATCCGGTGCTTTCCGGTGGCAGACGAATAAGCGCTTGATTATCTTTTCTAAAAAAGATGAAGGAAATCGTTAAGTGATTTTCCTTAGTTGCCAGTACCGTTCTCGTTTGCAAGTCCTTCTATGATCGCGCGATTTACCACGATCAAATCGTCGATGGTGTCATGGCCTGTAATGACTTCCGACGTATACTTGTCCACCCACAGACCGATCGAGATGATCCGCGCGCGCAAGTCGTCCGGTAGTTGATTGCCCTGGCCCGCGCACATCGAAGAGAAGGTGGACCAGGCCTGGCGATTGCGGTGAAGCGCAGGCGCAAGCTGTGCGCCGCGCAGGCCGGCATCGCGTGCGGCGATCATTTCGCCGGTGATCTGGCTCATCAGCCGGTATTCGTTCCGGCGAGGCGTCGCGGCGATCTGTTGCACGCGTTGGTAGGCATTGAGTGACATGATGGCTCCAGCAAGGACGTCCGCCTCCCTCATATAGGACAAAGACGCACCGAGCGGTCGCAGGGCGGTCCGTTTTGCGATGCGCCGTCGCGGCGTTCCCGATCCGGGACCGCCGAGGAGCCTAAGTCCGTCTTCCTCGCGGCGCCTGGCGATGGCGAGCGGGGACGGGGCCACTGCCGGATACGCAAGGACGCCGCCGGGCATCGCTGCGCCTAATTTCCATCGCCCCGCACCGCCCCCGGCCCGAGCATCCTATAACTAACGCAGGGCTTCGGCCCCGTAACCTTTTGCGGCCATCAATCGCGGATCTTCTTCATGCTCAACGCCATCGGCCTCGTCGTCATCTTGCTGTGCGTCTTCGGCAGCTTCCTGATGTCGGGCGGTAACATAATGGTCATCGCTCACGCCCTGCCGCACGAAATGCTGGCCATTGCCGGCGCGGCGGTGGGTGCGTTCATCCTCGGCAACTCGATGACCACGGTCAAGAAGACCTGGGCGGGGATTCAGCGCGTCTTCAAGGGCGGACGCTGGACCGAGGTCGACTTCCGCGATCTCCTGGCGCTGCTCTTCACGCTGCTCGCCACTTTCCGCAAGGAAGGCGCGAACTCGATCGAGAAGCATCTCGACGCGCCCGAGGAAAGCAGCATCTTCATGCGCTATCCCCGCCTGCTGGGGGACGAGGGGCTGATCGAGTTCATCTGCGACTACTTGCGCATGATGACCGTCAACTTCGAGGACCCGCACCAGCTGGCCGAGGCGATGGAAGGTGACATCGAGCGCCACCATGCCGAGGAACTGGCCCCGCAGCACGCGCTGCAGATGATGGCCGACGGCCTGCCTGCCCTCGGCATCGTCGCCGCCGTTCTGGGCGTCATCAAGACCATGAGTTCGATCGACCAGCCCACCGAGATCCTCGGCGCGATGATCGGCGGCGCTCTGGTCGGTACGTTCCTGGGCGTGCTGCTGGCCTACTGCCTGGTCGGGCCGATCGCGCAGAAGCTGCAGCAGATCATCGATTCCGATTTCAAGCCCTACCTCATCGTCAAGACCGCGATCGTCGGACACGCGCAGGGCCAGCCGACCGAAGTGGCCATCGAGCTTGCGCGCCGCATGACGCCGTCTCCCTATGCCCCTTCGTTCACGCAGCTCGAGACCGCGCTCGACGAAGTGAAGGATCAGCTCAATGCCAAACCTGCCTGAACCCGTGCCGTTCGAAGAGTTCGGACTGGACGCCGCTGCCGCGGATTTCGCCGGAGAGGACCGCGCGCTGCAACTGCCGGTCCATGGCTCCACCGTGACGGCCGAGGACTTGCGCGTCCGCATGGTCCTGGCCTGCGACTTCGAAGGTGCGATGAACATCGACGCCAGCCGGGTCGAGACGGTGGGCCAGGCCGTGCTGCAACTCCTGGTCGCCGCGCGCACCGAGGCGCTGGACGCCGGCCACGAATTCGAAATCGTCAATCCCAGCACGGCCTTCGTCGAGCGCGTGCAGGCCTGCGGACTGGCAGAAGCCGTCGGCCTATCTGAAGAGGAATTCCCGTCGTGAGCAAACTCATCCTGACCGTCGACGATTCCGCCTCGATGCGGATGCTTCTGAAGGCCTCGCTGGCCGCGCAGGGCTTCCGCGTGGAAGCGGCCGATGACGGCGAGCACGGCCTCGAGCGCATGCACGAGGTGAAGCCCGACCTGCTCATCACCGATATCAACATGCCCAAGATGGACGGCTTCGAACTGATCGAGGCGGTCCGCTCGGTGCCCGAATTCCGCGGCACGCCGATCCTGGTGCTCTCCACCGAGTTCTCGGACGAGAAGAAGACCCGCGCCCGCGAAGCTGGGGCCACGGGCTGGATCACCAAGCCGTTCGAAGCCGCCAAGCTGGGAGCGGCTGTCCGCCGCGTCTGCCCGTGAGCGACGAACTCGACGAAATCCAGGGCATCTTCTTCGAGGAGTGCGCCGAAGGTCTTGCCGTGGCCGAACAGGGTCTTTCGGCGATGGCCGAAGGCGATGTCTCGTCCGAGACGATCGCCGGCGTGTTCCGCGCCGTCCACTCGATCAAGGGCGGTTCGGGCGCTTTCGGCCATGCCGCGCTGCTCGCCTTCTCGCACCGTTTCGAGAACGTGCTTGACGAAGTGCGCGCCGGCCGCATTCCCGCCAGCGGCGAAGTGACCCAGACCATGCTGGGCGCCTTCGACATCCTCTCGGATCATGTCACGGCGGCACAGGGCGGCACCGAGCCGCCGGCCGACGCGGTCATGCTGGAACAGCTCGACGCGATCCTGGAAAGCAAGGGCGCTGCCTCGCAGGCCTCGCCCGTCGTCGCTGCGCCTGAGCCGGTGGCCGAGTTGGACGATTTCGGCTTCACGCCGGTCGCGGCGGTGATCGACGACTTCGATCCCTTCGGCTTCGAGCCGGTGGCGGTCGAGCTGGACGATTTCGCCTCTCCGGGACCGGCGGAGCCTGCCGGATGGACCGTTCGCTTCGGCCCTTCGCGCGGCGCGCTGGCCAATGGCGGCGAACCGATGCTGGTCATCCGCGAACTGGAAGAGATGGGCGCGGCGGTCACCGCCGTCGATACCGGCGCGCTTCCGGGCCTGCGCGATCTCGATCCCGAGGACAGCTATTTCGTCTGGACCCTGACCCTGCCCGGCAGCGTGGCCGAACAGGACATCCGCGACTGCTTCGACTTCGTGGCCCCGGACTCGCTGATCGAGATCGAGCGTGCCGCCGCCGTGGTGATGGTGGTGGTCGAGGAACCGGCCGCAGAGGACTTCGACGGCTTCGGCGTATTCGAGCCACTGCCCGTTTCCCTGCCGGATCTTGACCTGGCACCGGCCGAGCCGATGCTGACGCTGGTGCCCGCGGCCGCTGCTCCGGCGGTATCGGCCCCTGTCGTGCAGGCGGCGTCTGCGAAAGCGGCACCGGCCCAGGCCGAAAAGCCCAAGGCGGAAGCCCGCCAGGGCAACGTCGAAGTGGCGCAGTCGATCCGCGTGGACTTGTCCAAGCTGGACCAGCTGCTCAACCTCGTGGGCGAACTGGTGATCCGCGGTTCGATCCTGTCGGACCGGCTCTCGCCTGCCGACCAGGAACGCGTCGAACTGCCGGAACTCTCGCGCCTGACGCGGCAGATCCAGGACAACGTGATGTCGCTGCGCGCACAGCCGATCAAGCAGGCGTTCTCGCGCGTGCCCCGCATGTTGCGCGATCTTTCGGCCGAGACCGGCAAGAAGGTCGTGCTCGAAACCATCGGTGAGATGACCGAAGTGGACAAGGGCGTGATCGAGAAGATCGGCGACCCGCTCACCCACATGATCCGCAACGCAGTGGACCATGGCATCGAAAGCGCCGAGGAACGCCTTGCCGCCGGCAAGCCCGCCGAAGGCACGATCCACTTGTCCGCCGAGCAGAAGGGCGCGCGCATCATCGTGCGCGTGCGCGATGACGGACGCGGCATCAACCGCGAGCGGGTGCGCGCCAAGGCGATCGAGCGCGGCATCATTTCCGCCGACGTACCGATTTCCGACGAGGAGATCGACGGCCTGATCTGCGCGCCGGGCTTCTCCACCGCGGAGACGATCTCGAACATTTCGGGTCGCGGCGTCGGCATGGACGTGGTCCGCTCCAACGTCGAGGCGCTGGGCGGCAGGCTGGAGATCAACTCGGTGCCGGGCGAAGGCACGACCTTCACCATGGCGCTGCCGCTGACTCTGGCGATCCTCGACGGCATGATCGTGCGCCTGGGCGACCAGCGCTTCGTGCTGCCGCTGGCCAATGTGATCGAGACCGTCCAGCCCGAGCCGGGCCAGGTCCAGGCGACTTCGCCCAGCTCCGAAGTGATCGAACTGCGCGGGCAGTACCTGCCGGTGCGCCGCGTAGGCGAGCTGTTCGGCATGCGGTCCCACCGCGTACCCGAGGACTCGCTCGTCATCATCGTCGAGAGCGAGACGGCCGGGAACGTCGGCCTCATGGTCGACACGATCGATAACCGCCGCGAAGTCGTGATCAAGAGCCTGGAGGACAACCTCCACCCGATCCGCGGTCTCGGCGGGGCGACAATCCTGGGCGACGGCTCGATCGCGCTGATCCTCGACATCGATGCCCTGGTCGCGCCGACCGGCGGCTCATCCAAGTATGCGCTGAAAGGAATGGCAGCATGAGCACCGAAGATAGCGAACTCGACGAACGCAAGATCGTCACTTTCACCCTGGGCAACCGCCTGTTCGGCATCGACATGCGCTCGCTGATCGAAATCCGCGAGTGGGAAGAACCCACCCCGCTGCCGAGCGTGCCGCCCTATGTGAAGGGCGTGACCAACTTGCGCGGCTCGGTCGTTCCCGTGGTCGGCCTGTCCGAGCGCCTGGGCTGGGCGCCCAGCGAGCTGCACTCGCGTTCGTGCATCCTGGTCGTCACCATCGGCGGGCGCCATGCCGGCTTCCTGGTGGACGAAGTGCAGGACATCGTCGTGATCCAGGGCAGCGAGATTCAGCCCGCGCCGGATGTCGAGATCAACGAGCAGGGCGCCATCGCCGGTCTCGTCAAGATCGAACGCCGCACCCATGATGCCGCGGCCAATGCCGAGGCCATGTGCCTGCTGCTCGACCTCGACGCGCTGAGCCTCACCCGCCAGGTGCCGGACTTCGCGTAATGACCGTGCTGGCTTCCCCTGAAGCGACGAGCGGCAGCGCGTTGGGCGGTACTGCCGAGCTGCGTCCCGCCCAGTTCCGCGACATTGCCGCGATCATGCAGCGAGAGGCGCGCATCCATCTGGTCGAGGCCAAGATGACGCTCGTCCACTCGCGGCTGAGCCGCCGCCTGCGCGAGCATGGGCTGACGAGCTTCGTGGACTACGTCGCGCTGGTCCAGCGCGATGCCGGGGAACGCCACGCCATGGTGGTGGCGCTGACCACCAACCACACGCATTTCTTCCGCGAGAACCACCACTTCGACCACTTGCGCCGCGATGTCCTGCCCAAGCTGCAGGACCGTGCGCGCAAGGGCGAGAAAGTGCGGATCTGGTCCGCCGGTTGCTCCAGCGGCGAGGAAGTCTATTCGATCGCCATGTGCCTGGCAGGAGACGGGCCGACCAGCGCGGCCTGGCTCCAGCAGGGCGACGTGCGCCTGCTCGCCACCGACATCGCCCCGCATGTCGTGCAGTCCGTGCAGGAAGCGCGCTATTCGGCGGCCACGGTCGAGCCGGTGCCCGAGACCTATCGTCGGCGCTGGATGCGGGCCGAAGCGAACGGCGACCATGTCGTGGCCGATCCGCTGCGCGAGCTGGTGGCGGCGCGGGTGCTCAACTTGTTCGAGCCCTGGCCGATGCGCCGCAAGTACGACGTGATCTTCTGCCGCAACGTGATGATCTACTTCGACGATACCGCCAAGGCCGAGCTGGAGGCGCGCTTCGTGGAGATGCTGGCGCCCGGCGGCTATCTCTACATCGGCCATTCGGAGCGCCTGATCGGCCCCGCCACCCGGCTGATGAAGCCGGCGGGGCAGACGATCTACGTCCGCAACGACGGAGGCGCGGCATGACCCTGGCGCCTGAAAAGACGCGCGTCCTGATCGTGGACGACAGCGCCGCCATGCGCGCGCTGCTGAACAAGTTGCTGAGCCACGACCCCGCCATCGAAGTGGTCGGCATGGCGCCAGAGCCCCATGCCGCGCGCGAGATGATCAAGTCGCTCAATCCCGACGTGGTCACGCTCGACATCGAGATGCCCGGGATGGACGGACTGTCTTTCCTCGAACGCATCATGCGCCTGCGGCCGATGCCGGTGGTCATGTGCTCCACCCTGACGGCGCGCGGCACCGAGGCGACCATCGAGGCCATGCGCCTGGGGGCCGTGGACTGCATCGCCAAGCCTTCCGGCAACCCGCTGGAGATCGCGCAGGACGGGGCGCTGCTGCGCAAGATCGTCAAGGCTGCGGCCCGTTCGTCGGTGCGCCGCACGGCCAGCCCGCCTACCCCGGTCAATGCCGCGCAGGGAAGCCTGCGCGACGTCGTTATCGCGGTGGGCGCCTCGACCGGCGGGGTGGAAGCCCTGTTCTCGATCATCGGCGCCCTGCCGCCCGATTGCCCGCCGGTCATGGTGGTGCAGCACATGCCCGCGATCTTCACCGGCAGCTTCGCCACGCGGCTCGACAAGACCGCGCGGGTGCAGGTGGTGGAGGCCCAGAACGGCATGAACTTGCGCCGGGGCACGGTCTATCTCGCGCCCGGCGGCGGCCAGCACATGGAGCTGCTGGGCGGCACCAGCGGGCAGGTCAAGCTGGTGGCCGGCGACACGGTCAGCGGACACCGGCCTTCGGTGGACGTGCTGTTCCGTTCGGTCGCACGGCTCGGCTCGCGCGCGGTGGGAGTGATCCTCACCGGCATGGGTTCGGACGGCGCCATGGGCCTCAAGGCCATGCGCGACGCCGGCGCCCGCACGCTCGGGCAGAACCGCGATACTTGCGTGGTCTACGGAATGCCCCGCGCTGCCTTCGAGGCGGGCGCGGTGGAGAAGGAATTGAGTTTGTCCGCCATGCCCGAGGGAATCCTCGGCGCGTGTCGGAGGTAAATGGAGCGGTTCATGCCGGCAGCGTCTGCAATAAAAGTAATGGTGGTCGACGATCAGACGTCCATGCGCGCGATGATCCGTCGCACGCTACAGGATCTGGGTTTCAAGGACATTCGCGACAAGGGCGGCGCGGTGGAAGCACTCGCTTCCATCAAGACCGACCGGGTCCATCTGGTCATCTCGGACTACAACATGCCCGAAATGGACGGCCTGGAATTCCTGGAAGCCGTCCGCAACGATCCGGTGATCGGCAAGACCGTGTTCATCATGCTCACGGGTTCCGCCGACAAGGAAGTGGTCCAGAAGGCCGCGGCCCTGGGCGTGAACAACTATGTCGTGAAGCCTTTCGCGCCGGCGGCGCTGAAGGAAAAGATCGAACGCGTCTTCGGCGAACTGGTCTGAACGCCATGCGCCGCGTTGCCATCGTCCAGGGTGAATATCATGTGGTCAACCAGTCCGGCGTCGTCATCTCGACGCTGCTGGGCTCGTGCGTCGCGGCCTGCCTGCAGGACCCCGTCGCGCGGGTGGGCGGCATGAACCATTTCCTGCTGGGAGAGCCGGGCGCCGATGCGCCGGTGAACCCGGCGGACATGCAGCGCTACGGCGTCCATGCGATGGAACTGCTCATCAATGCCCTGATGAAGCGCGGCGCGCAGCGTTCGCGTCTGCGCGGCCACCTTTACGGCGGGGCGAACATCGTCGCCGGGCTGGGCGGGATCGGCACCAAGAACGGCCAGTTCGCGCGCAACTTCATGCAGACCGAAGGCATTGCGCTCGATCACAGCGACCTTGGCGGCACGCAAGCCCGCAAGGTGGAATTCATGCCTTACGAGGGCAGGGTGCGCGCGACGCTGGTGATGGACCAGCCGCTGCCGCCCGTCGTCCGTCCCAAGCCCATGCCGGTCTTCCAGCCGACCGGCGAACTGGAGCTGTTCTGATCATGGAACGGGCGGACATTCAGGGGGAAGCAATGACAATCGAATCCGAGGGACTCGGGACGGCACTGGGCACGGAACCGGGCCAGGGTCCGGCGGCCCCGCTCTGGCAGGCCCTGGCCCGCGAGATGCGCGTGGCCCGCGAACTGCTGGAACAGCTGGCCGGCGTACTGGTGAACGACGAGCGCTTCGTGCTGGACTATATCGACCAGCTCCAGGCCTTCGACCTGATCGCCCAGCATGTGGATGAAAGCGCCGCGCTGCTCGACCGCGTGGCCGGCGGGCAGAGCCCCGGCGAGGCGATCGGCCAGGTGCGGCTGAGCGTGATGCAGGACCGGCTTCGCGCCGCCCTGGACTGAGGAATTCAAAGCGTGGCACGGGGCAACGAAGATCATCCCACGATCGTCATCCGCAAGGTCAAGAAGCATGCGCACGCCGGTCATCACGGCGGTGCGTGGAAGGTCGCCTATGCCGACTTCGTGACCGCGATGATGGCCTTCTTCATGCTGCTCTGGCTGCTGGCCAACCCGGACAAGGAGCAGCTCAAGGGCCTGGCGGAATACTTCTCGCCCAATGCCGACCGGTCTTCGCCGGCGACGACGCTGACCAACCAGCCCGGCTCGCAGCCGGGGCTCGGCGGGCACAGCCGCCGCAACCAGTCGGCCGACAACCGGGCCGTGGGCCAGCCTTCCGCCGAAGCCGGCACCAAGGGTGCGGCACGCGGCGGCACGGCCGATGTGCCCGAGGCGGCGCTGCGCGTCATGGCGCAAGAGATGCAGCTCTCGCTCGATCCGCCTGTCGATCCCAGCGAGGGCAAGCGCAGCGTCGACGTGGAGCCTTCGCGCGACGGCTTCCGCATCCACCTGATGGACAACGCCAACCGCTCGATGTTCAAGGGCCCGACCGCCCAGCTCAACGACTATGCCCGCAACCTGCTGGGCCGCATCGCTCACAAGCTGGCCGGTACCGGCGCCCAAGTCGCCATCGAAGGACATACGGACAGCACCGGCGGGCAGAGCGAGGCCAACTGGAACCTCTCCGCGCAGCGCGCCCTTTCGGCCCGCGCGGCCCTGGTCGCCTCGGGCCTGCCGGCGGATCGTTTCTCCGAAGTGGTGGCCAAGGCCGGGACCGAGCCGGTCTATCCCGACCGCCCGGACCGCCCGGAAAACCGCCGCATCACTATCGTCGTCATGGCCGAACCTTCTGCGTTGCCGCAGGATGCGAGCTTCAAGTTCTGAGAGTCAGCATAAAAAATGGCTCGCATTTTTAGAACGGCACCGATTGGGGCCTGGGCCGGTGCCGCAAAATGCGCCTTCGGCGTATTTTCAGATAAACGAGACTGGAGACTATCGTGATCAAGCGGATCGTGATCGGCCTTGTCGCGCTGATCGCCGGCACCGGTGTCGGCATTGGCGGCGCCTATGCGGCGCGGCATTTCCTGCCGCAGGTCATGCCCGACCTTGGCCCTGTCCGGGTCGAGACCGAATTCGTGCCCACGGGCACCATCCTTGCCCCGCTGACATTCCCGGATGGCCGCCTGTCGGGCTACGTCTCGTTCGAGTGCCAGATCGAAGTCGACAAGGGCAAGGCCGAGGATGTGACCGGCCAGCTGCCGCTGCTGCTCAATGCCGTGAACATGCGCACGTATCGCACGCCGCTGGCCAGCGGGCCGGACGGCATGATCCCCGGCGTGGAGGCCTTCCGCCGGGTGGTGATGGACGCCGCCGTGGAAGTCTACGGCAAGGATCTCGTCCACCGCGTGGTGGTCACGCAGGCCTCGCCGGTCTGAGCGGGGCGGGGGAGAAAGACGCGATGCCCTTGTCATCGTCCGCCATGCCGCAGCCTGCGGGGGCCGTCCCGTCATCGTCGCCGGTGTTGCCGCGCGTTGCGCGCGGGCCGCGGGTCACGACGATCCTGCTCATCGGCAAGCTCGCCAGCCATTCGGGCGAGACGATCTGCCGCATCCGCAACATCTCGGACAACGGTTTCATGGCCGAAGTCCACGGTGCTTTCGCCGTGGACCAGAAGGTCGAGGCGACGCTGAAGGCCGGAGACGTGCTGCGCGGCAGAGTCCGCTGGTCGCTCAATGGCCGGATCGGCGTGGAGTTCGATGCGCCGGTCGACGTTGCGGGACTGCTCGGTCATGTCGCCAATCGCATCGGTCCCGAGGGCATTGCGCGCGGGCCGCGCTTCGACGTCGATTGCGGCGCCGAGCTGCTGGCTGCGCACCAGCGCCACGACGTCCGCCTGATCGACCTTTCGCAGGGAGGCGCACGCCTGGTCGCGGAAGTGCAGATCGCGCGCGACAGCATCGTCAGGCTCACTCTTCCGGGCCTGGGCGAACGCGAAGCCGCGGTGCGCTGGGTGGGAGAGGGCGCCTATGGCCTCTCTTTCCTGGAACCCTTGCCCTTTGCGGACTTCGGCCCCTGGCTGATGAACCGCGTGCTGCGCTACGGCGCCTGATGACAAAAGGGGCGCGGCAGGCCTGATCCTGCCGCGCCCCCTTCAGGCGAACCGGATAGCGAAGGGGCGCTACCCGGGCACCCCGAAACTCTTCACCAGCGACCCGGCGATCAGCGCCCAGCCGTCCACCAGCACGAAGAAGATGATCTTCATCGGCAGCGAGATCGTCGCGGGGGGCAGCATCATCATGCCCATGGCCATGAGCACGGCGGCCACCGCCAGGTCGATCACCAGGAACGGCAGCAGCAGCAGGAAGCCGATCTCGAAAGCGCGGCGCAGTTCGGAGATCATGAAAGCGGGCATCAGCGTCGTCATCGGCAGTTCCGCGCGCGATGCGGGCACTTTGCCGGAGAGCTGGACGAACAGCTTCACGTCGTCGTCCCGGACCTGCTTGAGCATGAAAGTGTGGAACGGCTTGCTGGCACGTTCCAGCGCCTGGGTCTCGTTGATGCGGCCCTGGTTGTAGGGGACCATGCCCTCTTTCCAGGCTGCATCGAACGTCGGGGCCATGACGAAGAACGACAGGAACAGCGCCAGGCTGATGATGACCGGGTTAGGCGGCACGCCCTGGGCGCCAAGGCCCGAGCGCAGCAGCGAAAGGGCAACGATGATGCGCGTGAACGAGGTGACCGTCATCAGGATGCCGGGCGCCAGGCTCAGCACCGTCATCAGCAGGACGAGCTGGATCACCCTTCCGGACATCGCGCCTTCGCCAAGGGCGCCGGCGGCCTTCTGGGCCATGGCGGCTTCGGGCAACACGGCAAGAATTGCCGCCCCGCACAGCGCGGCGGCAATGGCATAGCGTTTATGCATCGACAGGGGCTTTCGGTGTACTTTTCGGGGAAACCGGGCCGATGCACGGCGCGGAATCGAGCATGACGACGCCTTCGGGCGAGATCAGCAGGCTGATCTCGCGGTAATCGCGGCGGATGAGGACGACCGAGCGGCGGGGATCGATGGCAAGGCGCTCGATCAGTTCCAGCCGGCGATCGGGACGAGCCTGGCCCATGCCGGCAAAAAGCTGGCCGTTCAGCCACTTCTGCGGCAGTTTCAGGTCATAGCGGCGCACCACCCAAAGCGCGCCGACCAGCATGCCGAGCACCACGCCCAATGCGCCGATGGTGCGCAGCAGAGAGAGAAAATCCATCCTCTCAGCGCTCGCGTTCGACAACCTTGGTGATCTCCAGCGACATCACCTCGCCGTTCACCAGGATCTTGCCTTCTGCCACCAGCTGGTCGTTCACATAGACGCGGGTGGGATCGTTGTGCCCGCAATCGAGCGGGATCATCGCGCCGCGGCTCATCTTGAGAACCTGCCGGATGGGGATGCTGGTCGATCCGAGTACGATCGACATGTCGATGGGAATGCCTTCGAGAACGGACATGACGCGTCTCCTTTCAAGCCTGCTTATAGGAATTATTTTATAGGAGCATGCCGCCGCTAGGCAAAAAATGCCTATAAGGATGCTGACTGCCGCAAGGGGCAGGGCAGGAGCTGTGTTGATGGAACTTCAGAACTCGATCGGCGTCTCGGCATCGGGCCTTCGCGCCCAGTCGCTGAGAATGCGCGTGATCGCGGAAAACCTGGCGAACTCGGATTCCGTGGCGAAGACGCCCGATGCCGATCCCTATCGCCGCCGGGTCGCCACCTTCACTGCCGAAGTCGACCGTGCCAGCGGTGCCACCCAGGTCGCCGTCAAGTCGATCGAAGGCGACAAGAGCCAGTTCGGGCGCGTCTACCAGCCGGGTAGCCCGGCCGCCGACGCGCAGGGCTATGTCAGCCAGCCCAACGTCAACCCGCTGATCGAGGCTGCCGACATGAAGGCGGCGCAGCGGTCCTACGAAGCCAACCTCAATGCGATCGAATCCGCGCGCGGCATGACCATGCGCACTATCGACCTGCTCAAGTAAGGAACATCTCCATGGCAATCGGAGCACTCGACGCCGCGGCCGCCTATGGCCGCGCGATGAAGACGGCTGGGCCGTCGGTCGGTGGTAGCGGGGGCGGCCTCGCCGGCCTCGGCGACATGGCCGGAGGCCTGTCCGGCGCGGCATCCGGCGCCGGCGGCAACTTCGGCACCATGGTGGAATCCATGGTGACCGACGCCTCGTCCTCGCTGCGCACCGCCGAGGCGGAAAGCGCCAAGCAAGTGGCCGGCAAGGGCGACCTGATCGACGTCGTCACCGCCATCGGCGCAGCGGAAAGCGCGCTCGACACCGTGGTGGCCGTGCGCGACCGCGTGGTCAGCGCCTATTCCGACATCATGCGGATGCAGATCTAGACGACCGCGCAGTGGCGGGGCCGGCCGGGACGGAATCCCGGCCTGCAACCGCCACATTCTGCAACCGCCACATCCTTCCACCGAAAGACAGACGGCAGTCATGACCTCACCCGAAGCCATCGAGATCGCGCGCGCGGCGCTGGTGCTGGTGCTGACCATCGCCGGCCCCATGCTGATCGCCGCGCTGATCGTCGGCGTCGCCATCGGCCTGCTTCAGGCCCTTACCCAGGTGCAGGAAATGACCCTGACATTCGTGCCCAAGATCCTGGTCCTGGGCGTGGTCATGCTGGTTTCGCTGCCCATGATCGGCCATGCCCTCGGCGCCTTCATGGACCGCATCGCCGACGCCATCGTCACCGGCTGACACCATGGCCGGCGCATCCCTCGACATGGTGACCCTGGCGGCGCTGCCGATCGATGCGGCGACGTTCCTGATCCTGTTCTGCCGGGTGGGTGCGGTGATCATGCTGCTGCCGGCCTTCTCCGAAGATTCGGTGCCGCCGCAGATCCGGCTGGTGATGTCGCTGGGCTTCACGGTCGGCCTTTACGGCATGCTCCAGGGCCAGGTCGCGCCGGCGGTGAAGTCGGACGTTTCGCTGCCGCTTCTGGTGATCGGCGAAGTGCTGGTGGGCATCGCGATGGGCATGATCGTGAAGATCCTGTTCAGCGCGGCCGCCGTCGCCGGATCGATTGCCAGCCTGCAGGTCGGCCTGGCCTCCGCGCTCGTGGCCGACCCCTCGATGGGCGGGCAGTCTCCGCTGCTCTCGCGCCTGTTCGGGATCGCGGCGGTGATCGTCTGCATGAGCCTGGGCGTCCACCACTTGTGGATCGCCTCGATCTTCCAGTCCTATTCGGTGTTCCCGGTAGGCGGACTGCCGCCCGCCGCGCAGTTCGCCGATCTTGCGGTGAAAGTCACCGGCCAGTCGCTGGCGCTGGGCGTCAGCCTGGCCGCGCCGCTGATCCTCTATGGCGCGCTGTTCAACGTCGGCCTCGGCCTGGCCGCCCGCGTGGCGCCGTCGATCCAGGTCTTCTTCATCACCCAGCCCCTCAACCTGCTGCTCGGCATCTCTTTGCTGGCGATGACTCTCGGCACGATGCTGACGGCCTTCGCGAACGCCATGGGTGCCTTCATGCAGAACGGATGGAGCCTCTAGAGCCATGGCCGAGAGCGACAAGGACCAGCGGACTCACGAGCCGACCCAGAAGAAGCTCGACGATGCCCGCAAGCGCGGCGAAGTGGCGATGGCGCCGGAAGTACGCCACGCCACGATGATGGCCGGCGCGCTGATCGTCACGGGCTGGGTCGGCATTTCCGCGATCCGCCATCTCGGCATGATGTTGACCCGCCTCTGGGGCAGCGCCGAGGACTATCCGCTCGATCCCGATGGCGCGCAGAACCTGATGACCGGCGTGGCGCGCCATTTCATGCTCTCGATGCTGCCGGTGTTCGGCGTGCTGTTCGCCTGCGCGGTGGCCACGATGTTCCTTCAGGGCCGCGCCACGCTGAGCTGGTCGCGCCTGAAGCCGAAGTGGTCCAAGCTCAACCCGGCCAGCGGGATGAAGCGCATCTTCGGCATGCGCGCGCTGGTGGAATTCGGCAAGACCCTGGCCAAGTTCAGCGCCATCGGCCTGGTGGTGTTCCTGGTGCTGAAGCCGCGCGTGACCGGGTTGGACCAGTTGGTCGGCTTCGCGCCGGGCGCGATCGGCGCCGCGGCGGGAACGCTGGCATACGATGCGATCCGCGCAGTGCTGATGCTGGTCATGGCCCTGGCCCTGTTCGACTTCATCTATCAGCGCCGCGCTTTCATGAAGCGCATGATGATGACGTTCCAGGAAGTGAAGGACGAGCACAAGCAGAGCGCCGGCGATCCCAAGATCAAGGCCAAGATCCGTCAGATCCAGATGCAGCGTTCGCGCAAACGCATGATGGCCGCGGTGCCCGAGGCCAGCGTCATCATCACCAACCCGACGCACTACGCCATCGCGCTGAAGTACGACCACGGCGCCATGGCCGCGCCGGTGGTGGTGGCCAAGGGCGTGGACGCCATTGCCCTGCGCATCCGCGAGATCGCCACCGAATCCAGGGTGCCGATCGTCGAGAGCCCGCCGCTCGCCCGCGCGCTCTACGCCGCCGTCGACATCGACCGGCCGATCCCGATCGAGCACTACGCCGCCGTGGCCGAGATCATCGGCTACGTCATGCGCCTGGCGCGCACGGGCAGCGGCGCCGGTGCGGCCCGGAAATACCCGTGAAAATCCCTGCCGCCGCCGCCGCCATCCGCCTCTTTCTTCCTATAAGGACAGTGATGCCCAAGCCTTTCAAATCGAGGATGCAAGGTCCGCGTCTCGCCATGATGGCAGGCCTGGTGGCACTTGCTTCGGCACTGGCGCCCACGGCGGCTTTCGCCGGGCCCCAGCCGCGCATCAAGGACATCGTCGATGTCGAGAACGTGCGGTCGAACCAGTTGGTCGGCTACGGTCTCGTCGTCGGCCTCCAGGGCACCGGCGACCGCATCCGCAACGTTCCCTTCACCGAAGAGACCTTGCAGGCCATGCTGGAGCGCATGGGCGTGAACATTCGCGGCACGCAGATGCTGACGCAGAACGTGGCCGCCGTGACGGTGACCGCGACCATGCCGGCCTTCGCCCGCGCGGGTTCCACCATCGACGTGCAGGTCTCCGCGCTCGGCGATTCCACCAGCCTGCAGGGCGGCATCCTGCTGGTTTCCTCGCTGCGCGCGCTCGATGGCGAGATCTACGCCGTGGCGCAGGGCCCCGTTGCGGTATCCGGCTTCAAGGCGCAGGGCGCGGCGGCCAAGCTCAGCCGCGGCGTGATGACCACCGCGCGCATCGCCGGCGGTGCCATCGTCGAGCGCGAGGTTCCCTATGACTTGCGCTCCGCCCAGACGCTGAAACTGGCGCTGAAGAATCCCGATTTCACCACCGCCCGCCAGATCGCCGCGACCATCAATCGCGAGGCGCCCGGCGCCGCCCAGGTGCTCGACCCCGGCACCGTGGAGATCAACCCGGCCGGCGGCTCGGTGATCGATCTCATCACCCGTGTCGAGAACCTGCCGGTACAAGTGGACCAGCCCGCGCGCATCGTCATCAACGAAGCCGCCGGCACCGTGGTCATGGGCGCGGACGTGCGCGTCAGCCCCGTCGCCATCGCGCAGGGCGGGCTGACCATCAGCGTCACCGAGACGCCGATCGTCTCGCAGCCCGCGCCGTTCTCCAGCGGCCAGACCACCGTGGTGCCGCGCACCAACGTCCAGGCGGACGACGGCAGCGGCGCCTCGCTGGCGGTGCTGAACGGCGGCACTTCGCTCCAGACCCTGGTTGCCGGGCTCAATGCCCTGGGCGTCAGCCCGCGCGACCTCATCACCATCCTGCAGGCGCTGCGCACGGCGGGCGCGCTGCAGGCCGAAATAGCGGTACAGTAAAGATGGCAGATCCGATTCTTGCTTCGCTTCCTTCCCGTCCCGCGGTCCAGACGCCGGATCGCAGCCCCGCCAAAGTGGCGCGCGATTTCGAAGGCGTCTTCGCAGGGCAGATCACCAAGATCATGCTGGAGACCGTCGAGCAGGGCGAGGATTTCAACGGCGGCCACGGCGAGGAAATGTTCCGCGGCGTCCTGGCCGAGCAGATCGGCACCCAGATCGCCAAGGGCAAGGGCCTGGGCATCGCCTCGGCCGTGGAAGCGCAGATCATCCGTTTGCAGGGAGGCAATGGCCATGCCCAATGAGCTGATCGAGATCATGACCTCGCTCTCGATGGTCATGCGCGAGGAGACCGAGCGTCTCGAAGGCCGCGAGCGCGCGCTCGAACTGGCCGAACTGGCGGCGGCGAAGACGCGGCTGGTGGGGTCGCTGGAAGAAGTCCTGGCCCGGCGCAACCGGCTCGACCCGGAATGGACCGAGCAGATGGACGACGAGACGCGCGAGCGCCTGGCCGAAGCCCTGGGCGAACTGCGCGCGGCCTCGCTGGTGAACTCGGCCCTGCTGGAGCGCCAGATCGAACTCTCGATGGAAATGATGGGCGCCATCGCCAACGAGGCCAAGCGTCTCTCTGGCAACCGCACGTATACCTATGGTTCCAAAGGCGACATCGCGCGCCTCGACCTGACCACGCCCATCTCGTTCAACAGCGAATACTGACCGGCAAGGCCCGGCGGGGGACCAGCGGTCTCTCGGCCGGCCTTTCCTGGTGTCGGGGCTGGACCTTGTGCCAACACCGGCGCGCAGGGCTGCCTTCCGGCCGCGCGGAAGCTGCGGCACGCGGCCTTCGCGGGATGGAAGTTCTGGGGCATGGCCCCGACGGTCCAGAAAGCGCACGACCCTTCACCCGCTTCCATTGCGTTCCAACGGGACGCCCCCTGGCAATCCCGGCCAAACACCTCTCATGCGGAATTCGGACCCGCCCCGTGCGACATCACGGGCGGCGAGGCGCGCCGATCAACAGGCCAGCGGAACCGTCAGGCCCCCCGCCAGGAGGGCGGCGGTCTCGTCGGCCGGCGCCGGGCGGCCGAACAGGTAGCCCTGGCCGAACGTGCAGCCCAGATCGGCGAGATAGCGTGCCTGCTGCTCGGTTTCGATCCCTTCGGCCGTCACGGGCATGGCAAGGCTCTGGCCGAGATCCACGACCACTTTCACCAGCTTGCGCCCGGCATCGCTGTCGAGCGACTGGACGAGCGTGCGGTCGATCTTGATCATGTCCAGCGGGATCTTGCACATGCGGCTGAGGCTGGCGTAGCCCGAGCCGAAGTCGTCGAGCGCCACCTTGATGCCCGCCTCGCGCAAGGCGGCAACGGTGGCCTGGGCAGCGGCGACGTCGTGCATCACTGCATTCTCGGTGATCTCCACCGTCAGCCTGTCGGGCCTGAGGCCGCTGGCGAAGACGATCCGCAGCAGCCGCGAGGCGATGTGCGGTTCGCAGACCTGCCATGGCGACATATTGAGCGCGAGGCCGGTGCCGCCGCCCCACTCGTGCGCATCGCGGCAGGACTGGCGGAACATCGCATAAAGCAGGTCATCGTTGAGGCCCACGTCCTCGGCGATCGGCAGGAAGCTGTCCGGGGCGAGCAGGCCGCGCTGCGGATGTCGCCATCGCACCAGGGCCTCGAAGCGGACCACCCGGCGCGAGGCGAGCGCGACGATGGGCTGGTAATAGGGCACGAGTTCGCCGCGCAGCAGGCCGCCGCGCAAGTCCTCTTCCAGCGAGGCCCGCTCGGCCAGGCTGGCGAACATCTCGGGTGAAAAGCGCCGGGCGCAATCGCCGCCTGCATCTTTGGCATGAGTGAGGGCGATCGAGGCGCCGCGCAGCAGTTCCTCCGCGGGGACTGTTCCCGCGTGGTCCGTGGCGATGCCGATGGAGGCGGTCAGGTGCACCATGTGGCGGCCGAGGCTGACCGGTTCGCCGATCGCTTCCAGCAACTGCGCGGCGAGGCGCTCGGCAGGGATATCGGATGCGGTGATGCCTGATGCCGCGCGGGGCCGATCTTCGGGCAGGAAGCAGGCGAATTCGTCGGCACCGAGATGGATGACATGCGAGCGGCGCAGGACGCGGCGGCAGCGCTCGTGAACGATGTCGATCAGGAAGTCGCCGGTAGCAGGGCCGCAGAGATCGTTGATGAGCTTGAAACGGTCGAGATTGACCATCAGCAGCGAGACGGCCCGCGGTGGCATGGCCCGTGTGAAAGGCGCGCTTTCAGAGAGAGCGCTGCCGTCGGGAGGACGGGCTCCATCGGGCGCCCGGAGGCGGGCGAGGGCGTGCGAGACCAGCGTCAGCGGCGGAACGCGCGCGGCGGAGAATCCCGCCGGGTCGGCCGTGGATCGCGGCGGGGGCCGCTTTCCATTCGGCTTGAACAGTTTAGGTATGCGCATCGTGCCTTCCGGGGGGTCTGACACATACCATTATATGGGGCCGGTCGGGACTATGGGCCCGGCCTCATGTCAATTGCTGTTACTATTCGAACACGGCCGCCAGGACCGTGGCCAGATTGGCCGGATCCAGCTCGTCTATGGCGACTTCGAGATCGGGGTTCTCGCTGTAGCCGAGCATCCGTCCATGACGGTCGAGCGTGACCGAGAGGACGCGCAGCCCTTCGGCTTCCGTCACCACGGCAAGGCCGCCGGCAGAGGGGAAGCGGTCGGGATCGACGATCAGGACCGAGCGTCCGGGAAGTCCGGCACCGAGCGTGGCCCGGCCCAGGCGCAGGCCATAGGCGCGCGGCCCGGAATTGCGCGGCGCTTCGACCTGGGCACCGGCCGGCGTGAGGGCGATCAGTCCATCGGCCAGGGGGCTGCCGAAGACGGGCACGAGGCGAACGGAGGGGTGCTCCGCCACCATGGTATCGCCGCCGGCATCTTCCGCCAGAGCTTCCGCAGCGCGGCGCCTGCCGGCACCGCGTTCCAGCATGGGGCGCTCGCTCATGGCGCGGCCCAGGGAAGGACGATCGAGCGGCGGACGATCCAGCAGCGGATGCGGCACGGCGCGTGCGATGCCTTGCGCGCGAGACGGGCCGTGCAGTTCGTCGCGCAGGGCGGCGATGCGACCGCGGGACTTGGCGATCCGCAGTTCCGGGTTCGCCACGAGCGGCAGCACCGGGTCCAGGTCTCCGCGCTGATGCGCCTCGGTGACGATGGCGATCAGTTCGCCGTCGTCCGCAGCCGCGAACAGCCTGCGCAGGGAAGCACGGACTTCCTCGTTCCAGCGATCGAAAGGCTTCAGGGCATTCTCGATACGCGACAGGATAACCGGGGCGATCCCATATTCGTGTTCGAGAGCGGCGATCGTCAGGGCATCGTCCGCCGCGCGGCGTGTGCGCAGGGCCGCCGCCAGCAGCACGGCGAAACGCTCGGCAGCGGGATCGACACGGTCGCTGCCATGGAGCGGATCCGCCCAGGCCGAGATGTCGAACTCCGGATCGTCGATGTCGATCAGGAGTTCGCCGGCATCGATGCCGAGGGCGGCCGCGATATCGCGCAGCTCTCCGGCACGCGCAAAGATCTCTCCCCTCTCGATCTTCGAAAGGCGAATATAGGTGATCGTCGGAAGCTTCTCCGACAACTCTAGCAGCGATCCAATATTCAGCTGCTTACGAAATTTCCGGATGCGGTTCGGAAAGACGAGTGTTCGATATGCATCGATCTCGATTGCGGTCGGCGCCGTGGCAAGCGCCTTCCCAGTCCGCTTCTGCGATCCAAGCGGTTTTTGGGTCATTGAAGCTCTTATCTGGCTATGAATGAGGAATTTGTTCCACGGAACGCCCACTTGGTCAATAATCCATTATGTATATCGTACCAAAGTGGGTCGGATTGTCGTGACCGGCAATAACTTCCACCAGTTGCCTTCCTATTTTGCACCATAATGGCTAGTCTTGTGGTGTTTCCCGGAAATTTCAGCTTCGTTGCAGGAAAAACTTTCCTATCAAGTGTCGCTTGTCCAGGAGGCGTCCTCGTCCCGCAAAGGCAGAGTTAAAAAGCTGAAATACAAATAGTTTCGCTTTTGAACGTGCTGCGGCTTATCCAGTTCCCTCCTATCAGAATCGCTTCGTCGATTTTTTAGGATAAGGCAGGGATAGATTGAAGGCAGGCTGAACGAACCCGCCTGATCTGCGATTCGCCTGCAGAGGGCGGCCTACCCCTTTCGAGGTATCGCACGCCGGATTTCTCGCTTGTCGGATCGTCCTTTTACGGGGCGCGGCCCTCTGTGAGGTACCGCGCCCCGGACACCCTCTCCCGAAGCGATTTAGCCGCGGCCGAGTGCCGTTTTCATGAGGCCCATCTGCTTGCGGTAGAGATTGGTCATGGCCGCGAAGTCGGCCTGGACCTGCCCCAGGGTAAGCAACTGGTCTTCCAGCGTGACATTGTTGCCGTCCGGCTTGGTTTCGGTTGTGTCGCCGTCCAGCACGACATGGCTGCCGGCCAGGGGCGGGCGGGCGCCGAGCGCGGTCATGCCGCTGGACAGCTCCACTTTCGGCCGGGAAACGCGGGGCGTACCCGCTACGCCATATTGCGAGACGAGCGAGGAGAAGTCCGGCGCGTCCACGGTCCGCGCCTTGAACCCGGGTGTCTCGTTGTTGGCGATGTTCTCGGCGATCACGCGCTGGTGCTCGGCCATGTATTTCATGGCCTGGCCCATGCCATCGAAAATAGGAGGAAGAGAAGACATGAAGGTTTACCTCAGGAACCGGTAAGCCGCGACAAGGCGGCCTGGTAGTTGGCGAGCTGTTTCTGCTGGTAGACCGTGCCGCCGCCGGTGATCGCGCCGTCCACCAGGGTCGCCTTCGACGAGTCCCAATAGAGCGAGCGATAGGCGGTCTGGGTCATGGAGAGGGCGGACTTGATCTGGGCCAGCGCGACCGCAGCCGTCTTGGCATCCTTCACCGACAGGGTCGTGGCGAGGCCCAGGCTGTAGGTGCCGCCGGGCGTGACCTTGGGCGCATCGGCATCGGGTGCCTTGGAAGCGACCAGGCGTACAGGGTCTATGCCCAGTTTGGACAGGGCGTCCTTGTTGTCCGGTCCGGAACCGAGTTCGACCTGGTAGCCGGACTTCACCTGGATCTTGAGCGTCGTCTGGCCGTTCACGCGCGGGGTGGTGATGGTGGCCTTGGTGCCGGTGATCTTCTGGATCTTCTGCGCCAGCGAGACCATCGTCTCGTCCTTGCCGATGGTGATGGTGCGCGTGGCCCCGCCATCGACGCGGATCGTGAACTTGTCGCCCGCCTGCAGGTTGGTCTGCGAGGAAAGGGTGGTCGATTCCTGCTCGTTCAGTGTGCCGCGGTTGAGGCCCAGCGCCCCCAGCACCGTGGAGCCGCCCGCCACGGCGGAGATCTTCACTGGCTCCGTGGTCGAGGTATACATGCCCCACTGCGAAATCTTCTCGATCGCGCCCGTGGAAGCATCGATCCGTGCGACGAAGCCGTCGACAGTGCCGGACTTCGTTCCCGAAAGGTCTCCCGCCGTGCGGCCGCCGACATAGAGCGTACCGTTCAGATACGTGACGCTGTCGGCCTGATCGGTGGCCGACGTGCCGATATACGTCGTGCTGGCCGAGGACAGGGCGGCATCGATGCGGGTGACGAACGCGTCCTGTCCGCCATTGATGCTGTTGACCTGCGTGCCGCTTACCGCCGAACTCGTGGTGCCGACCACGGCAATCTCGCCGCTGTCGGACACGGCGATGGCGCGTGCGGAAACCTTGCCAAGCGTGATCGAGCCGAGATCGGTGGAGAGCGAGGTGGAGTCGATCCGATGGATCGTGGCCACGCCGCTTTCGCTGGTCAGGGCAAGGAGGTTGCCGTCGTTGTCGATGGCGAGCGAGGTGACGGAATCGAGGCCGCCGCTGTCGATCGCGCGGCGTTCCTGAAGTTTGCCGGTCGCATCGAGCTTGGCGATGAACGCATCGCCGCCGCCCGTCGATGATTTGCCCGCGACATAGATGCTGCCATCGTCGCCCACGGTCACGGCGCTTGCGGTTTCGTTACCGACCTGCCGGATGACGGTGGCGGAAAGCTGGTCGCCCTTGATGTTGTAGCGCGCGACCAGCATGTCGGTCTGGCTGTCGTCGCCGCCGTTGTAGGCACCGTCTACCGTGCCGGCGACCACGATGTCGCCATTGGCGGCAATGCTGACGGCGGCGCCCTGCGCGCTGCCTGCGGCGCCAAGGCTGCGCTGCCATACGACATTGCCCTCGCTGTCTACCTTGGTGAGGAACAGATCGTCGGAGCCGTCCGAGATGCGCGTGCCGACATCGCCAGCCGTGGTGCCGACGACATAGCTGAAGCCCTCGGAATCCGTCGCGATCGCCTTGGCCTGGGTGGCCGCGGCGACCGTATAGTCCTTGTCCTCGTCGTCAGTGGAGGATGCGTTCGCCTTGGCGTCTGCCGTGGCGGTGCCGTCTACCGCGTTGAGCTTGCTCAGGCGCTGCCAGGACAGGGAATCGTCCAGGTCTTCCACCCGGTACACGCGCGCAGCGGTGGCGGCATCCTTCGCGGTCTCGCCGCTGGCCACCATCAGTGCGTCGCCGCCGCCGACCTGGTCGATGGCGACCTTCTCGCTGCCCGCCGGATTGAAGACGAGCCCCCATTTGCCGTCGTTCTTTTCGACGGTGAAGTTCGACTTCCACTTGCTGATCGGGTCGCCATTGGCATCGACCGCGGGATTGCCGCTGGTGTCCAGTGCCTGGCTGCTGCCGATGGCGGCATTGAGCGCGGCTGCGACAGAATCGAGCGTGGGCGGCTGTGTCGTTGCCGAAAGGTCGACGTTGACGGTCTCGGTGGTGCTGCCCTTGGTCAGCTTGATCTGCAGCACTTCGCTGCCGGTCATGCCGGAGATGGCCGCGTTGCGCGTGGCCGATACGCCTTCACCGATGACCGCGCCGCTGGAGTTCGTGGACTTGATTGCGACGGAAGTGGCGTTGCTGGTCTTCGATCCGAAATAGAGCGAGACGAGATCGGTGTCGGCCGAACCCAGGAAGGACTGAAGGTCCAGCAGCCCTTGCGCGAACGTCTTCTGGAGCGAGGCGCGTTCCGTGGACGAGGTCGTGGCCTTGGCGGCGCTTTCGGCCAGGATGCGGAGCCGGTCGAGCGCCTTGTAGGTGGTGAAGGCGGTCTGGACATCCGGCAGATCGCCCAGCGAGCTGTCCTTGGTGGTGTCCACCAGCGACAGCATCCGCTTGAGCGCGACGATCTGGGCGCTGACCGGGCGGGTATCGGCGGCCTCCTGCCAGGGCGGCGTCGTTTCCGGCGTGGCGAGGGTGAAGGCCTTCTTGGCCTTGAGAACGGCAGCGCTGTCCAGGGCGGCGAGGGAGGACGACAGGGCGGAATAGGCACTGGTGCCACCCAGAACCGACAGTCCGATCAACCCGTTGTTTATATTTATCGTCAATTCTGTCTCCATCGGGCGGTTGCGCAAGCCTTCCTCCTATAAATAGAAGGAACAGCGCCCAAACCGTGCGGAATTGAGCAATTTTTCGGGGGTATCGAAGTGACGATGATGGCCGCGGTGGCTGAGCCGCCGGAGCTCAAGAAATACTCGGGAATTCAGCGCGCTGCCGCGCTGATGCTGGCCCTTGGACGCGACCATGGCGGTCCGATCTGGGAACAGCTGACCACCGAGGAAATCAAGGAGCTGTCTTCCACGATCGCCCAGCTCGGCCGGGTGCCCGCAGTCGTCGTCGAGCACCTGCTCGTCCAGTTCTCGGGCGAAGTGGCGAGCATGGCGACGCTGCATGGCTCCTACGAGACCACCGAAAGGCTGCTGGAAGGCATTCTCTCGGCGGACCGCGTGAAGGAGATCATGGAGGACATCCGCGGTCCTTCCGGCCGCACGATGTGGGACAAGCTGTCCAACGTCAGCGAAGCCGTGCTCGCGGGTTACCTCAAGAACGAATATCCGCAGACCGTTGCGGTGATCCTGCACAAGCTGCGCCCGGACCATGCCGCGCGCGTGCTATCCGAACTGCCGCGCGATTTCGCGACCGACGTGGTCATGCGCATGCTGCGGATGGATACCGTGCAGAAGGACGTGATCGTTCAGGTGGAGCAGACGCTCAAGAGCGAGTTCATGACCAACCTGTCGCGCGCCCAGCGCCGCGATCCGCACGAGACCATGGCGGAACTGTTCAACGCGCTGGACCGCTCGACCGAAGAGGCCATGCTGGGCGCGCTCGACGAGAAGGCGCCGGAATCGGCCGAACGTATCCGCGCGCTCATGTTCACCTTCGAGGATCTCGGCAATCTGCTGCCGGGGGCGATCCAGACGATCGTGCGCAATTGCAACAAGCGCGAACTGGCGCTGGCGCTCAAGGGTGCGCCGGACGAGATGAAGAAGCTGTTCTTCGGCGCCATGACCGAACGTGCCGCCAAGCTGATGCGCGACGACATGTCGGCCATGGGTCCGGTGCGCGCGCGCGAATGCGAGGAAGCGCAGACGGCTCTGGTGCGTCTTGCCAAGTCGCTTGGGGATCGGGGCGAGATCATGCTCGTCGATCCCAAGAGCGACGACGCCATGATCTATTGATCGGTGCGATGACCTGTTTGATATCCTGCTCGTCCGGGTTAACGTACGGAACGAGCAGGGAAGATTCCGGTATCCGGTGCGCTCGCGGCTTGTGTCGCGAGCTTGCCATTTGGGGAAGCCAATGGCGTATCGGCCGAACGATTTCGAACTGTTTCATGCCTCGCGGGACCATGTCCGCGATGCGCGACCGGAAGGTCGTCCGAATTCCGAGGGTGCGGCGATGATGGAGGATCCCATGACCATTCAGCCATTCGGTTTCGACAGGATATTTCGTTTTCCGTCCAGTGAGCAGGTCGACGAACGACGACACGATGAACTGCGCGAGCACGTCGAGGAACTCCAGGCCCGTATAGAGCGCCTGCACGAGGACCACGTCGCCGAGCTGGCGCGGGCGCGGGTCGATGGCTTCGAGGCGGGCCTGGAGCAGGCGCGGGGCGAGCGGGCGGAAGCCATGCTGGCCGCCACCGATGCGCTTCATGCCTCGATCGACGATGTCGAGAGCCGTTTCGATGCAGTGATGGATCAGGTCATTGCCGAGGCCGGGGCGATTGCGCTCCAGGCCGCCGAACTGCTGGCCGGACATGCCATTGCCGCCGAGCCCGCGCGCGCCATCGACGAAGCGCTGACCCGCGCGCTCGACCAGGTCTCGCGCGATACCGCGCTGTCGATCCGCGCGAACCCGGCCATGCGTGAAGATATCGAGCGCCTTGTCGAGGAACGCCGCGCGCGCGAGCGGCGGGCGATCTCCATCGTCGTGGTCGACGACGACACGCTCCCTTCCGGCGATGCCCATATCGGCTGGGCCGAAGGCGGCCTGAACATCGACGCGGCCTCGCGCCGGGCCGCGGTCATGGCCGAACTCGCCGGTGTTCTGGGGCAGGAACCCGAAAGCGACGCCGTCTCGGCGTGAGCCGGTCCGGCGCTTGGCCGGCTTTCCGGCGCGCCGCAGACCGTCACGTTCCCGATCGGCCGGGAGCCGCTTCCACCGAAAAGAACGGGGCGCAGACAGCGTGGCAATGGCCAGCGGGACTGCGGCCTCGCTGACGGCGGCGCGCTGGTTGCGCCCCTGACATCCCCAGCCCGTCCGGCATCTGGACGGGGCCGTGTCCAAGTTCGACTACCGGCCCGGAAATTCCTGCATAAACTTTTCCTGTTCCCGGCAAGAGTTGCCTAGCGTTTATCCTATAATGTCAGGGGCGACACCAGGGGGTGACGCCGCTGACGTAAGAGGCGACTTTTGAACCCGTTGCGGAACTTTATCGAGCAGGTCGGTCCCCGCCGTGCCCTGCTGATGGGCGGCGTGGCCCTTGCCCTGCTGGCCGGGCTCGGATGGATGGCGTTTCGCAGTCCTGCGACTGAGATGGGCTATCTCTATACCGATCTCGATCCTTCGGCGGCCCAGTCGATCAGCGAGAAGCTCAAGGGCCAGAACGTGCCCTTCCAGCTCTCCGCCGACGGCTCTGCGGTCATGGCCCCGGTCGACAAGCTGGCGGAGCTTCGCATGTCGATGGCCTCCGAGCAGCTGGGCGGCAAGATCGGCTACGAAGTGCTCGATGCGGAGGAGCCTTTCGGCATCTCTTCCTCGCGCGCGAAGCTGAACGAGACCCGCGCCATCGAAGGCGAACTGGTCCGCTCGATCGAGAGCCTCGAAAAGGTCAGCAAGGCCCGCGTCCATGTCGTCATGCCGGACCATGCGATGTTCGAGACCGAACCGCGCAAGGCCAGCGCCGCGGTGACGGTGAAGACCAACGGGCGCCTTTCCAGCGAGCAGGTCCAGGCGATCCGCTACCTCGTCTCCTCGGCCGTTCCCGATCTCAATCCCGAGGCGGTTTCCATCGTCGACCAGACCGGCGCGCTGCTGGCGCGGGCGGGCGAGGGCGGTGACGCCGGTGCAGGCAATCTCGAAGACCGCCAGAACGCCGTCGAAGCGCGCCTGCGCACCGAGATCGAGGCGATGATCGAACCGATCGTGGGCCAGGGCAAAGTGCGCGCCGAAGTGGCCGCCGTGCTCGAACGCGACCAGGTGCGCGAGGAATCGGAAGTCTTCGATCCCGATACCCAGGTCGTGGCCCACACGGTCACCGTGGAATCGAACAACCAGAGCGACGAGAATTCCGCCGGCGCCGAGGGCGTGACGGTCGGCTCGCAGCTTCCCGACAACCAGGGCAACGTCAACGGCAATGGCGGCGACGCCCGCCGCTCGGCGCAGAACGAGACCTCGGAAGACACCACCTACCAGAACAGCCGCACCCAGAAGGTCGCGGTCCGCACCCCCGGCCAGGTCAAGCGCCTGACCGTGGCGGTCATGGTGGACGGCGGGCCGCAGGGCCTTCCCGCGCCGCAGGTCCAGCGCCTGCAGCGGCTGGTCGAGAATGCCGTCGGCTTCGATGCCGACCGCGGCGACAGCGTGGTGGTCGAGAACATGGCCTTCAACGCGCCGACCGATCTCGACGGCGCCGAAGGCGGCCTGCCTTTCGGCCTGACCATGGACCGCATCTTCGACGTGCTGAAGATCCTGATCGTGGGCGGCATCATCCTCTTCGCCATCCGCATGCTCAAGCCCAAGCTGGCCGAGCCGCCGCTGGTCGAAGGCGTGGTGGAGCGCCGCCTGACCGCCGAGGATGCCGAAATGATGGCCCTCAACGAGCGGGCCGCGGCCGGCGACGAGGAGGCCATCCGCCAGCTCGACGAAATGCGCGCCAACGAAGGCGAGATGCTCGACCAGGAAATTGCCCTGGCGCAAGTGGACGGGCGCATCAAGCTCTCCGCCCTGCGCCGCATCGGTGACGCCATCTCGGCCAGTCCCGGAGAATCCGCATCCGTAATCCGTCAGTGGATGAACAGTTGAAAGGTATGACCATGAGCGACGAGCTCGAGCCGCGCCAGCTGGCGCCTGCTCACCTGTCCGACGAAAACCCGAACGGCGAAGCGAGCGAGGATGCCGCAGCCGCCTGGTCTCCCCGCCCCACCACGCCGCCCACGCCCGACGACCTGCAGGCCGTGTTCGACGTGCCGGTCAAGGTCCAGGCCGTCCTGGGCCGGTCGCGGATGGACATCGGCGACCTGCTGCGCCTGAAGCCCGGCATGGTGGTGGAACTGGACCGCCGCGTCGGCGAGCCGGTGGACATCTTCGTCAACAACCGCCTGATCGCGCGCGGCGAAGTCGTGCTGATCGACAGCACGCTGGGCATCACGCTCACCGAAATCGTCCGGCAGGAGGCATGATGCCTTACTCCGAACACGATCCGACCCGGCTGATGCTGGTCGGCGACCTCGGCAACGCGATGGGCCTGGCGGTGGAGATGGTGCGCGGTTCGCCCGCCAGCATCGCCGTGGGCACCGCCAGCTCCACCGTGCTGGAGGACTGGCAGCGCGCCAAGGACGATCTCGTGGTCGTGGACATCGCGGTGAACCTGCAGGACGTGCTCTCGCGGCTGCGCGGCGAGCGGGCGAACCAGCCCGTGGCCATGGCCGTCTCCGAGCTGGTCGGGCAGAACATCGCCGATGTCGAGCGCGAGCTGATCCTCAAGACCCTGGAACATTGCCGGGGCAATCGCACTTCCGCCGCCTCGATGCTGGGCATTTCGGTCCGGACCATGCGCAACAAGCTCCGCACGTTCCTGTCCGACGGTGTCGCGGTGCCGCCCGGCCTGATCCGTCATTGACCTCCTGAAAGCCCGGTGAAGCGATGAACGCACTCGTCTCTGCAAGGCTGGACCAGTTCCTGGCCCGCCTCGGCCCCAGCCGCGATCTCGCGCTGGCGCTGGGGGTCAGCGCCATTATCGGCATGCTGATCCTGCCGATGCCCGGCTGGATGCTCGACATGGGCCTGGCCCTGTCGATCACCGCCTCGGTGCTGATCCTGATGACGGCGCTGTTCATCGAAAAGCCGCTGCAACTGTCGAGCTTCCCGACGATCCTGCTGATCGTGACGATGCTGCGCCTGGGCCTCAACCTGGCCTCGACGCGCCTGATCCTGGGCCACGGGCACGAGGGGCACCACGCGGCGGGCGGCGTGATTGCGGCCTTCGGCGAGTTCCTGATGGGCGGCGAGACCGTCATCGGCCTCACCATCTTCGCGATCCTGATCGTCATCAACTTCGTGGTCATCACCAAGGGCGCGGGCCGCATTGCCGAAGTGGCGGCGCGCTTCAGCCTCGATGCCATGCCCGGCAAGCAGATGGCGATCGACGCCGATCTCAACGCCGGCACCATCACCGAGAGCCAGGCGCGCGAGCGCCGCGCCGAGATCGAGGCCGAGAGCGGCTTCTACGGTGCGATGGACGGTGCCTCGAAGTTCGTGAAGGGCGATGCCGTTGCCGGCCTGCTGATCACGGCAATCAACATCGTCGTCGGCCTGATCATCGGCGTTGCCATCCACGGCGTGCCGTTCGGCGAGGCTTTCACCACATACACCATCCTCACGGTGGGCGACGGCCTCGTCAGCCAGATCCCGGCGCTGATCGTCTCCACGGCGGCGGGCCTGCTCGTTTCCAAGGGCGGCGTGGTCGGCAAGACCGGCGCCGCGCTGGGCGACCAGCTCGGCCGCTACCCCAAGGCCTTCGGCATCGTCGGCGTGCTGATGACGGTTCTGGCGCTGATGCCGGGCCTGCCGTTCATTCCCTTTGCCGCGATGGGCGGCATGTGCGGATGGATGGCCTGGTCGATGTCGCGCAAGGCGCAGGCCAGCGCCGCGCAGGAGCGCATGCAGGAGGCGATGGCGCAGCAGCAGCAGATGGAAGCGCAGGCCGAGGAACCGATCTCGCGCACGCTGGCCATCGACGCGCTGCGCATCGAACTCGGCTACGGGCTGCTGCCGCTGATCAACGATTCCCAGGCCGAGCCGCGCCTCGACGACCAGGTCCGCGCGCTGCGCCGGCAGATGGCGATCGACTACGGCTTCGTGCTGCCTTCGGTCCGCATTCTCGACAATATGGCGCTTCAGCCGAACGAATATATCGTCTTCGTCAAGGAAACCGAGATCGCACGCGGCGAACTGCGCATCGGCAAGTTGCTGGTGATCAACGCGGCCGGGCAGGACATCGGCATTCGCGGCGAGCCCACCAAGGAACCGGTGTTCCAGTTGCCGGCGCTCTGGATCGACCGCGACATGCGCCAGGAAGCCGGTTTCCGCGGGCTGACCGTGGTAGACTGCGGCACCGTGGTGACGACGCACCTGACCGAGATCGTCAAGGACAACATCGCCGACCTGCTCTCCTATACCGAGACGCAGAAGCTGCTGAACGAAGTCCACAAGGATACCGAGAAGCTGATCGCGGACCTGATCCCCAGCAAGATCTCCATCTCCGGCGTGCAGCGCGTGCTGCAGAACCTGCTGGCCGAAGGTATCTCGATCCGCGACGTGCCCACGATCCTCGAAGGCGTGGCCGAGGCGACGGCAATGACCGGCAACCTGACGCAAGTGACCGAACATGTCCGCGCGCGCCTGGCCCGCCAGATTTCGGCGCAGCAGACCTTCGACGGCGCGATCCCCATCGTCACGCTTGGCGGCGAATGGGACGAGGCGTTCGGCGAGGCCATCGTCGGTCTCGGCGACGACCGCCACCTGGCCATGGCGCCTTCGCAGCTCCAGGCGTTCATCGCCTCGGTCCGCGACACTTACGACCGGTTGGCCGGGCAGGGCGAAATCCCCTGCCTGCTGACCAGCCCGCCGCTGCGGCCCTTCGTGCGCTCGATCATCGAGCGCGTGCGCCCGGCGACCGTCGTGCTGTCGCAGAACGAGATCCATCCGCGCGCGCGGCTGCGCAGCCTCGGCACGGTCGGTTGAGCGGTCCCGCGCCAGGGGCCTGAATATAGGATCGCACGACCGGGCAGGCTGCAATCCCTCTATGATGAAGTGTTGGCCGCGGATCGTCGGCCGGGAGACGTCTTCTAATGCCGGTTTCCGTGAATTCCCTGTTCCCCATGGCCGCCGCGACGGGCGGCAGCACCTCGGCCGCCGCCGTCTCCGGAGTTGCGGCCGCTGACAGCCTTGCCGGCGCGCTTGCCGGCGGGGGGGCTTTCAAGAGCGCGGAACAGGCCACCGGTTCCTTCCAGTCGCTGCTCGGCGCAGCGCAGGCGGCGCCCGCGGGTGCCGCCTCCGGCACGGTCCAGGCAGGCGCGCCAGCAACGGCAGCCACGGTTGAGGCACCGGCTGCTGCCGAGCTGATCCCGGCACCTGTCATTTCCGCCGATACGCTTGCTCAGGACGCGGCAGCCGCTGCGGGCGCCTTGCCGGCCGAGAACCTGCTGGCGAAGCCGGCGACGTCCACGCCGGGGGCCAAGCCCGCCGATGTGAGCCATGCGGCGAAAGCCGACCATATCAAGCCGCCTGTCGCGAAAGCCGAGGCGCTTCTGCCGCAGCTCGTCGCCGAGGCGGCAGCTTCGGCAGATGCAGCCCCGACCGGCGAGACCGGCGAAGCCGCAGGCGATGCTGCTCCGGCGGCGGATGCCGATGCCGATGCCCCGGAGGCGAAGCACCTCGACGCCGACGCTTCCGCATTGATCCCGGCCGGTCAGGCGCAAGTCCCGCAGACGCCGACGACGGCGGTGCAGCCGCAACTCGCGGTCGCGCCGCAGGCCGTGCCGGCGCCGTCCGAGGATGTGCCCGGCGAGACCGCCAAGACCGCCACCGACGGCGAGGGCAAGGCTTCGGTGAAGCTGGCCAAAACGGGAAATGCCGGGACGTTCGCGGGGGCCGAGCGCGCAGCCGCGGAACCGGCAGGCGCTCGCGGCCAGGGCGCGGCGGCCAATGCCGCAAGCCCGGTCGATACCGCGCAGGCGCCCGACCAGGCCGCCGCCACGCCCGATGGCAATCTTTCCGCACCGCTGTTCAGCCAGACGCTGAACGCCGCCACCAGCCGCCCCGCCGCGCTGCCTTACGCGCCCACCGCGCAGTCCGCGCCGCAGAGCGCGACCGTTGCCGTGCAGCAGGGGCAGTTCGGCAACGACATCGGGGTCGAGATCGCCCGCGCGCTCGACAAGGGCAGCGATGACCTGCTGATCCGCCTCGACCCACGCCACCTGGGCCGGATCGACGTGCGGCTCTCATTCGACCACGACGGCGTCCTGCGCGCGGTGGTCTCGGCCGACAGCGCGTCCTCGCTGGACATGTTGCGCCGCGAAAGCACCGATCTCAACCGTGCCCTGGCCGATGCCGGCGTGCGGTCCGACGGGCAGTCCCTGCGCTTTGACAGCCGCTCTGGCGGGCAGGGCGGCGGGCAGCGCTGGCAGGGCGAACAGAACCAGCGTCAGGCCCAAAGCGGCCTGTCCGACGGCTTCGGCGGGAGCGACGACCCGATCTACCGGCCTCTGCGCAGCAGCGGCCATGTCGATCTCATGGCATAAGGCACAAGAGCAATGACCACCGTTTCAGGCACCTCGTCCACCGCGACGACCGATACGACCGCGGCCTCCACTTCGGGCCTGCTGACCGATTACAACCTCTTCCTCAAGCTGCTGACCACGCAGATGACGAACCAGGATCCGCTCGATCCGATGGACACTTCGGAATATACGCAGCAGCTCGTGCAGTATTCGCAGGTGGAGCAGTCGATCCAGCAGACCGGCTCGCTCAAGGACATCCTCAGCCAGCTTTCCTCGCAGCAGATGTCGCAGGCTTCCAGCTACATCGGCCGCGAAGCGCGCTTCGATTCCCCGGTGTCCGGTCTCGGCGATGCTCCGGCGCACTGGACCTATTACGTGGACGGCACGCCCGCCGCGATGACCGCCACGATCAAGGACTCCTCTGGCGCGGTCGTCAACACCGTCACGCTCGATCCCGAAACGCAGGGTTCCTACTCGTGGGACGGTACCAAGGCGGACGGCAGCAAGGCTGCGGACGGCGCCTATACCTTCTCGGTCACGGCCACGGACAGCGCCGGCAATGCACTGGACACCACGATCAACTCGGTGGCGATCGTCAACGACGTGGTGACGGACGGCACGAACATCATGCTCGGCGTGAACGGCATCCGCATGTCGGCATCGGGCCTCGTCGCGATTGCCGCGGCCGGGACCAACATCGACAACTGAGGCCTTCCACCGGGGCCTCACGGCGCCCCGGTCCGTAAAAGAAGAACACCCCTGAACCACGCGGTTCAGGGGTGTTCTTCGTTTGGCCGGCCAAAGCCTTTCCCATCAGGTGGAATGACCCGATGCCCCGGAAAACCGCGACAGACCGGAAACCTGAAGCATTCGATCCGACGCGGTGGGATCGAATGCTCTCGTTCAGGCCTGGCCCACCGTGGAGCGACAATCGCTGCTGCCGATCGTGGCCGCCAGGCTGGGGCTTTCCGCGGCCTGAAGGGCCACGTCCAGCCGCGTGCAGCCCGGAATACGGTCCGGCAGCGCCAGGATCATCAGGCAATCGGCGATCGAGGGATCCTCGATCGGACCGATCAGTTCGTCCACGTCCTCATAGGACATGTCCGCATGGCTCATGCAGCGAAGCGCGGCCGCCTGCCAAAGCTGAGAAGTTGAATCAACCCTCAGTTTCAGCGAGAACCAGAACTCTTCGTGCGAAACGACATTTGGACCGGCCTCGCCGGCGCAATTCCAAGGTAAATTTTCTACCATCGCACTCTCAATAGTACAGCGAACCGAATAGATGCAGTCCGTGCCCCCGGACCTGAGAGGGAATTCCACAACCCCCGCCAGAGCAATGGCTGTAGGGGTCGACAGGACCAACTAAGGGATTTCCCGTATTCGATCGGAATTAAAGTAAATCATCTCTTACCGCGGAAAACCGGCGAGATTCCGAGAGCGATAGCGGTGTGATGCGACGTTGAAATTACAAGATAATCGATTCGCCGAGGGGGCGTGCGAGGGCGGCGTTGCGCATAGCAGCTAACGCTCCGCGAGGCGGTGAATTCTTAATAATCGGAGGATGGGAAGCCTTCACAAGGCTCCCGCAGCAGCATTTCCGGCCTTCAGGGGGCCGTCGGCGGACCTGCGAGGCGGCGGGCGCTGACGATTTTCACCATCGGCTCCAGCATCTGGCCCTTCATCACACCGTCACCCTTGGTGGCGGAGCGCGGCTCGTCCCAGATCTTGCGCACCACGTCCATGCCCGAGACGACGTGGCCGAAAGCCGCGAAGCCGGCGCGGGTGTCCGGGTTGTCGGAATCCGGCTTGGCGTCGAGGGAAGGTATGTCCCCCAGCATGATCGTGAAATCGGCGGTGGCGCTGCCCGGCGCAAAGCGGGCCATGGAGATCGTCCCGGCCTTGTGGCTGATGCCGGTTATGTTGGTCGGTTCATGGGCGACGGGCGGGAGGACATTGACGCCCTGAAGCCCGCCCTGCAGCAGCCCGTTGGGCTGGTCGCCCCAGTCGATGTGCATGGCGCGGTAGAAGTTCGCGCCGTCGAAGCGCTTGCTGTCTACGTATTTCAGGAAATTGGCGACGGTCAGCGGGGCGTGGGTCTTGTCGAGATCCAGCACGATGACGCCCGCGCTCGTGGTGAGTGCCACATAGACATGCTCGACAGGCGCTGCCGCCACCGGCGGTGCGGCAACCGGCGCTTCCTGGGCCAGGGCAGGGGGCACCATGGCACCCGCCGCGAAGGCCGCCACAAGAGCGAGCGATGCCCTTGCGGAAAGAGGCGCGGCCAGGAGCCGGAATGCCGGGTTCACGGGCCGCGCCTTCATCATCGGATCAGCGTACCCGCGGGCCGCCGAAGGGCAGGGGCGGAGGGGGACGGCGCGCGCCGCGCGGCAGCTGGGCCTGATAGGCCCGGCCGCAGTGCTCGACGCAATAAGGGAACCCGGGGTTCACCTTGTCTCCGCAGAAGTGGAAGTCGGGCTCGCCCGGGTGACCCATCGGCCAACGGCAGACGCGGTCGTTGAGGTCGAGCAGGCTGGTCTTGTCGGCGATTTCCGCGCTCGGCTTGGCCGGCACCAGGCGGCGCGGCGGCGCCGGCGGGATCGGCTGCTGCTGGTCGCCAGGGCCCTGACGCAGGAAGCCGCCAGGGCCGACCGAGACCACGCGCGGGCCCTTGGGGGCAGGCGCGGGAGCGGCATCGTCGGCGGCAACCGGCGGCGCGGCGGGTTCCGGCGCGCGCGGAGCAGGCGCGGCGGCCGGCTGCGGCGCGGCAGCGCGTACCGCCGGGGCTTCGGCCTGAGGCTCGGGCGCAGCGGGCGCTGCTTCCACCGGCTTCGGCTTCTTGGGGGCCGGCGCCGGGCGCGCGGGCTTCTCGTTGGCCTTCACCGGCGAAGGGCGTGCCTTGAGGCCGAGGCGGTGGGCCTTGCCGATCACTGCATTGCGGCTCACGCCGCCAAGCTCGTCCGCGATCTGGCTGGCGGTGGCACCACCTTCCCACATCTTGGTCAGCTTCTCGATCCGCTCGTCCGTCCAGCTCATTCGTGTTCCATCTCTTCATCGGGCGACCTGAGAATCGCCAAAATTCCGTGGCGCGGCTTGCCTTGGAAAGCCGCAGCCGATACTCGCCGGTCCATGCCCGATCAAACGAATTCGACCGAACTGCCGACGTCCGACGGGATCGCGCCCGCCGCAATTTCGGCGCGCCATTTCCCGGCGAAGGGAGAAGCCCTGATCCACCAGGTGAACTGGGAGGGGCTCAAGACGCTTTATATGAAGGAGGTGCGGCGCTTCTTCAAGGTCCAGACCCAGACGATCTGGGCACCGGCGATCACGACGATGCTGTTCCTCGTCATCTTCACGGTCGCGCTGGGCCGCGGCGGCCGGGAAGTGCTCGGCGTCAACTTCGCCACTTTCGTGGCACCGGGCCTCATCGTCATGGGGATGATGCAGAACGCCTTCGCCAATGCCAGCTTCTCTTTCCTGGCCGGGAAGATCCAGGGCACCATCATCGACTACCTGATGCCGCCGCTGACCGAAGGCGAACTGATGCTGGCCATGACCGGCGCCGCCGTGACCCGCGCCTTGCTCGTCGGCCTGGCGCTGACCGCGGCGATGATGCTGTGGCCCGGCGTCGACTTGTCCATGGCGCACCCTTGGGCTGCCGTATGGTTCGGCCTCACCGGCTCGATCTTCCTTTCGCTGCTGGGCCTGCTGTCCTCGATCTGGGCCGAGAAGTTCGACCACAACGCGGCCGTCACCAATTTCGTGATCGCCCCGCTCTCGCTGCTGTCCGGCACGTTCTACGTGATCGACAACCTGGCCCCCGCCTTCCAGGTGGTCAGCCGTCTCAACCCGTTCTTCTATGTGATCTCGGGCTTCCGCTTCGGCTTCCTGGGCGTCAGCGACATTGGCGATACCAACATGGCGGTGCTGCACAGCGCGCTGGGCATGGGCCTGCTCGACGCGGTGCTGGCAGCGATCGTCTACATGGTCCTGCGGTCGGGCTGGAAGATCAAGGGCTGACCGCCCGGCACTTCAAGGTCTTCGAAAAACCCCGGTCGGACCCTCCGGCCGGGGTTTTCTGCGTCTGGAGAGACGGCCCGTCAGGCCCTCAATGCGTCAGCCCGCGCCGCAAGTGATAGCGGCCATTGTCGAAGTCATCGAAGATCTGCGAGAGCGAGGGGTGGTCCACCGGGCCGCCATCGGAATCCGTGATCAGGTTCTGCTGGCTGACATAGGCGACGTAGCTGGAATCCTCGTTCTCGGCGAGCAGGTGGTAATACGGCTGATCGCGTCGCGGACGGACGTTCAGGGGAATGGACTCGTACCATTCATCGCTGTTGGCGAAGACGGGATCGATATCGAAAACCACACCCCTGAAGTCGTGGTTCCGGTGGCGAACGACATCCCCGATCGCGAATCGCGCACGCGTTTCACGCGGCGCGTCGATGACGCGGCCCGCTGTCGGAGAAAAAAATGACGCCTTGTTCATAGGAGAAATATAGGTTTCCTGCGGCCTGCCCACAAGCAAGCCTTGTGGACAATCCCCATTTTTTGAAAACAGGGGCTTGGCAAGTCCGATAAGCCGGGCTATCGGCGCGCTTCCTGACCCGGCGGCTCTGTCCGCTGCATCGCATCTCTAGCGGAGAGGTGGCAGAGTGGTCGAATGCGCTGCACTCGAAATGCAGTGTACGGGAAACCGTACCGTGGGTTCGAATCCCACCCTCTCCGCCAAGAGCCACTGCGACGCGCAGTTACCTACAACGACATCGGTATTCGCTGCAAGGCCGCTTCCGCGACATGGTCCCGGTGCGTTTGTTGGCGGAGATGCGGCAGCCAGATCCATCAGCATGACGATATGACCTGGCGCGTGCTTCGTGGAGGCAGGCGGGGTGCCGCCTTTCGATGTCGCTGGGCGCTTGCGGGAAATCGTGCTATCGGGGCGGCGCTGATGTCGCTCTAAACGGATATTGGACCGTTCAGTCGGCTTCCTCGTTCCATAGTCGCTGCAAGAGCCAGGGGCCGCGTCCTGTCGACGTTGGTCTTTCGACGCTACGAACAAGGATCGGTCCATGATCTCCGGCAACGCTGGGTTTTCAATGCAGAGCTTCATGGCCGCTGCGGTCGATCGGTCGCCGGCGTGATCTCGCAGCTGCAGGCATCAGCGGCACTTTCAACCGAGCGCGGCGCGTCTGCGCTTTCGCTAACCACTTTCAAATCGGGTAAGGCATAATGGCAGCATACAAGGAACCAGGGGTTGAGGCCCGCCGCAAGGCCGCGAACGAGGCGCGCGCGAAAGCGCTTGCAGCCTTGAAGGCGAAGCCGCCGATCGATCCGGCCGTCCAGGCGGAACGCATCGCCAAGGCAGAGGCCCGCGAACAGGCCCAGGCCGAGAAGCGCAAGGCGGACAAGGAAAAGCGTGAACGCGCCGCAGCGCTCAAGGCCGAGCAGGCCGCCGCAGCAGCGCCGCCGACCGAAGCAGAGCGCAAGGCCGCTCGCGATGCGCGATATGCAGCGCGCAAGGCACGCCGGAACTGACACGGTAAATGCATGATTTTCCCCCGTGCGGCACCGGAGCTTTCCGGTGACCGCCGTCAGTCTTGATCTTCTTCCCGGCGACGAACTGATCGACGTTGCCCATGTCCCGAACGGAGACCGCTTGCGGCTTGTCCGCAATGGCGAGGATTTCGTCATCCTGCTCGACCATCACGAGTTGATGAGCACGGACCTCTACGCATCGGAAGAAGCACTGGCGACGATGGCCTGCGAGCGCATGGGCGTGCGCCCGGCGCCGCAGTGGCTCATCGGGGGTTATGGCATGGGCTTCACCCTGCGGGCCGCACTGGCGGTGCTGGGCGGGGACGCGAGCGTGACGATCGCCGAAATCGTGCCGGAAATCATCGCCTGGGCCAGGGGACCGATGGGAGCCTGGACCGGGGGATGCCTGGACGATGATCGCGTGCGGCTCGTCCAGGACGATGTCGCCATCCTGATCGACGCGGCGGATTGCGCTTACGACGCGATCCTTCTCGACGTCGACAACGGCCCGGAAGGGCTGACGCGCCGGGTCAACGACTGGCTCTATTCGTGCAGGGGCCTCCAGTCGGCGATGACGGCGCTCACGCCCGGGGGTATCCTGGCCATATGGTCGGCCACGCCCGATGCCGAATTTGCGGCGCTACTGGTCCAGATGGGGTTCGCGGTGACGGTCGTGCCCGTGGAAGCGCGCACCGGCGACACGATCGGCGGTGACGATCTGGAGCACGTCATCCTGTTTGCCCAGAAGGCGGCCTGAACGCTCGTTTGAAAATGCCCATGCGGGCATTTCACGACCCGGCAGCCTTATGGCCGCATCGGCATTTATGCTGGACGAAAAGCGTGCAAGTCATGCACGCAAGTTCGACCTGTGCAGACGATGAGGATGAAGCAATGGCCATGAGCACTTCTCGCCGCTTTCTCTATTCGGGCCTTGCCCTTCTTGCCGGTGGAGGCCTGGCGCTGCCCGCCAGCGCCCAGGCAAGTCTCGAAGGGGCCGGACAGACTTCCACGCTCGATTGCGGCGGCGGTACCGCCGAGATCACCGGGTCGCAGAACCGCGTCACCGTTGAAGGGGCATGCACTCGCCTCGTGGTCGAAGGATCGGGCAATGTCGTCACGGCCGCACTGGCCGAGAAGGCCACGATCAGCGTGGTGGGCAGCAGCAACCGGATCAGCTGGCGCGCGCCGGGCAAGGCCGCGCCGAGGGTCAGCAACACCGGCGTGGGCAACAGCGTCAGTCGCGCCAACTAGGCCGGGCAGGCAGCGCGCGGGGTGAGCGCCGACAGCTCAGGCTCCGGGCAGGTGTTTCCGAACATTTCCCGCATGTTTCAACAGCATGCTGAGCGATAAATATTCCAGCCAATCCGCTATTGCGAGTGACTCGCGATAGCGGATTGGCTATCCGCCCCTGCGAATCAGGGAGCGACCCAGTGAAAACCAGTCTGTTGAATTCTGTCGGCGCCGTGGGCGCCGCCATCTTTTCCTTATGCCCGGCGCAGGCCTGGGCCGACGAGGCGGCCGATGCCGAAAACGAACGAGGGCCGGAAATCGTCGTCCTCGGCAAGAGCTATGGCGAGGAAGTCGGCAAGACGGTCACGCCGCTCAAGGACATTCCCAATACCGTCACGCTGGTCGACCGGGAGCAGATCCAGGCGCAGAACCTCTTCACGCTGGAAGATGCGCTCACCGCCACGCCAGGCATCACCGTCACCGGCGTCGGCAGCGAGGATCCCTCCTACATGTCGCGCGGCTTCGCGATCAGCAATTACCTGATCGACGGCACGCCGACCCTGTCTTTCGGCTTCCCTTCGGTCGTCCCCGACCTGTTCGCCTATGACCGGCTCGAAGTGCTGCGCGGTCCCGCGGGGCTGTTCAGCGGTTCCGGCAATCCGGCGGGCAGTATCAACCTGGTGCGCAAGCGTCCGCTGGACGAGCTGAAGCTGCAGGGATCGCTCGGCTATGGCAGCTACCAGAACTTCCGCGGCGAGATCGACGTCTCGGCGCCGCTGGCAAAGGGCGTGGCCGTGCGTGCAGGCGCCATGGTGCAGGACCAGGACCAGTTCTTCGACGTGGCGCATCGCAACCGCGTGACCGCGTTCGGCGTCGGCAAGATCGATATCGGCGAGCGTACGACTTTCACCTTCGGCGCGACTTACGACCGCTTCAAGCCGGCCATCCAGTCGGGCCTGCCGGGCCTGATCGGCGGGGCGGACGGCAGCGACGGCCAGTTGCTCGACATTCGGCGTTCCACTTACCTCGGTGCTGACTGGAACCGCTTCAAGTCCGACATCTGGTCGGCCTTCGCGGACATTACTCACGAAATCAGCGACCGCTGGACGATCCGCGCCAGCGCGCTCTACACCGACGTCGAGCGCGTCGACGTGTACAGCTATATCGGCAACCAGCCGATCACGGAAACCAACGGACTTACGAACCACATCGCCTATCGCGGCGACAGCTTCATGAAGTCGCATTCGTTCGATTTCAACGCGGTGGGCAGCTTCCCGGCTTTCGGGCGCGAGCAAACGCTGATCCTGGGCTTCGACTATCAGGACAGCTCCTATCAGTCCTACGGCACGCGCCTTTCGAACTATGCCCGGATCGACGTCTACAATCCGGTTTCCCCGCTGGAGCCGCCGCTGGATCCCTACAAGCCTTCGCCCCCTTACCCGGTGCAAGGCGGCACGGGACAGACGGTGCCGCAGAACCTGAGCGCAAGCGACACGCGGATCGCGCAGTTCGGCGCCTATGGCCAGATGCGCTTCAGCCCGGTCGAGGGCCTGACCGCGATTGGCGGCGGACGCCTGACCTGGTGGGATACCGATACCCAGACCCTGCTGCCGACGCTGGGCCGCAAGGGCGGCTATTCCATCGACGCGCGCTTTACGCCTTATGCCGGCCTGGTCTGGGATGCGACGCGCGAGTGGAACATCTATGCCTCCTATGCGGACAGCTTCACGCCGCAGGCGGCGCCTGCGGGCAGGATCCGTCCCGATGGCCAGCAAGTCGAGCCGCTGGTCGGTGCGCAGTACGAACTGGGCACCAAGCTCTCGCTGATGAACGACCGGCTTCTGCTTTCCGCGGCGGCGTACCAGATCGAGCAGACCAACCGCCTGTTCAACGATCCTGACGATGCCGGTGTCGTGCTGCAGATCGGCAAGGTCCGCGCGCGCGGGTTCGAGGCCGAGGCGGCCGGGGAAATCCTGCCGGGCTGGCGCATCAACGGCGGCTACAGCTATACCCGCACCAAGTATCTCGAGGACGCCAACGCCAGCTTCGAAGGCCTGCCGCTGGTGCCGATCATTCCGAAGCACTCGGTCAAGGTCTTCACCAATTACAAGGCGCCGGCAGGCGCGCTGGCCGGACTCAGCCTGGGCGGCGGCCTGACCTGGTTCAGTTCCACCTATGGCGGCAATCCGGCAACCTTCAACGCAGCCGGCGCGCTCGTCACCCGCTCTTCCATCGTGCGGCAGGGCGCCTATGCGGTGGTCGACCTGCGCGCGGGCTATGAGTTCGACGAGCGCATCTCCCTGTCGGTCAACGTGAACAATGTGCTCGACAAGACGTATTATGCGCGCATCTCCTCCACCGGACGCGGCAACTATTTCGGCACGCCGCGCACGGTCTTCGCCACGCTTCGCTTCGCCTATCCCTGAGCCCATCCTTCAGCAAGGAGTTCGACCATGAAAGCCAAGTACCTGGCCCCGCTCGCGCTGGCCATTCTCGCACCGTCCGTGCAGGCCCACGAGGTCTGGATCGAACGCGACGGCACCGGTCCCGCGCGGATCTACCTGGGTGAACCCGAGGAAGTCCTTCCCCCCGAAGGCGATCCCGAGTTCGATCATCTCAAGGCGCCCAAGCTTGTCCCCGCCAGCAAGGCGCCGATGACGCGCAAGGCCGGCTATCTCGAAGTGGCGGTGCCTGCGGGCGACGTGCGCGCGCAGGATGACAGCGTCTTCGATCCCTGGGGCGAAGACGGCAAAAAGGAAGCCGTGGCCTATTACGCCCGCGCCGGCCGCGCCGATGCCCGCGCGGTCATGCCCTTCGAAATCGCTCCTGCCAGTGCCGGAGCCGATCGCTTCGTGGTCGTGCGCGACGGCAAGCCCGTGGCCGGGGCCGAAGTCACCGTGATCTCGCCGGACAAGTGGAAGAAGTCGCTCAAGACCGATGCCCAGGGCGTGGTCGCCGTGCCGGTGCGCGGGAAGGGGCGCTATCTGCTGACGGCCTCGCAGAAGGATGAAGGCGCCTTCGAAACCTCGGTCGGCAAAGTGGCCGTGCTGCACCGCATCGCCACGACCAGCTTCCTGGTCGATTGACCGGAACGACAAAAACGCCGCGGGGAGGCTTGCTCCCCGCGGCGCTTTTCGTGGTCAGGCCTTTCCGCCGGAGCGGAAACGGCGCCGAAGGAAACCTAGATTTCGTGACCGATGCGCTGTTCGGTCATGATCTTCCACCCGGTCATGAACAGGGCGCCGGCGAGCGGGCCGATCACGATGCCGCTGAGGCCCACCAGTTCGATCCCGCCCAGCGTCGTCACCAGCACCAGCCAGTCCGGAATGCCGGTGTCCCGGCCCACCAGCATGGGCCGCAGGACATTGTCGGCCAGGCCGATGACCAGCACGCCCGAACCGACGACCACGGCGCCCTGCCAGATCGCGCCGGTGGCCAGGAGGTAGACCGCGACCGGGGCCCAGATGATGGCCGGGCCGATGGCGGGCAGCAGGGCGGCAATGGCCATGAGCAGGCCCCAGAGCAGGGCGGCGGGCAGGCCCACGATGGCGAAAGTGATGGCGCCCAGCGCGCCTTGCGCCAGGGCGACCAGGCCGCTGCCCTTGATCGTCGCCCGCACCACGATCACGAAACGCTCCGACAGGCGGCGCGCCACGTTGAGTTCGAGCGGGAGCGCGCGCACCACGGCAGGGCCGATCTTCTCGCCGTCGCGCAGCAGGAAGAACGTCACATAGAGGCCCACGCCGAAGGCGAGGATGAAGGACGCGGCATTGGCGCCGATGGCCAGCGCGCGGCTGGCGATCACGCTGACGCTGTTGCTCACCGCCTCGCTGATGCGGGCCTGGGCGCGCTCGAAGGAGTTGAAGCCGAAGCCGTCGATCTGTTCCTGGATCCGGAAAGGAAGGGCGTCGTGGATCTTCTGGAAATATTCCGCGAAGTTGATCTGTCCGTCGCGCATCTGGGCGTAGACGCCGGCGGCCTGTTCGACGACCAGGCTGGTGATGATCAGCGCCGGGATCACGACCGCCACGGAAATGACCAGCAGGGTGAGGGCCGCGGCAAGGTTGCGGCGCTCCGGCCAGCGGGCGAGCAGGCGCTGGAACAGCGGCTGGAACAACAGCGCGGCCAGCGCGGCCCAGAGCAGGGCGCCGATGAAGCTCGACACCACGAGGGTGAGGGCGATGGTGATCGCGGCCAGGAAGAGGATCAAGCCCCCGTTCTCGACGCGCGCCCGGTTCATGGTCATTTCTGGAATTGCCCCTGTCGAAATTCGTCACGCGTCGAAACGCGCCGTTCCGCGCTTTGCTCCGCCGCCTTGCCGCCTGTCAATTCAGGCAAGCGGCAACGGCGGGCGCGTCAGGCATATTTGTACGGACCGCCGCTGGCGAGCGCGGCCTGATAGGCGGGGCGGGCGTGGATCCTGTCGAGCCAGGCCATCGTCGCGGGCCGGGCATCGTCCAGCCCGGCACGGCTGCGCGCGGCTTCCAGCGGGAAGCTCATCATGACATCGGCCGCGGTGAATGCGCTGCCGGCGAACCATTCGCGGCGCGACAGTTCCTGCTCCACGAAGTCGAGATGAACGTCGATCATCGGTTGCAGCCGCTTCTGGGCATGGCGCCCGAGGATGGGGATCTGGCCGAGCACCAGCTTGACCAGTAGCGGCGGCATCAGCGAGCCTTCGGCATAGTGCAGGAAGTGGCGATAGTGCAGCGCACCCTCGCGATCCTGCGGCGGGCCAAGGCGGCCACCGGCCTTTTCCGTGAGATATTCGATGATCGCGCCGGTCTCGGCGACCGTACGCGGGGCCTGCCCTGCGCCTCCGTCCTCGACAGGCGCGTCATCGACGATCACGGGCGATTTGCCGAGCGGATGGACTTTGCGAAGGCTGGGGGGCGCCAGCATCGTCTTCTCGTCGCGCTTATATCGGCGGACCGCATAAGGCAGCCCCAGCTCTTCCAGCAGCCAGAGGACACGCTGGGAGCGCGAGTTTTCAAGGTGATGGACAGTAATCATGCCGGACTTAACGCGGAAACCGGCAACAAGGTCCCGACAGCGGGCCTTCGAAAGGGACAAGGCCCGCCTGGCGCCATCGAAATGGAGCGCAGGCGGCCTTGTAAGGGGTTAGGGCTTTTCAGTGCCCGGAGCGCCCGGCTTCGGCGCCTTGCCGTCTTCGATGCGGCCTTCGTTACGAAGATCGCGGCCTTCCTGGGCCTTTTCCTGGCTTTCGGGCGACTTGCCGTGCTCGAAGGCTTCTTCCTTCACGTAGCCGGCGGCTTCCTTTGCTTGGCCCTTGATGCTCATTTCTCTCTCCTGGCGTTTCTGGTCACGAAGGACCGTGACCATAGGAAAGCGCGCGAGAAGCCGATTGGCTCCTGTGGGCATAAGTGCTCAGACCAGGCCGAAACCGCGCGCCGCCCACACTGGGCCGGCATGCCCGCTGGCCGGGCCGATCCTCAGAGCTGCGCGGCGTAGAGCGCGGGCCGGCCTTCGACATTGGCGCGATAGACCAGCCAGCGCCCATCCGGCGTGAAGTGCTCGTTCGGCTCCAGGGTATAGTCCTGGCGGGAGAGATCGACGATCCTCTCGCTTTTCAGCGATCCGGTCGCGATCAGGCGGTCTCCGTCCAGCGTTTCGGCGGCTTCGGGGGAAGGGTCCGGCACGGGACGGAAGAGGCTGATGAACTTGCCCGCATCGTTGCCGTCCCCGGCGACGACCGTGCCGTCCGGGGATGTGAGGTAGTGGTAGGATCCCTGGTCGGCCGCGACCTTGTACCAGGTGCGGCGTGCAGGACCTTTCGCCGCATCCCGGCCTGCGCCGATCTCGTGGCGGGCGAGCCAGAGCATGCCGCCGCGGGGCATCTGCAGGTCGTACCAGATCGCCTTGCCGTCGCTCGACCAGTATTCGTGCCCGGCGATCTCGCCCTGCATCGTGCGGTGGTGGATCCGGGTGAGATCGCTGCCGTCGGTGCGGATCGTCCAGATGCGATCGACCTTGTGCCAGGGGCCCTCGTGGCAGAACATCATCAGCGCCGGATCGGTGGGGGAGAACTGGACGTGGTTGAGCCAGTCGGTGGCACGGTGAATGCTGCGGGCGGCGCCCGTGGCGATATCGAGCGTGAAGATCTCCATCGGCACTTTCGCGGCCAGCCGGGCATCCATCCAGCGCGCCTTGGCTTCGGCGAAAGGCAGCGGGCGGCCCTGCGCGTCGGTACCGGAATAAGTGGGTGAGCCGGTCTTCGGATCGCGCCGGCCCTGCGCGGCGATCGCCGGCGGCGGAGGCGCCAGTTCGCGATGGCCGGCGAGCAGCGTATCGTCGGCATTGATGGATTCGATGCGGCCGCCGGGCATGCTGGCGACCTGCCGCGACTTGCCGGTGTCCAGGTCCAGCATCCAGACGGTGAACGGTCCCTCGCCATCGTCGCTGCCGGCCGGGCGGGTGGTGTAATAGGCCGTCGCGCGGGTATGGCCGGTGAAGAGCAGGCGGTCCACCTTGCCCCGGAACACCAGCCTGGTGGACCAGTCGCGGGTGGAGGCCGTGCGAATGCCTTCCGCCGTCAGGTAGACCATGCGGTCCCCGCCGGGCGTGAAGGCGTTGTAATTGAAGTAGAGGCCATAGACGCCGGGCCGGTCGTCCACCCGGACGATGCGGTGCCCGGTGACCGGATCGACCCATTCGCGCGGGCCGGGTCCAGCCGATGCCGATTCCGATCCCGATGCTGACGCTGGCGCCGCGAATATCAGCGCTGCGCCCGCTGCGCCCGCCACGAGTGCCGACAGGGCTCTGTTCATCCTCATCTCCGTTCCATTTTGCGAAATGGAATACCGGATATCGGGATCATGGCAAGCGTCGCGCCGGTGAGAGGCGGGTCGAAAAGGGTCCGGCCCCGGTCGCATTTGGGGACGACCGGGGCCGGAGGCTGGGCGGAAGGAACGCCGTGCGCCTTGGGGGCGCGGGGTTGGGGTGGGGCGGCGTTCCTTGCGCGGCGGTCCGGACCGGCTGGGGCGCCGGTCCGGTGGCCGTTTCCAGCCTTGCTCAGGCGCGGACGATCACCAGCCGATGGTGACCGATCCGCGCAAGGCGAGGTCGACATGGCCGTGGCGATCCTCGGCCGAGAGTTCGCCGCCCATCGTCAGTCCCAGCGTGCCGCCCACTGCGCGCAGGCGGGCAAACCAGCCGCTGGTGGCCTCGTCGCCGTCGAGCGTGAAGTTCTGGCCACCGGCGAAGTGGGCGGTGGTCGATCCGATGCCGCCGCTGACGATTTCGCGCCAGCCGCCCTCGGTCTCGACGCGGAACCAGTTCTCGTCGCGGCTCTGCATGCCCATGAAGTCGATGCCGAGGGTCAGGCCGCCGTTGACGCCCAGCTCGTCACTGGTGCGCGAAGCCACCGTGAGGTCGAGCGCCTTGCCGCCGCCGTTCTCGGTATAGCCGTCTTCCTTCAGGCGCACGTAGTCGACCGAGACGGCGGGACGGTAGAAGAAGTGGCTGCCGCCGCCCTCCCACGAGGCGCCGCCCGCTGCGGTCACGAACGTGCCGTTCCACTTGCCCTTGATCGTGCGGTTGACGTTCTCGGTACCGATCGCGCCGATGAACTGGCGCTCGCTGTCGTAGTTCGAACGGCCCACGGAGGCGCGGCCGAAGCCCTGTACCGCGCCGAACTGGCCGCGCCAGTGACCGGCGAATTCGAACGAGTTCGACTTGATCTCGCTGGTGCCGCCGCTGGTGTGGCGGTTCCACAAGTACGAGAACGTGCCGCCGAACCGGCCGAGCCCGGTGAGGTACTCCGCGCCCAGCGACATGGCGTAGCCTTGCAGGTTGTAGGCCGCGGTGCTGCCCGCGTTCTTGTCGCTGCCCCAGAACGAGAGGTTCATCGTCGTGCTGAACCGGCCTTCGCCCCAGACCGGGTTGACCGGGTCCATGAGCTGGCGCGCGAGCGTGCGTGCGCCGAGGCTGATGCCTTCGAACGCACCGCCCGCATGGTCGGGCAGCATCTGGCCCACGCTCTGGCGGAACTGGTCGCCATTGGTGATGCCCAGGAACACGTCCTCGATCTTCTCGTCCTGGCTGAGAGCCGTGAAGATCGCATTGTAGGCCGTCGCCTGCGAGCGGTTGAGGCCTAGTTCGGCCACGGTGCGGCGGGCAATGTCCACCACCAGGGTATTGGCGGCGGCGGTATCGTTCAGCGTGGCCTTGAACATGTAGGGCACAAGATCGGTCGCGGCCTTCAGCGTGTCGCGGCCCTGGATCGTGCCGGCAGTGAGCACCTGGTAGCTGCCTTCGGCGGTCGAGACGTCGGCCAGCTTGATCGAGAGCTTGGCCCCGTCCGCGAAGGAGGCGGTACCGGCGACGTTATAGGCCGAGCCCTGGCCCGGTGCCTTGTTCAGCGTCACCGCGAGGACGCCGTCCTTGCCGACTTCGAGGGACCCGATCGAGGCCGGCGTTTTCACGTCGAGCGTGCCGCCGGTGATCTTGACCGCGAGATTGCCGGCATTCGCCAGCGCGCCCGAGAACACCGAAGTGCCGGCAAGGGCAAGCGTATCGGTGCCGCCGCCGAAGTCCGCCGTGCCGACGAAGCGCGACGATCCCGCCAGGGTCATGCTGTCCGACCCGGCGCCGAAAGTGACATTGCCGGTCTGCACGGCGTCCCCCGAAAGCGAGAGGGTATTGTTGCCGCTGCCGAACGCGACGTTGCCGGTCACCGTGCCGTCGGCGATGTCGACCACGTCGTTGCCGCCGCCCAGCAGGATGTCGCCGACGATCGAGGGGGCGGTGAAGCCCGCGCCCACCTGGGTCTGCTTCACCGTCACGCTGCCGGCCGCCCTGGAGAGGTCGATGGCGATGTTCCTGCCCGATCCCGCCTTGGCGCCGGTGGCCGAGATGGCGCCGCTGTTCTCGACGAGGGCCAGCGTGCCGCTGGCATCGCTGATGGCGGTGGCCGAACCGTTCTCGTTGACCGCGGCTGCCTTGATCGTGCCGGAGTTGCGCAAGATGGGGAGGCTGGCGCCGGCGTCGATGCGGACGGCGACGGCCTGGGCGCCCGAGGCGCTGATGGTGCCGGCGTTCTGGATCAGCGGCGTGCTCGCCCCCGCGCCGAGGCGCAGGGCGGTGGCGGCGGCGTCCTTGGAAGTCGCGGCGACCGAGCCGTTGATGCCGATGCCGCCCGCGATGGTGACGTTGCCGCCAAGGCCGCCGATGGCCAGGCCATTGCCGTCGATGCCGGTGTAGAGGCCGTGCCCTTCGACGGTGCCGTCGATCTGGAGGCCGTACTTGCTGGCCGTGGCCGCAACCGGGCCGATGGCGATATCCCTGCCGGCCGCGCCGATCATCATGGCTGGCGCCTTGCCGTAGCTGGAGACCTTGGCCGCGCCTTCGGTGGCGTCGGGAATGCCGTCGCCATCCTCGTCGGCATTGTTGGGATCGCTGTCCTTGGGCGCCACGGCCAGGACGATGCCGCCGGTCACATTGCCCGCAACGACGATCGCGGAGCCGCCCTGAAGCAGGTCGTCGGCGTCGAGCTTGGAAGGATCGGCGGGCGGGGTGGGATAGCGGTAGCCGGTCGAGACGATCGAACCCTGCACCACCATCGCGCCGTTGACGTCGCCGCCGAACTGCGCGCCGATGGCGTTCTTGCCCTGGGCCTGGACCGAGCCGGCGAGGCGGACGTTGCCGTCGATCTGGCCGGTCTTCACGCCGATCGCGTTGTCGCCCAGCACGCTGGTCTTGCCGTCATGGGTGAAATTGCCGGTGAGCTTGCCGCCCAGCGAAACGCCTGCGGAATCGTTGCCCTCGATGGTGATCGTGCCGCTCTGGGTGATCTTGCCGATGTGATCGCCTTCGGTGCGGATGCCGATCCTGTTCGAGCCGAGCGCGAAGGGACCGTCGAGATCGCCGTCCTTGTCGTCGTCGGTCGGGGTATAGGGCTCGTCCAGCGTGATCGTGCCGGTGTTGACGATGTCGCCCGTGGTCCCGGCATTGGCGACGATGCCGCGCGCGCCGTTGGCATTGGTGACGGTCAGGGCGCCGGCATTGGCGACGTTGTTGTTGCTGTCCATCGTCACGGCCGTGCCGCCGGTCAGCACGACCGAGCCGTCCTTGGTCACGTTGATCGCGTCGGCCGCACCGGCCTTGATCGTCGAGGTGAGCAGCGGCGTGGTCTTCTTGGTCGTCACGTCTTCGGCGTGGGCTGCAGTCGCCAGTGCGAAAAGCGCGGTGGAAGCAAGCAGGTAGCGAGGCATCTTCGTCCCTTCAGGTCGTATTGACACCTGAGACGGAGACACTCGCCGGCAGCCTTGGAAAAAAGTTTCGCTTGCCGTCCGCGCTTGCCCGCCCGTCAGCAGGGAAGGCGGGGATCCGGCGATGGCCGGTGCGCGGATCGTGCCGTCAGAACCGCGCGTCGAGACCCAGGCGCAAGGTGCGCGGGCGCAGCGGCGTCACCTGCTCGCGGCCGGTACTGAACGGCGTGCCGAGCGAGAAGCGGTTGCCCTGGACATCGGCGAGGTTGGTCACGCTCAGGGTGAGGCCGTAAGCAGGCGTGCCGAAGCGCATGTCGAACCCGCTGTCGACGTAGTTGCCCTGGGGTGCGCCCAGTTCCGGCCCGATGCCGAGGCGCGAGCGGCCGATGTAATTGACCCAGCCGTTGGCGTTGATCGCCCAGTCTCCGTCCCGGAACCCGCCAAGCTCATGCGTCCATGCCAGGGCCGAGTGGCCGGCGAACCGGGCGATGTTCGGCACCTGCATGCCCCGCGCTGACACATAGCGCAGGACGTCCGCCCGCGACAGCGTAGCCGCTGCCAGGCCGACCGGCGCCAGCACGTATTGCACCAGCGCCGCGGACGGTTCGTCCACTTTGCTCTCGTTCCAGGTCGCGCCCAGTTCCACGCGCAGGCCGGGCGCGAGCAGCACGCCGCCCGAGATGCTGGCGGACCAGACGCGGCCGTCGCCGATGTTCGCCGTGCTGGGCAGGCCGGAGCCGTCGATGAAGTCTGCCTGGATGTCCCGCCAGCGCGTGTAGGAAAGGCTGAGCGCCATGTCGAACGGGCTGGCGCCGGCGCGGCCGTGGCGGGCACCGACTTCGAACGTGCCGGTGCGGTCGCTCTGGAAACGGCGCACGGCATTGCTCTCGATCGCGAAGCCGCCGGGGCGGAAGCCTTCCTGGTAGCGCAAGTAGAGCGAATCTTCCGGCGAGAAACGGGCGTTCAGCGCGAAGGAGGGCAGGAAAGTGCTCATCGTGCGTTTTGCCGTCACGCCCGAGGCGGCGAGCGCCATGGTAGTGGCCATGGCGATATCCTCCCCGTCGCCGCCGAGCCGCGAGCGGGTGAGGCGGCCGCCGCCGGTCGCCGTCAGCGGACCGGCCAGATGCAGGCTGGCCTCGCCGTAGAGCGTGAATTCGTCGATGGTGTTGCGCACCCCCGTCGCTGCCTTGCGCACCGACAAGGCCGGGCTCTGGAAGTCGCGATTGAGGGTGGTGCGGTTGTGGGTGTAGCTCGCGCCGAGCAGCCAGCCGAAGCCGTGCCGCTCGCTCTGCCAGAGGCGCGTCTCGTGCACGATCATGCGGGTATCGTTGGTCTGCGAGAACAGCCGCGGATCGCCGCCGGGCTCGCTGGCGTCATAATGCTCGTGCAGGTCCTGCGCGACGATCCCGGTGGTCGACCGCAGATTCACCGCGCCGATCCGTCCCGAGACCACGAACTGGCCGAGGGCATAGTCCGCCCTTGAGCCTTCGGGCACCCGCGCCGAGCTTTCCAGCGGCTTGCCGTCCCGGTCCGCATATTGGCTGTCGTCGGCCTCGGTGGTCTGGGCCAGCGCGAGCAGGTCCATCGTCCAGTCGGGCGCGATCCGGGCACGCAGGGCCACTTTGCCGCCCAGCACGTTGGAACGGTTGACGTTGGTGCGGCCGAGCAGTGGCTTGTCGATGTACCCGCCGGAGGTGGAGCTGTCCAAGGTGGCGCGCAGGGCCACGCTCTCGCCCGCGAGCGGCAGATTGACCGTTGCGCTGGCATCGGCACCGGGCGTGCCGTGCTGAGTCAGCGAGCCGCCCAGGATCACCGTGCCGCCCGTTTCCCCCATGACCGGGGCATGAGGCACCAGACGGATGATCCCGCCCAGGGATCCGGCGCCGTAGAGCGTGCCCTGCGGTCCTTCGAGCACTTCCACGCGGGCAAGGTCGGACAGGCGAAGATCCGGGTCCGGCGCATTGTAGGTCAGCCGCATGTCGCCCAGGTACTGGCCGACGGTGGCCTGGGTCGGGCCGGTGAAGCTGGAATCGGCGATGCCGCGGATGAACAGCTTGTTGCGCCCGCTGCCGAGATGGGTCGAGGACACGGTCGCCAACTGGCGGGTCAACTTCTCCGTCCCGCCCACGCCGCCCGATTCCAGCGCCTTGCCGTCAAGGATCGCGAGTTGGCCGGGCACATCCTCCACCCGCAAGTCGCGCTTGGTGGCCTGGACGACGATCGGCTCGCCGCGCGTTTCGACAGGGGCGGAGGGCGCTGCGGTTCGGGCTGCCTCACGAGGCGGGCGGGCGAGGGGCGCTGCGGGCCGCGCGGCTTCGAGCCGCCAGGCCGAGGGACCGACCGGAACGGCGCGCGCCCCGGCCGCGCGGGCAAGCCGGTTCAGCGCCTCGGCCACGGGCATGCGCCCCCGCAGTGCGGGGATCGGGCGGCGGGCAATCGCCGGATCGGCGATGACGATGCTGGTGCCGGTCTGGCGCGCCAGTTCGACGACGGCTTCGCTCGCCGTGCCGGCGCGCGTCAGCACGTCGGCATCGCGCGCCAAGGCGGTCGCAGGCATGGCCGCGAGGGCCGCCAGAAGCCACGCCGCACCCTTCACGATCAGCGCACGCCGATCACCCAGCGCGGATCGGCGCCGTCCGGCCTTTCGGCGCGGACCTCGACGCCGAGCAGCGGGCCGAGGGCGGCAGGGTCCTTGCGCAGCGGTGCCACCAGCAGCGAGCCCGAAACCTGCCGCTCGGCGCTGCCGGGCGCCACGCGGTAGTCCACGCCGGTCGCGCGGGCGAGATCGGCGGCCACGGCGCCGAGCGCGGTATCCTGGAAGGTCACCCGCCCGCCCCGCCATTCGCCCACTTGCTCCGGCGCGATCTTGCCCAGCGTATAGTCGCCGGACCGGCCGCGCCGCTGCAGGATCTCGCCCGGGGCGATGCGCAGGTCCTGCGCTTCGGGATTGAACTGCACGGCGCCTTCCGACACCGCAACGCTGAGGTCGCCGCTCTGGCTGCGCACGTCGAAGACGGTGCCGACGTCGACGAGGGTGTCCTTGCCCACGGTCACGCGGAACGGCCTGGCCTCGTCGTGGCGGACGGTGAAGAGCGCCTGGCCGCTTTCGAGCCGGGCGAAACGCGGGTCCTTGCGGTCGAACGCCATCGCGGTGCCGCCGGCAAGATCCACCCGCGTCTGCGCGTCGAGCACGACGGTGCGGACCTGGCCCGGTGCGGTCTCGATCCGGTAGAGGTCGCGGCTGCCGGCCTGCCACATCCACAGGCCCGCGACGAGCGCCAGCGAAGCGGCCAGCGCGCCGCCGATCCACGGCCGCGCCGACCGGCGCAGCGCGGCGCCTGTCGGAACGGGCGTTTCGCCCCCATCGTCATTGGCCGGCGCGGCGGCGGCGATCAGTTCGGCCCCGTCCAGAACGGACGCGGCGATCCGGTCGTAAGCGGCGGCATGGGCGGGGTTCTCGTCGAGCCAGCGCGTGAAGCCTTCCCAGTCCTCGAAGGCCGGATCGCCCGCGCGCACGGCCCAGTCGAGCGCCTCGGCCCGGATCTTGTCGTCTTCACTCATCGCGCGCTCCTTCTGCGGCGAAGACGGAGACAATGGGCGACGGCCTTGTTGTTCCGAGGCTGCCGGTCCCAGGCCCGTCGGTCTCAGGCCTTTCGATCTCAGGCCCCATCGCTGCGTTCCTTCCATTGGGCGAGCGCCCGATAAGCGATGCGCAAGTCGCTTTCCACGGTGCTGACGCTGATGCCGAATGCGGCCGCGATCTGCTTCTGCGCCATGCCGTCTATCCGGTGGCTGCGGAAAATGGCCGAGACGCGCGGGCCCAGGCTTTCGAGGAGGGAGAGCACGCGCCCGGCTTCCTGCGCGGCGGCAAGGCGGCGTTCGGCGGAAGGTTCGGGCGAGGCGCCGGCGTCGTCTGCATTCGCATCCGTCCAGTCGCGCTCACGCGTGCCGGATTGCCGGGCGGAGCGGAAGCGGTCGATCATCAGGAGGTCGGCGGTGCGGAACAGATAGGACAGCGGCGAGGCGACAGGGCCGGGGCTGCTGCGCGAGATCTTCAGCCACACTTCCTGGACGATGTCCTCCGCCGAATCTCCGGCGCCGCGCGCGCGCAGGAAGTGCAGCAGCTTGTCCCGATTCTCGAGAAAGGCGGCTTCCAGGCCCGATCGGGAGGGGGAAGGGGGTGAGGAGGGAGGCATGGTCGCGGTTTTCGCGGCGACAGATAGACTGTCCGCAGCCTCGGGGAAAGCCTCTGGCGCGCAAGGCCGGCGGGTGCGCGGCCCGGGTGCAGGGCCGTCTCGTCAGCGGTGCGCGGCGGCGGCGGCGCGGGATTGGATGGCGCGATCGGTGAACAGGGCCAAGGCCGCCATGGCGCCGCCGGTCAGGCCCGCGGTTCCCATGGCGATGATGACCGGCTGCGCCATGTCAGCGAAGCGGTTGGCGCGGTCGTGGAAGGGTTCGAGAAGGCGGGTCATGGCAGGGTCTTTCGCGGCGTTGGAGGCGGGATCTGTTTCCTCCGTTTCGGCCGTTCAGGGTATTGGGATAAGTTGGTTCGTCTTGTTCCAGTTTCTTGAAGGGTCGCGCCTTGCCTCGCGTCGCCGGCGCTGCACGTCAACAGATGCGCGCATGTGTGCTATTGCAAGTCGATAGCAATAATAGTAGTCGCGCCGCTATGTTTGCCGCTGCTGCCTTGCTCCCGGTTCCGATCGATGCCTCCCGCGTCGCTGCACCCGGACGTGGCCGCAGCAGGCGTCTTTCATGCGGAGCGGCGCATGGTGCGGTGAGAGTATTCACACCGAACGCCGCGCAATGTGCGGCACCGGCGTTCCCGGATGCGGGGCCAAGTCTGGCTTTCGGGCGTGAAAATGCAATTGCGTTGCAAGCCCGGCGAACCGGGCTACTAGGCGAAACCTCCAAGCCCATGATCCCTTTTCGCCTCTCCCGGCACCGGGCGCTTGCGCCTGCGATTGCATCTGCTATGCGCCGCCAGCGCGCGCATGGCGTGCGGAGGGGCGGCGGCTCAGTCGGTTCCGCAGCGATGCGGAATGCTTCCGGCCCCGCTGAAAGCCTTGACTCTGCGGGCTCGCGCCTGTTTGGGCCCACATGTGAGCTTAGCCACTCTACCACCCGAGGAATGAATTGATGAGCGACGGTCAGGCCGTGATGCCCACTCTTGAACCCACGACGGCCCTTTCGGTCGAGGAAGTTCTCAGCGTCCGCCACTGGAACGAGCACCTGTTCAGCTTCACGATGTCGCGCCCGGCATCGTTCCGCTTCCGCTCCGGCGAGTTCGTCATGCTCGGCCTCCAGGGCGAGAAGCGCCCACTGCTGCGCGCCTATTCGATCGCCAGTCCTTCGTGGGCCGAGGAAATCGAGTTCCTCTCGATCAAGGTGCCGGACGGCCCGCTGACCTCGCGCCTGCAGCTCGTGCAGCCGGGCGACCAGATCTATCTCGGCCGCAAGCCCACCGGCACGCTCGTCACGGACGCGCTGCTGCCGGGCAAGCGCCTGTTCATGCTTTCGACCGGCACCGGCCTCGCGCCGTTCATGTCGCTGATCCGCGACCCGGACGTCTATGACCTCTATGACGAGATCGTCGTCGTCCACTGCGTCCGCCGCGTCAGCGATCTGGCCTACCGCGAGGAGCTAGAAAGCCAGCTGGCCGAAGATCCGCTGGTGGCCGAGCAGGCGCTGGTGCAGCTGACTTATGTGCCCACCGTCACGCGCGAACCCTTCCATACCAGCGGCCGCATCGGCGCCCTGGTGGAAAGCGGCCGCATGTTCGAAGGTCTGAAGGGCGATGCGCGCTTCAACCCCGAGACCGACCGCGTGATGCTCTGCGGCTCGATGGACATGATCAAGGACTTCTCGGCCGACCTCGAATCCTGGGGCTTCACCGAGGGTTCGAATGCCAAGCCGGGCGACTTCGTCATCGAACGTGCGTTCGTAGGTTAAGGAAGTCCCGGCTTCTTCCGTTGCCTGTCACGCTCGGTCTATGATCGAGCGTGACACTTTACGGACGGCAGGGTGCTACCTATATACCGACCGGTATGAAATGTTCGGCCCCCACTACGACTCGCGGTCGTCCGCGTGAGTTCGACCCCGAAGAGGCGCTGACGGCGGCGCTTCGGGTGTTCTGGCAGCGCGGCTACGAAGGCGCGTCGATGGCGGAGCTGACCGAGGCCATGGGCATCACCAAGCCTAGCCTCTATGCCTGCTTCGGCAACAAGGAAGCACTCTTCAAGAAGGCGCTCGACCTCTACGAGCGCGACAAGCTGGCCTATGTCGGCAAGGCGCTGGAAGCCGCCACCGCGCGCGGCGTGGCCGAGCGGCTGCTGGAAGGGGCGATCACCACCCATTGCGGCGGCAGCGATCCGCATGGCTGCCTGGGTGTGATGTCCACCGTCACTTGCACGATGGAAGATCCCTCGATCCGCAACTTCGTCACCGAACGCCGGATCGCCACTGAGGATGCGCTCATCGAACGCTTCGAACGCGGCAAGACCGAGGGCGATCTGCCCGACACCGTCGATCCGCGCTGCCTGGCCCAATGCCTGACCACGGTGCTCCAGGGCATGTCCGTCAAGGCCCAGGGCGGTTCCTGCGCGCAGGAATTGAAGGGCGTCGTCGATACCTACCTGACGATGTGGCCGGGCCGTTAAGCGGCTTAAGCGCCGAATTCGCGCGCTTCCCCGGATCATCCTGAACGTGTGTCAGGTTGACGCCGCGTAAACGGGCCCTTCGAAAAAATCTCATTCAACCGGCGTTCAGGCCTTGAAATGAGCACTTTCGAACAAATCTTACCAAGCGGTACAGAAAGTCGCTTGACGGGATACTGCACCGCAATATATACCGCTTGGTACAGAACGAGGTAACCCGACTCGCCGCTTGAGGGAGTAGCGGGGGCCAAGTTCCCAAGGGTCCGGTCAACCGGGCCTCCCCTCGGTGCCGCCTGTCCCCGCAGGTGACTCCTAGAATACGAACCTGTGCAGAAGACGTTTTCGGAAGTGCGATTCCGGGGAGTGTCTTTCTGTGTCCCAAGACTTTCCGACGCCCCTTGCGCCGGAGAACCCCGGCGCGCGCCCTTTTTCCCCTCCTGTCCCGAGGGCGCGTGCCGGGCACTTTCCAGGGAGCACGAATCATGGCCTTCATCGACTTTTCCGATGCGGCGCTCCAGGCGCTGCCCGTAACCCGCCCCATTCCCGAGACGCCCCTTGGCGCCGTGTCCGAAATCCTCTCGCGCTTCGAGCGCAGGATCGTCGAACTGGCGCGGGGAGATGGTCTCGAAACGCTCCGGCCGCAGCGCAAGCGCGGCTGGTTCGCCCGCCTGATCTTCGGCCCGCAGCCGCCTTCGCCCACGCTCGCCAACGAGGAGCTGGAAGCGCTGCGCCGCCTGGCGGTCCAGGCCTGGCATCATGGCTACACGCTGCCCGCTTCCGTCATGAAGGAAGCCCGCGCGGCCGGCCACAGCGAAGCCAAGATCGGCGCCGTCATCGATTTTATCGGGCGCTCCCGCGCCCCGTTCCGGAGGCTTGCCGCGTGAATTTCCCCGTATCCCCAGAAACCCTCGCCGCGGCGGAAGCGGAAGCCGAGCTTCCGCGCAGCCGCCCGCGAGGCCGCCCGTCCCGCGGGCGCCAGGCCGCCATTGCCGCCATCGCGCTGGTCGCGGTGGCGGGCATCGGCTGGAAAACCTTCAGCCACTCCGAAGCCGACGCAGCGCCGATGGCGCCTGCCGTCGTCCAGGCCGCCAATCCGCTGATGCGCGACGTGACCGAGTGGGACGACTATGTCGGCCGCTTCGCACCCAGCAAGTCGGTGGAAGTGCGCCCGCGTGTCTCGGGCGCGATCACGCAGCTGTTCTTCAAGGACGGCGATTTCGTCCGCGAAGGGCAGCCGCTGTTCACCGTCGATCCGCGTCCCTACCGCGCTTCACTGGCCGAGGCGCAGGCCGAAGTGGCCTCCGCCCAGAGCGCGCTCGTCCTTGCCAAGTCCGACTATGCCCGCGTCGCCGGGCTCAAGGGTGACGAGGCCATGGCCGCCAGCGAAGTCGACCAGCTTCGCGCCAAGGTCCGCGCTGCCACTGCCGCGCTGGCCGCCGCCGATGCTCGCGTGCGCCAGCGTTCGCTCGACGTCGAGTTCGCCACCGTCCGCGCGCCGATCTCGGGCCGGATCTCCGACCGCCGCGTGGACGTGGGCAACCTCGTCTCGGGCGAGAACGGCACCGGCGCCACGCTGCTGACCACGATCAATGCCGTCAGCCCGATCTACTTCACGTTCGATGCCTCCGAAGCGCTGTTCCTCAAGACCCAGCGCGAGAAGGCCGAGCACAAGGACGCCGCCAACGTACAGGTCCGCCTCCAGGACGAGGCGGCCTATCGCTGGAACGGCAAGCTGGACTTCACCGACAACGGCCTCGACCCGCGCTCGGGCACGATCCGCGTGCGTGCCGTGCTCGACAATCCAGACGGCTTCCTGACGCCGGGCATGTTCGGCAACATGCGTCTGGCCGAAGGCGGCACGGTCAAGGCCATGCTGGTGCCCGACGATGCGATCCAGTCCGACCAGGCCCGCAAGGTGGTGCTGACGGTGGGCAAGGACAGCGTAGTCGCGGCCAAGCCGGTCGAACTCGGCCCGCTGGTGGACGGCCTTCGCGTCATCCGCTCGGGCCTGGCCCCGACCGACCGCGTCGTCATCTCCAACTACCAGGCCGCCATTGCCGGCGCCAAGGTCAATACCCGCCGCGGCCAGATCGCGGTGGATCCCAAGGCGGCTGCGGTCGTCTCCGGTCCCAGCGCGCCCGTGGCCGCGCAGGCCACGCTCGCCAACTGACATTCACCCATCGGGGGAGCGGTCCTCGACCTGAGTGACCGCTCCCCGTGACAGGGGCATATTCTCATGCGATTTTCCCGGTTCTTCATCGACCGGCCGATCTTCGCAGGCGTCATCGCGGTGATCCTCACCGTGGTGGGTGCGCTTGCGTTCTTCGGCCTGCCGGTCAGCCAATATCCCGACATCGTCCCCCCGACGGTGACGGTGACCGCCCAATATCCCGGCGCTTCCGCCGAAACCGTCGCCGACACCGTGGCCGCTCCCATCGAGCAGGAAATCAACGGCGTCGACGACATGCTCTACATGTCCTCGCAGTCGACCGGCGACGGCAAGGTGACCATCACCGTCACCTTCAAGATCGGCACCGACCTCGATGCCGCGCAGGTTCTCGTGCAGAACCGCGTCGCCATTGCCGAACCGCGCCTTCCCGACGCGGTGCGCGCGATGGGCGTGGTGACGCGCAAGACTTCGCCCGAATTCCTGATGGTCGTGAACCTGCAGTCGCCCGACGGCACGTTCAACCGTGACTACCTGTCGAACTATGCGCTCACGCAGGTCAAGGACCGCCTCTCGCGCCTGAACGGCGTGGGTGACGTGCAGCTGTTCGGCTCGCGCGATTACGGCATGCGCATCTGGATCGATCCCACCAAGGCCGCCGCCATGAACCTGACCGCGGGCGAGATCGTCGCCGCGCTGAAGGCCCAGAACGTGCAGGTCTCCTCCGGTGCGATCGGCGCGCCGCCGTATGATCGCGGCAATGCCTATCAGGTCGGCGTCGAGATGCAGGGCCGCCTGACCACGCCCGAGCAGTTCGGCGACATCGTCGTGCGCACCGATGCCGAAGGCCGCCAGGTCCGCGTGCGTGACGTGGCGCGCGTGGAACTGGGCGCGCAGGACTACACCACCAACACCTACCTTTCCGGCAAGCCCACGGTCGTGATCGCCGTGCTGCAACGCCCGGGCTCGAACGCGCTCGATGCCGCCAAGGCCGTGCGCGCCGAGATGGACGACGTGGCCACGCACTTCCCCAAGGGCCTCGAATACTCCGTCATCTACAACCCCACCGAGTTCATCGGCCAGTCGATCGACGCGGTGTACCACACCCTGTTCGAGGCGGTGATCCTCGTCGTCCTCGTCATCCTCGTCTTCCTCCAGAACTGGCGCGCCGCCGTCATTCCGATCATCGCGATCCCGGTCTCGCTGGTCGGCACCGCGATCATGCTGGCGGCGGTCGGCTACTCGCTCAACAACCTCTCGCTGTTCGGGCTGGTGCTCGCCATCGGCATCGTCGTCGACGACGCGATCGTCGTGGTCGAGAACGTGGAACGCTACATCGAGGAGGGCATGTCTCCGCTGGAGGCTGCTCGCCGCTCGATGGACGAAGTGACGGGCGCCCTGATCGCCATCGTCCTGGTGCTCTGCGCGGTCTTCGTGCCGACGCTGTTCATCACCGGCATGTCGGGCCAGTTCTACAAGCAGTTCGCCGTCACGATCACCACCGCCACGGTGATCTCGCTGGTGCTTTCGCTCACGCTGTCTCCGGCCCTGGCGGCGATGCTGCTGAAGGAACGCCATGCCCTGCCAGAGGGCGCCCCGCGCTGGAAGCGCACGCTGCAAGGCGCCGCGGACAGGTTCAACCACGGCTTCGAACGCATGAGCGAGGGCTATGCCCGCCTCACGCTGACGCTGGTGAAGCGCCCGGTGAAGATGATGGCCGGTTATGCCGCGCTCATCGCCGCCACCGTGGGCTTGTTCTGGGCGACGCCTGCGGGCTTCATCCCGAACCAGGACCAGGGCTACTTCCTCGCCGCGATCTTCCTGCCGCCGGGCTCCTCGCTCAACCGCACGGACGAAGTGACGCAGGAAGTCGCCAAGCGCATCCTGCCGGTGAAGGGCCTGCGCGGCGCGGTGATGTTCGCCGGTTTCCACGGTCCTTCGCAGACCGCCGCGCCGGACGCCGCCGCCATCTACTTCCCCTTCAAGAGCTTCGAGGAGCGGAAAGCTCTCGGCGTGACCTATGAAGGGATCATGGCCCAGGCCCAGGCCGCGATGCAGGGCTACGACAAGGCGCAGGTCCTGCTGATCCCGCCGCCGACCATTAACGGCATCGTCCCCCCGGGCGGCTACCGCATGGTCGTGGAGGACAAGGAAGGGCGCGGTCTGGCCGAGCTTCAGAAGGCGGCCGGCGCGCTGATCGCCAAGGCCAACCAGGCCCCCGAACTGAGCCAGGTCTATACCCTGTTCACCATGAACACCCCGCGCGTCTTCGCCGACGTCGACCGCCGCAAGGCGGACATGCTGGGCGTCTCTCCCGCCAAGGTCTTCGAGGCGATGCAGGTCTACCTCGGTTCGGCCTACATCAACGACTTCAACCTGTTGGGGCGCACTTATCGCGTCACCGCGCAGGCCGATGCCGAGCATCGCGGATCCACCGCGGACATCGCCAACCTCCAGACCCGCTCGGACTCGGGCGCGATGGTACCGGTCGGCTCGGTCGCGACCTTCAAGGACCAGACCGGCCCCTACCGCGTGGTGCGCTACAACCTGCACCCGGCGGTGGAAATCGACGGCAGCTACGGCAAGGGCTATTCCTCGGGCCAGTCGCTGGCGACGATGGAGAAGATCGCAGGCGAAACCCTGCCTTCGGGCTACGGCACCGAGTGGACGGGTATCGCCTATCAGCAGGCCACCGCGGGCAATACCGCCGGCGTGGTGTTCGGCATGGCCGTGCTCTTCGTCTTCCTGGTGCTCGCCGCCCAGTACGAGAGCCTGACCCTGCCGCTGGCGATCATCCTGATCGTGCCGATGTGCCTCTTCGCGGCCATGCTCGGCGTGAACCTCAGGGGGATGGACAACAATATCCTCACCCAGATCGGTCTCGTCGTGCTGATTGCCCTTGCCGCCAAGAACGCGATCCTCGTGGTCGAATTCGCCAAGCAGGCCGAGGAGGAACGGGGCTATTCGCCGGTGGAGGCAGCCGTCTACGCGGCCCGCACCCGCCTGCGCCCGATCCTGATGACCTCGCTGGCCTTCATCCTCGGCACGGTGCCGCTGGTGATCGCCAAGGGTGCGGGCGCTGAGCTTCGCCAAGCGCTGGGCACGGCGGTGTTCTTCGGAATGACCGGCGTCACCGCCTTCGGCCTGTTGTTCACGCCTACCTTCTATGTCGTCTGCCGCAAGCTGGCGGCCTCCCTGCGGCGCAAGCCTGCAGCGGGTCATCACGCCAGCCACGCGGTCGTGCCGGCGGAATGAAAGGACGCAAGATGTCCCTGAATATCAAATCCTTGGTCGCGGGACTTCTCGCCGCGACGACCCTCTCGGCCTGCGCCGTCGGACCCGACTATGTCGCGCCGACGCCGCCGGCCCAGGCAGCGGCGCCCTTCGTGGGCGTCCAGACCGCCGAAGTCACGGCCGCCGCGCCGGACGATACCTGGTGGCGGCTCTACAACGACCCGGTGCTTGACGGCCTGGTGACCGATGCCCTGGCCGCCAATACCGATGTGCGGGTGGCCGTGGCGCGGATCGAGAAGGCCCGCGCCAGCCTGCGCGGCGCCCGCTCGGACCGCCTGCCGCAGACCGACGTCAGCGCCAGCGGGACCTATGGCCGCGTTTCCGAAGCGCAGGCTCTTCCCGGTTTCGATCGGGAAGGGCGCCGCGTGGATGGCCAGCTTGCGGTCAGCTACGAACTCGACCTGTTCGACCGCGTTTCGCGCGGGGTCGAGGCCTCGCGCGGCGATCTCGGCGCCGCGCAGGAGGATGCCGATGCGGTGCGGGTGACGGTCGTCGCCGATACCGTGCGCGCCTATGTCGATGCCACCAGCGCCGCCGACCAGCTTGGCGTTGCGCAGCGCACGGTGGACCTGCTCGACCGCTCGTCGCGCATCACCAATGCCCGCTTCGAGCGCGGCCTCAACGAGAAGCTCGACGTGATCCGCGTCACCCAGCTTCGCGAGCAGCAGGCGGCGATGATCCCGAGCCTCCAGGCTGCCCGCGATGCGGCGCTGTTCCGCCTCGCGACCCTGACCGGGCGCACCCCGCAGGACCTGCCCGAGGCGGCGCGGACCCGCACCACCACGCCGGACGTGAGCAGCCCGATTCCCGTGGGTGACGGCGCCACCCTGCTGGCGCGCCGCCCCGACGTGAAGGCGGCGGAGCGCCGTCTTGCGGCGGACACCGCCCGCGTGGGCGTGGCCACGGCCGATCTCTATCCCAAGATCACGCTGGGCGGATCGATCGGCACCACGGCAGTCGGCGCGACCGACATCTTCGGCGGCGGACCGCTGCGCTGGCTGCTCGGGCCGATGATTTCCTGGGCTTTCCCCAACCAGGAAGCGATCCGTTCGCGGATCGGCGGGGCCAAGGCCGATGCCAAGGCCGATCTTGCCAGTTTCGACGGCACCGTGCTGCGCGCGCTGGAGGAGACCGAGACGGCGCTTTCGGCCTATCGCAACGCCCTGCTGCGCAAGGCGCGCCTCGCCTCGGCCCGCGATGCGGCGGAGCGGGCGGCGAACGTCAGTCTGGCGCGCGAGACCAGGGGCCAGATCGATGCGCTCGACGTGCTCGACGCCCAGCGCACGCTGGCCCAGTCCGAAGCCGACTATGCAGCGGCGACCCGCGCCGTGGCCTTCGCGCAAGTGGACTTGTTCCGCGCGCTGGGTGGCAGCTGGCAGGAAACCTGACGGGCTTCGCGGCTCAAACGAAAGGGGGCGGCAAGGTGATGCCTTGCCGCCCCCTTTTCGTATCGGCCGTTGCGGTCAGCGCGAGCCGAAGGCGTAGCGCACGTTGATGCCGAATTCGCGCGGGGCCGTGGTGGTCACGCCGGTATACGTGCTTGTGGCCGTGGCGCCCGTCGGTCCGGTGAAGACCGGGCGGCCGGTGGCGGGGTTGAACTGGCCCGCGAAGCCAAGCTGCTGATAAGCCGTGAACAGCGGGTTGGTGCGGGTGAGCGTCTTCGTCGTGTCGAAGACGTTCTTGGCGTAGAGACCGATCTCCCATGCCCCGTCGCCCGAGCGCAGGCCCGCGAAGAGGTTCACCAGGGCATAGTCGCTCACGTCGTCCCAGGCGTTGCCAGGGTCGCCCTGCGACTTGCCGGTGTAGGTCAGGAGGCCGCGAAGGTAGGCATCGTTGCCGCCGAAGGCCGGGAACGAATATTCGCTCTGCACGGTGGCCGAGAAGGGCGCCATGAACGAGGCCCGCTGCGAGACGTTGCAGGCGGCGATGTTGTTGGCGCCGACTGCGGCCTGAAGGTCCGCCAGCGAGGGCGCGCTGGTGGTTGCATCGGGCACGCCATCGCCGTCCAGATCGTTGCACGGCACGCTGCCGCCCTTGATCTTGCCCAGCGAGTAGCTGGCCGAGGCGTTCAAGGTCCAGCCCTGCGTGATGTCGAACGAGACGTCGCCTTCGACACCGTTGACCTCAACCGGCACGGCGCCGACGAAGTTGAAGTTGTTGACCTGCTGGGCCAGCCCGGTGACCGCACCCGTGGTGGGATCGCGCAGGGCGACGGTGTTGACGTAGAACACGCCCGAACCCGGTACGCGGTAGGGGTAGTTCTTGAACTTCTGGTGGTAGCCGGTGAGGTTGAAGCGCAGGCGGCCGTCCATGAGCGTGGACTTCAGGCCGATTTCATAGGATTCCGAGGTTTCGGCCGGCAGGTGAAGGAACGAGTTTTCCAGCGGCGAAGGGGTGATGTTGAAATCGCCGACGACATTGATGCCGGGCCGCCAGGAGCTGCCGGTGGCGGCGTAGATCATGAGGTCAGGCGTGAAGTTGTGCTTGATCGACCCGCTGTAGATCCACTTCTTCGCCTTCTGCGCATTGTTGGAGATCGTGGCGCCGTTGACGATAAGCTGGCTCTCGTCCTTGTAATCGATATGACGCGCGCCGCCCGAGATTTCGGTAGCATCGCCGATATGCACGGTGAGGTTGCCGAAGATCGACTGTTCGTGAGTCTTGCCCTGGCTGGTGATCGGCGTCTGCACGACTTGCGCAATGCCGCCGCCGAAGGCCGCGGGCAGGGCCACGATCGTCGGGTTGGTCAGGTCCGTATGCGGCTTGTTGTGGCTGTCGAAGAAGCCGGCCACATAGTCGACCATGCCGAACAGGCGCGCTTCGTTCTGCAGCCGGACTTCATGCGATTCCGAGGTGGAACGGGTATCGGTGATCTGGTCGACATTGCCGGCAAAGGCGTTGCCCTTGTCGAAGTTCTCTGTCGAGTGGATCTTCTGGGTATAGTACTGGCCCTGATAGATCAGGCGCTGGCCCCAGCCGCTGGCTTCCGCGCGCCAGTTGTAGACATCGAAGGCCTGGTTGACGAGGCGCGGGCTCTCGTAGTTCGAGAGGCGGTCCTTCGACGAGATGTAGACCGGGCTGGGCGCGGCGTCCGGATTGACCTCCGAGAAGGAGGCGATCTGGTCGTAGCTGCGCTGGTCGCGGTCGAGGCGCTGGTACATGCCTTCGAAGCGGAGCCAGTCGGTGGGCGTGACGAGGCCGGAAATACGGCCGCTCTTGGTGCGCGACCAGGGATCGCGGTTGGTGTAGATCGAGCGGACGCGGTCCAGCTCGTTCTCATCCCAGACGCCGGCGGCGCGGATCGCGGCGATGCCCTCGATCACGGGGATGTTAAGGCCGGCCTTGATGTTCTGCGTGCCGATGTCGTTGGCCGTCATGTCCACGAAACCGCCCAGCGAATAGAGGTCGGGCTTCTTGGTGGTGACGGTGATCGAACCCGAGGGCGAGGCGCGGCCGCGCAGCGTGCCCTGGGGGCCGCGCTGCACTTCGATCTGGCCGATGTCGTACATCTGCTGCAGCACGATGCCGGCAGTGATCGGCGCGTCGTTCATGTAGAATTCGACGGTGGGGTTGTTGCCGCTGGCGTTCACGTCGAAGTTGACGCCGCGCATCTTGGCGTTGCCGCCGATGCCGTTGGCATTGGTGTCGAGCTGGAGACCCGGCGCCAGCGTCGAAACTTCCTTGAAGTCACGCAAGTTGAGCTTGCCGATCTCGTCAGCGGTGACGGTGTCGATCACGGCGGGAACGTCCTGCACGTCTTCGTCGCGGCGACGGGCCTGGACGATAATGACGTTGGCTTCGTTGGCCGACACCGCATCGGGCGCTTCCTGGGCCAGGGCAGGGGCAACCCACCCCAGGCCGCACATACCCGACAGGCCCGCCGAACACAGCATCAGCTGCTTGAACGCACGCATTGACTCTCCCTCCGATTTCTTTGCTCTTGATTGGGAGAATGGGTGCTTGCGCGAGGCCCTTTTTGTCAAATGAAATGGCTTCATTTCTGACAAACTACGGCATGGCGTTATTTGAACACTCGCCCAAATTCTCTCGAAGCCGCTGAAATCGCCCGATTCGCTCTTGCGCCGGGGTCTGGCCGGGCTTGGGAGATCGCCCGCCGCAACGAAAAGGGGGCGCCGAAGCGCCCCCTTGCCGATCGATAGGGTGACTGGCCGCCGAAAGCGGCCCGCCATGGGCAGCCGATCAGTTACGGCTGGCCAGTTCCTTGTTCAGCCAGAGCGCCGCCAGGGTGGCGATTGCGCCGGAGAGCAGGTAGCCGCCCGAGGCGATCAGGCCCCAGTGGCTGGACAGCAGCAGCGCTGCAAGCGGGGCGAAGCCGGCGCCGAACAGCCAGGCCAGATCGCTCGTGAGCGCCGAGCCGGTGTAGCGATGCTCGCTGGCGAAGGCCGAGGCGACGACGCCCGAGGACTGGCCGAAAGCGAGGCCGAGCAGAATGAAGCCGATGATCATGAAGGCGATTTCGCCTGCCGGACCGGCATCGAGGAGCTGCGGCGCGAAGCCCGAGAACACTGCGATGGCGACGGCGCAGCTGCCCAGCAGGTTACGGCGTCCGAAACGGTCGGCAATGCGCCCCGAAGCGATCACCGCGACGACGCCGAAGGCGGCCGCGAGCGCTTCGATCAGCAGGAAGCTGATCGGCGAATCGGGCGTGAAGAGGAACACCCACGAGAGCGGGAACACGGTGACCATGTGGAACAGCGCGAAGCTGGCGAGCGGGGCGAAAGCGCCCAGAACGATGGTCTTCCACTCGTTGCGGAGCGTGGCGCCGACGCTGACCGGCTGAAGGTCGCGGCTGGCGAACAGGTTCTCGAACTCTTCGGTGACGACGATGCGAAGGCGCGCGAAGAGCGCGACGACGTTGATCGCGAAAGCCACGAAGAAGGGATAGCGCCAGCCCCAGTCGAGGAAGTCGGCGGCGGGGAGGGCGGCGATCATGAAGGCGAAGAGCGTGGAGGCCACGATCAGGCCGAACGGTGCGCCGAGCTGCGGGATCATCGCATACCAGCCGCGCTTGTGCTCGGGCGCGTTCAGCGCGAGCAGCGAGGCCAGGCCGTCCCAGGTGCCGCCAAGGGCGAAGCCCTGACCCAGACGGAACAGGCAGAGCAGGACGATCGCGGTGTTTCCGGCCGATTCATACGAAGGCAGGAACGCGATCGCCGCGGTGGAGCCGCCGAGCATGAACAGTGCGATCGTCAGCTTGGTGCCGCGGCCATAGGCGCGGTCGACCGCCATGAAGATCAGCGAGCCGAACGGGCGGGCCACGAAGGCCAGCGCGAAGACCGCGAAGGAATAGAGCGTGCCGGTCAGCGCGTCGACGAAGGGGAAGAACAGCTTCGGGAACACCAGCACCGAGGCGATGGCGTAAACGAAGAAGTCAAAGAACTCCGACGTTCGGCCGATGATCACGCCGATGGCGATTTCACCGGGCGACGGCTGGTGATGCTCCTTGAACGTCGGCAGGCCCAGGGCTTCGCGGGGCTGGGGGATGCTGGTCATTTCGATTCTGCGGCCTTCGTTTCGGGTCCGCGCGCGGCCGGCCCTGGATAAAGCCTGCCGGATGCGGACGAATCAAGGCGGGCGCGCGAAACGCCCGGCTACATGGTGAGGCCCTATCGTCATTGATGGCCGTCAAGGGGATTGGACAAAATGTCCTATGTTCGCACTCGCGGCATGAGCCTAGGCGCTCCACCCATGCGCCCACCCGAGTCCAGACCGAAGCCGCGGCAGCTGACCGCGCTCGCCAAAGTCCTTGCCGCCTTGTCCCTGACTGGCGCGCTTTCCGCTTGTAACACCGTCGTGCTGAACCCGGCCGGCGATGTCGCGCGTCAGCAGGGTGACCTCGTCGTCATCTCCACGCTGCTGATGCTGCTGATCATCGTCCCGGTCATGGCTGCGACGGTCCTGTTCGCGTGGCGTTATCGCGCGTCGAACAAGGAGGCTGTCTATCAGCCGGACTGGGATCACTCGACCCAGCTCGAACTGCTGATCTGGACGGCCCCGCTGCTGATCATCATCTGCCTGGGTGCGCTGACCTGGGTGACCACCCACCTTCTCGATCCCTACCGCACCATCGGCCGCATCGACGCCACCACCCCGGTAGCCGCCAATGCCAAGCCGCTGGAAGTCGAAGTCGTCGCGCTCGACTGGAAGTGGCTGTTCATCTATCCCGAGCAGGGCGTGGCCACCGTCAACGAGCTGGTCGTGCCGACCGGCCGTCCGCTCCAGTTCAAGATCACCTCTTCGAGCGTGATGAACTCCTTCTACGTGCCCGCCATGGCCGGCCAGATCTACGCGATGCCGGGCATGGAAACGCGCCTGCACGCCGTGGTCAACAAGCCGATCGAAACCGTCGGCTTCTCGGCCAACTACTCTGGCGCCGGCTTCTCCAACATGCGCTTCGCCACGCATGCCGTTACCGAGGCGGACTTCGCCAAGTGGACGGCCGACGTGAAGGCCGGCACGCCTGCCACGAACGGCGAGACCGGCGGCAATCTTGACCGCGCCGCCTATCTCGAGCTTGAAAAGCCGAGCGAGAAGGTCCCGGCCACGCGCTACGCCACCGTCGCGCCCAACCTCTACGACGCGATCGTCGACATGTGCGTCGAGCCCGGCAAGATGTGCATGAGCGAAATGATGGCGCTCGACGCGCGCGGCGGCCTCGGCAAGGCCGGCATCCGCAACGTCGAGATGCTCGCTTACGACAAGCACGGCCGCGAAGCTGCAGCCACGGCCAATGCCAACCCGAACGCGGCCATCCAGCGCGAGCTGGCCTGGGTTCGCGCGCTCTGCCGCCAGATGCCGGGCTCCGCGCCCGACAAGACGGTCAAGGCGCCCGCCAACCTGCGTTCGCTGACCGGTGCCGGCATGGCGGCCCCGCAGTCGCTGCCGCTCTTCGGCAAGGACGAGCAGGCGCTCTCCGCACCGAAGGGCGAGCCTGTGGCCGCCAACGAAGCCGCGCACTCCTCTCAGATTTCCCGGAACTGATAGAACAATGGAAGTTGTAGACCATTCGCACTGGAGCCCGCTATTGGGCCGCCTGTGGTGGGACGCCATGCCACAGGAACCGATCGTGCTCGCCACGTTCGTCGTCGTCGCCCTTGGCGGCGCGGCGCTGGTGGCGGCGCTGACCTACTTCAAGCTCTGGGGCTATCTCTGGAAGGAGTGGTTCACCAGCGTGGACCACAAGAAGATCGGCATCATGTACATGATTCTGGGTCTCATCATGTTCCTGCGCGGCTTCGCCGACGCGGTCATGATGCGCATCCAGCAGTCGATCGCCTTCAACGGCAACGAGGGCTACCTCAACGCCCATCACTACGACCAGATCTTCACCGCCCACGGCGTGATCATGATCTTCTTCGTGGCGATGCCTTTCGTCACCGGCCTGATGAACTACATCGTGCCGCTGCAGATCGGCGCGCGAGACGTCAGCTTCCCGTTCCTGAACAACTTCAGCTTCTGGATGACGACGGCAGGCGCCGTGCTGGTCATGGCCTCGCTGTTCATCGGTGAGTTCGCGCAGACCGGCTGGCTGGCCTATCCGCCGCTGTCCAACCTGGCCTACAGTCCGTGGGTCGGCGTAGACTACTATATATGGGCCTTGCAGATCGCCGGTGTCGGCACCTTGCTCTCGGGCGTCAACCTGATCGCGACCATCGTCAAGATGCGCGCGCCGGGCATGACCATGATGCGCATGCCGATCTTCACCTGGACCGCGCTCTGCACCAACATCCTGATCGTCGCCGCCTTCCCGGTGCTGACGGCCGTGATGACCATGCTCACCGTCGACCGCTACCTGGGCTTCAACTTCTTCACCAACGACTTCGGCGGCTCGCCGATGATGTACGTGAACCTGATCTGGATCTGGGGTCACCCGGAAGTCTACATCCTCATCCTGCCCCTGTTCGGCGTCTTCTCCGAAGTCACCGCCACCTTCAGCGGCAAGCGCCTGTTCGGCTACTCGTCGATGGTCTACGCGACGCTGGTCATCACCATCCTCTCGTACCTCGTCTGGCTGCACCACTTCTTCACGATGGGTTCGGGCGCGAGCGTCAACTCGTTCTTCGGCATCACCACGATGGTGATCTCGATCCCGACCGGCGCGAAGCTCTTCAACTGGCTGTTCACGATGTACCGTGGCCGCATCCGGTTCGACCTGCCCATGATGTGGACGGTGGCCTTCATGCTCACCTTCACCATCGGCGGCATGACCGGCGTGCTCCTCGCGGTGCCGCCTGCCGACTTCGTGCTCCATAACTCGCTGTTCCTGATCGCCCACTTCCACAACGTCATCATCGGCGGCGTGCTGTTCGGCATCTTCGCGGCGATCAACTTCTGGTGGCCCAAGGCCTTCGGTTTCCGCCTGAACGAATTCTGGGGCAAGGTCAGCTTCTGGCTCTGGGTCCCGGGCTTCTGGTTCGCCTTCATGCCGCTCTACATCCTCGGCCTGATGGGCGTGACCCGCCGCATGCGCGTGTTCGACGATCCGTCGATCCAGATCTTCTTCATCATCGCCGCCTTCGGCGCCCTGATGATTGCAGGCGGCATCGGTGCCATGCTCGTCCAGTTCGCCGTGTCGATCTGGAAGCGTGAGGAACTGAAGGACGAAACGGGCGATCCGTGGAACGGCCGTACCCTGGAATGGTCGACCTCGTCGCCGCCGCCGGAGTACAACTTCGCCTTCACGCCGATCGTCCACGACATCGACGCCTGGGAAGACATGAAGCGCTGCGGCGTGGAGCGTCCGACCACCGGCTACCGTCCGATCCACATGCCCAAGGGCACCGGAACGGGCCTGATCCTGGCCGGCCTGTCGACCGTCCTCGGCTTCGCGATGATCTGGTACATCTGGTGGCTCGCAGCCGTGTCGTTCCTGGGCGTGATCGGCTACGCGATCTTCCATACCTTCAACTACAAGCGCGATTACCACATCCCGGTCGAGACGGTCGAAGCGACCGAGGCCGCGCGTACGCGCCAGCTTGCAGCCGCAGGAGCCTGATCGATGACTGCGACTGCAATCAAGACGGAACTGTCCCAGCCGCAACTTCAGGCCGCCTTCTACGACCTGAACGAGCACGACCATCCCGAAGGCGGCAGCACCATGCTGGGCTTCTGGATGTACCTGATGAGCGACTGCCTCATCTTCGCGATGCTGTTCGCCGCTTACGGTGTGCTCGGCGGCAGCTTCGCGGCAGGGCCGGGACCGAAGGACCTGTTCGAACTGCCGCTGGTGGCGGTGAACACGGCGATGCTGCTGTTCTCCTCGATCACCTACGGCTTCGCCATGCTCGCCATGGAAAAGGACAAGAAGGGCGCGACGCAGCTCTGGCTGCTCGTGACCGCCGTGTTCGGCGCCTCGTTCCTCGCGATCGAACTCTACGAATTCGCCAACCTCATCCATGAGGGCGCGACGCCGATGCGCTCGGGCTTCCTCACCGCGTTCTTCTCGCTGGTGGGCACGCACGGCCTTCACGTCACGTTCGGCCTGGTCTGGCTGTTCACGCTGGTCGTCCAGATCGGCAAGAAGGGCCTGATCCCGGCCAACAAGCGCCGCCTGATGTGCCTTTCGCTGTTCTGGCACTTCCTCGACGTGATCTGGATCGGCGTCTTCACCTTTGTCTATCTCATGGGAATGCTGTGATGAGCGACCACGTTCACCCCAACCACCATCTCGACGACGATCACGGCAGCCACGGTTCGCTCCGCGACTATGTGATCGGCTTCATCCTCTCGGTCATCCTCACCGCCATTCCGTTCTGGCTGGTGATGACCGGCGCGATCGCCGACAAGTCGACCACGGCATTGGTCATCATGGCTTTCGCCGCGGTGCAGATCGTGGTCCACATGATCTACTTCCTGCACATGAACACGAAGGCCGAGAACGGCTGGACGGTCATGGCGCTGATCTTCACGATCGTCATTCTCGTGATCACGCTTTCCGGCTCGCTTTGGGTGATGTACCACCTGAACCACAACATGATGCCGATGACCGCCCACGACATGGGCCAGTTGCCCTGACTCTCGTCGTGATCGAGGCGAAATGAACGATACCAACCTGACCGAAGCAATGCGGACAGTAACGGATCAAGCGGAAGCGCGGCGGCCCTGGGGGCTCGCCGCGTTTCTGTTGCTGGCCTTCGCGATGTTCGCGGCGCTCGGCGTGTGGCAGGTGCAGCGCATGCACTGGAAACACGCGCTGATCGCCCGTGTCGAGGCCCGCGTCCACGCGGCCCCGGTCGCGGTTCCTGACGATGCGCGCTTGAACGACGCCGGCGCGACCGGCGAGGGCACGCGCGATCTCGATTACCTGCGGGTGAGGATTTCCGGCAGCTACGAGGCGGGGGCAACCTCGCTCGTGCGGGCGGCCACCGAACTCGGCACCGGCTACTGGACCATGACGCCGATCAGGACCGCCGAAGGTCGGCAGGTCTGGATCAACCGCGGCTTCGTGCCCGCCGGTACCCGGCGAGAGGCCGCTGCGGCCACGACCCCGCCGGGCCCCGTCGAAGTGACCGGCCTGCTTCGCCCCACCGAGCCGGGCGGCAGCGTGCTCCAGTCCAACCAGCCCGCCGCCGACCGCTGGTATTCGCGCGATGTGAAGGCGCTGGCGCTGGTGCGCGGGATCGGCGCGGTCGCACCGGCCTTCATCGACGCGCAAGTCGAGCAGGCCGCCCCGGTGGAGGGCCTGCGCCCGGTGCCCGGTCTCACCCAGGTCCACTTCCCCGACAGCCACCTGAGCTATGCGCTGACGTGGTTCGCCATGGCGGCCATGTCGGTCATGGCGCTGATCTTCGTCTGGCGGCGCGGGCGATGGACCGCCTGATAGAGCTGTTCGCCCCGCACGGACTGCCCGGAGGATCGGCCAGCCGCGCCAATGTCGTGCTGCTTACCCAGCTTCGCTGGACGGCGGTCTTCGGCCAGCTGGCGACGATCGTGATCGTGTCGCAAGGGCTGGGGGTCAAGCTGGAGCTGGCGCCGCTGCTGCTGGCGCCGCTGCTGCTGATCGTGGTCAATCTCGCGTCTGCCAGCGTGGTGCTGCGGCGGCGGGACTTCACGCAAGGCGAGCTGTTCTCGGCGCTGATGGTGGACGTGATCGCGCTCTGCTGGCAGCTTTACCACAGCGGCGGCGCGACCAATCCCTTCACTTTCCTGTTCCTGCTCCAGATCGTGATCGCCGCGGTGATCCTCGACTTGCGCTGGAGTTCGCTGGTCGCGATCAACGCCTGCCTCTGCATGCTGCTGCTGACCTATTTCTACGTGCCGCTGCAATTGCCCGAGCGCTACGCCCAGCATCCCTTCGAACTCTACATCTACGGCAGCCTGTTCTGTTTCGTGCTGGCTGCGGTGCTGCTGATCGTCTTCGTGGCGCGGCTGGACTTCACGCGGCGCGAGAGCGACGCCAAGATCGCCGCGCTGCGCCAGCAGGCGGTGGAGGAAGACCATATCATCCGCATGGGCCTGCTCGCATCGGGCGCGGCGCATGAACTGGGCACGCCGCTGTCGTCGATCTCGGTGATCCTGGGCGACTGGGCGCGCCAGCCGGGCATTGCCGACGATCCCGACATGGCAGCCGACCTCGCCGACGTGCGCCGCGAATTGGCGCGCTGCAAGAACATCGTCAGCGGCATCCTGATGTCGGCCGGCGAGATCCGCGGCATCGACCCGGCCGTCACGACCCTGCGCGGCTTCCTGGGCGAGATCGTGGAGGAATGGCGTGCCCGCATGCCCGGCGAACTGCGCTTCATCGACCGCATCGAGGAAGACCGCTCGATCGTGTCCGATCCCGGCCTGCGGCAGGTGATCGGCAACGTGATCGACAATGCCGTGGAAGTCTCGCCCGGCCTCGTCGTGATCGAGGCGCGGGTGGACCATGGCGGGCTGGTCCTGACCGTCAGCGATCGTGGACCCGGCTTCGCGCCCGACATGCTGCCGCGGGTCGGCCAGCCTTATGCCTCGACCAAGGGGCGCGACGGCGGGGGGCTGGGGCTGTTCCTGGTCGTCAACGTGATCCGCAAGCTCGGCGGCAAGGTTGCGGTCGACAATCTCGCCGATGGCGGGGCAAGGGTGCAACTTGCGATTCCCCTTGCTACACTGGCCTACGAGCCCAGGAAGGGCGAGGACACAGCCGGGGCATGATGACGGAAACAGTTGCGAACGAGCCCGGCGGTGCCAGCTTGCTGATCGTCGAGGACGATCCCACTTTCGCGCGCACCTTGCGCCGTTCCTTCGAGCGGCGCGGCTACCGCGTCAGTTCGGCGGGCAGCCCGGACGAGGCCGAGACGCTGAGCGTGGACGAAGTCTTCGACTATGCCGTGGTCGATCTCAAGCTCGGGGCATCCTCGGGGCTGGCCGTGGTGCAGTCTCTCCACGCCCGCTCGCCGGGAACCCGCATCGTCGTGCTGACAGGCTATGCCTCGATCGCGACCGCGGTGGAGGCGATCAAGCTCGGCGCCTCGCACTATCTGGCCAAGCCTTCGAACACCGACGACATCGAGGCCGCCTTCACCAGCGGCGAGGGCGATGCGAGTGTGCCGGTCGACGGCCGGCGCAGTTCGATCAAGACGCTGGAGTGGGAATATATCCACCGCACCCTCGTCGAATGCGAATTCAACATCTCCGAGGCCGCCCGCCGCCTCGGCCTCCATCGCCGCACGCTCGCGCGCAAGCTGGAAAAGCGGCAGATCTAGGACGCGGCGATCGCGTCGCGGAACCGGGCTCGCCGTCCCGGCCCCTTTCAGGTTCCGTTTCTCGACAGCAGCAGCAATCCGTTCGGCGGGGGGGCGGCCAGGAGAGCGGCGAAGTCGAAGTCGCCGCAAGGTCCAGCAGGGCCGACGAGAGGAACACTGAATGACGGACGAACCCGCTTCCTCCCTGCCGCTGGCGCGCATGCCGGCCATAGATCCCCGCGCCCTGATGACCTTTCGCATCGTCTGCGAGACCGGCTCGATCAGTGCCGCCGCGCGGATGCTGAACCTTTCGCAGCCCTCCGTCTCCAACACCATCGCCCTGCTGGAGCGGCGGCTCGGCGTCGTCCTGTTCGAGCGGCGGCGCGGCGGCATCGTGCTTACCCGGGAGGGGGAAGTGCTGCGCCGCCCGGCAGAGGCCATGGCGCGGTTGCTGTCCGACGCGGTGAGCGATGTCGAGCATGCGCGCCACCGCATAGCCGGTCCGCTGCGGATCGGCGGCACGCCCGGCGCGCTGCTCACGCTGCTGCCCGGCGCGATCCTGCGCGTCGAGCAGGCCGTAGGCGACTTTGCGCTGAGCGCGGTGGAGCGGCCCGATGAGCAATTGCTGGACATGCTGCGCAAGGGTGAGATCGAACTGGCCTTCGTCACCACCCGCATCCAGAACGTGCCTTCCGATGTCGAGGAAGTGACCTCTGCCCGCGATCCCTTCGCGCTCATCGTCGGTCCGCGCCATGCGGACCTGGGTGACAGCGTGTCCCTGCGCGATGTCGAGCATTATCCCTGGGTCCTGCCCGAGGCGCGCGGCGCCTTTCGCCGGCAGGTCGACGCGCTGTTCATCGCCGCGGGCGTCTCGGTGCCGCGCACCACGATCCGCTGCGATTCGCTGCTCACCACCCGCGCGATCGTGCGCGAGACGGACCGGGTCACGGTGCTTCCGCGCACGGTGGCGCTCGACGGCGCATCCGACGGATCGATCCGGGCCATCGCCATCAAGGAAGCCGTGTTCGAACGCAGCGTCGGCGTGCTGCGCCTCGCCCGGCGGAGGCTCTCTCCTTTGGCGGAAGCCATGCTGAAGGCCTTGCCCGTCGTTCCATAGTTTGCACCTATGGCAAATAGAAAACTCATTATTTTACTTGAGGGCCAATAGGGGGCAAAACCTCTCTCAAGCCGGCAACCGGCCGAACGACAAAGCGCGGGAGAGAGAGCGATGCGGACCCTGATCCGCCAGGTTTCCATTTTCGACGGCACCGGCTCCGCGCCGCAGGCCGGTGCGGTGCTGATCGAGGGCGAGCGCATCCAGCGCGTGGCCCTTGGCGCAGACGCGCTGGCGGGGGAAGAGGCCGACACCGTAATCGATGGCCACGGCATGACGCTGATGCCCGGCCTGGTCGACTCCCACACGCACCTCACCTGGGGGTCGTCGGTCGAGAAGATCTATCACCAGTTCATCCTCCCGGCCGACGAGTTGAAAGTCGCTGCCTGGCGCAATGCGCGGGTGCTGCTGGACCACGGCTTCACCTCGATCTACTCGGCCGGCGCGCTGGGCGACATGATCGAGCCGGAACTGGCGCAGGCCATCGCCGCCGGCGAGACGCCCGGGCCGCGCATGGTGCCCTCCACCCTCGAACGCAGCCCGGAAGGCGACGAAGGCGTCGACACCGGCGACGTGTTCAACGGGCGCGGGCCCGAGGCGATGCGCAATTTCGTGGCTTACTGCAAGGACGAGGGCGTCCAATCGATCAAGCTGGTCGTCTCCGGAGAGGACGCGCTCAAGCCGAATTCGGCGATGGATGTGCTCTACACCCGCGAGGAATTGGAAGCCGCCGGAGAGGCCGCGCGCGAGGCCGGCCTGTGGATCGCAGCGCATACCTATTCCCCCGAGGCCATCGGCCTCGCGCTCGATGCCGGCGCGCGCGTGCTCTACCACTGCTCCTTCGCGGATGACGCCACCGTCGATCGCATGGCGGCGGACAACGACAAGTTCTTCTACGCACCCGGTCCCGGCGTCTCCATCGCCGCGATCGAGGCCAATCCGCCGCCGCATGTCGACATGACGCACATGAAGGCCAGCGCCAACGTCCGCATGGGCCTGGAAGGCAAGCTGGTGCCCGAACTCAAGGCACGCGGCGTGCGCATCCTGACCGGCGGCGACTATGGCTTCCCGTTCAATCCGCATGGCCGCAACGCCCGCGATCTGGAGCACTTCGTCCAGCATTACGGCTTCACGCCTGCCGAGGCGCTGCGCTCCGCCACCCAGTATGGCGGCGAGCTGATGGGGCTTGAGGTCGGGCTGGTGAAGGAAGGCTGGCTGGCCGACCTGCTGCTGGTCGACGGCGATCCCACGGCGGACGTCGCGATCCTGCAGGACAAGGACCGGCTGAAGATGATCATGAAGGGCGGGGTGCTCCATAAGGCGCCTGCCGAGATCGAACCGAGCTGAAGACCAGGTTTATTAAGGGCTTACAAGATGTCGTACGACGTGGTTGTCGTAGGCTGCGGCCCTGTGGGCGCGCTGGCTGCGAACCTTCTCGGCCTGAAAGGGCTCAACGTGCTGGTTCTCGAACGGGAACTGGAACACTATCCGCTGCCGCGCGCGGTCCATCTCGATCATGAGATGATGCGCCTGTTCCAGTCGGCCGGGGTGATCGATCGGGTGGAAGGCGACATGATCGCCACCGACGGCCACCTGCATGTTGGCGCCGACCACGGGGTGATCCGCTACATGGGCACCGTGGGCAAGCCGCGCCCGTTTGGCTGGGCCAACGACTACTTCTTCTACCAGCCCGAACTCGAAGCGCACTTGCGCGAAGGCTTTGCAGGCAGGGACAACGTCGAACTCGTGCTCGGCGCGACGTTCCTCGGCCTGACGCAGGACGAGAGCGGCGTTACCGTCGACTATAGCGAGGACGGTGAAACGCGCAGGACCTCCGCCCGCTGGGTGATTGCCTGCGACGGCGCCCGCAGTTCGGTCCGCAAGGCGCTGGGCGTCGGACTGGACGATCTCGATTTCGAGGAGCCCTGGCTCGTCGTCGATGCCGAGGTCGAAGGCCCGGTCTCCTTCCCGCCGCTCTCCGGCGTGCCCGAGGGGGCCGACCTCCAGCGCCTCTCGGTGATGATGTGCGATCCCTCGCGCCCCGCCACCGTGGTTCCCGGCCGCCGCGATCATCGCCGGTGGGAGTTCATGCTGCTTCCCGGTGAAGACGATGTCGCGATGTCGGCACCGGATAAGGTGGCCGAACTCGTCGGTGCGTGGATGGCCGATGTGCCGCACAGGATCGTGCGCGCCGCGACTTATCGTTTCCACGGCCTGGTCGCGCACCAGTGGCAGGTCGGGAACGTGTTCCTGGCCGGTGACGCCGCGCACCAGACGCCGCCGTTCTTCGGGCAGGGCATGTGCCATGGCCTGCGCGATGTCGCCAATCTGGCGTGGAAGATGGACGCAGTGGCCAACCACGGCGCCGACGCTGCGGTGCTCGACAGCTACCAGCCCGAGCGCGACCCGCATGTCCGTGCGGTGATCGGTGCCGCCGTTGCCGCCGGGCGCTACATCTGCGAACTCGATCCCGCCGAGGCCGCCGCGCGCGATGCCCGCATCCGCGAGGAAGCGCGGCAGAAGTCCGGCGAGACCGCGCATGACCTGATCCCGGCGATTGCCGAAGGCGTGGTCCTGCCCGGCACGACCGGCGCAGGTGCGCGCTTCGTGCAGCCGGTGCTCACCGATGGCCGCAAGCTCGACGACCTGACCGGCGGCGACTGGCGCCTGTTCGTCCGCGACGATGCGGTGCCGGGACAAGCCGAGGGCGTGACCCGCATCGCCGCCAGCACCCTGCCGGACAATGGCGCGGTGACCGCATGGCTGGATGAACACGGCGTCGATGCTGTGCTGATCCGCCCTGACCATTACGTCTTCGGAACCGCCAGCCACAGCGCCGAAGACCTGCTTGCCGCCCGCGCGGCGCAGCTTTTCAGCCATCAGGAGCTTGCCGCATGACTCTCACGCTGGCTCAGGCCCAGACCATCGTTACCGCCACGCTTGCCGAGGCACGCGCCCGCGGTGCCAAGCAACTCGCGGTGATCGTGCTCGACGCCGGCGCCCACCCGGTCGCTTTCGCGCGCGAGGACGGGGCGAGCCTCTTCCGTTTCGACATTGCCAAAGCCAAGGCCGAAGGCGCCGTTGGCATGGATGCGGATACCGCCGTCCTGGCCGAGCGGGCCAAGGGCAATCCGGTGTTCTTTCAAAGCGTCACCGCTGCCGTCGGCGGCCGCATCGCGTTCTCCCCGGGTGGGGTGGTGATCCGCGATGCCGCCGGCACTTTGATCGGCGCCGTCGGCGTCAGCGGTGACACCGGCGAGTGTGATGCCGACTGCGCCCGCGCCGGCATCCGCGCGGCAGGGCTCTCTCAGGAGACCGAAGCATGAAACTGCGCAGCATCGAACTGGCGCTGCCCGACCCGGCTGCCGCCGCCGCGTTCATGACCGAAATCTGGGGCATGGCTGCTGCGGAAGCTGAAGGCGATACGCAGTACCTGCGCGGCTCCGGGCCGTTTCCCTACCTCGTGGCGTTCGAGAAGTCGGAGGACGAATTCGTCCGCTCCACCACGTTCGTCTGCACCGCCGAGGAACTGGAAGCCCTGAAAGCCCGCGTCGCTGCCGCCGGATGGACGGCGAGCCCGACCACGAGCGACGATCTCGGCGGCGGGCAGGGTGTGCTGGTCGAACTGCCCGAAGGCACGATCCTGCGCTTCCTCGTCGATGCTACCGAAGTCGAACCGATCGCCGGGCGCGATCTGCCGGTGAAGCTCACCCATGTCGTGTTCAATGCCGCCGATGCCGAAGCCTGCGGCGATGCGGTGGAGGATGTGCTGGGCTTCCGCGTGTCCGACCGCACCAAGGGCATGGTCTTCGTGCGCTGCAACGACAGCCACCACTCCACCGCCTTCGCCCGCGCCGGTTTCGCCTCGCTCAACCACGTCGCTTTCGAGATGGAAGACATGGACGCGGTGATGCGCGGGATCGGCCGCTTGCGTGACCATGCGCTGGTGCCTGCCTGGGGCCCCGGCCGCCACGGGCCTGGCGCCAATGTCTACGCCTACTTCATCGCCCCGTTCGGCCCGGTGATCGAATTCTCGACCGCCGTGGAGAAAGTGCCGGAAGACTACAAGGTCGGCGCGCCGGACGACTGGACCTGGCCCGCGGGTCGCATCGACCAGTGGGGCGTGTCCGACAAGGATTTCGATGGCCTTCGCCGCGCCGAGGAACGCTTCCGCTTCCGCCGCGACTGGGAAGCCGCACCGCTCTGACCATTTGACCGCCGCCGCGCGAGACGCGGGGGCAGGGGAGACTACGCATGAACCGTTACATCAGCTTCGAACGTCCCGATGGCAGCAAGAGCTTCGGCCGCCTCGAAGGGGACAAGGTGATCGATCTCGGCGCATCCGGTGCGGACGCATGGCTGAAGGACGTGCTGGCAGGCGACCTTGCCGCGCTGCCCGCGACGGGCGAGTTCGCCACCGATGCGGTGAAGCTGTTGCCGGTCGTGCCGAACCCCGAAAAGATCCTCTGCGTCGGCCTCAACTACGCCAGCCACGTTGCCGAAACCGGCCGCGAGCAGAAGGAACACCCGGCGATCTTCACCCGCTGGGCCGACAGCTTGATCGCCGATGGCGAGCCCATGGTCCGCCCGCCCGAAAGCGAACGCTTCGACTACGAGGGCGAACTGGCGGTCGTGATCGGCAAGGGCGGCCGCCGCATCGCGCCCGAGAACGCATGGGAGCACGTTGCCGGTTTCGCGCCGTTCAATGATGGCTCGATCCGTGATTGGCAGCGCCACAACATCCAGTTCACGCCGGGCAAGACCTGGCCCGGCACCGGCGGCTTCGGCCCTTCGATGGTGGCCGCTTCGGACGTGGAAGACCTGGCCTCGCAGCGCGTGCAGACCCGCGTGAACGGCGAACTGGTGCAGGACCAGCCGGTCTCCGACATGATCTGGGATATCCCCACGGTCATCGCCTATTGCTCGACTTTCACCGACCTCAAGCCCGGCGATGTGATCGCCACCGGCACCCCGGGCGGCGTCGGCGACAAGCGCAAGCCCCCGCTCTACCTCAAGGCCGGCGACACGGTCGAAGTGTCCGTGGGCGTGATCGGCACCCTTTCCAACCCCGTCATCGACGAGACCTGACGGGTCGCATCCATAAAATCGGCCATAAAAACCGGCTATAAACAATCAGTTTGGGGAGAGACCAATATGAACACCATCAGCAAGTTCAGCCTGCTTTCCGGCATCGCCCTGGGCGCCGTCAGCGTTTCCGCCCAGGCCCAGGAGACCCCTCAGGCCGCCGCGCCTCAGGCAGCCGAGGCCCCGCAGGTTTCCGGCACCGACATCATCGTCACCGCCTCCCGCCGCGCCGAGCGTCTCCAGGACGTGCCGATCGCGGTCTCCGCCATCTCCGGCGCCCAGCTCACCGAGAGCGGTTTCCAGAAGCTGACCGATATCCAGTACCAGTTCTCCGGCGTGCAGTTCGGATCCTCGCCCAACGATTCCGGCTTCCGCCTGCGCGGCGTAGGCTCGGCCGGCGGCTTCTCCAGCTCGTCCGAGCAGAACGTCGGCACCGTGGTCGACAACGTCGTCATTCCCTTCGGCAACCCGATCAACAGCCTTGGCGACCTGGAGCGCGTCGAAGTGCTGAAGGGGCCGCAAGGCACCCAGTTCGGCAAGAACGCCTCGTCCGGCGTCATCAACATCACCACCAAGAAGCCCGATCCCTCGCATTTCTTCGGCAAGGCCTTCCTGAGCTATGCCCAGCTGAACGAAGTCAACGCCAATGCCAGCGTCAACGTGCCGGTATCCCAGAATTCGGCGCTTGCCGTGTTCGGCTTCTACCGCCGCAACGACGGCTTCCTCAAGAACGTCTACCGGGACGAGACCTGGGGCGGCGAGGAAAGCTACGGCGGCCGCGCCAAGTTCCTCTATGAGCCCACGGACGATTTCTCGATCTACCTGATCGGCGACTATTCGAAAATCAGCCGCAAGGGCCCGGGCCAGCTCTGGACGCTTAATCGCCTGCCCAGCTTCGCCAATCCGCTGATGGCCGCGCGCTTCGGTAACCTCACCGCGCTCGGCGTGACGGCAGGCTTCGACAACACCAAGTCGGTGGAGGACTACGCCGGGTACAGCTCGGAGCAGAACTTCGGCGGGTCGATGGAGATCAACTACGCGCTTGGCGATTACAACCTGACCTCGATCACCGCCTATCGCCGCCTCGACGAAGGCCCGCAGGTCTTCTCGATCGACGGTTCGAGCGTTCCGGTCTTCACCGCGCAGCAGACCGGCACGGACCAGTCGTTCCTCTCGCAGGAACTGCGCATCAGTTCGCCGAGCGGCAGCCAACTCGAATTCACTTCGGGCGTCTATGCCTCGCGGCGCAAGGTGGGTGACGACAACGACTTCAACCGTGCCCAGCTTCGTCCCGCCAACCCGTTCCAGAGCTTCATCGTCAACATCTCCGGCGGGCAGGGCAACACCCAGACGCGCTCGGATTCGCTGGCCGGCTTCTTCGACGGCAAGTTCCACGTCTCCGACCAGTTCAGCCTGATCGGCGGTCTGCGCTATCAGTACGACTGGGTGAAGGCGTCCTACTTCTCGATCATCGATCCCAACTTCGCGCCGGCTACGCCTGCTGCCGACGGTTCCGGCTTCGTGACGCCCTATACGCCCACTTCGCTCCAGACCGGCAGCACCAAGAAGGGTTCGTGGTCGGGCCGTGGCGGTGCCGAGTTCAAGATCACGCCCGATGTCATGCTGTTCGGCACCATCGCGCGCGGTTACCTCGGCCCGACGGTGACCTTCACCGGCCTGACCGGCACGCGCACCAACGTGAAGCCGCAGACCGTCCGCGACATCACCGTGGGCATCAAGTCGCAGCTGTTCGACCGCGCGGTGACCTTCAACGCCAACCTGTTCTACGACAAGTACAAGAACCTCCAGACCTCGGTGTTCAACGGCGTGGAATTCGTTACCGAGAACGCCGGTGGCTTCACCGCCAAGGGCTTCGAGATCGACGCCTCCTGGCGCGTCACCCCGGTGCTCTCGTTCAGCGGCGGCTTCACGTATTCGGACACCAAGTTCACCGACTACGTGACTGCCTGCCCCGAGGACGTGAAGGCCGGATATTCCTGCTTCCTGGCAGCCGACGGCGTCACCAGCCTGGTCCAGGCCAAGGGCGAGCCGCTGTCGGGCGCGCCGAAGTACAGCGCCACGCTGGGCGCGGACGTGAAGCTGCCGATCAACGACAGCCTCCAGTTCGATACCTCGGCCAATATCTACTATCGCAGCCGCGTGCAGTACGCGGTGGCCAATGCCTATGCCTATCAGGACGGCTACGGCACGATCGGCCTGAGCATGGGGATCGGCCATCCGGACGGCAACTGGCGGGTCGGCGCCTTCGTGCGCAACCTGCTCGACCAACGCTTCCACGCCTCGGTCATCCACCTGCCGTTCGCGGACTCGGGGGCTTACGTGAACTGGCTCACCCGCGAAGGCCGTCGCACGATCGGCGTCCAGGCCGAAACGAAGTTCTGATCGTATCCGGCCGGGGTCCGCAAGGCCCCGGCCCAATTCATCGAGGCGCCCTCAAGAGGCGGCCAACAGAGGGGTGATGATGCAGGTTCAACGCGCAATGACGTCGCTGGCGCTTACGGTAGCGGCGATGTCCGCCGTTCCCGCGCTGGCGGCCACGACCTGCCCGGCGCTGCGCTGGACGACGCTGGGAACGGCCGGCGGTCCGGTGCCTACGGCCGAGCGCTCGGAACCGGCCAATCTCCTAACCATCGGTGATCGCCGGATGCTTGTCGACACGGGCGACGGCACGGTGGACCAGCTCGCCCGGATCGGGCTCGACCTTGGCGCCATCGACACGGTATTCATCAGCCACAATCATCTCGACCATACCGGCGGCCTCGCCGCCGTGATCGGCCTGCGCTGGATGAACCAGTTTCCCGGCGTCCTGACCGTCTACGGCCCGGCGGGTACGCGGGCGGTGGTGGAAGGCATCGTCGCCTCGCTGGCGACACCGGGCAGCATCGGCTTCGGTCTCGGCACACCGCCGCCGCGCCCGGCGGACTCGGTACGTGTGATCGAACTGGCGGGTGGTCAGGCACTCGACCTCGGGCAGGGCGTGAGCGTGAAGACCGCCGCCAACAGTCACTTCGACCATGACGGCAAGCCGGATGCGGCCAACGTCTCGCTCAGCTACCGTTTCGCGCTGGGCACCCGCAGCATTACCTATACCGGCGACACCGGCCCAAGCGCTGCCGTTACTGCGCTGGCCAAGGGCAGCGACATGTTCGTGACCGAGATCATCGCCCTCGACGCTCTGCTTGGTGAAATCCGCCAGCGCCGCAAGGACGCCTCGCCCGAGATGCTGGCCGGCATGGAGCGCCACCTTTCCACCCATCACCTTAAGCCTGAAGCGATCGGCGAGATCGCCGCCGACGCAGGTGTGGGCAGGGTGGTGCTGACTCACTTCGCGGTCCCGCCGGGGCCATTGCCGCAGTTCGAACCCGCCATCCGCTCCGGAATCGCCGCGCGCTATGCCGGGACGGTCGATCTCGCGCGCGATCTCCAGAGCTTCGATCTCGGATGCCGGCCATGAACATCGCCGCCCGGCTGCGGCGTGAGCAAGTGACCAGCGGCGCGATCAATCTGGTCCTGAGCGCGGTGTTCTTCTTCGGCGTTTTCGGCTTTGCGAACCGCCCGCTGCATTTCGCTGCGCCCAACAATTTCGCGCTGGATTTCCCGCCGCAGGCCGCGGCCATCGCCCTGATGTCCTCGTTGGTGCCGCTGCTGGTGGTTTCGGCCAGTCTTCGCAAGACCGGAGTGCGCACGGGTAGCCGCGGCTTCATCGCGCGGACCGTTCTCACCGTCGTGCTGGCGGGCCTGGCGAGCGCTGCGGTTCTCGCCGCGATCGGTCTTTTCGGGCCGTGGCGCGAGATCGGCTGGTCAGTCGCGCTCGTGCTCAAGCTGGTCTATGGAACCGGGCTGGGCGTGGCCGGAACGACTTACTCGCTGACCCGCCTGTTCGCGCATCGAGGGAGTGAAGTGGCATGACCGCTCGTGAAACGGGACGCGCCATCGTCGCGATGGGTACGAAGCTGGGTCCCGATGTCGTTGCGGCGTGCCGGGGTCTGTTCCAGGCCGAGCAGCAGGTGCTCGCCGCCGAGATCGCGCCGGTCGCGCTCGACTGCGCCTATGGTCCCGATCCCCGCAACCGCCTCGATCTCTATGGCCAGGGAGGCGATCCCCGTCCGGTGGTGCTGTTCGTTCATGGCGGGGGCTTCCTCGTTGGCGACAAAGGTGGACAAGCGGGCGCCGGCGAAAGCGGTTGGACCAATGCCCATGTCGGGCGCTGGGCGGCCGCGAACGGGCTGATCGGCGCGGTGATGAACTACCGCCTCGCGCCTGCGCACATGTGGCCTTCGGGCGCGGAGGACGTGAGCCTTGCGGTCGATTGGCTGCGCGCGAACGTGGCCGGGCATGGCGGCGATCCGGACCGGATCTTCCTGCTCGGCACGTCGGCGGGCGCGGTCCATGTCTCGGCCTTTCTGAAAGCGCGCGAGGATCACGGCAAGCTGGTGCGCGGGGCCGCGCTGCTTTCGGGGCTCTATGGGTTCACACCGCTGGATGAGCGCGACATGCTCTATTACGGCCCGCAGGATTGCTACGACTTGCGCATGCCGATGGGCGCGGTGATGGCGACCAGCCTGCCGCTCATGGTCGCCTGCGCGGAGTTCGACCCGCCGCGCTTCCAGGCCGAATGGGCCAGCCTCCTGCAAGCCCGCCTCGGCCGCCACGGCCATCTGCCGCGCGCGCACTACGCCTCCGGGCACAACCACTATTCGATGGCCATGCATCTCGGCACGTCCGACCGCCGGCTGTCCGACGAACTGCTTTCCTTCTTCGCCGACCATTCCTGAGGGGCATCCGATGACCAAGATTGCGAATCTCGACCGCCGAAGCCTGCTCGCCGCTGGAGCACTTGCCGCCGCCGCGCCGGTCATGGCACGCGCCGCCGCGAAGCGTCCAGACCCGGCCTTCCCCAAGGGCTTCCTCTGGGGCGCGGCCACCGCGCCGCACCAGATCGAAGGCAACAATGTGGCGTCCGACCTCTGGTTCGTCGAAAACCAGAAGCCGACCATCTTCGCGGAGCCTTCGGGCGACGCCGTGAACAGCCTGGAACTCTGGGCGACCGATCTGGATATCGTGAAGTCGCTGGGCCTCACCTCCTACCGCTTCGGCGTGGAATGGGCGCGGATCGAACCGGAGAAGGGCCTGTTCTCGCAGGCCATGCTCGATCACTACAAGCGGATCGTCGAAGGCTGCCACGCCCGCGGCCTGGCCCCGCTGGTGACTTTCAACCACTTCACCGCGCCGCGCTGGTTCAGCGCGCAGGGCGGCTGGAGCAACCCGGAATCCGCCCAGCTCTTCGGCCGTTACTGCGACAAGGTGGCTCGCGCGATCGGTGCCGATATCGCCATGGCCATGACGCTGAACGAGCCGAATATCCTGCTCATCCTCAAGAACATCCTGCCCCCGCCGGTATGGGACATGCAGCGCCAGACTCTGGAGGCCGCCACCAAGCGGCTCGGCGTCGAGCGTTTCCTCTGCGCCAATGTCGCCGGGCGCGAGGACGTGGATGTCATCGTCCGGGGCCAGATGGCCGGGCACAAGGCCGCCCGCGCCGCGATCAAGGCCGTGCGCGGCGATCTGCCGGTGGGCTTCACGCTCTCGGTGCTGGACGACCAGGCTTCCGGCAAGAACTCGATGCGCGACAAGGTCCGCGCCGAGCTTTACGGCGACTGGCTGGAGATCGCCAAGGGCGACGACTTCATCGGCGTGCAGAACTACGAACGCGCGGTCTGGAACGACAAGGGCCGCCTGCCCGCGCCGGATAGCGCCGATCGCAACTGGTCCGGCACCGAAGTCTGGGCGCCGTCTCTGGCGGGCGCGGTGCGCTATGTCCACGCCGCGACCAAGGTTCCGGTGCTGGTTTCCGAACACGGCGTCGGCACCGAGGACGATACGCTGCGCGCGCGCTTCATTCCAGCGGCGCTCGAAGGGCTGAAGCAGGCGATGGACGACGGCGTGCCGGTGCTTGGCTACATGCACTGGTCGCTGCTGGACAATTACGAGTGGATCTTCGGCTACAAGCCGCGCTTCGGCCTGTGCAGCGTGGATCGCACCACGTTCGCCCGCACGCCCAAGCCGAGCGCTGCGGTGCTGGGCGGGATTGCGAAGCGGAATTCACTTTGAACGCCTGCACTTCGTAATTGGGAGCGCAGCGAAGCAATCCAGGGCGGCTTGGCGCGGCTCTGGATTGCCGCGTCGGCTTCGCCTCCTCGCAATGACGAGGAACATGGCATGCTGCCCTATCGGGCTGGCGTGCCATTCCCGTCAGGAGACCATCGAACGCGGCGCCGCCCGCAAAGGTAAGCCGCGCACCAAGCCCGCCAAATTCTGAGGTCCTGGGGGATCATCCCCCAGGCCTTCTTCCTGCCTTCAGGCGATAATCAACTTAACCCCGAGATCCCGCAGCCGATCCGCCATGTCCTGCGGAATCCCTTCATCGGTGACGATGGTATCCACTTCGTCCAACCCGCAGACGATCGCGCCCGACGATGAGCGGAACTTCGAGCTGTCGACGAGGAGCACGACTTCCTCCGCACGGTCCATGAACCGGCGCTCGGCGGCGACCAGGATCACGTCCTGTTGCATCACCCCCTGCGGGCCAACCGCCGCCGCGCCCATGAACAGCTTGGGCGCGTGGAAGCGCGGCATCGAGTCTTCGCCCGCCGGGGCCAGGACGATGTTCTGCTCGCGAAACACCGTGCCCGAGGGCAGCAGCACGCGCGTTCCCGTCTGGGGGAGCAGGGCGTGGACGATGTGCAGCGAGTTGGTGAGCACCTGCATGTCCAGCCCGTCGAGATAGGGGCACATCTGGAGCGTGGTGGTGCCCCCGTCGATCATGATCCCCTCGCTCGGCCGGCAGAGCCTGGCCGCGGCGCGGCCGATGGCCTGCTTGGCGGGCAGGTGCTGGGTGATGGACTGCTCGAAAGGCGTGCCCGCCAGACCCAGGGGGTTTTCCGGCTTGTCGTCTTCCGGCAGCTTGGCGCCGCCATGGACGCGCTGGATGCGGCCGGATTCCTCCAGCCGCGTCAGGTCGCGCCGGATCGTTGCGGGCGAGGCGTCGAGCTGGGCTTCGAGAGCGCGATAGCTCACGAAGCCCGTGTCGGCGACGGCCTCCAGTATCAGGCGTTCGCGTTCCTCGGCGTGCATGCGACTTGTGCTTCCTTCTGGGGAGCCAGGCCGGGATTGGCCTGTTCCGCTTCGAGCTGTTCCAGCGACTTGCCTTCGTTGCGGGGCGCCCAGAGTGCGCCGATGATCCCGCTGATGACAAGGAAGCCGGTAAGAATCCAGGCCAGGTTCGTAAAGCCCGTGGCATTGAGCATGGGCACGAAGAAGCTGAACACGCCCAGCGAGATACGCACGATGGCGAAGCAGACGCCCTGCGCGGTGGAGCGCAGCATCGTCGGGAACATCTCCGAGCTCCAGAGCTGGAAGAAGCTCTGCGCGCCGAAGCCGCCGCCGAACTGGAGCAGGAACACATAGAGCAGGGCGACCGGGATCGTCAGCGGCAGGATGGCCAGGAGCATCATGCCCGCGATCTGGATCACGGCCGAGATGATGAACAGCGTGCGCTGGTTCACCTTGTCCGACAGGCGCATGAACACGAACGTGACCGAGATCATGGCGACGAAGAACGAGACCGCCTGGATGGCGACGCTCTGCGCCTGGGTGGCCGCGCCCATGGTGCGCAGGATGTAGGGGAAGAAGAAGCCGTTGGTGCCGGCCCAGAGGTTCCAGAACCCGTACATGCCCACGAGGCCGAGGATCGAGGTGAGATACTTGCCCTTGAACAGCGAGGAGAAGGGCGGGCGCTTCACGTCCGATTTCTGCGCCTCCACCCAGCGCTCCGATTCCTTCATCTTCGAGCGCAGCAGGGTGAGGCCCAGCGCGATCACCACGAGGTGCGCGAAGACGATCCGCGCGCCGAGGACGCCGAGCGAGGTTAGCGCCAGGCTCATCAGCAGGACCACGACCGGGCCGAGATACCACAGCGCCTGCGCCACGCCGGAATGCTTGCCGCGCTTGTTGTCCGGCGCCTGCTCCGCGATCAGCGACCAGCTGGCGGGAATGTCCGCGCCCACGGCCAGGCCGACGATCAGGAAGCCGACGACGATCATCCAGGGCGCCACCGCGAAGACCAGCATCGACATGCCGAGCGCGTAGATCAGCATGTCCCACTGGTAGATCTTCTTGCGGCCCAGCTTGTCGCAGAGCCAGCCCCCGATCAGCGCGCCCACGCCCGCGCCGATGGCGTTGGGGCCAAAGGCGGCGATCAGGCCGACGAAGTCGTTGGAGAGGTGATAGCTCTCCTGCCACAGCGCGAGCGCGGCGGAGCCGGCGACGATCGAGCCGGCGTCGATATAGTTGGCAAGGCCGGCGAGTATGGTGTTGCGCCAGTTGTCCTCTTGCTCTGCGGTTTCCGTCATTGTCAGGTCCCTCCCGCCAGGATCGTTCTGTCGATCTCTGCGATTTTCGTCGTGCCGGTGAGCGCCATGGCGACGCGCATCTCGGCCTCGATCAATTTGAGCATCTTGGTGACGCCCGCCTCGCCCCCTGCGGCGAGCGCCCAGGCCCAGGCACGGCCGAGCAGCACGCCCTTGGCGCCGAGCGCGAGCATGCGCACCACGTCGAGGCCGGAGCGGATGCCGCCGTCGGCCAGCACGGTCATGCGGTCTCCCACGGCGTCGGCGATGGGCGGCAGGGCGCGGGCGCTGGAGAGCACGCCGTCGAGCTGGCGGCCGCCGTGGTTGGAAACGACCAGGCCGTCAGCGCCAAGCGCGGCGGCTTCCTTCGCATCCTCGGGGTCGAGAATGCCCTTGATGACCAGCGGCCCCTTCCATTCCGAGCGGATGAAATCGAGATCGCGCCAGTTGATCGAGGGGTCGAAGTTGTTCCGCATCCAGGCGAAGAAGTCCTCGATGCCGGTCCGTCCCTGAAGCACCGGGGCGACATTGCCGAGCGTGTGCGGGCGGCCGTGGATGCCGACGTCCCAGGCCCATGCGGGCCGCGCGGCCGCCTGCGCGAAGCGCCAGGCCGCGCCTTTCAGGCCGCCGGTTCCGGCCAGGCCGGTGTGATAGTCGCGGTAGCGGCTGCCGGGCACCGGCATGTCGACGGTGAAGACCAGGGTGGAGCAGCCCGCCTCGACTGCTTTCGCCAGCAGGTCCTTCATGAAGGCGCGGTCGCGGATCATGTAGAGCTGGAACCAGAAGGGCTTGGCCGCCGCCGATGCCACTTCGCCGATGGTGCAGGCGCCCACGGTGGAAAGCGTGAAGGGAATGCCCGCCTTGTCCGCCGCGCGCACCGCCTGACACTCGCCGCGCCGGGCGTTGAGGCCGGCAAGGCCGATCGGCGCGAGCGCGACGGGCAGGGCCAGCTTCTGGCCGAACAGCTCGGTCGAGAGGTCGAGCTGCGACACGTCGCGCAGCACCCGCTGGCGCAGGGCGAGGTCGGCGAGGTCGGAGACGTTCCGCCGCAAGGTGGCTTCGGCATAGGAGCCGCCGTCGATATATTCGAACAGGAAGCGCGGCAGGCGGCGGCGGGCGGCCTCGCGGAAATCGGGGATCGAGGCGGTGATCATCAGGCAAGCTCTCGCATATGCGCGCGCCATTTCGCGCGGTAGGCGGCAAGATCGCCTTCGAGCGGCGCGACCCGGCGCAGGCCGCCTTGCGCCTGCAGCAGCGGATTAATGAGCCGCAGGGCGCCGAACGACACGTCGTTATGAGCGTTGGCCACATAGACTTCGGTGTCGGGGCGCAGTGCCGCCAGCGCGCGTACGAAGACTTCGGCATCGGCGAAGCGGCCCTCGATCAGCAGCCGCTCCTTCGAGCCGATCAGGTCGAGCGAAGTATCCGCCACCATCGCGGCATAGAGACAGATCGCGGCGCGGCGGGCGTACCAGGTTCCCGCCCATTCCTCGGGCTTGTCGACCCATTCGGCGGTGCCGTGAGGGAAGGGTCCGAAGCCCGGCGCCAGAGTGGGCATCATCATCGTGCCGCGCGCGAGCAGGCCGGGCACGGCCTCCATGAGCCGGGGCTGGTCGGGGCGGATGTCGACGCGGCGGGTGTCGATCTGGATGATCGATTCGATCTCGCGCCCGCCCATGAAGCGCGCGGAAGGCACCGGCCAGCCATAGGCGTCGACATTGACCAGGGTGTCGCGCGCCTCGGGCAGCGCGGCGATCGAGAACGTCTCGGCAGCGAGGCGCATGGCGATGAACCAGGTGCCGGTGGAGAGAATCGTGGCTTCCTGCCGTGCAATCTCGGCGAAACCGCGGGCGGCGAGCAGGGCGGCGTTCGAATCGTGCAGGCCCGCGAGCACTTGTGCCGTGGCGGGCAGGCCGGTTTCGGCGGCGATATCGGCGCGGAGAGTGCCCACCACGTCGCTCGCCTTGACGACCGGCGCGAAGCGTTCGGCCCAGCCGAACCGTTCGGACATGGGCGAGAACCGGGCATCGGCGGGGCACCAGAGGTCGGTGTGGCAGCCCAGGCTGGTCACTTCGCTGGCGGTGCGGCCGGTGAGGAACCAGGCCCAGTACTGCGCCCAGGGCACCAGCGTGGCGCGGGCCATTTCCTCGGGGAACCGGCGCGACATCCAGTAGACCTGGGTGCCCAGATTGAGACCGTCGGGCAGGGCGGGCGAGCCGGTGAGAGTGAACGCGTCACGCTCGCGGCGGTAGTCCGCCATCACGTCTTCGGGGATGGCCTGTTCGTAGTCGAGCGGGGGGAACAGCAGGCCCCCATTGCCATCGGCGCCGTCCAGCGCCGCGAAGCCTGCGCCGTGCGCCACGGGAATGATCGCCTCCACCGGATGGCCCGACCAGCCGCGCAGCGTGGCGCGCAGCCATTGGCCGATACCCTCGACATCGAGAACGCGCAGACCGTCCTGCTCGCAGGCGGCGTTGGGGCGCACCTGACGGTCGAGCATGCGGCCGCCCCGCGTCCACAGCGTCAGCTTGCTGAGGGTCTTGCCGATATCGACGACGATGAATGTACCCGTACCCGTCATGGCTCTCCAACCATCCTCAATCCCGAATGCGTTCTGACCAATTATGATTGACTTTGGTGATCGAACGTGATCGTTTTGTAGCGAAACAGATTGCTCATGCAAGCACGAATTGGTAGAGGATGACTATGGATACCATGACCGCTTCCCGCCCGGCTGCGATGCCGCCCGCGATACCTTTTGCCGTTCCGACCAGCCGCTGGGACGACTCGGTGGCGGCGACGCTTTCGCCCGAGCAATTGCTGCTCTACCGCTCCAACCTGCTCGGTTCCGACCTTACCGTCACCAACTTCGGCGGCGGCAACACTTCGGCCAAGCTGACCGAAATCGACCCGCTGACCGGCGGCGAGGTGGAAGTGCTGTGGGTCAAGGGTTCGGGCGGCGACATCGGTTCGATGAAGCTCGACGGTTTCGCCACGCTCTACCAGGAAAAGCTGCTCGGCCTCGAAGCGCACTATGCCGGGCCTGAAGACGACGACAAGATGGTCGGCTACCTGCCGCATTGCACGTTCAACCTCAACGGCCGCGCTGCCTCGATCGACACGCCGCTGCACTCGCTGCTGCCTTTCGCGCATGTCGATCACGTTCACCCGGATGCGATCATCGCGCTGGCCGCCAGCTCGGGCGGCGAAGCGGCCACCCAGGCGATCTGGGGCGGCAAGATCGGCTGGCTGGGCTGGAAGCGTCCGGGCTACACGCTCGGCGTTCAGCTGCGTGACTACGTGGCCGCCAATCCGGGCGTGGAGGGTGTCATGCTCGCCGGCCACGGCATCATCTGCTGGGCCGACAGCGCCAAGTCCTGTTACGAGCACACCGTCGAACTGATCGCCGATGCCGCGAAGTACCTCAATGCCAAGCTCGGCGAAAAGCCGGCCTTCGGCGGCAGCGCCTACGGCACTTCCGAAGGCCGCGCCGCCATTGCCGCCGATCTCATGCCGCGCCTGCGCGGATTGATGACCGGCGCACGCCGCAAGGTCGGCCATTTCTCGGACGATGCCGAGGCGCTGGAATTCGTGAACTCGGTGGAGTTCGAACGTCTCGCCGGGCTGGGCACTTCGTGCCCCGATCACTTCCTGCGCACCAAGATCGCTCCCCTGACCCTCGACCCTTCGCGTCTTCAGGACCAGGACTATCTGGCTCAGAAGATTGCCGATTATCGCGACATGTATGCGGCTTATTACGAGCGCTGCAAGCGTGGGAACTCGCCCGCCATGCGCGATGCCAACCCGGTGGTCGTGCTGGTGCCGGGCGTCGGCCGCATGACTTTCGCCACGGACAAGACCACGGCGCGCCTCGCCGGGGAATTCTACGGCAACGCCATCAACGTGATGCGCGGCGCCGAGGCCATCGGCGACTATATCGCGCTGGACGAGCAGGAAGCGTTCGACATCGAATACTGGCTGCTTGAGGAAGCCAAGCTGCAGCGCATGCCCGCGCCCAAGCCGCTGGTCGGCCGCGTGGCGCTCGTCACCGGCGGTGCCGGCGGCATCGGTGCCGCCACGGCGGCGCGGCTGATGGCGGACGGCGCCTGCGTGCTGCTGGCGGACCGCGACGCCGATGCCGTTGAGGAAGTACGCGCCGGTTTCGCGAAGCAGTTCGGAAAGGACGTGGTCCGCGCCGCCGTCTGCGACGTGACTGACGAAGCGCAAGTCTCCGACGCCTTCGCCGTCGCCGCGCGCGAATTCGGCGGGCTCGACATTCTCGTCGCCAATGCCGGCATCGCTTCCTCGGCCCCGATCGAGGAAACCACGATCGAGCTGTGGAACCGCAACTATGACGTGCTGGCGCAGGGCTACTTCCTCACCAGCCGCGCTGCCTGGCCGCTGCTGAAGGGCATGAAGGAGCAGGGCGGTACCTCGGTCGTCTTCATCGGATCGAAGAACGGCGTGGCGGCGGCCACCAATGCCTCGGCTTATGCTTCGGCCAAGGCGGCGGCGAACCATCTTGCGCGCTGCCTCGCTCTGGAAGGCGCGCCGCATGGTATCCGCGTCAACGTCGTCAACCCCGATGCCGTCATCAAGGGCAGCAAGATCTGGGACGGCGACTGGCGCAAGGAACGCGCGGGCGCTCACGGCATCGACACCGGCAAGGAACTGGAAGAGCACTACCGCAACCGCTCGATGCTGAAGCGCGACGTGCTGCCTTCGGACATTGCCGAAGCCGTCTATTTCCTCGCGGGAGACCAGTCGGCGAAATCGACCGGCAACATGATCAATGTCGATGCGGGTAACGCGCAGGCGTTCACGCGCTAAGAGATATGTATCGGGGGAAGGCGCGAACCGGCGCGTTCCCCCGCACGGGCTAGAGGATAGAAGAATGAGCAGACTGCCGATTTCGGATGAACTGATCGCCGAAGCCAATGCCCGCGCGGCGGACGCGCTGGAGGACGAATATGCCTCGCTCGGCCGGAAGCTGGAGCGTTCGGGCATCGCCATCGACGCGATCAAGGACAAGGTCGCCGCCTTCTCGGTCGCCGTCCCTTCGTGGGGCGCGGGCCGGGGCGGCACTCGCTTCGCCAAGTTCCCCATCGCGGGCGAACCGACCAATATCCACGAGAAGCTGGAAGACTGCGCCGTCATCAACCAGCTTTCGCGCCTCACCCCGCGCGTCTCGCCGCACTTCCCCTGGGACAAGGTGAGCGATTACAAGGCGCTGCGCGAAGAAGCGGCTAGCCTTGGCCTCGGCTTCGACGCGGTGAACTCCAACACCTTCCAGGACCAGAAGGACCAGGCCCACTCTTACGCCACCGGATCGCTCTCCTCGACGATCGAGGCGACCCGCCAGCAGGCCGTCGAACACAATATCGAATGCATCGAGATCGGCCGTCAGCTCGGCTCCACCGACCTGACCGTCTGGGTGGGTGACGGCACCAACTTCCCCGGCCAGCAGGACCTCGGCCGCAGCCTCGACCGCTATCTGGACGCGGCCGCTGAGGTCTATGCCGCGCTGCCGGACGACTGGCGCATGCTGCTCGAACACAAGATGTTCGAACCGGCGTTCTACTCCACCGTCATCAGCGACTGGGGTTCCTCGATCCTCGCCGCGCAGGAACTGGGCCCCAAGGCCAAGTGCCTGGTCGACCTGGGCCATCACGCGCCCAACGTGAACATTGAGCAGATCGTGGCCCGCCTCCATCGCTTCGGCAAGCTGGGCGGCTTCCACTTCAACGACAGCAAGTACGGCGACGACGACCTCGATTCGGGCTCGATCAACCCGCACCAGCTGTTCCTGGTGTTCAACGAACTGGTCGAGGCCGAACTGGCCCCGCGTGACGGTTTCAAGCCCAGCTACATGATCGACCAGTCGCACAACGTGACCGACCCGATCGAATCGATGCTGTCTTCGGCCGAAGCCATCGGTTCGTGCTATGCCAAGGCGCTGCTCGTGGACCGCGAGGCGCTGCATCTCTCGCAGGAAGCCAACGACACGATGATGGCCTTCCAGGCGCTGCGCCGGGCCTACAACGTGGATGTCAGCCCGATCCTGGCCAAGGCGCGCGTGGAGGCGGGCGGTGCGGCGGATGTGCTGGGCGCCTACCGCGAAAGTCGCTGGCGCGACCGCAAGGCGCAGGAACGCAAGGCCGTCGGCCTGGGCGCCGGGATCGTCTGAGACTTCACACTACCTAAAAATGCCGCCGGGACAGGGGCAGCAAGCCTCCCCGGAAACCTCTCCTCGCCGGGACATCACGTCCCGGCGGCGAGGGCAAAAACAAAACTAAAACAATCACAACGATAAATCCGACAACCATCTGGATCCGGGAGGGACTATGCCGATCCATTCACTTCGTACCGTGCTGTGCTCCGCAACTGCACTGGCCGCGACGCTTGTCGCCGTGCCGGTCCTTGCGCAGGAACAGGGGCCTGCCCCCGCTGCAACATCTGCCGAACCGTCCGCCGCCCCGTTGGAGGACCAGTTCCGCGATCCGCCGGGTTCCGCCCGCCCGCGCGTGTGGTGGCACTGGATGAACGGCAATATCTCCAAGGACGGTATCGCCAAGGACATGGCCTGGATGAAGCGCGTCGGCATCGGCGGCCTCCAGAACTTCGACGCCAATCTCCAGACTCCGCAAGTGGTCGACCACCGCCTCGTTTACATGACGCCCGAGTGGAAGGACGCCTTCCGCTTTGCCGCGCATGAGGCGGACCGCCAGGGCCTCGAACTCGCCATCGCCGCTTCGCCCGGCTGGTCGGAGACCGGCGGCCCCTGGGTGCAGCCGCAGGACGGCCTGAAGAAGCTGGTCTGGTCGGAGACCTCCGTGGCAGCCGGGCAGCGTTTCTCCGGCAAGCTGGCCGCGCCGCCTTCGGCAACGGGCCCATACCAGGCGCTTGGCGCCGCGCTTTCGATCGAGGAAATGATCTCCGGCCATCCCGCCCCGCCGGGTCCGTCCTACTACGGCGAGGTGGGCGTCTTCGCTTTCCCGGAGGCCGTCGAACCCGCTCTGGCGCTGCCGCGCGCAGCCGATGGCCTGGGCAATGCGCTTTCCGCCGCCGCGCTTTCGGACAGCGACATGGGCAAGGGCGTGACGCTCGCCCGCAAGGAGGGCGAGGCGCCGAGCCTGCGGCTGGACTATGCCAGGCCCGCAAGCATCGGTTCCGCGACCATCTTCGTGCCAGAGGTGACGGTGCCGTTCGCCGGTGCCGCTTTCACCGGCACGCTGGAATCGAGCGCCGACGGCAAGGCATGGACGCCGATCACCACGCTCACGCTTGGCGCGGTGCCGACGACCGTCAGCTTCCCCGCCGTCACTGCCGCGCATTTCCGGCTGGTGCTCAATCCCCGCAAGCCTGACGGCGGGCTCGGGTCGCCGGCGCCGGGCATTGCCATGGGCGGGCTGTTCGACGGCGTCGGCGCGATGCTGGCGAAAAAGCCGCTGATCGTGGGCACTTTCGCGCTTACCGCAGGGGCGAAGGTCGACCGTTTCGAGACCAAGGCCGGTTTCGTGATGAGCCGCGACTATTACGCCCTGGAAGAGCCGAAGGATGGCGCCACCGGCGTTACGCCTGACAGCGTGTTGGACCTGACGGGCAAGCTCAAGGCCGATGGTACGCTCGACTGGCAGGCCCCGGCGCTCCCCAAGGGGCAACGCTGGCGGGTGCTGCGCATGGGCTATTCGCTGCTCGGCACCACCAACCACCCAGCACCGCCCGAGGCGACCGGGCTGGAGGTCGACAAGTTCGACGGTGACGCCGTGCGCCGCTATCTCGATCACTACCTTGGCCTGTACAAGGAAGCCGCCGGGCCGGACATGATCGGCCAGCGCGGCGTGCGCGCGCTGCTGACGGACTCGATCGAAGTGGGCGAGGCGAACTGGACGCCGAAGATGCTGGAGCAGTTCCAGCGCCTGCGCGGCTACGACGCCCGGCCCTGGCTGCCCACCCTGACCGGCGTGCTGGTCGGCTCGCGGGCGCAGGCGGACAAGTTCCTCTACGATTATCGCCGCACATTGGCCGACCTGCTGGCCAGCGAGCACTACGGCACAGTCGCCAAGGTAGCGCATGAAAACGGCCTGAAGGTCTATGGCGAGGCGCTGGAGGACAAGCGCCCGATGCTGGGCGACGACATGACCATGCGCAGCCACACGGATATCCCGATGGCCGCGATGTGGACCTTCCGCGATGAAGGCCCGCGCCAGACCCTGATCGCCGATATGAAGGGCGCCGCCTCGGTCGCGCATCTTTATGGGCAGAACCTCGTCGCGGCGGAATCGATGACCGCCTCGATGTCGCCCTGGGCTTTCGCGCCCAAGGACCTCAAGCGCTTCATCGACATGGAGTTCGTGAACGGGGTCAACCGCCCGGTTGTCCATACCTCGGTGCACGTTCCGGTCGACGACAAGAAGCCCGGCCTCTCGCTCTTCATCTTCGGCCAGTATTTCAACCGGATGGAAAGCTGGGGCGAGATGGCGAAACCCTGGGTGGACTACATCTCGCGCTCCTCGCTGCTGCTTCAGGCCGGGCGCAACGTGGCGGACATCGCCTATTTCTACGGCGAAGAAGCGCCGCTGACCGGGCTTTATGGTGACAAGCCGGTGGCCGATGCCCCGGTTTCGCATGCCTACGATTTTCTGAGTTTCGACGCGCTGACCGGGCTGCTTTCCAACGACGGCAGCGAAGTCGTCGCGCCCAGCGGGGCGCGGTACCGGGCGATCTACCTCGGCGGTTCCTCGCAGCGCATGACGCTGGGTGCACTGAAGAAGCTGGCCGCACTCGTCGAAGGCGGGGCCACGGTGATCGGCGACGCACCGACCGCGACGCCCAGTATGATGGGGGGCGCTGCGAGCGTCAGGGACGGCGAGTGGTCGGCACTGGTGGCGAAACTCTGGCCCGGCAGCGGCGATGCCACGGTCGGCAAGGGCCGCGTAATGGCCGGCAAGGATGTGGAAGGCGCCCTGAAGACGCTGGGCGTGGCCCCGGACTTCCGGTTCACCAGTACGCTGGCGGGTGCGAAGATCCCCTTCGTCCACCGCCGCGACGCGCAAGGCGAGATCTACTACCTTTCCAACCCGCAGGGCGCCCAGTCCATCGAGGCGCACTTCCGCGTCACCGGCAAGGCACCGGAACTCTGGCATCCCGAGACCGGGACGAGCGAGCCGGTCGGCTACCGGATCGAGAACGGCGAAACCATCGTGCCGCTCTCGCTGGTCGAAGGCGATGCCCTCTTCGTGGTGTTCCGCAAGGCCGCCGCGAAGCAGAGCCTGACGCTCCCCGCCCGGCCGGCGCAGACCCTGGCCTCGCTCGATGATGGCTGGACCGTGCATTTCCAGGCAGACCGCGGCGCGCCGGCCTCGATCGAGATGGCGAAGCTGGCCCCGCTCGAACGGAATGCGGAAGCGGGCGTGAAGTACTTCTCCGGAGAAGCGACGTATTCGCGCAGCTTCACGCTGCCCAGGGGTGCCAAGGCCGGGCAACCGCTCTGGCTCGATCTCGGGCAGGTGGGCGATCTGGCGGAAGTCACGGTGAACGGCAAGCCGGTCGGCGCGGTCTGGCATGCGCCTTACCGGATCGACGTGGGCAAGGCGGTGAAGAGCGGCAGCAACACCATCGAGGTGAAAGTGGCCAATCTCTGGGTCAACCGGCTGGTCGGTGATGCTCAACCGGGTGCCAAGCCGATCACCTGGACGGCGATGCCGACGTATCGCGCCGATGCGCCGCTTCGGCCTTCGGGGCTGATCGGGCCGGTTACTCTGGGCAAGTGAGGAAGAGGAAGTCCTGGGGGATCATCCCCCAGGACTTGGGAATGTCGAACTTGCGCGTTGCAGGGGGGCCTATGCTCCCCTGCTTTTCCTTTAGTCTTCACTCCCATGCGCATGCGTGGACTTGTCCAGGCGCGGCCGGTGCCCCGTCATCCGCAGGTAGAACCGCGAGAAATACGAAGGGTCGGAAAAGCCGAGTTCGTTGGAGACCTGCACGACGCTGGCATTGGCGAAGCAGAGCAGCCGCTGCGCCTCCAGGGCGAGCCGGGCGTGGAGCAGTTCCTGCGGTGAGCAGCCCAGCTTGGCGCGACACAGGCGGGTGAGGGTGCGCGTGGTCATGCCCAGCCGCTCGGCGTACCAGCCCAGCGGCAACTGGTCCCGAAAGTGCAGTTCGACGAGGTGGCGCAAGTGCGAAATGCGCTGGTCGCCGCTGCCTTCGTCCGCCGCTTCGTCTTCCGGCAGCAGCGAACGCAGCACCGCTTCGGCCATCGACAGGAACAGCGCGTTCGGCCGCCGCCAGTCCTGCGGGATCGCCAGCATCTCGGCGCAGAGGAATTCCACCCGCTTCACTATTTCCACCGGCGTCGGCGCGAAGCGGCCATGGGTTGCGGCGTGGAGCAAGGGATCGCCGGAACTGCTTCGCCGCTCCGCGAAACCGCTGCTGAGCATCAGCACATAGCCGATCGTCTCGGGCCGGAAGCGAAAGCCATGGATGCTGCCGGCGGGAATCACGATGTGGCAGGGGGCCTCCAGCGTCTCGGTCGTGTCGTCTATGGTGAGCGTGACCTGTCCCTTCGATACCAGCATGACCTGTACGCCGCGGACATGGCGATGCGGGGCGATTTCCCAGTCATGCAGGGAACTTCGCGCGGCGATCGTCTCGATATGCCCGAATTCCGGTGAGCTATCGGGGATGTCCTCGCCGTAGAGGACATAAGAGGGAACGGGCCGGGCTGTTGTCATGGCGTGTCTCGAAAGTACCGTAAGAAAGGCCGTCCGGTGCATTCCGCCAACCCGCGCGTCCTGTCAATCCGGATGGCGAAGCGGTGCTCCCCGAAGTTTCGGCGAGAGAGCCCGCAAGGCATGGATTGGGAGATAGCGATCATGCGCACTCAAGTAGCCATCGTCGGCGCCGGACCGGCCGGACTCCTGCTCGGGCATCTGCTGCGGACCGAAGGCATCGACTGCGTCGTGGTAGAGCGCCAGACCGGCGACTACGTGCTTTCGCGCATTCGCGCCGGCGTGCTCGAACAGGGCACGGTCGCGCTGATGGAGCGCCTCGGCCTCGACGCGCGCATGAAGGCGGAGGGCCTGCCGCACGACGGCTTCAACCTCGCCGATGGCGAGCGTCTGATCCGCATCGACATCAAGGCGCTCACGGGCAAGCAGGTCATGGTCTATGGCCAGACCGAACTGACCCGCGACCTGATGGAAGCGAGCGAAGAGCGCGGGCTTGAGGTGATCTACCAGGCCGCCGATGTCGCGCTGCACGACATCGAGAGCGACGCACCTTACCTCACTTACAAGGCAGGGGGGTCCGGAGACGGCGCCGAGCACCGCATCGACGCGCGCTTCATCGTCGGCTGCGACGGCTTCCACGGCCCTTCGCGCGCAGCGATCTCCGCCAGTGTCGGCCAGACTTTCGAGCGCGTCTATCCCTTCGGCTGGCTCGGTATCCTGGCCGACGTGCCGCCCTGCAATCATGAGCTGATCTACGCGCACCACGAACGCGGCTTCGCGCTCGCCTCGCAGCGCAGCCACACGCGCAGCCGCTACTACATCGACGTGCCACTGACCGAGAAGCTGGAGGACTGGAGCGACGACCGCATCTGGGATGAACTGGCGATCCGTCTCGGCTCGGACGCTGCCGCGCATATCACCCGCGGTCCCTCGATCGAAAAGTCCATCGCGCCGCTGCGCTCGTTCGTTTTCGAGCCGATGCGCCACGGCAGCCTGCTGCTTTGCGGCGATTCCGCGCATATCGTGCCGCCGACCGGCGCCAAGGGCCTGAACCTTGCCGCCAGCGACGTCTATTACGCCTGCGAGGCCCTGACCGGCTTCTTCCAATCGGGCGACAACGATGCCGTCGCGGGCTATTCGGCCAAGGCGCTGCGCCGGGTCTGGGCTTCGGAACGGTTCAGCTGGTCGCTGACCAAGCTGATGCACCGCTTCCCCGAAGACGGTCCGTTCGAACGCCGCATGCAACTGGCCGAACTCGATTACATCGCGTCGAGCGAACACGCGCGGAGGGTGATTGCCGAGAACTACGTCGGCTTGCCGGTCTGACAACAGGCGGGAGGAAGGCCCGGGGCGTGCCCCGGGCCTTTCCGAACAGACACGGCGCGCGGTTATTGGCAGGGCGCGGCCCGCCGCTGCCCACATTTTGTCTTTCCAGACGGCACCTATGGTATTGCGGATGCAGGGGGTTACCGATCTCCTGCAATTTCTTCTTTTCGCAACCTTCGACAACCCAAAGCACTTCCATGCGTTTCGGCAGCGTTCGACCGAAATGCATTGAGGGGACAACGGGAAATGGTTCGGAAAGCGGCTGGAGGCCGGGAGGTCGTCCACAGCGGCCGGATTGATGCGTTTTTGCCCCTTGGCACAAGAAGTTGGTGGCTTCGCATGCGCAGCACGATTGCCTCTGCGGACATTGCTGCTATCGCAGCCCATGTGCGAAACCACACTGTCTTGCGCCGCGGCGGCGGCCCCCTCGTACTGGTCCTGGCCTGTGCGCTGGCCGGGTGCGCCACGTCTGCCGTGCCGGAAACCCACACCAACCTGACGATCGCGCCCGCGGTCGAGGCGCCTGCCGATGGCGACTGGTGGAAGAACGGCGGCGATCCGCTGCTCATCAACCTCATCGAGCGCGGCATTGCCGCCGATACCGATCTGGCCTGCCGCGCCGCCCGCCTCCACACCCAGGAGGAAACCGACGCGGCCGCTTCCCGGCGGCTGGCGGGCAAAGTGCGCGCGCTGGTCGGCAAGGACCAGTCGTCCGAGCGTGACGCGGCGCGCATGGCCTGGGCCTATGCTTATGCGCAGGCCCGCGCCGACCGCGCGACCGAAGTGGCGCTCGCCTATGTGCAGGTGCGCCGCCTGCAGCAGATCCTCGTCCTGCGCACCGAGCGGCTCGACCAGTTCCGCGACAATGCCGTGATCGCCGAATTCCGCCGCCAGGCCGGTCTGGTGACGGCCATCGACGGCGGACTGGGCAACAGCATGGCCGGCGTGGTCGATGCCGACGTTGCCGCCACCCGCGCGCGTTTCGATGCCGCGCGGGCCAATCTCGCCGGTTTGACGGGGATGACCGATACCGAATTGCTGACCGCGCTGGGCGAAAGCGCGCCGGTGCCGGCGCTGGCGCCCGGCGCCGCGCTGCCCGCAGACGCACCGCTCCACCGCGCCGACCTCCTGGCGTTGCAGAGCCGCCTCGAAGCCAGCCTGGCGCGCGATTCCATCACTCAGGCCCAGCTCGACGCCGCGCGCGCCGCGCCGGAAGACGCGGAGACCGCGCCGGCCTTGCGAGAGGCCCTGCAGAAGCTGGACAAGGCCGAGCAGGGCGCCCGCGCCGAGATCGCGTCGCACCGTCAGGCGATGGCGGCGTTCGACGCCCGCCAGTCCGGGCTGGACGACACCGCGGCGCAGGCCAAACGCGCCGTCACCGATGCCCGCGCCGCCTACAAGGGCGGTTTCGGCGATTTCGCGACGCTCTATGTGGCCGAAGCAGCCGCCCTGGCCGCCGACGAGGCCCGCGTGGGCCTGAAGGCAGACCGGGCCGCGGCGATCATCCGCCTGCACAAGCTGGAAGGCGGGGGCTGGTCGGCCGCCGATCTCGATCCGCCGATGGGGACTGCGGCCTGTGACTGACGCCGAAGCGGGTGCGCTCGATACTTTCCTGGGAGCCGGCGCCCGGCGGGGCCGGGGGCATATGCTCAGCATTGCGCTGCTCACGGTGGCGGCGATTGCCGCGATCCTGCTGCTCGTGCGGTTCCTGAGCGGCACGGATTCTCCTTATTACACCGCCATGGTCGAACAGGGCGACGTGGTTCCGCTCGTGTCCGAACGCGGCACCATCCACGGCAGCGGGGAAGTGGTCCTGGCCGCTGCGCTCGATGGCACGGTCTCGGCCGAGGGCGTGCCGGCCGGTGGGCGGGTCGAGGAGGGGCAGGTCCTCGCCACGATCGACGCCGAACCGCTGCGCAGCACGATGGCGGCGGATCGCTCGCTGGTCTCGGCCGCCGAATCCGACCTTGCCGCCGCCCGCGCCGCGCGGGAAGACGCGGCGGGGCGGCTGGGCCGCTTCGAGGACGTATGGCGCCGCTCCGGCCACCGCGTTCCCGCCATCAATGAACTGGAGACCGCCCGCGCCGCCGTCGACCGCGCAACGCGTGAAGTTTCCGCAGCGGAATCGCGCCTTTCCGCGGCCAGGAGCAGCCTCAAGGCCCATAGCGAGACATTGGCCGCCGCCGTGGTGCGCGCACCGTTCTCGGGCTTCGTGGTCGATCGCAATATCAGCACCGGCCAGCGCGTGCGCAGCGGCATGCGCCTGTTCACGCTGGCCGCCAGCGACGAGACGCTGGAGATCGAGGTTCCCCTCGCCAAGGCGGGCAATGCCGAGATCGGCACCGGCACGCTCGCCCGCGTGCGGCTGGATGCGATGCCGGACGCAGTGCAGCAGGCCACGCTTGCCCGCGTGCTGGTGGACCGCGCCGATGCCCCCGGATCGCGCCGCGCGGCCTTCACGCTGGAAAAGCCCGCCGAAACGGTGCGCCCCGGCATGGCCGCCACGGTGGAGATCGCCTTGCCGGCGCGCAAGGGCGTGATGCTGGTGCCCGATGCCGCCCTGACGTTCGAACCGGAGAACTCGGCCGATCGCAGCAGGGCGCGCATCTATCTCGTTTCCCCGGACGGAGAACCGCGCCGGGTCTATGTTTCCACGGGCGCCGGCGATGGCAAGCGCACCGAAGTCTTCGCCAACGATCTCAAGCCGGGCGACGAAGTCATCATCGGATGGCGCAACCCGCCGGGCAAGTGATCGCGCGAAACAATAGAGGGACCCCTGCTGCGCAACGAAACTTTGGTTTCGTCTATGCGTATTGACCGCATGAACCGAACGAACATGAGGGGCGAGAGCCCAGAAGTGGGGCTGAAAGCCGGCGTTCCAGTTACGGAACGCTCGCTGGCTCGCCGTGAATTTTCCGGGCTCCTGGCGCTGATGGCGGGTCTTGCCGCCTTTCCGCGCCTGGCCGAGGCTGCGGTGCAACCCAAATTCGCCGCGCCCAAGCCGTTTTCCTGGGATATCCTGGTAGGGCAGGCCCGCGCGCTGGCCGCCCGTCCCTGGGCCGAGCCGCAGACCTCGCCCCACGCCGTGGCCGACTTCGATGCCGTGGGCAAGCTGACATATGGCCAGGCCCAGGCGCTCGGCGGCAATGTTCGCCTGTTTCCCACCGCGCGCGGCACGTCGCCCCATGCGGTGAAGCTGCATCTGGTGGAGGGCAGCTCCGCGCGCGAGTTGATCGATGCCCGGGGGCTGTTCGTGGGCGGCAAGCAGGGCGATCCCGCCGGTTTCCGCGTGATGACCGCCGACCAGCATTCGGACTGGATGGCCTATCTCGGCGCTTCCTACTTCCGCGCGTCCGGTTCGCGCGATCAGTACGGCCTTTCGGCGCGCGGCATCGCCGTCGACACGGGACTGCCCAAGGCTGAGGAATTTCCCTCCTTCACGGCCTTCTGGATCGAGAATCTCGGCGCCGACCACGTCCGCATCCATGCGCTGCTCGACGGACCGAGCCTCACCGGCGCCTATGCCTTCGATTGCCGCAAGGGCGCGTCCGGCGCGGCGGTGACGCAGGACGTAAGGGTCTCGCTCTTCTTCCGCCGCGACATCGAGCGCCTGGGCGCCGCGCCCATGACCAGCATGTTCTGGTACGACCAGTCCGATTCCGCCAAGCGGCGAGACTGGCGCCCGGAGATCCACGATTCCGACGGTCTTGCGCTCTGGTCCGGCAGCGGCGAGCGCATCTGGGTGCCGCTCTCCAACCCCTCGGTGAACCGCACCAATGCCATGCGCGCGGACCATGTGAAGGGCTTCGGCCTGCTCCAGCGCGACCAGGCCTTCGACCATTACCAGGACGACGGAGCCTTCTACGACCGCCGCCCTTCGCTCTGGATCGAACCCAAGGGCGACTGGGGCGCCGGCACCGTGATGCTCTACCGCATGCCCACCGATGCCGAGACGCAGGACAATATCGCCGCCTTCTGGGTCTCCGACCAACCCGCCAGGGCAGGGCAGAGCCGCGACTTCTCCTATCGCCTCACCTGGACCTCGCAGGACCCCAGTGTCGCCACGGGTGCAGGCGCGGCAGCGCGCTGCGTCGATAGCTGGCAGGGTGCGGCGGGACGACCGGGCGACACGCCGACAACGCAGGAAGCCCGCAAGTTCGTGTTCGATTTCGAAGGGCCGGCGCTGAAGGGCCTGACGCGCGACAGCGGCGTGACGGCGGACACCAATCTTCCCGCCAAGGCTCTGCTCCATTCCGCCGCCTATCCGGTGGCCGGGCAGGAGGGGCGTTGGCGCGTGACGCTGGACGTGCGGCCTTCCGCTGTCCCCTCGCCCGAATTCAGGGTATATCTGAAGCGCGGGGAGCAGGCGCTCAGTGAAACGGTGATCCAGGGAGTCCAGCCATGAACCGCGCCTTGCATCCGCTCCCGCCCGAAGCGCCGCTGGCCATGCCGGTCCAGGATCTCGACGGGATCGCGCCCGGCACCATCGCCGTGCCGACCAGCCCGCATGGCATGCTGGTCAAGCGCCTGCTGCTGATCGCGCTCACCGCCACGATCGGCCTGGCCGCTTCCAGCGAAGTGCGTTTCGCGTTCTCCCGCGACGGGCTGGACGTGATCGAAGTGATCCTGCTGCTGTTCTTCGTGCCGCTGTTCTGCTGGATTTCCTTCGGCTTCGTCACGTCCACCATCGGTTTCCTGCAGCTCATCAGCGGCAAGCATCCCGGTTTCACCGCGATTCCCAGCCCGGCCTCCTCGCTGCGCCATCGCACGGCCGTGCTCATGCCGGTCTACAACGAAAGCGTGGAAGCCACCTTCGGCCGCGTCCGGGCCATGACCAATTCGATCGCAGCTTCGGGCGCGGCCGAATGGATCGATTTCTTCGTCCTCAGCGATTCCAACGCCTTCCACGGCAAGCGCGAGGAAGCGGCTTGGCGCGAGATCGCGGCGGAAGCGCCGATCAACGTCTATTACCGCCGCCGCGAGAAGAACATCGCGCGCAAGCCCGGCAATATCGCCGAATGGGTCCAGCGCTTCGGCGGCGCTTATGAGAACATGCTGATCCTCGATGCCGACTCCCTGATGAGCGGGGATGCCATCGTCGGCATGGCGGCGATCATGGAGGAGCGGCCCTCGATCGGCCTGCTCCAGACCGTGCCGATGATCATCAATGCGCAGACCGTGTTCCAGCGCTGGATGCGCTTCGCGAGCGAAGCCTACGGGCCGATCGCCTCGGCCGGGCTGCTCTGGTGGTCGGGCGCGGAATCGAACTTCTGGGGCCATAACGCCATCGTCCGCACGCGGGCTTTCGCGGATTCCTGCGGCTTGCCGGAACTCCCGGGCAAGCCGCCGTTCGGCGGGCACATCCTCAGCCACGACATGCTCGAATCCGCCTTGCTGCGCCGCCGCGGCTGGGCCGTGCACATGGTGATGATCGACGGTAGCTACGAGGAGTTCCCGCCCACCATCGTCGATCACGCCATCCGCGACCGGCGCTGGATGCAGGGCAACCTCCAGCACATGCGCCTGCTCGACGCCTCTGGCCTGCACTGGGCCAGCCGCCTTCACCTGCTGATCGGCGCCTCGGCCTATCTCACCTCGCCGGGCTGGCTGCTGCTGCTCATCACCTCGATCGTCCAGGCGGCCGCCAGCAAGGGCGGGCAGCTCCTCGGCGTCGGCACGCCGCCGAGCGTGCTCTGGCTGACCGTGCTGCTGCTGTTCGGGCCGAAGCTGATGGGCACGATCTGGGTCCTGGCCGACAGGACGCGTCGCCGCAGCTTCGGCGGCTTCGGCGGCGTTCTGCGCTCGGTCGCGCTGGAAGTGCCGCTGGCGATCCTGCTCGCGCCGGTGACCATGGTCATGCAGGTCAAGGCGCTGTTCGGCCTGGCCCTGGGTATTCCCGCGCACTGGAACACGCAGGAACGCGATGCCCGCCGCATTTCCGTGCGGGAAGTGCTGCCGGACCTGAAGGAACACATCGCGCTCGGCCTGGTCTTCGCGGCCACGGCCTTCATCGACCCGGTGACGGCGCTCTGGCTCTCGCCGCTGACGCTGGGCCTGCTGGCCTCGCCTTGGCTGATCAGCCTGACGTCGAGCCAGCAGATCGGCGAGCGGGCGGAGCGGCACGGCTATTTCCGCGTTCCCGAACCGACGATCGACGATCCCGTCGAACATGCCAATGACGATGTGGAAGAAGGCGGCACGCCACCGCTGGTAATCGGCTAAGACCGCTTGCGTCGTCCCGAATGGGGTCCGGGACGACGATCAGGCGCTCGCCCTGGCCAGCCTGGTCGGAAGCTCCGCGCGCAAGTGCGCCACCAGCGCGCTGACTTTGGGCGAAAGGTGGCGCCGCTGGGGATAGACCGCCCAGATCGGCTCTTCTTCCGGAGCCAGCGCGGCAAGCACGGGCTCCAGCCGCCCCGTCGTGACGTGATCTCCCAGGTAGAACGCCGGCAACTGGCACAAGCCCATGCCGGCCAGCGCCGCTTCCAGCAGGGCATTGCCGCTGTTGCAGCGCCAGCGCCCTTGCGGCCGAAAGGTCTTGCCGCCCCGGAAATGCCACTGCACCGCCGAGCCCACGAGGCATTCGTGGCGGGAAAGCTCCGCGATATCAGCAGGGCGCCCGTGCGCGTCGAGGTAGGCAGGGGAGGCGAGGGTGACCAGCGCGCGCGATGCCACCCGTGTCGCCACCAGCCGGGAGTCTTCGAGGTGCCCCGTGCGGATCGCCAGGTCGTAGCCATCGGCGATCAGGTCGACGAGGCCGTTGTCGAGGTCCAGCGTCACCGAAATCGCCGGATAGGCCTGCGACAATTCGCGCACCAGCGGCGCCACGAACTTCTCGCCCAGTGCATAGGAACACGTCACCCGCAGGTGCCCGCGCGGCTCGCCTTGCGCGGTGATGGCGGCGACGGCCTCGTCGCGCTCCTCGATCAGGCGGCGGCAGGTTTCGAGGAAGATCTGCCCCGTTTCCGTCAGCCGCAGCGAGCGCGTGGTGCGGTGCAGGAGTTGCACCTGCAAGCGTGCCTCCAGCCGCGCCAGCGCGCGGCTCATATGCGTGACTGACGCGCCATAAGCCTCGGCCGCCTGGGTGAAGCTGCCGAGCCGCGCCACGATCACGAACTCTTCGATCCCGTCCCACTGGCCGAGCATCACTGTCCCCGTATGGTTATAATCCTTTTCAGACTGGCCGCTTTATCACAGCAAGGCGCGGTCCTACAAAGGCCTTCAGAGATTTAGGAGCATACCCCATGAAGACCCGCGCCGCCGTCGCCTTCGAGGCCAAGAAGCCGCTCGAAATCGTCGAACTGGATCTGGAAGGCCCCAAGACGGGCGAAGTCCTGGTCGAGATCATGGCGACCGGCATCTGCCACACCGATGCCTATACGCTGGACGGTTTCGACAGTGAGGGGATCTTCCCCAGCGTGCTCGGCCACGAAGGTGCGGGCATCGTGCGCGGAGTGGGCGCGGGCGTGACTTCGGTGGTGCCGGGCGATCATGTGATCCCCCTCTACACCCCGGAATGCCGCCAGTGTAAGTCGTGCCTTTCGGGCAAGACCAACCTCTGCACTGCGATCCGCGCGACCCAGGGCAAGGGCCTGATGCCGGACGGCACCACGCGCTTTTCCTACAAGGGCCAGCCGATCTACCACTACATGGGCTGCTCGACCTTCTCGAACTTCACCGTGCTGCCGGAAATCGCCGTCGCCAAGATCCGTGAAGACGCGCCGTTCCAGTCGTCCTGCTACATCGGTTGCGGCGTCACCACCGGCGTCGGCGCCGTCATCAACACCGCCAAAGTGCAGGTGGGTGACAACGTGGTGATCTTCGGCCTCGGCGGCATCGGCCTCAACGTGATCCAGGGCGCGCGGCTTGCCGGTGCGAACAAGATCATCGGCGTCGACATCAACCCCGACCGCGAGGAATGGGGCCGCCGTTTCGGCATGACCGACTTCCTCAACACCAAGGGCATGAGCCGCGAGGACGTGGTCGCCAAGATCGTGCTGATGACCGATGGCGGCGCGGACTACACCTTCGACGCCACCGGCAATACCGAAGTGATGCGCACCGCGCTGGAAGCCTGCCACCGCGGCTGGGGCACCTCGATCATCATCGGCGTGGCCGAAGCGGGCAAGACCATCGAGACGCGCCCGTTCCAGCTCGTGACCGGCCGCAACTGGCGCGGCACCGCGTTCGGCGGGGCCAAGGGCCGCACCGACGTGCCGAAGATCGTCGACATGTACATGACCGGCAAGATCGAGATCGACCCCATGATTACCCACGTCATGGGCCTGGAAGAGATCAACACCGCCTTCGACCTGATGCACGAAGGCAAGTCGATCCGCTCGGTCGTCGTCTTCTGATGGAGACGGTTTCGACCGCCAAGGCCTTCGGGGGCGTGCAGGGTGTCTACACCCACGCCTCCGCCGAGACGGGCACGGCGATGACCTTCTCGGTCTTCGTGCCGGACGTCGCTTCTGGGCACGCTCCGGGCGCGAAGCTGCCGGTGCTGTGGTTCCTCTCGGGCCTCACCTGCACCCACGCCAACGTCACCGAAAAGGGCGAATTCCGCCGCGCCTGCGCCGAGCACGGCGTGATCCTCGTCGCGCCGGATACCAGCCCGCGCGGCGATGAGGTGCCGGACGACGAAGGCTACGACTTCGGCAAGGGCGCGGGCTTCTACGTCGATGCGACGCAGGCACCGTGGAAGGCAAACTTCCGCATGCGCTCCTATCTGGAGATCGAACTCCCCGCCGTGATCGCCGAGCACTTCCCCGCCGACATGGCGCGGCAGGGCATCACCGGCCACTCCATGGGCGGCCATGGCGCGCTGACGATCGCCTTGCGTGATCCCTCACGCTTCCGCTCGGTCAGCGCTTTTGCGCCGATCGTCTCGCCGCTCTCCTGCCCCTGGGGCGAGAAGGCGCTGACGGGCTATATCGGTACGGACCGGGCGGCCTGGCGGGAATACGACGCCTGCGCGCTGATCGAGGACGGTGCTCGCCTGCCCGACCTGCTGGTGGATCAGGGTACGGCGGATGGCTTCCTGGAAGGGCAGCTCAAGACTTATCTGCTGGAAGAGGTCTGCGCCGAGGTTGGCCAGCCTGCGACGATCCGGATGCAGGAGGGGTACGACCATTCGTACTACTTCATCTCGTCGTTCATGGCCGAGCATATTGGCTGGCATGCGGAAAGGCTGAAGTAACAAGAGGAGACCCGGGGGATGATCCCCCGGACCCTCGGAATGTCTACGCCGCGCGCCGCCTATCTGGTGTGCGCTCCTTGCGGTGGAGCCTTTAATGTCTTCCGACGCAAATGGCGCGCTGACCGCGAATGCGGCGTGCGCCGGTACATTTCCGCTGTCGAGCGCCCACCATTATTTCGTCATTGCGAGGAGGCGAAGCCGACGAAGCAATCCAGAGCGGCGCAAGACCGCTCCTGGATTGCTTCGCTACGCTCGCAATGACGAACCTTGTGATCTGGCCTTAAACCTCTTCCGGCCAGTACAACCGCATCGGATTGGTCACGAGCAGCTTCTGCTGAAGCTCTGCCGTGGGGGCGATGCGGGGGATCATGTCGACGAGGTGGCCGTCGTCCGGGATGTTGTCCTGCATGTTCGGGTGCGGCCAGTCGGTGCCCCAGATCACGCGGTCGGGATAGTCCGCCACCAGCGGCGCGACCGCTTCGGCGAACTTGTCCCACGGGTCGTTCGTGGGATCGAGACGGTCGGGGCAGGTGGCCTTGAACCAGATGTCCTCGCGGCTGTCGAGCAGGGCGCGGAACGCCTTCATGTCCACGCCGTCGGGGCCCTGAGTCACGTCGGGGCGGCCCATGTGGTCGATGACGACCGGCACCGGGATCGCGTCGATGAAGGCGCGCATTTCGTCGAGGATGTCGGCCTCGAAGTAGATCACGACGTGCCAGCCCTCGGGCAGGCGACCGGCGACTTCGAGGAACTTGTCCTTCGGCGCATCGTCGACGAGGCGCTTGAGGAAGTTGAAGCGGATGCCGCGAACGCCGCCTTCATGCAGCGCCGCAAGGTCCGCATCCGAGATCGCGGGATCGACCACGGCCACGCCGCGCGCTTTGCCGTTGGACTTCGCGATGGCGTCGAGCGTCGCGGCATTGTCGGTGCCGTGGCAGCTCGCCTGCACGATCACGTTGCGGGCGAAGCCCAGGTGATCGCGCAAAGCGAAGAGCTTGTCCGGCCCGGCGTCCTCGGGGAGGTACTTGGCCTTGGCGCTGAACGGGAACTCAGCCATCGGGCCGAAGACGTGGCAATGCGCGTCAACGGCGCCTGCGGGCGGGGTGTAGAGCGGCTTGCTCGGGGCCGCATGCCACGAGGTGATCCGCTCAGACATACTTGAGGCCTTCCTTCTCCAGGCGCTCGCGCATCTTGTACATGTCGAGGCCGAGGACGCCGGCGGCGAGCTTCTCGCGCTTTTCGCCTTCGTTGGCTTCGCGGGCCTGTGCGGCGGCGAGCACTTCGGCGGCCTTTTCACGCGGCACCACGACCACGCCGTCATCGTCGGCCACGATCACGTCGCCGGGATTCACGGCGGCATTGGCGCAGACGACCGGCACGTTGACCGAGCCGAGCGTGTTCTTGACGGTGCCCTGGGCGTAGATCGCCTTGGACCAGACGGGGAATTCCATCTCGGTCAGGTCGCGCACGTCACGCACGCCTGCGTCGATGATGAGACCGCGGCAGCCGCGCGCGATGGCGCTGGTGGCCAGGAGATCGCCGAAGTAGCCGTCCTCGCAAGGGCTGGTCGGCGCGAGCAGCAGCACGTCGCCTTCCTTGAGCTGTTCGATGGCGACATGGACCATCCAGTTGTCGCCCGGAGGCGCGCTGATGGTCACGGCCGAGCCGGCGATGCGCGCACCGCGGTAGATCGGGGTCATGTAGCTGGCGAGAAGGCCGGTGCGGCCCTGGGCTTCGTGGACGGTTGCGACGCCGCACTTGGCGAGGCCGTCGATCACCGCGGGATCGGCCCGCTCGATGTTCTGGACGACGATACCACTCATCACGTGCTCTCCTGCATTATCAAAATTTCAGGCCGTCATTCTAGGACCCCAGCCGCAGGAAAGGCGAAGGGGATTGGCCTGAGAGGATATTAGTTCTGGCTAATCGTGGTTTCGGCGGGGTCCTGATCGGGCCCTTCCTTATCGGGCACGTTGCGCATCCAGTCGGCCAGGCGGGCCATGGCATCGTCGATGGCGGCGCGGGCCGCGTCGTCGGCCACGGTCTCGGCCAGGGCGCCGCGCATGCAGAGCAGCCAGGCGTCGCGCGCGGCGGAGTCGATCGCCACGCGCATATGGCGCTGGCGCATGCGCGGATGGCCGCGCACCGGGGAGAACAGCGCCGGGCCGCCGAGCCATTCGGAGAGGTAGTCCTTGAGCACCTGCCCCAGCGGCGCGAGGTCCTGCGGGTGCATCGCGCGGATCGTGCGCGCTTCGGCCAGCGCGTCCATGCGGGCGTAGAAGCTGTCGACAAGAGCGTCGATGGTCGGCGCGCCGCCGATGCGGTCGTAGAGGCTGGTCTCGGTCATGGTCGCGGCGTCATTCGGGCATTGCGGGAAGGTGCGCAAGGGTCATGGAGAAACGGGCGACGGCGTTCAGGCTCCTGCCAGATCGTCGCCCAGGCCCACCTGCTTGCCGCGCGTGATATAGACCTTGTCGCCGACCTTCGTGGTGGCGAAGAGCTTGGCCGCGAAGTCCACCGGCATGCCCACGCAGCCGTGGCTGGCGTAGCCCAGTTCGACCTTGGACCCGTGAAGCGTGATGCCGTCATTGGTCAGCCGCTGCATGTAGGGCATCGGCGCGCCGGTGTAGATGTTGGAGACGTGGTCCTTGTCCTTCTCGGTGATCGGGAAGACGCCGAGCGGGGTCGGCGTGTCCTCGGTGCCGAGCAGGACGGCGGTCGTGCCGATCTCGTAGCCGCCCCGAAATACCGAAAGCACCCGCGCGTCGAGGTCCACGGTCACGACGATCGGACCGGAGGGAACTTCCGCTTCGTCCCAGTGCCAGTCGCCATATTTGATGGCGCCCTCGATCGGCAGGATGCGCTTGATGACGAAAGGCTCGTCTTTGGGCGGCGCGGAGGGTTGGGCGGAGGATTGGGCGAAGGGCTTGGCGGCAGGCGCAGGCGTCCTGGCCGGGCTGACGGCGGCGATGCGTGCAACCGGGGCGGCCGGCTTCGAGGACGACAGCGCGAAGACGCCGACGATCACGGCAATCGCAAGCACGCCGGAGGCGAGTAGGAGGCGGGCATTCACGGGAGGATTTGTCCTGTCGGTTCGGCAGCTTTCACCATTTCAACATTGCGGAAAGCCGCCGCGATTGCCAGTCCGCTGCGGGCGCTGTCCCGCAAGGGGACTGACGAGGGACGGAAGTTAACGACCGGCCGGATGCCGAAGGGGCCGGGTCGGCATCGAGGGCGCCCAAACAGAATAACGCGGGAAGCGTCAGTCTTCGTCCTGACCGCCTTCATCCTGACTGGCCTCATTCTGTACCGCCCCGTCCTGCGCCATGATCCCTTCGCGCAGGATCGAATTGGCAAGATCCGCCAGTTCCTCCGGCGTGCCGTCGTTCGACCAGACGGCATAACGCAGCCCGAGGAACACGTTCATGCCCATGATCGCCCAGGCATGGGCCTCGCCCAGCCCCTCGCGCAGTTCGCCTTTGCGGGCGCCCTCGGTCAGGCGCTCACGGATGCGGCGGGCGGTGGATTCGTAGTGGATGCGGAAGCTGGCTGGATCGACGAATTCGCTCTCGTCGATGATGCGGTAGATTTCCTTGTGCTCGCGGGCGAAGCGCAGGAACGCGGTGAGCGCGGCCTTTTCGGCGTCGAGCGCGGGCAGGGGCTCTTCCAGCGCCTCTCGGGCGGCATGGCGTACCTTGCCGGAGAGATCGTCTACCAGAGCACGGAAGATCTCGTCCTTGGAATCGAAGTAGGTGTAGAAGCTGCCCAGCGCGGTGCCGGCGCGGGTGGTGATGCCGGTGATCGAGGCTTCGTGAAAGCCGCGCTCCCCGAATTCGATGGCGGCCGCGTCCAGCAGTTTCCGCAAGGTGCGCCGCCCGCGCTCCGTGCGCGGGACCTTGGCCGAAATGGCCGGCTCGGGTGCGCTGTCCCGGTGGGCCGAGGGCGATGGCTTGGCGCTATCTGTGGTCACGAAAGCACAGTTAGACCCTCATCGAGCCCGTGGCAAATCTTCAATGTTGAAAGACGGTTCATGTTTCAATATGGAGGGCGGACAAGATAAAGGTTCATTGGGAGTTTCAGCGATGCACAAGGCGCGTAACGGCGGCATGGGTTCGAGCTATCTGGCGCTTGCGGCCGCGATCGGGGCGGCTGCGTTCGGCCTGGCCGAACCGGCCCTTGCCCAGGACGCCAGCCCCGACCGGGCCGCTGGCCAGCCTGCCGCTCCAGCCGCCGCACAGGACCTCGGCACCGGAGAGATCGTCGTCACCGCCCGCCGCCGCGAGGAACGCCTGGTGGACGTGCCGATCGCCGTGACCAGCTTCAGCGGAGACCAACTGGCCAAGTCCGGCGCGCTCGACATCACCGACATCGCGCAGACCACCCCGAACGTGACGCTGGAAGTCTCGCGCGGGACCAACTCCACCCTGTCCGCCTTCATCCGCGGCATCGGCCAGCAGGATCCGGTGTCCGGCTTCGAGCAGGGCGTGGGCATCTATCTCGACGACGTCTACCTCAACCGCCCGCAGGCCGCCGTGCTCGACATCTACGACGTCGAGCGCATCGAAGTGCTGCGCGGCCCGCAGGGCACCCTTTACGGGCGCAACACCATCGGCGGCGCGGTGAAGTACGTCACCCGCGAACTGCCCGATCATTTCTCGCTCAAGCTGCGCGGCACTTACGGCACTTACGACCAGGCCGACGGCGTGTTGACCGTTTCCACCCCGATCACGGACCTCGTCCGCGTCGGCGGATCGGTGGCACGCCTTTCGCGCGGCGGCTTCGGCAAGAACCTGACCACGGGCGAGGAGAACTACAACAAGGACATCTGGGCCGGGCGCGGCACGGTCGAGATCGGCGGCAAGGGCCAGCCCGTGCTGATCCGCATCTCCGGCGATTATTCGCGTGACAAGTCCAACTCGCGCGGCGGCCATCGCCTGATCCCGGGCATGGTCTCGGGTACGCCGGTGCTGGACGACGTGTTCGACAGCCAGGGCGGGCTGGTCGATCCCAGGCAGGACGTGAAGGCTTACGGCCTGGCCATCAACGCCAGCGCCGAACTGACCGATGCCCTGACGTTCCGCTCGATCAGCGCCTGGCGCAAGGACAAGAGCGCCTCGCCGATCGACTTCGACGCCTTGCCCGCCATCGATGTCGACGTGCCGGCCTTCTACAACAACGAGCAGGTCAGCCAGGAATTCCAGCTGCTCTACGACAACGGCAGCTGGCTGCAGGGCATGATCGGCGCCTATTACCTGGGGGCCAAGGCGGACACGGCCTTCGACGTGCGCCTGTTCACCACCGTCAACGGGCTGACCGCCTATACCCAGGCCGACGTCGACACCAGCACCTGGGCCATCTTCGGCGATTTCACGTTCGACTTCACCGACCAGCTCAGCCTCGCGGTCGGCGGCCGCTATACCTGGGACGAGCGCAAGGCGCAGATCCTGCGGCAGAACTACCTCGGCGGCGGCTCTCCGGTGTTTGGCGGGCTTGGCGTGGCTTTCGGAGCGCCCGGCACCGACTTCTCGGGCAAGGCGGTGTTCAAGAAGTTCACCCCGCGCGCCTCGCTCAGCTTCAAGCCGACACCGGACCACAACCTCTACGCCAGCTTTTCGCAGGGCTTCAAGGGCGGCGGCTTCGATCCGCGCGGCGTCGGCGTGAACGCGCCGGACACCAATGGCGACGGCATTCGCGAAGACAGCGAAGTGGCCGACTACCTCAGCTTCAAGCCGGAATCGGTGGACAGCTATGAGGTCGGCTACAAGGGCAACCTGTTCGGCGGCGGCCTCTACCTGGCGCTGGCGGCCTTCCACATGGACTACAAGGACGTGCAGATCCCCGGCTCCTCGGGTTGCACGGTCAACGGCATTCCGACCTTCTGCGGCGTCATCACCAATGCCGGCAAGGCGAAGATCGACGGCGTGGAGTTCGAGGCCAACGCCCGGCTCGCGCAGAACCTGGCGACTTCGGGAGACCGTGTGAACCTGTCCGGTTCGGTGGGCTACATCAATGCTCGCTACAAGGAATACATCACCCAGATCGCGGGCCAGGGGCCGGTCGATGTGGCGGAGTTCCGCAAGGTCCAGAACACGCCCAAGTGGACCAGCAGCGCGACCCTGGCCTACAACGCGCCGGTGGGCGAAGGCGACGTATCGTTCAACACCACGCTGTCCTACCGCAGCAAGACCTATCAGTTCGAGATCCCGAACCCCTATATCGACCAGAAGGGCTATACGCTGCTCGACGCCAGCCTGGTCTATACCGCGCCCGGCGGCCGCTGGAGCCTGGGCGTCCACGGCAAGAACATTCTCGACAAGGAATACAAGACTTCGGGCTATACCTTCATCGGGGCCGACCCGGTGACGGGCGCGATCCTGCGCAATCCCGCGGGCGGGTTGATCCCGACCCTCGGCAGGGAGGGTACGCTGACGGCATTCTACGGCAATCCGCGCCAGGTCTTCGTTACCGGGACGCTGGAATTCTGATCACGCCGGGCGGGCCTCGTCCGGGGAAGATGAGGCCCGTCATCCTGCCATCGTTCGGCCCGGCATGGGGCGAAAGGACAAGGCCCGCCATGGAATACCGCCTCCACCGCTACCGCAGCGCCTGCGGGAGGCTCGAACTGGCCGCGCGGGACTACCCTGCGCACGAGGTCGGCGCGCCGGACCTGCTGCTGATGCACGGCCTCACCCGCAACAGCGCGGATTTCGAGCCGCTCGCCGCGCACCTCGCCGGGCGTTACCGGCTGATCGTGCCGGACCAGCGGGGCAGGGGGCTTTCCGAATGGGACCCGGATCCCGCGCAGTACCGGCCCGACGTCTACGCGCAGGACATGCTCGCGCTGCTGGACGGGCTCGGCATCGCGCGGGCCTGCCTGATCGGCACGTCGATGGGCGGGCTGATGGCCATGGTGATGAACGCCCTGCGGCCGGACCTCGCCAGCGGCTTCGTGTTCAACGACATCGGCCCCGTGCTGGACCCGGCCGGGCTGGCGCGCATCCAGGGCTATGTCGGGCCGGGCGGCACGATGACATCGTGGAAGGCGGCGGCGGCGCGATGCCGCGCGGTCAACGGCGTGGCGTTCCCGGATTTCGGCGGCCCGGACTGGCTGGCCTTCGCCCATCGGACCTGCCGCGAGAACCCGGACGGCACCGTGTCCTTCGCCTACGATCCCGCGATCGCGAAGAGCATCGACGGTGACGATCCGCAGACGGTTCCCGCCGATCTCTGGCCCTTGTGGGACCTGCTGGAAGGGGCGCCCGTGCTGGTCGTGCGCGGGGCGCTCTCCGATCTCCTTTCCGCCCAGACCGTGCGGGACATGGCGCAGCGCCATGCGGGGCCGTTCGCGGCGGTCGAGGTACCGCGCGTGGGCCATGCGCCGATGCTGGACGAACTGCCGGCCCTGGCTGCAATTTCCGCCTTCCTGCGCGAGCATGTCCCGTCGTCGCGGGCTTGATCCGGCAGGCCCTGACGTCTTCAGGCCCGGGTCTTCCGCGCGACGGGGCAACAGGGCATCCTGCCGGAGAGCGGGCTGTTCACCGATGGTGGTCCCGGATCCCGTCCGGGATGAGGAAAGAGACTGACGATGCACGATGACCTCTCCCACCGGCAATCCACCGGAACTGCCCGCAGGTCGGCCTCGCCCCGGCTGGTGCTGGCGATGCTGCTGCTGGTCTATATCTTCAACTTCGTGGACCGCCAGATCCTGGCGATCCTGGCCGCGCCGATCCAGAAGGACCTGGGCCTCGACGATGCGCAGATGGGCATGCTGGGCGGCCTCGCCTTCGCCATGCTCTATTCGACGCTGGGAGTCCCGCTGGCCTGGCTGGCCGACCGGACCAGCCGGTCCTGGGTCATTACCGGTTCCATGGTGGTGTGGAGCCTGTTCACCGCGCTGTGCGGCGCGGCCACCGGCTTCTGGCATATCTTCCTCGCCCGGCTCGGCGTCGGTGTGGGAGAGGCGGGCGGCGTGGCGCCGTCCTATGCGGTGATCGGCGATCACTTCCCCAGCGAGCGGCGGGCTTTCGCGCTTTCGGTCTATTCGCTGGGCATCCCGCTCGGTTCGGCGGCCGGCGTGCTGGCCGGAGGCTATGTCGCGGCGCGGGTGGACTGGCGCGCGGCTTTCGTGGCGGTGGGCCTTGCCGGCCTGCTGATCGCGCCGCTGTTCAAGTTCGTGGTTCGGGACCAGCCCCGCCCCGCGCCGGGCATGGCACCGTCCGTGCGCTTCGGGGAAGTGGCCGCGCTGCTTGCCCGCAAGCGTGCCTTCTGGCTGCTGAGCTTCGGCGCGGCTTCCAGCTCGATGCTGGGCTATGGCCTGGCCTTCTGGCTGCCCAGCCTGCTCCAGCGCAGTTTCGGGCTGGACCTCGTCCAAACCTCCTGGTTCATCGGCGCGGTCCTGCTGATCGGCGGGACCGTGGGGGTGCTTGCCGGCGGCCTCCTTGCGGACCGGCTCGGCCGCGCCGACCGCGCCTGGTACGGGCGGGTTCCGGCGATGGCCTATGTCGTGGCCGTGCCGCTGTTCGCGGGCGGGATCTGGACCTCCAGCGTGCCGCTCGCCTTCGTGCTGTTCCTGCTGCCGCAGGCGCTGGCCTATGTCTGGCTCGGCCCGGTGACGAGCGCGGTCCAGCACCTCGTCGAGCCGCCCGCCCGCGCGACCGCTTCGGCCCTGTTCCTGCTGATCAACAACCTCATCGGCCTGGGCGGCGGAATCTACGCACTCGGCGCGCTGTCCAAGGCGCTGGCGCCGGTCTATGGCGCGGAATCGCTGCGCTATTCCATGCTCCTGGGCCTGGGCCTCTACGTGCTCGCGGCCCTGCTGATGAGCCTGGCCGGACCCGCCCTGCGGCGCGAATGGGTGAACGAGCGCTGATCCTCCATCCCGGCGGTCCCGGCCGGGAATAGTCGGCCAGCGGATGGGCATGACCGTCGAAGCCCGTTGCGCCGCCTCCGGCAATTGCCGATAGGACTCCACCGGCCGAATGCCGTCGCAGCCGCGCGCGGCCGCGCGAACTGTTGGGGACGAGAACGTGACGCGCACCGAAACGCAATTCGAACCGGGCACTCCGCCGGATGGCGCGCTGGAACGCTGGTTTGCGCTGAAGGAACGGGGAACCACCGCCCGCACCGAAGTCCTGGCGGGCATGACGACCTTCCTGACGATGGCCTATATCGTGCTGGTGAACCCTGCGATCCTGGGCGCGGCGGGCATGCCGGTGGCCTCGGTGGCGGCAGCGACCTGTTTTGCGGCGGCTTTTGCGTCCATCCTCATGGGGCTGGTGGCCAATACGCCGCTGGCGCTGGCGCCCGGCATGGGGCTCAATGCCTATTTCAGCTTCACCGTGGTGCAGCAGATGGGCGTGCCCTGGCCTGTGGCGCTGGGCTGCGTGTTCCTGTCGGGCGTGGCCTTCCTGGCACTGACCGTCACGGGCGTGCGGCAGCTCATCATCGCCGCGATCCCGCACTATCTCTTCGCGGCGGTGGCCGGGGGGATCGGCCTGTTCATCGGCTTCGTGGGGCTGAAAAGCGCCGGCATCGTGGTTGCCGATCCGGCGACTTTCGTCGCGCTCGGAAACCTGAGGGAGCCCGGCGCCATGCTGGCCCTGTTCGGACTGGTGCTGATCGGCGCGCTGTCCGTGTGGAACGTGCGCGGCGCCATGCTGATCGGCATTCTCGCCACGACCGCGCTCGGCTGGCTCTGCGGCATGGTTTCAGTCCATCCCGAGCCCTATTCGCTGGACGCCCTGACCGGCACGGCCTTCAAGCTGGACCTCGCCGGCGTCTTCGGGCTTTCGGGCAGCCATGGGCTGGGCCTGTTCGAAATCCTCTTCGTCTTTCTCTTCGTCGACCTGTTCGACAATATCGGCACCCTCGTGGCCGTGACCAAGCGGGCCGGGCTGATGGACGGGCAGGGGCGGATCCCGCGGCTCAACCGTATTCTCGTGACCGACGCCGCGGCCACCATCGTCGGTTCGATGGCCGGGACAAGCACGGTGACCAGCTATGTCGAAAGCGCGGCAGGCGTGCAGGCGGGCGGGCGCACCGGCCTGACCGCGGTGGTGACCGGCCTGCTGTTCCTCGCCACCCTGTTCGTGGCGCCTTATGCCCAGGTCATTCCGCTGGCGGCGACTGCACCGGCGCTGATCATCGTTGGCGGGCTCATGTTGCTGCCGCTGACCGAAGTGGAATGGGAAGACCCGCTGGCGGCGATCCCGGCCTTCCTGACCGTGGCGATGATCCCGTTCACTTTCTCCATCGCCAACGGCCTGGCGTTCGGCATCACCGCCCATGCCTTGCTCAAGCTGGTGCGCGGCACAATCCAGCGGAAGGACTGGTTCCTGCTGGTTCTGGCGCTGCTTTTCGTCGCCCGCTTCGCCTGGCTGGCGGGCGGGTGAACGGGGCGCCGCGCGGGAAGCGGCGCGTCGGCGCTCGCCTTCGTGCCGTTCGCCCGCTAGGACAAGGCGGATGATCCAAGCCTTTCGCGCCGAAATCCTCTCCGTTTCCCATGACCCCCAGGACGATCCCGCCGCGATCCGTCACGAGCCCGACGGGCTGCTGGTGGTCGAGGACGGGGTGGTCGCCGCGCGCGGGGCCTATGCCGAACTGGCCGGACGCTACGGGCAAGTGCCGGTGGAGACGCTGCCCGGCCTCGTCGTGCCGGGGTTCGTCGACGCGCATGTCCACTACCCCCAGACCGACCGCATCGCCGCGCATGGCGACCAATTGCTCGACTGGCTGGAACGCCACATCTTCCCGGCCGAAAAGGCCTTTGCCGACAAGGCTCACGCCGATGTCGTGGCGGCCTTCTTCCTCGACGAACTGCTGAGGAACGGCACGACCAGCGCGCTGGTCTATCCCACGGTCCACGAACAGTCGGTCGATGCCCTGTTCGAGGCGGCGCTGGCGCGGGACATGCGGATCGTCTCCGGAAAAGTGCTGATGGACCTCGGCCCCGAAGGGCTGCGCGACACGCCCGCGTCGGGCCGGGCCGGAACCGAGGCGCTGATCCGCCGCTGGCGCGGCCGGGGGCGGCTGGGCTACGCCGTCACGCCGCGCTTCGCGCTGGCCTGCTCCGACACGCAGCTTGCCGATGCCGGTGCGCTCCTGGCCCAGCATCCCGAGGTGCTGCTTCACACCCACCTGGCCGAGAACTTGCGCGAATGCGCGGAAGTGGCGGCGCGCTTTCCCGAAGCGGCGGACTACCTCGACGCCTACGACCGCTTCGGCCTCGTCTCGGACCGCGCGGTCTTCGCGCATGGGGTCCACTTGTCGGAGAGGGCCTGCCACCGGCTCCACGAAAGTGGGGCGGGGATCGCGGTCTGCCCCAGTTCGAACCTGTTCCTCGGTTCCGGCTGCTTCGATTTCGGGCAGGCAGACCGGCACGGCCTGCGTCTGGGCCTCGGCACGGACGTGGGGGCGGGCACGACGTTCTCGCTGCTCCACACCCAGGGCATCGCCTATCAGGCGGCACAAATGAAAGGCACGGCGCTCGACCCGTTCCGCGCCCTCTGGCTGGCGACCGGGGGAAGCGCGGCGCTGCTCCACATCGGCGACCGCGTGGGACGGCTGGACGTGGGACAGGAAGCCGATTTCGTGGTGCTGGACCCCTGCGCGACGCCGCTGCTCGCGCGCCGCACCCGCGACGCCGGACTTGCAGAGCGGCTCTTCGCGTTGCAGGTGCTGGGCGACGACCGCGCCGTGGCGCGCACTTATCTGCTGGGCCGCTGCGCCTGGAACAGGGACAAGACATGACCGATCTCGACAGCTTCATCGCCGGCCTGCCCAAGGCCGAGCTTCACCTCCACATCGAAGGCAGCCTGGAGCCCGAACTCATGTTCGCCTTGGCCGAGCGCAACGGCGTGTCGATCCCCTTCGCCACGGTGGAAGAAGTGCGTGCCGCCTACGACTTCTCGAACCTGCAGGACTTCCTCGACATCTACTACGCGGGTGCCAACGTACTGCTGACGCGGCAGGACTTTCACGACCTCGCCGCCGCCTACTTCGCCCGTGCGGCGGCGGACGGGGTGGTCCACGCCGAACTGATGTTCGATCCCCAGACCCACACCGACCGCGGCGTGCCTTTCGCCGAAGTGATCGAGGGCCTGCTCTCCGCCATGGAGGCCGCCCATGCCGAGCATGGCATGACCAGCAGCCTGATCCTCTCGTTCCTGCGCCATCTCTCCGAGGAGGCCGCCTTCGCCACTCTGGCCGAGGCGGAACCCTGGCTCGACCGGATCGAGGCCGTGGGGCTGGATTCTTCCGAAGTCGGCCACCCGCCCGAGAAATTCGCGCGGGTCTTCGCCGCCGCGCGCGAAAAGGGCCTCAGGATCACCGCCCATGCCGGCGAGGAAGGCCCGCCCGCATATGTCCATCAGGCGCTCGACCTGCTGGGCGTCCACCGCATCGATCACGGCAACCGCGCGCTGGAAGACCCCGCGCTGATCGCGCGCCTGGTTCGTGAGGAAATGACGCTGACCGTCTGCCCGCTCTCCAACCACAAGCTCTGCGTGGTGGACGACCTGGCCGATCACCCCATCGACGCGATGCTCGCTCACGGCCTCAAGGCCACGATCAATTCCGACGATCCGGCTTACTTCGGCGGCTACGTGGCTGACAATTACCGCGCCGTCGCGGCGGCCCGCGGGCTGGGCAAGGCAGCGCTGGGGACCCTGGCGCGCAACAGCTTCACCGGCTCGTTCCTGCCGGCGGAGGCCGTCGCGGCCAATCTCGACCGGCTGGAAGCCTATCTGGAGGCGCATCGCTGAGGGGGCCGGACTGGCAGGCGGCCCTGGCGGCGAGCGGTATTCTCCCGGGGCTCGCCCGGTTCGATCCGCATGTCGCCGGGACGTTCCCGCTTGGCCTGGCGGTTCCCGGCAGCGACATCGACGTGCTCTGCCATGCCCCCGATCCCGACCTGTTCGCCGCGGCCCTGTGGGCGGAGTGCGGACGTTTCGAACATTTCGCCATGTGGCAGTGGCGCAAGGCGGACCGCCCGGTGGTGGCCACGTTCTCGGTGGAAGGGCTGGCATTCGAGATATTCGGCCAGGCGCGGCCGGTCGCCGGGCAGCACGGCTGGCGCCACTTCACGGTGGAGCAGCGGCTGCTCGGCCTTGGCGGCACGGCGTTCCGGGACGCGGTCCTGGCGGCGCGGAGGGCAGGCGCGAAGACCGAGCCGGCCTTTGCGCAAGTGCTCGGGCTGGAGGGCGATCCCTACCGCGCCATGCTGGACCTGGCGGAGATGGACGACGCCGGATTGCTGGAGGTCATGAAGCCAGGAGGAAGCCCCGGGGCATGACCCCCGGCTTCAGGCCAGACGTTCGGGCACCGAAAGCGCTTCCTCGACGATGCTTTCGCGTGTGCCCACCGATTCCCAGGGGAACACGAACCAGCGCTTGTCGTCGGTACGGTCGATCACTTCGGCCCAGAGGTCGACGCCGACCTTGGAACTCTTGTTGTTGATCACCACCGCGAAGCGCAAGTTGCCGTGGTCGCAGCCGCCTTCGGTCAGCTGGCTGCGGATATATTCGATGGTGCCGCCGGTGTCGTTGATGTCGTCCACGAACAGCATGCGCGTGCCATCGGCGCTCATCGCCGCGACTTTCGCCAGCAGTTCGTCGGCAAAGCCGGGAATCTTGGACGAATGGTCGATCGACAGCATCGGCAGCGACAGCTGGTGCGAGATATAGACGGCCGGAACCAATCCGCCGCGGCCGAGGCCGATGACGAATTCGGGCTTCCACTCGCCCTGCTGCACCTGCCGTGAAAGCTGGCGAACCTTGGCAAGGAAGTCTTCGTAATACTCGAGATAATGGAGCTGCGGCTCGGAAGCTTCACTCATGCGGGGCAAATCCTGAACGCGAATGTGGGGAGGAAGCTGCTCCGGTTACCGCGTTCTTGCGAAATCCGCAATCGCGCGATGCCGCCTGGGCTTCCCGCAGAGGCCGGGCGGGGCCTAAGCCGTTGAAGCAGCATGGCCAAGCGCGGCAAATCCGTGCTCGAATTCGCCGATCACCAGGTTCGCGGCATAAGACGGCGTGCGGGCCGAGGCCGTGCAGAGCGCCAGGGTCATCGGCCGCAGCAGCGAATCGGAAATGCGGGTGAAGGCCAGGCTGCCCCGCTGCACGTCGGTGCGGACATCCAGCGAAGTGAGCACGCCCACCCCGGCACCCTGCGTGACCAGCGCGGTGATCATCTGGATATTGTCCGAACTCGCCTTGCGCGTCAGGGCGATCCCGGTCGCACCTTCCAGCACGGCGATCTGCTGATAGACCGCCAGCGGCTCGGCCGGGATGATCATCGGCTCATCCGCGCAGATCGAGAAGCGCGCCTCGGGCAGGGCGGCGAAAGGATGGCCGGGCGGCGTGACGAAGCCCAGCACCACTTCGGTGAAGGCGCGGACCGAAAGGTCACGGTAGGACTGCGGCTCGAACAGGATGCCGCAATCCACCGATCCGTCGATCACCGCCCGCCGGACCGCGTCGTTGCCCAGCACCTTGATGCCCAGGGTGATGCCCGGATAGCGCTGCTGGATGGCGTGGAGCGTCGCAGGGACATGGCCCGTCGCCAGGGCGTCGATCACCGCGATGTCGACGTGGCCGCGCTTCAGCCCGCGCAAGTCCTCTATCCGTCCGCGCAGGCTGGCCATGCCCTGCTGCCAGTGGGCACCGGAGGCCATCATCATCTCCCCGGCCGCGGTGAGCCGCAGGCCGGTGGGCAGGCGCTCGAACAGCGGGAGGCCCAGTTCGGCTTCCACGTTCAGGATCTGCCGGTCGATGGCGGAGGCGGACACGTTCAGCTCGTCGGCGGCCTTGCGGATCGAGCCGAGGCGGCCGACTGCCATGAAATAGCGCAGGAAACGGGAAAATGCCGGCATCGGGACTGTCTGGACCTGCTCTAATTTTTGCAACGCTGCGTCAAATTCATTGCGTTTGATCGCATCGTGTCAGCTCTTTACCTAATGGGCAACACCGAAACGTGCGAACGCGCTGGCGGCGGCTGCTCTCCCAACGAGGCCGCTGCCAGTGCGCGAACCGCATGACGGTAGGGGGCGCTTCTCCGCATTTGGGGGTAAAAAGGGACACCCGGTTCGGGAGCGCCCCCGCTCGGTGCTGTCTCGTACAGGCAGGCCCGTTACCGGGCGGCTGGTGCAGGCACAGGGCGCGCAAGTCAGGGCTCAGGGCAAGACAGGATATTCACGGCCGACACGGCAAGACCCGGTCGGCATGGAGACAGCCGGCGGGCGCTATGAGGGCGACGCACCGGATTGACGGGCCAGGGAGGGAAGGCTGGCGGAGACGATCTCCAGCGTCGCCGCCAGTCGTTCCTCCGCCTCCCCCGGGAATTCCGCGCCGCGTACCAGACCCAGTCTGCGGCTCAGGCCATAGCCTGCGATCTCCGCCGTCGCTGTTCCCGCAGGAGCCAGCGACAGGGGCGCCACCGTCACGCCAAGGCCGGCCGCAACCATGCGCATGCAGCGGTCCTCGTTCTCGCTGCGCAAGGCGAAGCGCGGGCGCACCCCGGCATCGGTGAAGAAGCGGCTGGTTTCCTGAAGCACCTCGCAGGACCGCCTGGCGATCATGATGTCCCCGGCGATGTCCTGCGGCGCCACGAGCGGCGCCCCGGCGAAGCGGTGCGTCTCCGGCATGACCAGGACGTAGGGCTCCTCCAGCAATGTGCGGGCGCAGGGGCCTTGTTCGTCTTCCCCCAGCAACGTCAGCGCCAGCTGGATCTTGCCGCTGCCGAGTTGCCCACGCAAATCGCGGTCGTCCCCCTCCACCAGTTCGATCCCGAAGTCCCCGGCCAGTTCGCGGGCGAGCCGTTCCAGCAGGGGGCCGGACACGCTCGGGATCACCCCCAGCTTCAGGTCCGGCCACTGTTCCTGCATGGGCCGGCCGAACTGGTCCGCGCGGCGGAAGCCGGCTTCGAGGTCGCGGGCGATCGGCAGGAAGGCGCCCCCCGGCTCGGTCAGGCGGACATGGCGCCGGTCGCGCACGAACAGCGGCGATCCCACCAGGCGTTCCAGTTCCGCAATGCTGGTCGAGACCGTCGGCTGGGTGACGTGGAGCCGCGCCGAGGCCTGCTTGAAGCTGCCGGAATCGGCAACGGCCAGGAAATGGCGGATATGCGCGCGCTTTATCATTGGGAAAATTTATCGAACCGGGCGGGAAGTTTCAATTTGTTTGCAGGGAGCCCGGTCGCTAACTTGCGGGTTAACGAAAGGCGCCGGAGAGCGGCGCTCGAAAAGATTGGGACTAGGGCATGAAGGCAACCCCGGATTTCGACTTCGCGCTGGGCGAATCTGCGGAGATGATCCGCGAGAGCGTGGCCCGTTTCGCCGACGAACAGATCGCGCCGCTCGCGGCCAGGGTCGATGCGGAGGACTGGTTTCCGCGCGAACTCTGGCCCGCCATGGGTGAGCTTGGCCTGCACGGCATCACCGTGGAAGAGCAATGGGGCGGCACCGGGCTGGGCTATCTCGAACATGTGATCGCGGTGGAGGAAGTCAGCCGGGCCTCGGCTTCGGTCGGGCTGTCCTACGGCGCGCACTCGAACCTCTGCGTGAACCAGATCCGGCGCTGGGGGAACGAGGCCCAGAAGGCCAAGTACCTGCCCGGCCTGATTTCCGGCGAGCATGTGGGCAGCCTGGCCATGTCCGAAGCGGGGGCAGGGTCCGACGTGGTCGGAATGAAGCTGCGGGCCGACGCCGTGCCGGGCGGCTTCCGCCTGAACGGCACCAAGTTCTGGATCACCAACGGCACTTACGCGGAAGTGCTGGTCGTCTACGCCCGCACCGATGCGGAGGCAGGCTCCAGGGGGATCACCGCCTTCCTGATCGAGAAAGGCATGGCCGGATTCTCCATCGGCCAGAAGATCGACAAGATGGGCATGCGCGGATCGCCGACGTGCGAACTGGTGTTCGACGACTGCTTCGTGCCCGAAGAGAACGTCATGGGCCCGCTGAACGGCGGCGTGAAAGTGCTGATGAGCGGGCTCGACTACGAGCGGGTGGTGCTGGCGGGTCTGCAGATCGGCATCATGCAGGCCTGCCTGGATACCGTGATCCCCTATGTACGCGAACGCCGCCAGTTCGGCACCGCCATCGGCACGTTCCAGCTCATGCAGGCCAAAGTGGCGGACATGTACGTCGCGCTGCAGTCGGCGCGGGCCTATGTCTACGCCGTCGCGCGGGCCTGCGACGCGGGGCAGACCACCCGGTTCGACGCGGCCGGCGCGATCCTGCTCGCCAGCGAGAACGCCTTCCGCGTCTCGGGAGAGGCGGTGCAGGCACTGGGAGGGGCCGGCTACACCAAGGACTGGCCGGTCGAGCGCTATCTGCGTGACGCCAAGCTGCTCGACATCGGCGCCGGTACGAACGAGATCAGGCGCATGCTGATCGGGCGCGAATTGATCGGGGGATAAGTCCGCCGGTCCTCACCGCTCCCGCTCAATGAGGAGCGTCGGAGGGAAGTGCGCCTCCCTCCGCGCCGCCGTTCAATGCCGCTGGTTCTTCGCTTCGACCGGTTCGCCGGGGAAAATGCCGGCAATGGCCATGGCCGCGCCGAGCTTCGAGAGCGTTTCCAGCACGTCGCCCACGCTGTCTTCCGAAACCACCAGTTCCAGCGTGGCGCGCGTCTGCTGGGGGCCGCGGTCGCGCAGCGAGGTGATGAGTTCGAGAATCACCGCCTCGTGCTCGGAAACATGGCTGCAGGCCATCGGGCAGAAGGCGAAAGTCTCCAGTGCATCGCGGTTGAACAGCAGCATGGCCCGGTGGAACGGCTGGAGCCCGCCGATCATCCGCCACTTGGCGAAAGCGGGGGCCAGTGCCTGCGCAGGGCATTGCCGGCGGGCCAGCGTCGTGACCCAGGCGCGCATGGACCAGACGAGGAAACGGCACCCCTCGTCGAGCGAATTCAGCGGGCGATCGACGTACTGATACATGCCTGGTTCTCCACGGGCTTGTATTTGAGAATGATTATCATTAGCTATGTCTACGCAGCTTGTCTTGCCCGTCAAGCCTGCACCAAGGACCTCGGGCCGGCGCTTGTCATGGGGCGCCCGTCTGCCCTTCCTGTCGACTGGGCCGGGGCGATTTCACGCACCACGCGAGAAACCGCCCCGGCCCGTTTTTTCCAGGAAAATCCCCAACTTATCCCGCCGTTATCCCGGAGTTCTGCCGCGCTTGTCCACAGGCGCCCCCGGATCCGCCGCCGGTGAACCGTGCGAAAAACCCGGCGATATTTTCCACGAGAAAAGGCCGCCGCTCGGGGAGCGACGGCCTTTCGAAACACTCGGTGATTCGCAGTGATTCGTTCTGCCGATTCGCGGACTATCGGCGTGCCGAATCCCGCGAACCGGGATCAGCGGTAATCGAAACCGCCCTTGGGCTGAATTTTCAGGGAATTCTGCTGCATCGCCGTCATCAGATAGGCGCCGACGAGCATGGGCAGTTCCAGCATCTGCTTTTCGTCCCAGGTCCGGGCCAGCGTGTCCCAGGTCTCCTCGCCCAGGCAGTAATCGGCCAGCAGTTCCTCGACCGCGCGCAGCATGGCCGATTCGTGTTCGGTCCAGCCGGGCGCGGCAGAGCCTGCGATCACGCGTTCGAGGTCCTCGGCGGTGATGCCGAAGGCCTTGCCGATATCCACATGTTCGCACCATTCGAACGGCGCGCCGGCGAGCAGGGCCAGGCGCAGGATCATCAGTTCCCGCTCACGGCCGGGTATCGCGCCTCTGGCGGCCAATTCGATGCCCAGCACCATCTGCCCCTTGAACATGCCCGGATGGCGCAAGGTGATCAGGCTGACGTCGGGGAAGGGGCGACTGTCGGGTATGTGGAAGGCCGCGCGGATCGCGTCGACCTGCTCCTGTCCCTCCGGGCTCACTTCGTCGAGCCGCAGCGGCGCATAGCGCGGCCCTCCCGCAATCGTCTGCGCCTCTCGCGCGGCGGCATCGAAGTCTACGGGGCCGCTGGTTACTTCACCCATCTGTCATCACCTGTGGTTCTTCCGAAAGTTGTTCAAGCGGCTTCGCTGAACGGCGCCCACCGCTCCATGTGCGCCAGATAGTCGCCGAAATGGCCGCGCACCGCTGCGGGATCGAGCCCGAAGCGCGCCGGATCGGGCTTGGCCATGCGGGGCTCGCTCTCGTTCGATGCCCACCATGCCGCCATTGCCCGTGCGAACTCCGGGGAGACCGGCTCTCCCAGCCAGGCATAGAGTTCGCGCACTTGCCCCAGCGGGTCGCGCAGCATGGCGCGGAAGTGGATGTCGTGAAAACGGTGGTCCCCGCCGCCATCGCGAAAGGCGATCGCCCGCCGCATCGCCTCGGACCAGGTCCGAAGGTTGAGATCGCCGAGATAGGCATGATCGGTCCGGTCGGTGAACTTGCCGATGATGTCGGCATAGACCGTGGCCACGGACAGGATCACGTCGCTGGGATCGCGGTGAGTCATGACGAAGCGGGCATCGGGAAACGCCGCCGTCAGCGCATCGAGATAGAGCATGTGCGTGGGCGCCTTGAGCCGCCAGGGCCGCGCCGGTTGCCGCCATTGCAGCAGCTTCAGCACACGCTTGTGATAGGCGTAAGTCTCGGTCAGGTCGGCTTGGAGAAGCCAGTCCGAATAGCGGGGAACCTGGGCGAAAGCCTGGAATATCTGGCTCTTGAAATCGAGCGCCATGATGTCCTGGCACTCCATCGCGCCGTCGATCCCGCTTGGCGTGCGGCGGCCGCCTTTCAACGTCTCGTCGGCGCTGCTGGCGGAGACGCCCCGGCGGGGATCGGGTCCTTCGACAGTGCCAGGCGGCGGACAGGGGCGGCTGCTTTCCCAGACCCTGAGGTAGCGGATCGCCGGGTCGCTCGCGAGCAGGAACGACAGCGCCGAGGAACCGGTGCGCGGCAGGCTGACGCCGAACAGCGGCGCGCGGATCTCCTCGTCCGCGATCTCGGGATGGCGGCGATACCAGTCTTCGATTTCCAGTCTCTGCTTGAGATGCAGGACAATGCGTTCCGCAAGGGCGCTTTCGCCCAGCGCATTGAGCCCGGCCTCGCGATCGAGGGAATCGACCAGGATTTCCAGGCCCTCGCGAAAGCCGTCTGCGCCGAAGTCGTCGAGCCCGGCTTCGCGCCTGGCCCTGTCGATCAGCGTCCGATGGCTTTCCATGGCATTCTCCCGCTGTCCGGTTCTGGCCGGATCTGGAAGCGCACTATGCTTGGGCAGCGGTAACTGCGCCAACCGCCGTGGCGATGAAACGAGCGCTCGCCGGCGGCGCGCCGCGCGAGATCGTCAGCCGCGGGCCGCGCGGATCGCCGCGCCGCTGGCGAAAGGGGCGATGGCCAGCAGGACCAGGCTTGCCGCCGCGGTCAGGGCCAGTCCGCCCGTGCCGCCGCTGCCGAGGCTGCCCGCGCCGAAGATCAGCACCGGCACGGCCATGGGGATCATCAGCAGCCCCCCCAGCGCCGCGCCGCCGCGCAGGCCGGCCGTGAGCGCGGCAACCGTCACCCCCAGCGCGGCGAGGCCCGGCGTACCCGCCAGCAGCCCGATCTCGACCAGCATGAGCCTCTGCCCGTCCAGCCCGAGCAGGGCGGCGGCGGGCAGGGCGGCCAGCATGAGCGGGGGGCCGAAGCTCAGCCAATGGGCGAGCACCCGCACCGCGATCACCAGTTCCTCGGAGATGCCGCGCAGCGCCCACTGATCGAACAGGCCCATCTCGATGTCGGGCTCCACCAGGCGGTCGAGCGGCAGGATCGCGGCCAGCAAGGCGGCGACCCAGATCACGCCGCCGCCGGTCCGCGCCAGCAGCGGCGCATCGGGGCCGACGGAGAAGGGATAGAGCATCGCCACCGAGAGGAAGAACAGGATCGGCAGCAGCGCCCCGCTGCCGCGTCCGCCCAGCAGCAGGCGCGTGAGGTCTCGCTTGAGGAGGGGCCGGATCCTGACGCTCATGCCGCGTGCTCCGCAAGGGCGAGGGTGGCCATGCCCGGCAGCGCGAAAGGCTGGTGAGAAGCGATCACCGCAATGCCGCCCTTGCTGCAATGCTCCGCCGCCAGTGCCTCGACCAGGGCGACGGCATGGCTGTCGAGCCCGTTCAGCGGCTCGTCGAGCAGCCAGATCCGCGCGTCCTGGCCGAGCAGGCGGGCAAGGGCGGCGCGCTTCTTCTGCCCCGTGGACAAGTAGCGCACCGGCACGTCGAGCAGGCCCGAGAGACCCAGGCGGGCCATGTGCCGATCTTCGCCATTCCCGTCCATCTGCTGCCAGAACGCCAGGGCGGAGCCGAGCGTCCAGCCCGGATCGAGCGCCGGGCGTTCGTCCACCAGGCCGATGCTGCCTGCGGTCGTCACGGCGCCGGAAAAGGCCGGGGCCAGGCCGGCCAGGATACGCAGCAGGCTGGACTTGCCGATGCCGTTGCGCCCGGTCACCTGCAGTGCCTCGCCGGCATCGAGCCGCAGCGAGACGCCGCGAAACAGCAGCCTGTCGCCGCGCCGGCAGGCGAGGTCGTCGATGGCGATGGAGGCCCCTTGCATGGGGTGACGCGATAGTGGAAAGCCCCCCCAGTGCCAAGCTGGCTGCATCTTTACGGAGTCGCCCATGCCGATTGCCCGCCTTACCGACGCCGAACGCGATGAAGCGCTGGCCGCACTGCCCGGCTGGGACTTGCGCGAGGACGGCCTCGCCATCGTGCGCAAGCTGAAATTCGCGGATTTCAACGAGGCTTTCGGCTTCATGACCCGCGTGGCCATCCAGGCCGACAAGGCCGACCATCATCCTGAATGGTTCAACGTCTACAACCGCGTGGAGATCACGCTGACCACCCACGATGCCGATGGCCTGAGCCGCCGCGACCTGGAACTGGCCCGCTTCATCGACGCGGCCGCCCCGCGCGACTGATTCGGCTCCCGTGAGCCCGCCTGCCGAGGAACCTTTCCTGACGCGGCCGCTCTCGGTCGTGCTGGACTTCGTGCGCTTTGGCGCGGCGCTGCTCGTGGCCATCGGTCATGCGGTGCAGCTCGGGCTTTATCACGGCTGGTTTCCCTTCGGCGTGCGCATGCAGCATTACTGCGTGATCGTGTTCTTCGTGCTTTCGGGCCTCGTGATCAGCACGTCCGTGCTGAGCGGCCGGTCCAGCCTGCCGCGCTATGCCGTGGCGCGCCTGTCGCGCATCCTGCCGGTCGCGGTGCCCTCGCTGCTGTTCGGCACGCTGGCGGCCTATGTGCTGGCGGGGCCGATGCCGGTGCGAATGGACAATTCCCCCGCGGAAGCGCTGGAAGTGACGAAGCAACTGCTGGCGCCGCTGGCTTTCCTCAGCGCCTGGCCGGGGGTGGCCGGACCGGTCTGGAACCCGCCCTATTGGTCGCTCTGCTACGAGGTCTGGTACTATGCGATCTTCGCATTGGCCGTGTTCCTGCGGGGCTGGCCGCGCATTCTTGCGGTGGCGCTGGGCTGCGCGGCGGCGGGCGGGGCCATTCTCCTGCTGATGCCGGTCTGGCTGATGGGGGCGGCGCTGACCCATGTTCGGGCCGCCCGGCGCTTGCCCCTTGCGGCTGCGCCGGTCGCGATCGTGGCGGCCTGCGCGATGGCGCTGTTCCTGTTCCGGATCGATCACACGGTGCTCAATCCCCTGCTCAAGGCGTGGTGGCCGGGCGATGCCGAATGGTCGCAATGGGCGTTGTCGGACCTGCTGATGGGCTTGGCCATGACCCTGGCGCTGGTGGCCGCGCGTCCGCTGGTGAACCTGCTTTCGGCGCCGATCCTGCGTCTGGACGGAGCCGCCCGGACGCTCGCCAGCTTTTCCTTCACGCTCTACCTGTTCCACTGGCCGCTGATCCAGCTTCTGCGGTCCTGGGAGATCGAGGCCGGGCGCAGTTTTCCGATGTTCGCAGCCCTGATCGCGCTGATCGTGCTGGCCAGCGCGGGAATATCGATCCTGACCGAGCGGCAGTCCCCGCGCCTGCGCCGGTGGATGGAGAACCGTTTTCTCGGCGAAGCGGGGCTACGGAAGGCGCCCCTCTCCGTTTAGGGCGCCGCTTAAAGGGCCGGGTTGTTGTAGCAGTGCCAGGTGAAGATCGCCGCGGCGCCGCGATGGGGGCGCCAGGCTTCGGCCAGTTCCCGCGCTTCCTTCTCGCTCGGGCGCGCTTCCAGGCCGAGGATCTTGTGCATGCCGGCCTGCACCGCAAGGTCGCCGGCCGGCCAGATGTCCGGGCGGCCTTCCGCGAAAAGCAGATAGATTTCCGCGGACCAGCGGCCGATGCCCTTGATGCGCACAAGCTGGGCGATTGCCTCCTCGTCGTCCGCGGGCAAGTCGTCGAAGTCGAGCGTGCCGGCGATCACCAGTTCGCAAAGGCTGCGCGCATAACCCTGCTTCTGACGCGAAAGCCCGCAGCCGCGCAGGGCTTCGAATTCGGCGGCCAGCAAAGTTTCGGGCGCGATCCCTTCGCCCAGCAGGTCCTCGAGCCGCTGCCACACCGAAGAGGCCGCCGCCACCGACACTTGCTGGCCCACGATCGTGCGCAGGAGCGTGGCGTATCCGGTAGGGCGGATGCGCGGTTCGGGGTAGCCGGCCGCATCCAGCGCTCGGGCGATGGCGGGCTCTCGCCCCGCAATCGCGTCGAGTCCCAGTTTCAGTGCGCCAGCGCTCAAGCCCATAGTTCGATTACCTTGCAAAAGGGGATTGCAGCCATTAGCAGCCGGCCCCAAAGGCCGAAACCAGCATGTTATGATACATGCAGTATCAAAGAGGATCGACGAGAATGCCGCAGATCATCGTCATCAATCAATCGGGCGAAGAATCCACCGTTGAGGCCCTTGAAGGCCGCACCCTCATGGAAACGATCCGCGACAGCGGTTTCGACGAGCTTCTGGCCCTCTGCGGCGGCTGCTGCTCCTGCGCGACCTGCCACGTCCACATCGATCCCGCCTTCGCCGACAAGCTGCCGGCCATGAGCGAAGACGAGAACGACCTGCTCGACAGCTCGGACCATCGCAACGAATACTCGCGCCTGTCCTGCCAGGTGCCGATCACTTCGGTGCTCGAAGGCTGCAAGGTCACGATCGCGCAGGAAGACTGATTCTGCGATGACCTGACGCTCCGGCAAGACGGCCTCCGGGCCGTTTTGCGCGGGCACCGGCCTGCGTCCCATCGGACCTCCCCTCCGGGATGAATTCTTGAGGGGGGCGAGGCGGAAAGCGGGCAGGCGCCGCGGGCCGGGGCGCTTGCCGGACCACGAGACGGGCATAAGACGGGGAGCAAGGCGAATGGCCTGCTCAAAAAACTCCGCAAATCATTTGCGCCTTTCGGTCTGACTTCCTACCTGTGCCGCCATGACTGCACCGATCCCCCAGCGCTCCACTCTCGACCTCATCGGCAACACCCCGCTCGTCCTGCTCAAGGGACCGAGCGAAGCGGCCGGATGCGAGATCTGGGGCAAGTGCGAATTCGCCAATCCCGGCGCCTCGGTGAAGGATCGCGCGGCCTTGTGGATCGTGCGCGATGCCGAAGCGAAGGGCCTGCTCCAGCCCGGCGGCACGATCGTGGAAGGCACGGCGGGCAACACCGGCATCGGCATCGCGCTGGTGGCCAATGCGCTGGGCTACAAGACGATCATCGTCATGCCGGAAACGCAGTCGCGCGAGAAGATGGACACGCTGCGCGCGCTGGGCGCCGAGCTGGTCCTGGTGCCGGCCGCGCCGTTCTCCAACCCCGGCCACTTTGTCCACACCTCGCGCCGCCTTGCCGAAGAGACGCCGGGCGCGATCTGGGCCAACCAGTTCGACAATATCGCCAACCGCAAGGCCCATATCGAAAGCACCGCGCCGGAAATCTGGCAGCAGCTGGACGGCCGGATCGACGGCTTCACTTGCGCTGCGGGCACCGGCGGCACGATCGCGGGTACCGGCCTCGGCCTCAAGGCCTTCGACGAGAACATCACCATTGCGCTCACCGATCCGCACGGCGCGGCGCTCTACAACTACTATGCCCATGGCGAGTTGAAGGCCGAAGGCTCGTCGGTCGCCGAAGGCATCGGGCAGGGACGGATCACTGCCAACCTCGAAGGCGCGCCGATCGATACCCAGTTCCGCATCTCGGACGAAGAGGGCCTCGAATGGGTCCGCCGCCTGCTTTCGGAAGAGGGGCTCTGCCTCGGCCTGTCCTCGGGCATCAATGTGGCGGGCGCCGTGGCGCTGGGACGCAAGCTGGTGGCCGAAGGCAAGGCCGACGCGCGCGTCGCCACGATCCTGTGCGACACCGGATTCCGCTACCTCTCCTCGCTGTTCAATCCGGAATGGCTGGAATCGAAGAACCTGCCCGTCTTCCCATGGCTGCGATCCTGAGGTAAACGGTCTGTCGATGGCAGGACACATTCCGCCTACAATGGTTGAACCGATCACCGCACCGCAGCACTTCGTGCCGCCCACTGCGCGCGAGCTGCGTTCGCAGGCCGTTCACCGCCTCCAGGTGGGGCTGTTCGGCCTTTGCGCGATGCTGCTCATCGTGGGCCTGGCGAACATCATCAACGATCGCACCCGGCTGATCGATACTTCCGATCCGATCCAGCAGGTCGTTGCGGTCGATGCCAAGCCGAAGAAGGCGTCCAGCGATCCGCTCGCGGACATCGGCGTGGTTCCCGCCGCCGATCCCAGCCCCTCGGCTCCGCCCGCGCCGATGACGGATCCCGAAGTAACCGGCGCTCCGGCAGACGGCCAGTAAGCTGCGCCCAGCGCTGACGCTTCTGGCGGGCGCGGCCATGCTCGCGGCCACACTCACGAGTTGCGGCGAATCGGCGGCGCCGCGCCGCGATCGCGTCATCGGCCTCTATACCAGCCTGCCCATCGTCTGGGGCGAAAGCGGCGATGTACGCGAACTGCTGGCGCCTGAGCGCGCCCGGCACTGGGCGCTTGCACCGCTGGATGAGGCAGGCCGCCTGACCCCGCTCGACACGCTGGCCGGGCCGAACGGGCGATTGCCGCTCCCCTCGGGCGCGCTGCTGGTGCTGGCGCAGCCCCGCCCGCTTTCGCCGCAGGAAAACGTGGCGCTGGACCGCTGGGTGCGGGACGGCGGGCATCTGCTGCTGTTCGCGGACCCCATGCTGACCATGCCGTCGCGCCACGCGCTGGGCGATCCTCGGCGGCCGCAGGACATGGTGCTGCTATCTCCCATCCTGGCGCACTGGGGATTGGCGCTGGAGTTCGACGCGGGCCAGCGGGCCGGGGAACGCCTGGTCCAGACTTCCGCCGGGCCGCTTCCGGTCGACCTTGCGGGCCGGTTTCGCGCATCGGGGAATTCCGGGGAAGGACCATCGTCCTCGGGAATTTCGGGGAAAGCGGGGAGCGATGGGGACGGCGCCGTGCCGGCGGGAAAATCCGGGACCGGCGGGAAAAGCGGGGACGAGACTGCCTCCTGCCTTTTCGAAGCGGATGCAGTTCTGGCGCGATGCAGGCTGGGGAAGGGGCGGATCCTGGCCATTTCCGACGCAGCCTTGCTCGAGGACCCCGAAGATGTGTCCTCGCTGGACTTGCGGCGTAAAACGTTTGCCAGGCTCATCGAACAGGCAAAAAGTGGGGATTGACGGGCAGGCCCGGGATCGATGCGGATATAAGGGAAAATCCGCGTAAAATCAGCGCTATCCATGGTTTCGCAGGTGCTAACGGAACAGGACCTGGGATGACCCGTGTCTAAAATCCGAAGAAATCCGCCGATTAATTCCCTCTGATCCCCACATTTCCCTTTAATCCCCAAAATTCCCGTTATAAAAGCATTGTCAATCGGAATGGCTGAGACTCGCCGTGTGCTGCTTGCAGTACCGGAACCCTGCCGCGTGAGCGCGTGGCGGGAAGGGTCGCTGTCATGCCCGAGAGGCAACCTTAGGGGCGAACAGGGACCATGGCTGGGCAGCCATACATCTACAACGGACAGGGCTTCTCGCTGCTACGCGACAAGAACCGTTTCGTGCTGCCCAATGCATTTCGCGGCACCGTGCGCGAATCGAGCGGCAAGGACCTGCTCTGCCTGACCACCCATGACCGCTGGCCCTGCCTCGTCGGCTTCGGCCTCTCGCGCATCCAGGATTTCGAGCAGGAAATCCGCGAGCAGCAGGAAATGGCCGTCCGCGCGGGCAAGGACTTCGACGCGGAAAAGCGCGCCAGCGACATTTACGCCTCCTACGAAGTGCCGTTCGACGGCAGCGGCCGTTTCGTCCTGCCCGACGATCTCGGCGCGCTCGCCAATGTCTCCGACCAGCTCTACTTCCGCGGCAATGGCCGCTTCTTCACGGTGTGGAGCCCGGAAAACCTCAACACGATGGACGATAGCTGGAAGGCGGCACAGACCGCCTGTGGCAGCCTTGCGGCCAAGGAACTTCAGAAAGCTTCGAAGAAATGAGCGCCTCTCGCACCATACCCGAGGGCGTTCCCCACGTTCCGGTGCTCCTTGAGGAGGTCGTCGCCGCCCTGAACCCCCGGGGCGGCGACGTCATCGTCGACGGTACCCTGGGTGCGGGCGGCTATACCCGCCGCCTGCTCGATGCGGGCGCGACGGTTCACGCCTTCGACCGGGATCCCGATGCCATCGCTGCAATCGTGGATAACCGCGAAAAATGGCCGGAGCTGGACGCCGTTCCGCCCCGCCTCGTGTTGCACGCCCGGCGCTTCTCCGAAATGGTCGAGGGCCTTGCAGAAGCGGGAGTCGACAGCGTGGACGGCGTCGTCATGGATATCGGCGTGTCCTCGATGCAGCTCGACCAGGCGGAGCGGGGCTTCGCGTTCGGCGCCGATGGCCCGCTCGACATGCGCATGAGCCAGTCCGGGCTTTCCGCCGCCGACTTCGTGAACGAGGCGGACGAGGCGGGGATCGCCGACGTGCTCTACCTCTATGGCGAGGAACGTCAGTCGCGCCGGGTGGCGCGGGCGATCGTGGCCGCGCGGCCCATCGCGACCACGGGCGAACTCGCCAGCGTGGTGCGCAAGGCCGTGGGCTACAACCCCAATTACAAGGGAGCATCGGCGCCGAAGGATCCGGCGACGCGCAGCTTCCAGGCGATCCGTATCCATGTGAACGGAGAGCTGGACGAACTCGACGCCGGGATGGAAGGGGCCGAAACGCTGCTGCGCGCCGGGGGGCGGCTGGCGATCGTGACCTTCCACAGCCTTGAGGACCGCAAGGTCAAGCGCTTCCTGCGCGATGCCGCCGGCCAGGCCCAAAGCACTTCGCGGCACCTGCCGCAAGTCGCTTCGGGATCGCAGGCGACGTTCGAACACGTGGCGAAGGCGGTGCGGCCCGGGGAAGCGGAACTTGCCGCCAATCCCCGTTCCCGATCCGCAACCCTGCGCGCCGCGGTGCGCACGGAAGCCTCACCCAGAACGACTGGCCCCACGAAATCGGCCCGGAACGGCCGCGAAGACCCCAGGAGCGCCGCATGAACCTCACTCGCGATCGCGTCCATTCGATCGGATGGATTTCCGTGCTGCTGGTCTGCGGGGCGCTGACGATCGGCCTGACGCTGCGCGTCAACGCGGTGAAGAGCCAGGTTCACGATACCGAGAAGCGGATCGTGTGGGTGCAGCAGGACATCAACTTCCTGGAAACGGAATTCCAGACCCGTTCGAACCAGCAGGCGCTCAAGGAACTGAACGACGTCGAGTTCGGCTACAAGGCGCCGACCGCGGGTCAGTACATCGAAGGCGAGCGCCAGCTTGCCGCGCTGGGCATGCCGGTGGGGCCGGGTGCGCCGGCGCCGATCCGCTATGCCAATGCCGACAAGACCGGCGAGGGCACGCAAGCGGAGGGCGGCAACGGCGGACTGCTGGCCATGGTGTCGCCCGTCTCCGGCGCCACGGCCGCTGCCATCGCCCAGGGCGAAGCCAAGGGCGCGGGCGGCAAGAACCGCGATCCCGAGCGTGACCAGATGGCGCGTGACGCCGCGGCGCTGGGCAGCCGCCTGGCGCGCATCGAGGTGGCGGAGGCCGCCCAGCAGTGAACGCTCCGGCCTTCCCGATCGGAGCGATCCCCACCACGGTTTCCACCGGCCGGCGCAAGCTGTTCAACGTCCGTCAGCAGTCGCTGCTGACGGCGAAGATGCGCACGCTCTGGATTCTGGGGGTGTTCACGCTCATCGGGCTTCTGGCCTTCTTCCGCATCGTCTACCTGGGCGTGACCGGCCCCTCCGTGCGCGGAGGCGACCTTTCCGACTTGCTGATCCCGCAGCGCGGCGAGATCGTGGACCGCAACGGCGTGCCGCTCGCGCGCGAATTCCGTACTTATTCGCTCTGGTTCAACCCCAAGGCGATGACCGAGGGATCTTCGCTGGTCCACACCCCGGCCGAGATCGCCGATGGGCTGATCCGCATCTTCCCCGATCTCGACCGCGCCGAACTGATCGCCAAGCTCTCGTCCGACAAGCCGGGCTACTTGCGCAAGTCGATCCTCCCGGAGGACGCCAACAAGGTCCACGCCCTGGGTGAGCCGGCGCTCGAATATCCGCAGGAAGCCACGCGCTTCTATCCGCAAGGGTCCATGGCGGCCTCGGTGCTGGGCTATGTCGATACCTTCGGCAAGGGCCAGGTCGGCATGGAAGAGGCGTTCGACAAGCAGCTTACCAGCCCCGAAGGCCGCGAGACCCCGGCCGTGCTCTCGATCGACTTCCGCGTGCAGAGCGCGCTGGAAGACGAACTCGGCAAGGGCATGGCGCTGAGCAAGGCCAAGGGTGCGGCAGGCGTGATCCTCGATGTCGACACCGGGGAAATCCTGGCGCTGGCCTCCTTGCCCTCGTTCGATCCCAACCACGTCCAGCCCAGCGACCTCGTCATCACCGAGGAGCAGGCCAAGGCCGGAGACGTGCCGCGCGGCTTCAATCGCGTGACCAACCAGGTCTATGAACTCGGCTCCACCTTCAAGCCGATCACCGTCGCGGCCGCGCTCGATGCCGGCACGATCACCGACTTGCGCCGTCGCTGGCCGGCGACGCCGCTCCACGTCGGCAAGTTCACGATCCACGACCTGCACAACTACGGCAGCTCGCTCAACGTGCTGGAAACGCTGATCCATTCGTCGAACACGGTCACGGCGCATATCGCGGACGAACTCGGCGGCGAGCGGCTCAAGAAGACGATGGAATCGCTGTCGATGAACCAGCGGCCTTATGTCGAACTGCCGGCGCGCGGCTTCCCGCTCTGGCCGCGGGGCGAATGGCCGCGCCTGCGCACCATGACGGTCGCCTATGGCCACGGCATCGCGGTTACCCCGCTGCATCTGGCCAACGCCTATGCCGCGCTCGTCAACGGCGGCATCTGGCGCCCGACCACCCTGAAAAAGCTGGAGCCTTCGCAGGTTCCGGCAGGACGCCGCGTGTTCACCGCCGCCACGAGCGCCCGCATGCGCCAGCTCCTGCGCATGATCGTGTCCTACGGCACGGGCCGCAAGGCCGACGCGCCGGGCTTCCGCGTGGGCGGCAAGACCGGCTCTGCCGAAAAGCCCGGCGTCGGCGGCTATCGCAAGCACTCGCTGGTGGCGACGTTCGCCGCGGCTTTCCCGATGGACCGCCCGCGCTATGTCGTCATCGCCATGATGGACGAGCCGCAGGGCACGGAAGCCACCTCGTTCCAGCGCACCGCGGCCTGGAACTCGGCGCCGGTGATCCAGCGCGTCGTCCCGCGCATCGGCCCGCTGCTGGGCGTCATGCCCGACGAAACGCGCGACATCGACATTTCCGACCTCAAGCCCCTGATCCCCGCCGGAACCGCTGAAGAGTGAGCCTCGAAGAATGAAATTGTCTGCCCTCTGCGCCGCTGCCGGCATCCCTCTTGCCGAGGGCTCCCTTTCGGCCAGCAATCTTGCGGGCAGTGCAGACGAGACGGGCAATGTCACCGGCTTTGCCATCGACCACCGCAAAGTCGCGCCCGGCACGGTTTTCGGCGCTTTTCGCGGTGCGAAGTTCAATGGCGAGGACTACATCGCCGCCGCCGTCAAGGCCGGCGCCATTGCCGTGGTGGCGCATCCCGATGCCAAAGTCGAAGGCGCCGTCCATTTCGCCGATCCTGAGCCGCGCCGCCTGTTCGCGCGCCTCGCCGCGCCGTTCTTCCAGCCGGTTCCCGAGACCCTGGTGGCCGTCACCGGCACTAACGGCAAGACCTCGACGGTCGAGCTGACGCGCCAGATCTGGCGCATGGCGGGCCAACGCGCGGCCTCGATCGGCACGCTGGGCGTCACCACGAGCGACGAAACCGTCTCGACCGGGCTGACCACGCCCGACATCGTCACGTTCCTCGCCAACCTGACCGGCCTCGCGCGGGAGGGCGTCACTCATGTCGCCTACGAGGCGTCCAGCCACGGCCTTTCGCAGTACCGCATCGAGGGACCGCGCGTTTCGGTGGGCGCCTTCACCAATCTCTCGCGCGACCATCTCGATTATCATGCCGACATGGACGATTACTTCGCGGCGAAGATGCGCCTGTTCGACGAAGTGGTCGTCGATGGCGGCACCGCCGTGATCTGGGCCGACGATGCCTGGTCGGACAAAGCCATTGCCCATGCCGAAAGGCGCGGGCTCAAGACGTTCACCGTGGGTGCCAAGGGCACCAGCATCCGCCTCTCGGGTCGCAAGCCGGGCGGACTCGGCCAGAAGCTGGAGCTCGAGCATGAGGGCAAAGCCTACGTGCTCGAGCTTCCGCTCATCGGTGCCTACCAGGCCGCCAATTCGCTGGTGGCGGCAGGGCTGGTGCTGGCCAGCGGCGGCGCTGCCCATACGACTTTCGATGCCCTGAAGCGCCTCGTCACCGTGCGCGGGCGGCTTGAGCGCGCAGCGATTTCCTCGGTAGGCGCGCCGGTCTATGTCGACTATGCGCATACGCCAGACGCGCTGGAAGCGGCCATCGCGGCGCTCCGTCCCCATGTGGAAGGGCGCCTGATCGTGGTCTTCGGCGCCGGCGGCGACCGCGACCAGGGGAAGCGGCCGGACATGGGCCGCGTGGCCAGCGAAGGCGCGGACGTGGCGATCGTCACTGACGACAATCCGCGCGGCGAGGATCCAGCGGCGATCCGCGCGATGGTCCTGGCCGGAATGGGCAAGGATGCGCGGGAAATCGGTGACCGGCGCGAGGCGATCGGCGCGGCCATCGCCGAGGCTGGCCGGGGGGACATCGTCCTCATCGCGGGCAAGGGGCATGAACAGGGGCAGATCATCGGCAGCGGCGACTCCGTGCGCGTCCTGCCATTCGACGACGTAACCGTGGCCAGGGAAATGTCTGGTCCGCAGGGAAGGTAGTGCGATGAATGCTGTAGCCCGGATCCTCGATTGGCCCAGTGATTCGATCGGGGGAAGCGACGCCGCGGAGGAGAACCCGCTGGCCCCGTCGACGCAAGGCCTGTGGGATTCCGCCACGCTTGCGCGGGTGCTCAAGGGTGCGGCCAGCAGCGAGTTCACCGTCTCCGGCGTAGAGATCGACAGCCGCGACGTTCAGCCCGGAGACTTGTTCTTCGCGCTCAAGGGCGAGGCCATGGACGGCCACCGCTTCGTCGAGGGGGCTTTCGCCAAGGGTGCGGCAGCGGCCGTGGTCGACCGACCGGTCGATGGGCCGCACATCCTGGTGGAGAACACCACCGAGGCGCTGGAACTGCTCGGAAACGCCGGCCGCCTGCGCGCCCGCGGCCCGATTATCGGCGTGACCGGGTCGGTGGGCAAGACCGGCGTCAAGGAAGCGATCTGGGCCGCGCTCGACCGCGCCAGCCGCGGCGATGCCCACCGCTCGGTCAAGAGCTACAACAACCACGTCGGCGTGCCGCTCAGCCTGGCGCGCATGCCCGCGCGCGCCCGTTTCGGCATCTTCGAAATGGGCATGAACCACGCGGGCGAGATCGCCGGGCTGACCCGGCAGGTCCGTCCGGGCGTCGCCGTCATCACCACCCTCGCGCCGGCCCATATCGAGATGCTGGGCTCGATGGAGGCCATTGCCGATGCCAAGGCGGAGATATTCGAAGGGCTGGAAGAGGGCGGGATCGCCGTGATTCCGGCCGACAGCCCCTATTTCAACCGGCTGAAGGAAGCCGCGGTCGCCGTCGGCGCGCAAGTCGTTTCCTTCGGCAAGGCCCGCGACGCCGACGTCCGTCTGCTGGACGCGGTGCCGGCGATCGGCGGCGGCTCGCTGGTGACCATCGACATGGGCGACCGGCGCGTCTGCTATACCGTCGCGTCGCCCGGCGAACATCACGTGATCAATTCACTCGCGGTCATGGCCGCAGTGCGCGGGGTGAAAGGTGACCTTGGCGCTGCAGGCGTGGCGCTCGCCGAAATGGGCGGGCTGCCGGGCCGGGGCGCGCGACTGGAAATCGACGTTCCGGGTGGGGAGCCCGACGTCGATGCCGATGCAGCCGGTCGCCGCCCCGCGTCGCCCCGCAACGGTGGCAAGGCGCTGCTGATCGACGAGAGCTACAACGCCAATCCGGCCTCGATGCGGGCGACGCTCGACCAGCTCGGGCGCACCCCCGCGCATCGCCGCATCGCCGTGCTGGGTGCGATGAAGGAACTGGGCAGCCACGGCCCCGATTACCACGCCGCGCTGGCCGGCCCGATCCGCGAGGCGGGAGTCGATTACGCCGTGCTGGTGGGCGAGGAGATGGCCCCGCTCGCCCAAGCTCTTGAAGCCGCCGAACATTCAGGGGAACTGGGGAAATCCGCTAGTCTTCCGCTTGGCAAGACGGTGCCCTTCGCGCATTGCCTGAGCGTGCGGGAAGCCGTGGATGCACTGCGCGAATTCGGTCTCGAACGGGATGACGTCATCCTGGTCAAAGGCTCGAATTCGGTGGGCCTGTCTTCCCTCGTGAACGCGCTCGACAAACAGGAAGGGTAGGGGGCAACCCCGCAAGATGCTGTATCTCATCGCAGATTGGTTCCATTACGAGGGACTGTCCAACCTCTTCCGCTACCAGACGTTCCGTTCCGGCGCGGCGCTGATGACGGCGCTGGGCCTTGGCCTGCTGATCGGTCCGCGCTTCATCAACATGCTGCGCGTGCGCCAGGGCAAGGGCCAGCCGATCCGCGAGGACGGCCCGCAGAGCCACCTTGCCAAGCGCGGCACCCCCACGATGGGCGGGCTGATGATCCTCACCGCGCTGGTCAGTTCGATGATCCTGTTCATGGACGTGACCAACCCCTTCGTCTGGGCCTGCGTGGCCGTGACCGTGGGCTTCGGGATCATCGGATTCCTGGACGACTATGACAAGGTCGCCAAGCGCAGCACGGCCGGCCTGTCGAGCAAGTTGCGCCTGGGGCTGGAGTTCGTGGTGGCGGGCATCGCCTCGTACATCATCGTCAGCCAGCTCAACACCAACCTCTATGTGCCCTTCCTGTCGGGCCGCTACATTCCGCTCGGGCCATTCTACTACGTCTTCGCGGCCGTGGTGATCGTGGGCGCGGGCAATGCCGTGAACCTGACCGACGGCCTGGACGGGCTGGCGACGATGCCGGTCATCATCGCAGCGGGTACTTTCGCGATCATCTGCTACCTGGCGGGCCGCGTCGACTACGCCAATTACCTCGGCATTCCGCACGTTCCGCGCGCGGGTGAACTCGCCGTGTTCTGCGCCGGGATCATCGGCGCCTGCCTTGCCTTCCTCTGGTTCAATGCCCCGCCCGCGGCCGTCTTCATGGGCGATACCGGCAGCCTTGCCCTCGGCGGCGCGCTCGGCGCCATTGCCGTGGCCGCGCACCACGAGATCGTGCTGGCCATCGTCGGCGGGCTGTTCGTGCTGGAAGCGGCTTCGGTCATCATCCAGGTGTTCTGGTTCAAGCGCACCGGCCGCCGCGTGTTCCGCATGGCGCCGATCCATCACCACTTCGAGCAGAAGGGCTGGAAGGAATCGACCGTCGTGATCCGCTTCTGGATCATTTCAATCGTCCTTGCCGTCCTCGGCCTCTCCACGCTCAAGCTGCGATAAGGGGCGCCGGGTCTTGATCGTCTCCCCCGCCTTTGCCGGAAAACGCTACGCGGTGCTCGGACTCGCGCGCTCCGGACTCACGGCGGTGGAGACGCTGCTGGCCAGCGGCGCCCACGTCATGGCGTGGGATTCGCGCGAAGAGCCGCGCCACGCCCTCTGCGCGCGCCGTCACGAGGAAAGCATCGAAGTCGCGGACCCCGTCACCGCCGACCTGACGGGCTATGACGGCGTAGTCGTCTCGCCGGGCGTACCGCTCAACAAGCACCCGATCGCCGAAGCCGCGCGCCGCCATGGTGCGCCGGTGATTGGCGATATCGAGCTTTTCGCGCTGGCCCGCGGCAGCCTTCCCGCGCACCGCGTCGTCGGCATAACCGGCACCAACGGCAAGTCGACCACGACGTCGCTGGTCTGCCACCTGCTGGAAAGCGCCGGTGTGCCCACCCGCGTCGGCGGCAATATCGGTGTGCCGGTGCTGGGCGAAGATCCGCTGCCGGAGGGCGGCGTCTACGTGCTGGAGCTGTCCAGCTACCAGATCGATCTCACCCGCAGCCTGGACTGCGACGTGGCCGCGCTGCTCAACATCACGCCGGACCATCTCGACCGCTATGACGGGTTCGAGGCTTATGCCATGTCCAAGGCGCGCCTCTTCGCGATGCAGGACGCCGCGCGCCCCGCCATCTTCGGGACCGGCGACCGCGAGACCTCCGACATTGCCGAGACCGAGGAACTGCGCCGCGCGCCCGACGCCGTCCGCCGCGTCGGCGGGCAGGACCTTGCGCCGCTCCAGAAGGACTGGCCCTCGCTGCAAGGCCCGCACAACCTGCAGAACGCCGCGGTGGCCGTCGCCATCGTCGAGGCCCTGGGCATTCCCGCGGAGCAGTGGCAGCCCGCGCTGCGCACCTTCAGCGGGTTGCCGCACCGCATGGAGCGCGTGGCCGAGGCCGGCGGCGTGCTCTACATCAACGACAGCAAGGCGACCAACCCGGCCTCGACCGCACCGGCGCTGGCCGCGTTTCCGCCCGATCCCGAGCCGCGCCTCCACTGGATTCTCGGCGGTCTTCCCAAGGGCGACGACCTTGACGAATGCGCGCCGTTCTTCGGCAATGTCGCGGCTGCCTATACCATCGGCGATGCCGGGCCGCGCTTCGCGGAAATCCTCGCGCCTTACACCGAAGTGCACCGCAGCGAGATGATGGCCGAAGCCATCCGCGATGCGATGACCCGCGCCAGGCCCGGCGACGTCATCATGCTTTCGCCCGCCTGTGCCAGCTTCGACCAGTTCCGCGACTACGAAGCGCGCGGACTGGCCTTCCGCCAGATCGTCGAGGCTCTGCTCGAACTTCATGGCGAGCAGGAGCAGGGCGCATCCGCCGATACGCCCGAGGGTGAAGGCGAAGATGGGGTGAAGCACTGATGGCCACTGCCGCTCCCGGTTCCGCTTCGGGCGTTCAGCCCGCCAACGTCCGCTACAACCGCAACCGCCGGGGCCAGCTGGCGATCTGGTGGCAGGAGATCGACCGCACCGTCCTGGCCATCGTGCTGATCCTCATGGGCATCGGCGCCGTTGCGGTGGCGGCCGGTTCGCCCGCGAGTGCGCGGCGCCTGTCTACCGCGCATGAAAAGCTCTCGCAGCTCCACTTCTTCTGGCTGCACTTGCGCTGGCAGTTCGTGGGCCTTTGCGCGATGTTCTGGGCGTCCAGCCTGTCGAAGGACAGCGCGCGCCGCGTGGGCATCCTGATTGCTGCCGTCATGCTGGTCGGGCTGGTGCTGGTGCCGGTGATCGGCTCCGAAGTGAACGGCGCGCGGCGCTGGCTGAAGCTGGGCTTTTCGATCCAGCCGTCGCAGTTCCTGGGCTCCGGCTTCCCGATCCTGCTGGCCTGGATCCTGTCCTGGCGCGCGCGCGATCCGCATATTCCGGTGGTGGCGATCTGCTTCTGCCTCATGGGCCTGCTGGGCGCGCTGCTCATGGCGCAGCCGGACTTCGGTTCCACCATGCTGTTTTCGGGCACGTTCTTCGTGATGATCCTGCTGGCGGGCATTCCGCTCAAGCGCATCGGCATGTTCGCCGGGCTGGGCGTCGCGGGTATCGTCCTGATGTATTTCACATACGACAACGGCCGCAACCGCATCGATTCCTTCCTGTCCGGCGGCAATGCCTTCGACCAGGTGGACCTTGCGCAGCGCACGCTCCTGAACGGGGGATGGTTCGGGCAGGGCTTCTGGATGGGCGCGCGCAAGATGGCGCTGCCCGAAGCGCATACCGACTACATCTTCTCCGTCATCGGCGAGGAATTCGGGCTGATCGCCTGCGTCGTCATCGTCATGATCTATCTTGCCCTGCTGACGCGGGTCATGCTGCGCCTGGTGGACGAGGAGGACCTCTTCACCGTGCTCGCCGCCTCGGGCATCGCCTCGCAGTTCGGCGGGCAGGCTTTCATCAACATCCTGGTCAACCTGCAGCTCTTCCCGTCGAAGGGCATGACCTTGCCGCTGATCAGCTACGGCGGCTCGTCCACGGTGGCCATGTGCATGACCGTCGGCCTGCTGCTGGCGATCACGCGCCGCAATCCGTTCATCAAGCGCGAGAAGTTCTCACTGCGCGCCGTTGGAGACTTTTCTTCATGAGTTCGGCCGTATCCGGCTCGGTCAGCCGCCACTACGTCCTCGCCGCGGGCGGAACGGGCGGCCACCTCATCCCCGCCTTCGCGCTCGCCGCGGAGTTGGACCGTCGCGGCCATCACGTCGCGCTCATCACCGACGAGCGCGGCGCGGCCATTCCCGGCAAGCCCGACTATCTGCCCGCTCATGTCCTGCCGCAGGGCCGGATTGCCGGCAAGAACCCGCTGAACTGGCTCAAGGGTCTCAAGGGCATCCTGTCCGGCCGCGCGATGGCGCTGCGCCTGTTCGAGAGTTTCGAGCCGACTGCCGTGGTCGGCTTTGGCGGCTATCCCGCCCTGCCGACGATGCTCGCCGCCCGTTCGGCGAAGATCCCGACGGTGCTGCACGAGCAGAACTCGGTGCTCGGCCGGGTGAATCGCTACTTCGCCGGCAAGGTCAACGCCATCGCCACGGCCTTTGCGCAAGTGGACCGGCTCGATCCAAAGCTGGCGGACAAAGTCACGCTGGTCGGCAATCCGGTGCGCGAGGAAGTCCTGGCCCTGCGCGACGCGCCGTTCCCCGAATTCGGTGAGGACAGCCTGCTGCGCATCCTGGTGACCGGCGGCAGCCAGGGCGCCCGCGTGCTTTCCGAAGTCGTGCCTGACGGCCTTGCCATGCTGCCCCCGGCGCTGCGTTCGCGGCTCCAGGTGATCCAGCAGTGCCGGCCCGAGGATATCGATGCCGTGCGCGCGCGCTATGCCGGCCACGGCATCCCCGCCGAACTCGCGACTTATTTCGAAGACATGGCCGAGCGGCTTGCCGGCGCCCATCTCTTCATCGGCCGCTCCGGCGCCTCGACCATCGCGGAGCTTACCGCGGTCGGCCGACCGGCGATCCTGATCCCGCTGCCGATTGCCACCGACGACCACCAGGCCGCCAATACCCGCGAGATCGTCGCGGCCGGCGGCGCCCGCGCAATCCGACAGGAAAGCTTCACCGCGACCATGCTCGCGAAACAGATTCAGGCCATGGCCCAGCACCCCGAAACCCTTGCCAACGCCGCCCACGCCTCGTGGAACTGCGGTTATCCCAATGCCGCCAGCGATCTTGCCGACCTTGTCGAAAGCTTCGGCGCAGCCCCGATCATGGACGTGATCCGCCTGGAGAAAGCCATGCCCGCCAAGGGCGGCGAGGCGCGTGCTCAAAGTGGATTGGCCAAGAGCAAGCTCGCGAAGGAGCCCGCACAGTGAGGGGCGTCGGCACCGACATCGGCACGATCCACTTCGTGGGCATTGGCGGCATCGGCATGTCCGGCATTGCCGAAGTGATGCACAACCTGGGCTATTCGGTGCAGGGCTCCGACATTGCCGAGGGCTACGTGGTCGAAGGCCTGCGCGGCCGGGGCATAAAGGTGATGATCGGCCAGGCGGCGGAGAACGTCGAAGGCGTCGCCGTGGTCGTCACTTCCACCGCCGTGAAGCGCGATAATCCCGAAGTCGTCTACGCGCTCGAAAACCGCATTCCGGTGGTCCGCCGCGCGGAAATGCTGGCCGAGCTGATGCGCCTCAAGAACACGGTGGCCGTGGCCGGTACGCACGGCAAGACCACCACGACATCGATGGTCGCGGCGCTGCTCGATGCCGGCGGGGTCGATCCCACTGTCATCAACGGCGGCATCATCAATTCCTACGGTTCGAACGCGCGCCTCGGCGCTTCGGACTGGATGGTGGTGGAAGCCGACGAGAGCGACGGTTCGTTCCTGCGCCTCGACGGCACCATCGCTGTCGTCACCAACATCGATCCCGAGCACCTCGATCACTACGGCTCGTTCGACAAGGTGAAGGACTCCTTCGTCGAATTCATCGAGAATGTGCCCTTCTACGGCGCGGCGATGCTCTGCATCGATCACCCGGAAGTGCAGGCGATCATCCCCAAGGTGCGCGACCGCCGCGTGGTGACATACGGCTTCTCCGCCCAGGCCGACATTCGCGGCGAGAACGTGACGCCGATCCCCGGCGGCAACCGCTTCGACGTGGCCCTGCGCCAGCGCGACGGCTCGTTCCGCCGGATCGAGGGCATCGAATTGCCGATGCCGGGCCGCCACAACGTCCAGAACGCGCTCGCCGCCGTGGGCGTGGCGGTGGAGATGGGCTGTTCGGAAGAGTGCATCCAGACCGGCTTCTCCAAGTTCGGCGGCGTGAAGCGCCGCTTCACCAAAGTCGGCGAAGTCGAGGTCGAGGGCGGTGTCGTCACCGTGATCGACGATTACGGCCACCACCCGGTCGAAATCCGCGCCGTGCTGGCAGCCGCCCGCGAAGGCGTGCGCAATCGCGTCATCGCCGTGGTCCAGCCGCATCGCTTCACGCGCCTGCGCGATCACATGGAAGACTTCGAAGCGGCCTTCAACGATGCCGACGTGGTCTACGCCGCCCCGGTCTATGCCGCGGGCGAGCAGCCCATCGAAGGCGTCGATTCCGAGCACATGGTTTCGGGCATGAAGGCGCGCGGACATCGCTCGGCGCAAGTCGTCGCCGGACCGGACGCGCTGGCCGATGTCCTGGCCACGTCGATTCAGGCGGGCGACATGGTCGTCTGCCTCGGCGCGGGCGACATCACCAAGTGGGCAGCCGGTCTTGCCGACGCGATCGTCAAGCGGAGGGCTGCTTGAGCGAAGCGCCAAGCCTTCCCCAGGTAGCCGGCAAGCTCAAGGCCGATGCGCCGCTGGCGCCGCTCGTCTGGTTCAAGTCGGGCGGCGCGGCGGAGTGGCTGTTCGAGCCGAAGGATCTTGCCGATCTGCAGGGCTTCCTGCGCGATCTCGATCCGTCGGTCCCGGTCATGGCGCTCGGCCTCGGCTCCAACATGATCGTGCGCGACGGCGGCGTTCCGGGCGTGGTGATCCGGCTCGGCAAGGCTTTCGCGAAAGTCGGCCGCGTCGATGAAGTCACACTGGAATGCGGCGGCGGCGCCAGCGGCATCCTCGTTTCCTCCACCGCGCGCGACAACGGCATTGCCGGTGTCGAATTCCTGCGCTCGATCCCCGGCACGGTCGGCGGCTTCGTGCGCATGAACGGCGGTGCCTATGGCGTCGAGGTCAAGGACGTGCTGGTCGATTGCGACGTGGTGCTGCGCGACGGCACGCTGGTCACCCTGAACAACGCCGACCTCGGCTATACCTATCGCCATTCGCAGCTGCCCGAAGGCGCCGTGGTCGTCGCTGCGCGCTTCAAGGGCCGCGCGGGCGAATCCGAGGCGATCCAGGCCGAGATGGACCGGATTTCCGCCAGCCGCGAAGCCAGCCAGCCGCTGCGCAGCAAGACCGGCGGCTCGACGTTCAAGAACCCGGAAGGCCACAAGGCCTGGCAGCTCGTGGACGAAGCCGGATGCCGCGGCCTGACTCTCGGCGGCGCGCAAGTGAGCGAGAAGCACACCAACTTCCTGCTCAACGTGGCCGACGCCACCAGCAGCGATATCGAGGCCCTGGGCGAGGAAGTCCGCCGCCGGGTCAAGGAAAACTCGGGCGTGACGCTCGAATGGGAAATCCAGCGGGTTGGACTATCCGCTGAAGCAAGAAGTGAGTTGACGCAGTGACCCTCTCCAAGCTCCACGTCGCGGTCCTGATGGGCGGTTGGTCGAACGAACGGCCGGTCTCGCTGATGAGCGGCGAGGGCGTGGCCAAGGCGCTTGAGTCCAAGGGCCACACGGTCACGCGCATCGACATGGACCGCGATGTCGCGCTGCGCCTGTCGGAGGCGAAGCCGGACGTCGTGTTCAACGCGCTCCACGGCGCGCCGGGCGAGGACGGCACGGTGCAGGGCATGATGGACCTGATGGGCCTTACCTACACGCATTCGGGCCTCGCCACGTCGGTCATCGCCATCGACAAGGAGCTGACCAAGCAGGCGCTCGTACCTCACGGCATTCCCATGCCCGGCGGCCGCATCGTCGAGAGCGCCACGATCCACGAACGCGATCCACTGCCGCGTCCCTATGTGCTCAAGCCCGTCAACGAGGGTTCCTCCGTGGGCGTCGCCATCGTCACCGATGAGGGCAATTACGGTAATCCGATCGCGCCGGACGCCAAGGGCCCGTGGCAGGAATTCGACCGCCTGCTCGCCGAACCCTTCATTCGCGGCCGGGAACTGACCACTGCGGTGATCGGTGATCGCGCTCTGCTGGTCACCGAACTCAAGCCCAAGTCCGGCTTCTACGACTTCGACGCCAAGTATACCGACGGCATGACCGAGCACGTCTGCCCGGCGGAAATTCCGGACGAGATTACGGCGGCCTGCAAGGACCTTGCCTTGCGCTCCCATCAGTTGCTGGGCTGCAAGGGCGCCAGCCGCGCCGACTTCCGCTGGGACGACACGCAGGGGATCGAGGGTCTGTTCCTGCTGGAGGTCAATACCCAGCCCGGCATGACGCCGCTCAGCCTGGTTCCCGAGCAGGCGCGCGCCTGCGGCATGGAATATCCCGATCTCGTGGAAGCAGTGATTGCCGAAGCGCTTGCCGACGCCGGAAAGGTCGCCAAGGGGGCCAAATGAGCCAGACGATCCGGCGCAAGCCGAAGACAGCGCGAAAGGCCGCCGCGGCCCAGAACACCAAGGCCAAGGTCCGCCAGGCCAAGGCGACCAGCGGCACCGCCGTCGATACGGTGATGAGCTGGCTGCCCTTCACCGAGGAGCAGCTTCACAAGATCTTCCTCGTCGCCATACTCGGCGGCGCGGGCTTGCTCATCTGGGTCGTGGCCAATGCGGCCGGCGTGCCGATGCTGGCGGGCAAGCAGTTCGCCCAGGTCGCCGCCGATGCCGGTTTCGAGGTGAAGCGCGTCGAAGTGCGCGGGGTGAAGAACCTCAACGAGCTGAAAGTCTACGAAAAGGCCCTGGCCGAGCGCGACCGGGCAATGACCCAGGTCGATCTCGACGGGCTGCGCAGCGAACTGCTGGGTCTGTCGTGGGTGAAGGACGCGCGCGTCTCGCGCCAGCTGCCGGACACGCTGGTGATCGACATCGTCGAGCGAGAGCCCCATGCGGTGCTCCGCAAGGCGGACCGTTTCGTGCTCATCGACGAGACCGGGCAGGAACTGGAAGCGATCAACCGGAAGGACGCCAAAGGCAAGCTGATCGTCTCCGGCCCAGGTGCGGGCCAGCAGGTGACCCAGCTCGGCCATCTGCTCGAAGCGGCGCCGGCGCTCCAGCCGAAAGTGCAGGAAGCGGAATGGATCGGCAACCGCCGCTGGAACCTGACGTTTCAGACCGGGCAGGTGCTGGCGCTGCCGGAAGGCGACACCGAATCCGCCGGGGCGCTCGTCACTTTTGCCCGGCTTGACGGCACCAACCGGCTGATCGGCGGCAAAGTCACGGCTATCGACATGCGCGCGAAGGACCGCATCTACTTGCGGGTCCCGGACGCCGAAGGACAGGAACTGGCGATGAAGGCGGGCGCAGTCCCCCATACGAGCGTCGAAGCGAGCAGCCAGAGTGCCGCCGCAGCGGAGGAACAGTGATGGCACCCCCACGCATCACCCGGGTGTTCGGCGCGGTCAACATCGGGTCCTTCCGCATTTCCGCCATTGTCGCGGGCATGTCCGAGATGGGGGACATGATCGTGCTCGGCTCGGGCCACCGCGCCAGCCAGGGCATCAAGCGCGGCTTCGTCACTGACATGGCCGCCGCCACTTATGCCGTCCGCGATGCCATCGACCGGGCGGAGAAGATGGCCGACACCAGCGTCACCAAAGTCTGGATCGGCTGCTCGGGGGCGGGGCTCGCCAGCCGCATCGACCAGTTCGATGCCGAGATCGGCGGCCGCCGCATCGAGCAGGAGGATATCGATCAGCTCCTGATCTCGGCGCGCGAAGTGATCCAGCCCGACGGGCGCATGGTGCTCCATGCCCAGCCGGCGCAATATCGCCTGGACGGTGCGCACGGCGTGGGCAATCCCAAGGGGCTCCATGCCGAGCGGCTTGGCGTCGACATCCACATAGTCCTGGCCGACGGCGCTCCGATCCGCAACCTGACCGAAGCGGTGCAATGCGCGCATCTCGAAGTGGAGGCCGTGGTCGGCTCGCCCATCGCGGCGGGGCAGGCGTGCCTCTCGCCCGAGGAGCGTGACCTGGGCGTGGCGCTGGTGGAATTCGGCGCGGAAGTCACCAATGTCGCGGTCTATTCGCATGGGCTGCTGATCGACATGATCTCGATCCCGATGGGCTCGGCCGACATCACCGACGCCGTCGCCTCGGCCTTCGGCATTCGCCGGTTCCAGGCCGAGCGGCTCAAGTGCGTGAACGGCTCCGCCATCGCCAGCCCGCACGATCACCGCGAGATGATTCCCGTCAATGCGCCGGGCGAGGAAGGCACCGGCCCGATCGCCCGCCATGCCGATGACAAGAACCGGATCCCGCGCGCCGAACTGATCGGTGTGATTACCGGCCAGCTCGGCATCCTGATGGAAGAAATAAACAAGGCGCTGAAGTTGATGCGCTTCAACGCGCAGCGCGGCAAGCAGGTGGTCTTCACCGGGGGCGGCGCGGAACTGGTGGGATTGGCCGACTATGCGCAGGCGGCGCTGGGCAAGCCGGTGCGCATCGGCCGCGTGCCGCACCTTTCGGGACTGGCCGAAGCCCACGTAAAACCGGGCTTCTCCACGCTTGCGGGACTGGTTCTCTATGCCGCCGCGGACCCGATCGACATTCGCACCTTCGGCAAGAACCGCCAAGGTACAGTGAGTTACAGCGGTCTTGGCGTGGTCAACCGCGTCTATAGAGCATTGAAAGAGTACTTTTGAGCAACTGTTTGGAAGATGCCCGTCAGGGCATTTAGTGGGGGCGAGGGCCGGTGCCGCTGAATTCCTGTCCGCGAATTTCCAAACCGACTCAAAGCCCTTTGGTCAGTCGTGCATTCCCTGCGACGGGAACGGCACGATTGGCTGGAATTCGCGGTTTCGGCTGTGGACAACAAGGCTGCACGCTTTGCCTTGACGGAGGCTGCCGTGCAATCAGGCTAGTCAAGGTAAATTTCTTCGCGCACGTGCCTGCCAGGAGATCGAAATGAGCATCAACATCGGACCGCCGGCGATCGAAGAGCTTCGTCCGCGTATTGTCGTCATCGGCGTTGGCGGAGCAGGCGGCAACGCCATCGCCAACATGATCCAGGCCCAGATCGAGGGCGTGGACTTCGTCGTCGCCAATACCGACGCGCAGGCGCTCAACAACGCGATCGCCGAAACCCGCATCCAGCTCGGCCCGGAAATCACGCAGGGCCTCGGCGCCGGTGCGCGTCCGGAAGTGGGCCGCGCTGCGGCGGAAGAGACGATCGAAGAGATCGAACGTCTGCTTGACGGCGTCCACATGGTCTTCATCGCCGCCGGCATGGGCGGCGGCACCGGCACGGGTGCGGCGCCGATCATCGCGCAGGCCGCGCGCGCAAAGGGCGTGCTGACGGTGGGCGTGGTTTCCAAGCCCTTCATGTTCGAAGGCACGCGCCGCATGCGTTCGGCGGACTCGGGCATCGAGGAGCTGCAGAAGCACGTCGATACCCTGATCGTCATCCCGAACCAGAACCTGTTCCTGGTCGCCAAGGCGGAAACCACGTTCAAGGAAGCCTTCCAGCTTGCCGACGAAGTGCTTCAGCAGGGCGTTCGCTCGATCACCGACCTGATGATCATGCCGGGCCTCATCAACCTCGACTTCGCGGACGTCCGCTCGGTCATGGGCGAAATGGGCAAGGCGATGATGGGCACCGGAGAGGGCGAAGGCCCGAACCGCGCACTCGAAGCGGCCGAACGCGCCATAGCGAACCCGCTGCTCGACGGCGTGTCGATGCAGGGCGCCAAGGGCGTGATCATCTCGATCATCGGCGGCGACGACATGAAGCTGCTCGAAGTCGACGAAGCCGCGAACCACATTCGCGAACTGGTCGACCCTGACGCCAACATCATCTGGGGCTCGGCCTTCAACCCCGACCTTCAGGGCAAGATCCGCGTTTCGGTAGTGGCCACCGGCATCGAGCAGACCACGGAAATGGCCGAGATCGCCTCGCGTCCGCTGAACCTCAGCGCCTCGCGCGGCCCGGTGCGTCCGATGGTGTCGCGCCCGGTGCCCAGCGCACCGACGCCGCTCGTCACGCCCGCTCCGGCCGCCGCAGCGCCGGTCGCTCCGGCTTCCGAGCCCTTCGAACTGTCGACGCCGGCTGCCGAGTCGGCCGACCAGCCGTTCGAACTGGAACTCGGCGCCAGCGAGGAAGTCGAGCAGGAGGCCCCGGCCGCTTACACCGGCCTTCGCAGCGCGCGTCCCGAACCGCTCGATCTCGGCGCGATGGCGCAGGCCCAGCCCCCGCATCAGCCGGCTCCGCAGGCCGCCAGCCAGCGCCAGCAGGACGAACTCCTGCTGGGCGGCGGGCAGCCGCAAGCCGCTGAACCCGCCCGCGCGCGTCCGGCCGATCCCGCACCGGCGCGCCCGGTCGGCGGTGGCAGCACTTTGTTCGAGCGCATGACCAGCCTTTCGCGTCCCAAGGCGGCCCCGGCCGAACCGGCGGGCGATGACGATGATGGCGGCTCGATCAGCATCCCCCGTTTCCTGGGGCGCCAGAACAACCAGTAATGAAAATGGGCGGGCGGCGGCCGGTTTGCGGCCGTCGCCTCCCGTTTTCGCAAGGTTCATGAATCGGACGACATAGACGCGGCCGATCGGTTTCCAGCAAAGGCCCGATTCCAGTCGGGCCTTTGCGCGTTTTGAGAGGTTTTTCGGGTCTTGCGGGTACGTCAGAGGGTTTCGAGCAAGTGGCTGGCCTCGGCCGCCGTGCATGTAGCGCTGGTCGTTCCCGCTGCGTCCCTCTCGTTCGCCGTCCTCCCGGCCGCAGCCATCGCTGCGCCGGTGGTGCAAGCGCTGCCGAGCGCCGACCAGTTGAAGCTCAACGCCGCGCTGTCGCGACTGGCGCGCGATCCGCGGGACACCTCCGCCTTGCTCGACGCGGGCGATGCGGCGCGCAAGCTGGGCGATTTCGACGCCGCCATCGGCTTCTATCGCCGCGCCGACGAAATTTCGCCCGGCAATGCGCGGGTCAAGGCGGGGCTCGCCGCCTCACTGGCGCAGAGCGGCGATCCCGTTGCCGCGCTGCCGCTGTTCGCCGAGGCGGAGAAGGCGGGCGCCAGCCCCACGCAGCTGGCGGCAGACCGCGGCCTTGCCTACGACCTCGTCGGCGACAACGCCGCCGCGCAGCGCTACTACGCCTTGGCGCTCGGCGGTGCCAATGACGAGGATGTCCGCATGCGACTGGCGATCAGCCAGGCGATTTCCGGCGATGCCCAGGCATCGGAAACGACGATCATGCCCCTGCTGCGCAAGCAGGACAAACCGGGCTGGCGTACGCGCGCCTTCTCGCTGGCGATCGCGGGCGACGCCAAGCAGGCGGTGGAAGTCTCGAACACGATCCTGCCCCCGCAACTGGCCCAGAACATCGCGCCTTACTTGCGCTACATGCCGCGTCTCACCCGCGCGCAGCAGGCGGCGGCGGCCAATCTCGGCAAGTTCCCGCGCGCTTCGGAAATCGGGCATGACGATGCCCGGATCGCGGCCTACACGCCGACGCGGCTTGCCAGCGCGGACGCGAATCTCGTTCCGCGCGGCGAGGCCCTGGGCAGCGGCAGCACTGCGGCTACCCGCACGTCCCGCACGGCCAAGGCCAGCACGAAACCGGCAAAGGCCGGCCCGCGGACCGGCGGCACATCGGTGGCCGCGGCGGATCCCTATCGCATCGGCGGCGGGCGGACGACCTCCACGCGCACGGCGCCCGCTGCGGCGGCAGAGCCGGCACGGGTCGCACCGCCCGAACCGATGCCGACCATCGAGCGCGCCGATACGCCGACGGGCGAACTGCCGCCCGTGAAGCCGAAGGCGGAGCAACCCGCCCCGGTCAGCGCCAAGCCGCCCGCGACGACAACGGCCGCGCCTGCCTCGACCTCGGTGACGCGCGAATGGGCTGCCGCCTCGCTGGCTGCGCGGAGTAGCTCTGCGCCGCCTACGGCCGCCGCAAGCCCCGGTTTCGACCTTGCCCGGGTTCCGGCGGGTCAGCCTGCCGCGGCGCCCTCGACGTCGCCCGTTGTCTCCAAACCCGCGACACCCGCGCCCGGGCTCGCCGCCACGCCGAGTGCGCCAGTTGCGCCGCTCGCCGCCACGCCGGCCAAGCCGCCCGTGGCGGAAGCGCCGCCGGAACCGAACGCCCAGCAGCTTTCGCTGGAGCAGATCTTCGCGGATCTGGGCAAGCCAACCATGCAGATCATGCCGGCCTCGGGCGCGGTCGACATGCGGCAGATAGAGCCCGCACGTCCGGCGCCGCCCAAGATCGACCTTCCCAAGCCGGAACCGGAAGCACCCAAGGTGCCCGAGCCGAAAGCCAAGGCAGACCCCAAGGCCAAGCTCGACCCCAAGACCAAGCCCGATGACAAGGCGGAAGACGACAAGGCCTCTGCCAAGACCAAGGCTGCCGCGAAGGCCAAGGCCGATGCCGCCGCCAAGGCCAAGAAGCCTGCGCCGCCGTCGCATCCCAGCCGGATCTGGGTGCAGATCGGCGTGGGCCGCGACAAGGCTGCCATCGCTTTCGACTGGCGCCGCTACCTCAAGCAGTCGCCCGCGCTGTTCAAGGGCCACGAACCCTATGTCAGCGACATGGGGCGGACCAACCGCATCCTCGTGGGTCCGTTCGAGACGCAGAAGGCGGCCGGCAGCTTCATCGCCGATGCGAAGAAGCAGGGCTTCAACGACGCGCTTCCCTGGACGAGTCCGGCGGGGCAGGTCGTCGACGCGCTTTCGGCGAAGTGACGGGCGGGTCGCGGAGGCGGCCCGTTTCCCTATGCGTAAAGCGGGCCTGAGGGCCGCGTCCAGCAAATCCGGGTGACTTCGAACTGTCCTAATGGCGGGGCGGCGGGCCTTATCCACATCCTGTGAACAGGCTTGTGCAGTTTTGCTCAGGCGATCGCATGCCCCGGATTGTGCTTGCCCCCCCAGGCAAAGCATCCATGGCTCGTCGCGTCGCGGAGGGCAAATGTCGGAAATCATGAGGCAGGTACAGGACGACATCAGCCGGGAGGACGAGTCCGCCCCGATCGAGATGCTGGCGTCGCTGTTCGAAGCGCGCGACTGGGCGTTCGAGCACTCGGGCGAGGATGAGATCTCCGCCGAAGTGAAGGGCGCCTGGGCGACCTATCAGATCCAGGCGATCTGGCGCGCGGAAGACCGTGTGCTGCAATTGCTCTGCCTGCCGGACATTCGCATCGCCGACAGCAAGCGGCAGGCCATGTTCGAGGCCCTGGCTCTCATCAACGAGCAGCTCTGGGTCGGCCATTTCGACACCTGGTCCAGCAGCGGCGTGGTGCTCTATCGCCACGGGCTGATGCTGGGCGAGGAAGGCCTGCTCGGTCCGGGCCAGGCGCAGACCGTGGTGGAGGCGGCGATCGAGGAATGCGACCGCTTCTATCCGGTGTTCCAGTTCATCCTCTGGGGCGACAAGACCCCGACCGAGGCGCTCGCTGCAGCCATGATCGACGCGGCGGGAGAGGCCTGACCCCGCTGCGCCGGCGCTGACAGCGCTGGCGCAAGGATATGGGGGCGGGACTGCCATGCCGGCGCCGGTCAGTGCAGGTTCGGCGTGGATGGCCCGTCTGTCGGGCTTTGGCCCTTGGCAGTGTGCCGTCGCTCCCTTAGAGCGGGATCCGATCCTGCTGCGTCGGCCCTGTCGCCGCAGGTTTTTGGTTTGCCGCGTTTTCCGAGCAATCAGGTGATCCCATCTGCTTGGCAAACGCTCTAGGCGCCGGGACGTCGCAAGGTCTCGCGCAAGGGGAATGACATGGAGCGGTTTCAGAACATCCTTCTCGTCGGCTGCGGCAATATGGCCGGCGCCATGCTGGAGGGCTGGCTGAAGGGCGGCATCGCCGCATCGCGTTTCACCATCGTCGATCCCAAGCGCACCGAAGCGCCCGAGGGCGTGACCCTGCTCGGCGAACTGCCGCGCGAAGGTCGCTTCGACGTGGTCATGCTGGGTATCAAGCCTCAGGGCCTGGATGAGGCCGCCCCGGCGATCGGCGCGCTGGTCGGGCGCGAGACGACGCTCTTCTCGATTCTTGCAGGTGTGGAGTTCGAGAGCCTTGCCGCGCGGTTCCCCGCGGCGGGCGCCGTCGTGCGGATCATGCCCAACCTTGCCGCCGCCATCGGCAAGTCGCCGATCGCGCTGGATTCGCGTGGTCTCGATGAGACGGGGCGCGCAGCGGTCACGGCGATGATGGCCCATCTCGGCACCCCGGAGTGGCTGGCGGAAGAGGCGCTGTTCGATTCCGTCACGGCGCTGGCAGGCTGCGGCCCCGCCTTCGTCTACCGTTTCATCGACGCGCTGACGGCAGGGGCCGTGTCGCTCGGGCTGGACGAGGCGCAGTCGCAGCGGCTTGCCCTGGCCATGGTCGAAGGGGCGGCGCAGCTCGCGGCCGCCTCGCCGTTCTCGGCCGGCGAACTGGCGGACAAGGTGGCCAGCCCCGGTGGGTCGACCCGCGCCGGCATGAACGTGCTCGATGCGGACGACGCCCTGACGCGCCTGATTGCGGCCACGATGGCGGCCTCGCGCGACCGTAATGCCGAAATGGCCGCGGAGGCCCGCAAGGCCTGATCGCCGTATTCCGGCGGGTTCCGACAGTCTTTACATTTTGACACAAAGTCGATCCGCCGGTTTTCCTTGAATTCGGAGGCCGGACAGCAGATATTCGTGCCTGTACGGGTGCCGCATTTCGCAAGCGCCTGTGAAAGGGAGTTTGAAATGGCGAATTGGAACGACCCCCAGCCCGGCACGGGCTTCGGTGCGTCTCCGAGCCTTGACGGACGCGAAGCCGGCCGGGCCACGTATGACGCGGGCCTGCGCAGCTACATGCTGTCCATCTACAACTACATGGCCTCGGGCGTGCTGCTGTCGGGCATCGTGGCGCTGTTGTTCGCTTCCTCCGGCATGGCGATGCAGGTGCTGACCACCCCGCTGCGTTGGGTCATCATGCTCGCCCCGCTGGGCTTCGTGATGGCGATGAACTTCGGCCTGAACCGTATGAAGACCTCGACCCTCCAGATGCTCTATTGGGGCTTCTGCGTGGTCATGGGTCTGTCGCTGTCGACGATCTTCCTGGCCTTCACCGCCACGTCGATCGCCACCACCTTCTTCGCAACGGCTGCGGCCTTCGCGGGTCTGAGCCTGGTGGGCTATACCACCAAGAAGGACCTTTCGGGCTTCGGCACGTTCCTGATCATGGGCCTGTTCGGCATTCTGATCGCGATGCTGATCAACATCTTCGTGGGTTCGACGGTGCTGCAGCTGGCGATCTCGGTGCTTGGCGTGCTGATCTTCGCCGGCCTCACCGCCTATGACACGCAGATGCTCAAGAACCAGTACGCACAGCTTCGCGGCACCGAGTTCCTCGGCAAGGCCGTGGTGATGGGCGCGCTCAGCCTTTACCTGGACTTCATCAACATGTTCCAGTTCCTGCTGAGCTTCCTGGGCGATCGCCGTTAATCCACCGTTTTTTGACGGATGAAACGATCATGCCCGGTGCGATTCGTCGCACCGGGCATTTTCATTGGAGTCAAGACGAGATAGAATCCCGGCCATCGTGAGAACTGGAGTGTCCGGGGTGGTAAACCTGAAGAAAAAAGGCCTTTTGCGCGGCCTTGCCATTATGACGGGCTCGCTCGTCGCCATGCTGTCCGGTTGCGGACCCAAGGAGGTTGCCGTTGCGCCGCCGCCGCCGCCGCCCGTGGTGGTGATCCCGCCGCGGCCGATGCCGCCGCTGGGCGCCGCGCCGAACATGATCGTGCCGGTCTTGGCCGTGGACGGTTCGCGCCGCACGGTGAATTCGGGCATCTCGGCTGCCCAGTCCCTGTGGAACCTGCGCTCTGCCTACAACGTCGCGGCGCTGAACTGCGTCGGGCCGCAGTACGAGCCGATCCTGGCGGGCTACAAGGACTTCCTGAAGAAGCACGTCAAGAGCCTGACGGCGGCCAACAAGGAACTCGACAAGGAATTCAAGTCGCGGTTCGGCGCCAAGTCCGTCCGCGAGCGCGAAGCCTATCAGACCCAGGTCTACAACTTCTTCGCGCTGCCCCCCGTCGTTCCCGCGCTCTGCAACGCGGCGATGGGTCTCGCGGTCGACCTCCAGGCCGTGCCGGCCGGTCAGCTTGACGGTTTCGCGGTGAGCGGGCTTGCCAAGGCGGAGGCTCCCTTCAAGGAGTTCTTCAACAGCTACGACCAGTACCGCGCCGATCTGGCCGCCTGGGAAGCGCGCTACGGCGCGGGCGCCTCGGCCAGCGCGCCTTCGGGCACGACGCCGGTGGCGGCAGCGCCCACGGTGAGCCAGCAGGCCTACTCGCGGTAAGCCCGAAGGGACGAGCGGGCAGGGGCGCGCAAGGCCGCGATCCTGCCTCGCTCCGAACCTGACAGGGCCAGTTCTCCGGCCGAATTCAGGGCGAGTCTCGGGTGCCAGATCTCGGGAATCGAATCTCGGCCCGGTGCATTTTTGCTCTTTCATGCGGAAGAGCACTTCGCTAAGGGGACGCCTCGCGAAGGCGCTTGTCGTCCCAGCGAAAATACTGGAACGGGGCCGTAGCTCAGATGGGAGAGCGCGTCGTTCGCAATGACGAGGTCAGGGGTTCGATCCCCCTCGGCTCCACCAGTATGAAATTCTGAAGCGATCCGGGTCTGCCCGGGTCTACCCCGGCATGAGGCGTTTGACGCGACATGGCCGGGTTTTTTGTTTATCTGCGATGGACGGATAAGGCTCTGCCGCTGTCCCTTCGCCTTTGAACGTCTTTGAACGCGCCGGAAACATACAAGATGCACTTTCTCGACCAGGCCAAGATCTACATCCGTTCGGGCGGAGGCGGCCCCGGCGCGGTTTCGTTCCGGCGCGAGAAGTACGTCGAGTACGGCGGACCCGACGGCGGCAATGGCGGGAAGGGCGCGGACATCGTGTTCGAGGCGGTTGCGGGCCTCAATACCCTGATCGATTTCCGCTACACCCAGCATTTCAAGGCTCCCCGCGGCGGCCACGGCATGGGCAAGAACCGCAATGGCGCGGCCGGCAAGGACCTGGTCATCAAGGTTCCCGTCGGCACCCAGATCGTCGACGACGAGGATCGCGAAACGGTCCTGGCCGACCTGACCGAGGCCGGCCAGCGCGTGACGCTGATGGAAGGCGGCATGGGCGGTCGCGGCAATGCCAGCTACAAGACCTCCACCAACCGCGCTCCGCGCCAGCACCAGCCCGGCATTCCCGCACAGGAAATGTGGGTATGGCTGCGCCTGAAGCTGCTGGCCGACGTCGGCCTGGTCGGCATGCCGAACGCAGGCAAGTCCACGTTCATCAACAAGCTGTCGAACGCCAAGGCGAAAGTCGGCGACTATGCCTTCACCACGCTGCGCCCGCAGCTTGGCGTCGTCATGCACAAGAATCGCGAATTCGTGCTGGCCGACATTCCGGGCCTGATCGCTGGCGCCGCCGATGGTGCGGGCATCGGTGACCGCTTCCTGGGTCATATCGAACGCTGCCGTGTGCTCGTCCACCTCATCGACATCTCGAACACCGATCCGGTGGAAGCGATGCATGTCGTCGAGGAAGAGCTGGCGGCCTATGGCGGCGATCTCGAGAACAAGCCGCGCCTGGTCGCGCTGAACAAGATCGACCTCGTGGACGACGATCTGGCCGCGGCCTATGCCAAGGAACTGCTGAAGGCCGGGGCGGACGAAGTCTTCCCGATCTCCGGCGCGACCGGCAAGGGCATGTCGAAGCTGCTGGACGCGGTGATCGACTACCTTCCCGCGGCCACCGTTACCGAGCGTCCCGAAGGCGAGCGCGAGGAATCCGACGACAAGCCCTGGTCGCCGATTTGATCTCGGCTATTTGACGCCCCCATATTGACGGCCCGCATATTAACGGCGGCGCCGTGATTTCGGCGATCCGACCCGGAGGCACCGGGTCGTTCGCCGTGACGGTTTGAGTTGGCGCCGGGCCTCGCTCCGGCTACAGCTTTGCCATGAAGATCATGCACATGGCACTGGCGGCGGGCTTGTTCCTGTCGCCCCTTCGCGCCGCTGCGGCAGAGCCCGCTCCGGTCGCCAGCCGTCCGATCGAGATCGGCACGAGCTACAGCCTCCCTTCGACGGTGCTGGGCGACACGCGCGAAGTGAACGTCTGGCTGCCGACCGGCTACGCGGCGTCGCACGATCGCTATCCGGTGGTCTACCTGCTGGACGGCGCGCTCGATCAGGACTTCCAGCATATCGCGGGCCTCGCCAACCTTGCTTCGCTGAGCTGGACCTATGGCCCGATGATCGTGGTCGGCGTGCAAACCAGGAACCGCCGCGCGGAACTGACGTCGCGGCCCACAGATCCCCGCTACCTCTCCGCATTTCCCGAAAGCGGCGGGGCGGATCGCTTTCGCCGCTTCCTGCGCCAGGAGGTGATCCCCTTCGTGGAAGCACGCTTCCGCACCGGAGAGCGCCGCGCGATCATGGGTGAATCGCTGGCCGGCCTCTTCGTGGTCGATACCCTGCTCAACGAACCCGCGCTTTTCGCCGACTATGTGGCGATCAGCCCCAGCCTCTGGTGGGACGACCGCCGGCCGCTCGCTCACCTCGACCGGACGGCCGGCGTGAAGGGGCTTGCCAAGGCCCGCCTCTATCTGGCGGTGGGCGACGAGGGTGGGACCATGCAGGACGGGATCGATCGGCTGCGCACATTCCTCGAGAGCCAGCCGGCGGACCGCGTCACCTTGCGCTACGACGATTTCAGCAAGAGCGCTTCGCATGCCACCGTCTATCACCATGCGGCGGAGGACGCGCTGCGCTGGCTCTATCCCGCGCCGCCCTATGAAGGCGGGGGGACGCCGTGGTTCATGATCGAGGGGGCCCAGCCCCCACCACCGTCGCCTCCACCACCTTCGCCCACCACGCCCGCGGGCTGAGGCCTCTTCCTCAGAGCGAATTGCGCCGGGCGATGGCGGCCAGCACGGCAGCGCTGGGCTTGGGTGTGCGCTTGAAGGTCGTGCGATCGAGCGTGTGCAGGCCGAACTGCGGCTTGTAACCGAAAACCCATTCGTAATTGTCGACCAGCGACCAGTGCATATAGCCGAGCACGGGCACGCCATCGTCCATGGCGCGCTTGAGTTCGCCCAGCGCTGCCGGGATCAGCCGCGCGCGCTTGGTGTCGTCGGCCGAATTGATGCCGTGCTCGGTAACGACCACCGGCACGCCGCTGACCGCATGGGCATAGCGCACCGCGCCGGCGAGGGATGCCGGGTAGATTTCGGAGCCGGCGTCGTTGGTTTCCGCGCCGCTGGGCGGGGGCAGGCGGCCCTTGTCGTTCCAGACGGTCCGCTCGTAGTTCTGCACACCGACGAAGTCGTTGCCGCGCGCGGCCTCCAGCCAGGGCAGGTAGAGCTTGGCGCGCATGGCATCGCGCAGGCTGTTGCGGCCGGCGGCCTGATCGTCGATCACGGCAAGGCTGACCCCGACCGGCAGGTCGCTCCGCACGGCCTTGATCGCCGCGCGCCCGGCCTTGTGGCCGGCCAGGAGGTTGCCCTGCACCACTTCCGGGTCAGCGACGTAGAGCGGATTGCCGGGCAGGAAGCGGGCGACGGCATGCTCGCGGGCGGCGGCTTCCTGCATGGCCTTGTCCGCGCCGAGCAGGCGCGGCCCGATGTCGCCGGGAAGCACAACGTCCAGCAAGCCGCTGAGATTGGGCTCGTTCAAGGTGGTGGCATGGCTGATCCCCGCGGCGAGATGGCGGGCTGCGCGATCGCAATAGCGGGCGAAAAGGGCAGGGGCCTCGGCATGGGACCATCCGCCCTGCGCTGCGAACCAGGCGGGCGTGGTGAAGTGGTTGAACGTCACCATCGCCTTGAGGCCGCGCGCGTTGCAGCCCTCGATCATGGCCTTGTAATGATCGAGCATGGCGATCGAGAACTGGCCCTTGGCAGGCTCGATGCGCGCCCATTCCAGGCTGAAGCGATACGTGTTGAGCCCAAGGCCCTTCACCAGGTCGAGGTCCACCGGCCAGAGCGCCAGGCTGTTCGCGGCGTCGCCGGAGGGTTCCATGTAGACCGTGGGATTGGCGTGCTCCATGGCCCAGACATCGCTGTTGACGTTGTTGCCTTCGATCTGGTGCGCCGCCGTTGCCGCGCCCCAGAGGAAGCCGTCCGGGAACTTGGGATCGACGGGCCTGGCCGTGCGCGCCAGGGTGGAGGTGCTCACAAGCGTGGCCCCGGCGGCCGTGGCGGCCAGCATGGTTCGGCGGTCGATCACGCGGTTCTTCTCCCTGTTCGCGCCGGTTTCGTTTCGAATCGGCCAAAAATGTAAAATTAGAACCATAAATCTAAAATGGAACCCGCATCGTCGGACCTGAGAGAATGGCCGCGACAAAAAGGGACTGCCGCCACCCCGGCGCGGGCGCTAAGGGCCGGATCATGGACATCGACCAGCCTCTTTCGCGCAAACCCGTGGACGGCCGTGCGGCCCTGCTCATGGTCGGCCTCTGCGCGATCTGGGGCATGCAGCAGACGGCGCTGAAGGCAGCGGCTCCGGACATAGCGCCGGTGCTTCAGATTTCCTTGCGCTCGGGCATCGCGGCCCTGTTCATCGCCGCGCTGGTGTTCATGCGGAAGGAAGGACATGCCCTGCGCGGCGGGACATGGAAGGCGGGGCTGGCGATCGGCGCGCTCTTTGCGCTCGAATATCTGTTCATGGGCGAGGGGCTGCGCTTCACCAGCGCCTCGCACATGGGCATCTTCCTCTACACCGCCCCGATCTTCACCGCGCTCGGCCTGCATTTTCGGGTGCCCGAGGAACGCCTGAGCCCGCTGCAATGGCTGGGCATCGCCGCGGCTTTCAGCGGCGTCGCGGTCTCGTTCCTGGGCGGCGGAGCGGACGGCCCGCGGCGCGATTCGGCCTGGATCGGGGACCTCATGGGCATCGGCGCAGGCGCCGCCTGGGGCGCGACGACGCTGACGCTGCGATTCTCCCGGCTCTCGCAGGCGCCCAGTTCGGTCACCACGCTCTACCAGCTGCTCGGCGCTTTCGTGCTGCTGGGGCTGCTGGCGGTCGGCACCGGGCAGACATATGCGCGGCCGACCGTGCTGCTGGGCGTGAGCATGGTGTTCCAGGTGGTCTTCATGTCGCTGATCAGCCTGCTCGTCTGGTTCGGACTCCTGCGCGTCTACCTGGCCTCGCGACTGGGCGTGCTCTCGTTCATGACGCCGCTGTTCGGCGTGCTGTTCGGGGTCGTTCTGCTGGGCGAACGACTGGACGCGGCCTTCATCGCCGGTGCGCTGATGGTCCTGGCGGGCATCCTGCTGGTCAGCGGTCACGAAATCTTCAAGGCCCGAAAGGCGCGGCGGGCGCAGACGGTGCTTATCGACCCGGCCTGATCGACCCGTCCTGACCGATCCGGCCTGATTGATCCGGGCGTCTCGCCGTTCCCGTGGCGGGACGGGGCGTAGCGCTTTCGCAAGCGAGCGCTTTCCAGCGGGCGGCAACTGTCCTAGAGGCACTGCCTCCATGCCTGTATCGCGTCTTTCCGATCTCTCCGACAGAGCCCTTGCCCCCCGCCTCGTCATCAAGGTGGGCTCGGCGCTGCTCGTCGGCAAAGAGGGCGTAAGGCGCGCGTGGCTGACGGCGCTGGTGGCGGAAATCGCCGAGGCGCGCGCACGCGGGCAGGATGTGATCGTGGTTTCCTCCGGCGCGATCGCCCTTGGCGCGGCCACGCTCGGCCTGGAAAAGGGCGGGCGCGGCTCGCTGGCCGATGCCCAGGCGGCGGCCGCCGTCGGTCAGATCGCGCTTTCCGGCCTCTGGGCGGAATTGCTCGGCAGCCACGGCCTCACTGCCGCGCAGATGCTGCTGACGCTGGAAGACCTTGAAGACCGCCGCCGCTACCTCAACGTCACGGCCACGCTCACGCGGCTGCTCGATGCGGGGGCCGTGCCGGTGATCAACGAGAACGATTCGGTCGCCACGCAGGAAATCCGCTTCGGCGACAACGACCGCCTTGCCGCGCGCGTCGCCCAGGCCGCGCAGGCCAGCGCCGTGCTGCTGCTCTCCGATATCGACGGGCTCTACGATCGCCATCCGCGGGAGCCGGGTGCCAGGATGATCCCGGTGGTCGAAGGCGTGACCGGCGAGGTCCACGCCATGGCCAGTACCGAATCGAATTCGGGCATGGGCTCGGGCGGGATGGTTTCGAAGCTGCAGGCCGCAGAGATCGCGGAACTGGCCGGAATCTGCCTCGTCATCGGCAATGGCCAGCATGAACGCCCGGTCGCGCGGATCATCGGCGAGGGCATCGGCACACTGTTCCTGCCGCGCCGCCGGGCCGGCGCGCGCAAGGCCTGGCTTGGCGGACGGCTGCGGCTGAAGGGCAGCATCCACGTCGATGCCGGGGCAGCCGCTGCCCTGCTGCGGGGATCGAGCTTGCTGGCCAAGGGCGTGACGCGCGTGGAGGGAGCCTTCGAACGCGGCGACCCGGTAGCCATCGTCGACCCCGAGGCACGGGTCCTGGCCCATGGCCTTTCCGAATATCACGCTGGCGAATGCACCGCGATCCGCGGGCTGCACTCCAGCGAGCAGGCCGAAGTGCTCGGTTATGCGCCCCGTTCATCCGTCGTGCATCGCGATCAGCTTGTCTTGAAGTAATGGAACTCGACCGCCCCACCATCGCGCTGACCGGCGCCACCGGCTTCGTTGGCCAGAGCCTGCTCGATGAGGCCGTTGCCGCCGGATACGATGTCCGCGCGCTCGCCCGCCGCGAACAGGAGCCGCGCCCGAACGTCACCTGGGTGCGCGGCGAACTGCGCGACACCGGCTCCCTTTCCGAACTGACGCGCGGGGCGGAGGCGATCCTCCACGTTGCCGGCGTGGTCAATGCGCCCGACCCGGCCGGATACGAAGCGGGCAATGTCGCCGGGACGCTGAACCTGATCGAGACGGCCGTGGCCAAGGGCATCCGGCGCTTCGTATTCGTCTCCTCGCTCTCCGCGCGCGAACCGCAGCTCTCCGCCTACGGGGCCTCCAAGGCCAAGGCCGAGAAGCTCTTGCGCGCCAGCCCGCTCGATTGGACCATCGTGCGCCCGCCCGCGATCTACGGCCCGCGCGACAAGGAAATGTTCGAGCTGTTCCGCGCGGCGCGCTGGGGCCTCGTGCCGGTGCCCAAGGGCGGCAGCGCCTCGATGATCCATGTCGAGGACCTTGCCCGCCTGCTGGTGGCGCTGGTTCCGGGCGGCGAGGACGTGACCGGCAAGCTGTTCGAACCGGACGACGGCAAAGTCCACGGCTGGGACAATGCCGAGATGGCCCGCGCCATCGGTGCAGCCGTCGGCCGCCGTGCGCGCGTACTGTCGCTTTCCGCCGGAGCGCTGCGCAAGGCGGCGAAGGTGGACCAGTTCCTGCGCGGCGACGGGGCGAAGATGACCGCCGACCGCGCGGCCTATTTCAGCCACCCGGACTGGGTGGTCAGCGCGGGGGCGGGGGTGCCGGCCTCGATCTGGGAGCCGCGTATCGATACGCGCGACGGTCTGCGCGCCACGGCCGAGTGGTACCGCGCGAACGACTGGCTTTGAGCGGATCCCGGTAATCGAACGGCGCCGAGGTAGTCCGGTTGTGGCGCTACCCCGGCAAACCCTGCCGCACTAGTTCAGGGCCATCGCCGGCTGCACCACCCCGGTGCAGGCCCCGAACCCGATCGACACGGCGCCTTCCGCCACGAAGCGGCCGGACAGCGCCAGTTCGTCGCCGTCCTGAAGGAAGGTGCGCGTTTCGCCGGTGGGCAGGGTCAGGGCTTCCCGGCCGGAGCGGGTGATCTCCATGAGGCTGCCCTGCGAGCCGTCCTCGGGGCCGGAGATCGTGCCGGTGCCCAGCAGATCGCCCGGGTTCATCTCGCAGCCGTTCGATGCATGGTGCGTCACCATCTGCGCGATCGTCCAGTACATGTTGCAGGCCGGGCCGCGGCTGAGGCGCTGGGCGGGCAGGCCCTGGTCGCGCATCGTCCGGGTGCTGAGGCTGACTTCGAGGTCCAGCGCAAGCGCGCCCTCGCGCTGGTCGGCCTCGTTCCAGAGATAGGGCAGGGGGCGCGGGTCGCCTTCGGGCCGCGCGGGCTGGGCCATGCGGAACGGGGCGAGCGCTTCCATGGTCACGATCCAGGGCGAGACGGTGGTGAGGAAGTTCTTGGCGAGGAACGGCCCGAGCGGCTGATATTCCCAGGCCTGGACATCGCGCGCCGACCAGTCGTTGAGCAGGGTCAGTCCGGCGACATGGTCGAGCGCCGCGTCGATGGCGATGGGCTGGCCGAGCGTGTTGCCCTGCGCCATCCACACGCCGAGTTCCAATTCGTAATCCAGCCGTCCGATGGGGCCGAACGCAGGCGCTTCGGCATCGGGCGCCTTGGTCTGGCCGTTGGGGCGGATCACCGGGGCGCCGCTCGCCCGTACGGTGGAGGCACGGCCGTGATAGCCGATGGGAACGTGCTTGTAGTTGGGCAGCAGCGGATTGTCGGGGCGGAACAGTTTGCCGATATTGGTGGCGTGATGGATGCCGACGTAGAAATCGGTGTAGTCCGCGATGCGCGCGGGCAGGTGCAGCGTGGCTTCGGCCATCGGCACCAGCAGCGCTTCGACTTGCGCGCGCTCGGCCGCGCCTTCGGCCAGGAGCGCGGAGACACGGCGGCGCAGCGCGCGGCGCGGGCCGGCACCCAGGGCCAGCAGGGGATTGAGCGTTTCGCCGGCTCCGGCGCGGGCGGCGTCCAGCGCATCGCCTTCGAGCAGGGTCGTGGCGGCCAGCGCGCCGAGGTCGAGGATCATGTCCCCGATGGCGATGCCGCCCCGGGCAGCTTCATCGCGGCGCGAGAAGACGCCGAGGGGCAGGTTCTGGATCGGAAAATCGCCGTGGCCGTTCGCGCTTTCGACCCAGGAGCGCAGAGCGCGGTCATGGGTTTCGTCGATCGTGGCCATGGTCTTACCTCTTCCGTTGGTGCTGGGCGTCCGTGACGCGCGTTTCTCGATGGGAGCGCTTCACTAGCCGGTCGCACAGGCCGCGTCACGGGCCTTCCTGGACATCGTCCCATCCATGGGTCTCGGTCATGACGAAAGGCACCGGATCGCCGCGGGCGTCGCGGGCCGGGCGGAACCGAAAGCGTTCGGTGATGCGCTGGCAGGTGCCGGCGTCGAGGTCCGGTCGGCCGCTGGAGGAAACCACGGTGCAGCCGCTGACCCGGCCGTCCGTCCCGATCCGGTAGCGTACCGTGATGTCGCCGCCGCTGCGGGACTTGCGCAAGTCGGGCGGCAGGTCGGAGTAGTGGAGGCGTCCGGAGGTCTGGCGGGGGAATTGCGCCACGCCGGCATTCGCGCCCGATCCCTCGCCGCCTTGGCCGCCGCCGCCGTTGCCTCTCCCGGCGCCGCCCGCACCGGGGCCGGATCCGCTGTTTCCCGTGCCCTGGGACGATTGCGCGCCCTGTCCGGGGCGCGGCGCGGCGATGATCGGCGGGGCAACGGGCAGGACGATCCGCGGCGGCGGCACGACCAGGGGCACGGCCCTGGCCCTGCGTCCCTCGGGCGCAGGGGCGGCCTTGGGCGCTGCGGCGGACTCTTGCTTGCGCGGTGAGGGGGTGGGCGTCGGTGTGGGCGTGGGAGGCGGCCGATCCGGCACGGTCACCATGGCCGTCAGCGCAGCGCGGTCAGGAAGCTGCGGCAGGTCCACGCCCAGCCCGAACGCCAGGGCGGCCAGCCCGGCACCGACGACGGTGGCCGATGCCAGTGCGGAAACCCACCTGTCGCGTCGCGGTGCGTGCAAGACCTGCTCCTTCCCCGTCGAGACCCACCGGGCCAACCCCGGTGCCGGGAAAACAAGTCGCGCCTGCGAAAGGTCCCGCAAGTGGCGAACGGTGCCGACGAATCGCCTGTGCTGCGGCAGGACGATCACATGTTGCGGAACCATGGCTCGACATCATCGTTATTCCGCCAACGAGACAATTTCGGAGAAGCAACAATGACTCTACTTCTTATTCTCCTGGTCGGTGGCGTCATCGGCTGGCTCGCTTCGATCCTCATGCGCACCGATGCGCAGCAGGGCGTCTTCCTCAACGTGGTCGTCGGTGTCGTCGGCGCCCTGATCGCGGGCCTCATCATCACCCCGCTGATCGGCGGTGCGCCCATCACCAGCGGTGCGTTCGACATCATGTCGCTGTTCGCTTCGTTCCTGGGTGCGGTTGTCCTTCTGGCGATCGTGAACCTCTTCCGTCGCGGTTCCATTCGCTAAGATTGGCGGCTAAACGGTAGGTTGCGACTCTCATAAGTCGCCAAGGAGGCTGGCGCGTCCTCCAACCCCGAACGCGCCCTTTTCAACAGGGATAAGGAAGCCTGACATGAAAGCCATCAACACTTCGCGTCTTGCCATGATCGCTGTCGTCGCTGCCGGTTCGCTGGGCCTCGCGGCCTGCAACAACAAGGCGGACGATGCCACCGAGCAGCAGGCCGACGCGGTCGAGCAGTCGTCCGACTCCGCCGCAGACGCCATGCGCGACCAGGCGGACCAGATGACCGGCGCTGCTTCCGAGGCCGTGGATGAAAAGGCCGATGCCGTCCAGGCGGCAGGCGAGGCCAAGTCGGACGCGCTGGAAGAAAAGGCAGACCGGATCAAGGAACAGCACTGATCCGTTCCGCGACCCTCATCGCAAGAAGACAGGAAGGATGGCGGGTTCCGCCATCCTTCTTTCGTTGGGCCGGCTCCTTTCGTCAGGCCCATTTCCCGGTGTCGCCTTTCCTGGGCAAGGGGAAGGCACAGGCACCCGGTGCGAAGCGAAACTATCCGGCCGTGCAATCAAAATGCCGCCAATAGATGCTTGAATTGTCGGGCAAGAGGGCAGACATAGCCCCCGAAAGTTCGACGTCCCATATGACGTGCCGTCCAACCCTGCCAAGGTGGGCGTGCAGGTCCAAGCCTTTGACAACCTGAAACAGGAAGACAGCCATGACCATTCAGCTGATGCCGCTGCCCTACGCGCAGGACGCGCTCGAACCGCATATCTCGGCCAAGACGCTCGAAATTCACCACGGCGCTCACCACAAGACGTACGTCGACAAGCTGAACGCTGCCGTCGAAGGCACGGACAACGCCGACAAGTCGGTCGAGGAAATCGCCAAGCTCGCTTCGGGCCCGCTGTTCAACAATGCCGCCCAGACCTGGAACCACGGTTTCTACTGGCACTCGCTGAGCCCGGAAAAGACCGCGCCGAGCGAAAGCCTGCTGGCCGCGATCACCAACGACTTCGGTTCGCTGGACGCGCTGCTCGAAGCGCTCTCGAACGAAGCCGTCAATCACTTCGCTTCGGGCTGGGCATGGCTCGTCGTGGACGGTGGCAAGCTCAAGGTCATCTCGACCCATGATGCGGGCACGCCGATCACCACCGACGTCAACCCGCTCATCACCATCGATGTCTGGGAGCACGCCTACTACATCGACCAGATGAACAAGCGCCCGGCCTACGTGAAGACGGTTCTGGAGAACCTCATCAACTGGAAGTTCGCGTCGGACAACTTCGACCGCGGCACGGCCTGGACCTATCCGGCCTGATTTCTCGCTTCGCGCAGCGATGCGCGGGGTGACATGACATGCTGAAACGGGCCGGGTCGCCGCTGAAAGGCGCGATCCGGCCCGCAGCATGTCCGGCACACCTGTTTCCTCCTTTTTTCGGGAATTGAATATGGACATCGGCTTCATCGGTCTGGGCGCGATGGGCAGCGCCATGGCGCGCAACCTGGCGGCGGCAGGGCACCGGGTGCGGGCGTGGAATCGTTCGGGCGGCGCGGTGGACGGCGTCGAGATGGTTGCCACCCCGGCAGAGGCCTTCACCGGCGACGCGGTGCTGACCATGCTCTCCGAGGACGGGGCCATCCGGCAGGTCCTGCTGGACAGCGGTGTGCTGGATGCAGCGCCGAAAAGCGTCATCCACCTCGTGTGCTCCACGATCTCGGTCGCTTTCGCGCGCGAACTGGTGGAGCGTCATGCGGCGGCGGGCGTGGGCTATCTTTCGGCGCCGGTGCTCGGCCGTCCCGATGTGGCGGCGGCGGGCCAGCTCAACGTGATCCTCGGCGGTCCCGCCGAACATGCCGCGCGGCTGGAGCCGGTCTTCGCGGCGATCGCCGGCAAGGTCTGGGACATGGGCGAGGACGCCACGGTGGCCAATGCCGCCAAGATCGCTTGCAACATGATGATCACCATGGCCATCGAGGGCATGGCTGAAGCCGTCGTGCTGACCGAAGGCAAGGGCCTCCCGCGCGAGAAGTTCTTCGAGCTGATCCTGGGCACCCTGTTCGGCAGCCGGGTCTATCAGAACTATTCGGGCATCATTTCCGCGCGCGAATACGAACCGGGCTTCAAGGCCGTGCTCGGCCTCAAGGACCTTCGCCTGGCGCGAGAACTGGCGGCGGAAACCGCTCCGGGCACGCAAGGCAGCCTGCCGATGCTCGATGCCGTGCACGCGCGCATGGGGGAGGCCATTGCGGCCGGCCATGCGGACCGCGATTGGGCCGTCATGGCCGAACACACCATCGACACCGCCCGGGGCTGAGGCTTCCGGCAAGGCGAGACGGCACCGCGAGGGAGAGCGATTGGCCCCCTCGCGGCTGCCGAGCCAGATCATTGCGGTGGACGTTCAACGGAACTTTCGCGGCCAGCGAGCCCCAGGCACGACATGGGTTGGAGCAATCTCGGCCAGTCCGGCCGATGGGGCCGTCAGCCCTTGCGGCGCTCGCCCACTTCCAGCAGGTCGGCCTCGCCATCCAGCATGCGGGCCAGGTCGGCGCGAGCGCGAGCGACGCGGCTTTTCATCGTGCCGATGGGGCAACAGGCGATCTGGGCCGCTTCCTCGTAGCTGAACCCCGAGGCGCCGACCAGCAGCACGGCCTCGCGCCGCTCGGGGGCCAGCTTCTGCAGGGCTGTCTCCATGTCGCCGAGATGCAGCGGGCCTTCCTGATCGGCCTCCATCACCAGCATCCGCTCCACCGCGCCTTCGTCGAGGTCGGTCTGGCGCTTGCTCTTGCGCAGCTCGGACAAGTAGTGGTTGCGCAGGATCGCGAAAGTCCAGGCGCGCATGTTGGTGCCTGCCGTGTAGCGGTCGCGCGCGGTCCAGGCCTTGATCGCGGCCTCCTGCACGAGGTCGTCCGCGAAATCCGGACGGCCGGACAAGCCGCGGGCGAAGGCGCGCAAATGCGGCAGCACGGTCAGGAGTTCGCGGCGGAACTCATCGTCCTCGGGCCGGGGAATGCTGGGATCGACGCGCGTTGCCGCGGGTTCCTTTGCGGTGCTCGTCGGTTCGGGCGGGGTGGGGGAGTGGGGTGGGCTTTCGGCGCCTGACCGGCCGGGCAAGGAAGCCTTGGCGTCAGGCATCGTCCGCCCCGTCCAGCTTCTTGAGAAGATCCTTGAAGCTGTCCGGAAGCGGTTCGTCCACCACGGAGTTGTAAAGCTTCCTCAACCCTCCGGCCCAGCCCGGTTCGCCGTCCTTGCGGAGTTCCGGCGGTAGCCCAGGCGTTGCCGTATCACCCCCTCCAGGGGCGACGCGGCGGTCGGCGCCATGTCCTTCGGATTGATTCAACTTTGACTCCATCGCAACCTGAACACTTGCTTGCTGGCGGGGAGCGGGTCAAGAGTCATGCTGCAACCGCGTTGCAACGCCGTCGATGGCACACCTGATCGCTGTCCTATCGCCGGCAAGGCAACCGAACGTCGTTTTCGTTGGAACAATCGAGGCCTGTCTTGGTTCCCTCTGCTATGAAGTCTTGTCCTGGGCTGGCTTGCGAATGGTCCGGAGCATGGCAATGCTCTTGAGAAGTGATTCGGCTCGGCTGAAATGGCGTGGATTTCCGGTGATTGACCAAGCCCTGCTGGACAGGGTTCAGAAACAGGCGTGGTTCCACAAGTACCCACGCGGCTGGCCGTTCCTGCTGTTCGTGATCGCCTCGATCACTACGGCGGTTTCGGTCATGGCCATCGAGCGGGCCGATCGCCAGACGCGGCAGGTCGAACTGGACCGCAATCTTACCGAGATCGCTTCGGCGTTGCAGCGCCGCGCCACGGAGAACATTGCGTTGCTACGCGCCGGGGCCGCGCTCTTCGCGACTCAGGAAAACGTCAGTGCCGATCAGTTCCGCTCTTTCGCGGAGGACCTTCAGGGCAAGGGCGATCTCTACGGCTCGCTGGGCATGGGCTGGGCACCGCTGGTGCCGGCCGACCGCCTTTCGAACCTGGAACTGTCGATCCAGGGCAGCGACCGACCGGACTTCCTGGTCTATCCCCGTCCCGACGTTTCGCGGCGCAATCTGGCGCCAATCGTCTATCTCGAACCCGACGACGGCACGAACCGTGCCGCGCTGGGCTACGACATGCTGTCGGAGGACGTTCGCCGCGCGGCGATGGAGCGGGCGATCAAGCTGGGCAAGCCGGTTGCCTCGGGCAAAGTCCACCTGGTCCAGGACGTCAGCGACAGGAAGCAGACGCCGGGCTTCCTCATCTACATGCCCGTCATCGCGCCGCGCTCCGGCGGGCAGGTGAAGGGCTTCGTGTTCAGCCCGTTTCGCGCCGAGACTTTCCTGGAATCCGCCAGCGAACTCTACCGCAACAACAATATCGACCTCGGCGTCTATGACGGCGCGGTGGAGCCGGAAAAACTCCTGGCCGAACGGCGCACCGAGGGTTCCTCGGGGCCGCAGATGGAGCGCCGGATCGATCTCGGCAGCCATACCTGGGTGGTCGTCATCAGCGACCGCAAGAGCGGCGTGCTGTCGACCGCCTCGCGCATCACCCTGTTCTTCGGCGCGCTGGCCTCGCTGATGGTCATGGCGATCGGCCGGCTGATCACGCGGCGTGCGGCGGAAGACCGCATGGTGCTGGAATGGCTGCAGAGCCAGGCCGCGATCCGCAATTCGCTGACGCGCGAGCTTAACCACCGCGTCAAGAATACCCTTGCCAACGTGCTGTCGATCGCCGCGCTCACCCGGCGGCGGGCCTCGGACATCGACGATTTCACCGAGAGCCTCACCGCCCGCATCCGGGCGCTTTCGGCCACGCACGACTTGCTCTCGCAGTCCGACTGGACTCACGCGATCCTGGGCGACGTCGTCCGCTCCGAACTGGCGCCTTACATGGAGGGCAACGAAAGCCACGTCGAGCTGTCCGGCCCGGAGATCCGCCTGGCCCCCAACGACGCGATGTCGCTGGGCCTGGCCATTCACGAGCTGGCGACCAATGCCGCCAAGTACGGCGCGCTCAGCAGCAGCGGCGGGCGTATTCACGTCAACTGGGTGCTGGTCAGCCCGGATCTGGCCGAACTCGATTGGCGCGAGGAGGGCGGTCCGCCCGTGCGCGAACCCGTCAAGCGCGGGTTCGGCCGCGACCTCATCGAGAAGATCGTCGCGCACGAACTCAAGTCCGAAGTGGATCTTCGCTTCAAGCCGGAAGGCGTCGAATGCCGCCTCAAGGTGCCGGTGCGCGCCAGCCGCGAATTCGCGCTGAGGACCGACCGCAAATAGCGCGCGCCGGTACTCCATGTCGTCTTTCGGCATTTTCACCAAAACTTAGGTGAATGCCGATTAGGATGAACAATCGTTCATCCGGGAGGTGGGACATGGACGCGCGTAGCTGGGATCGACACATCGTCGAAAAGAAGATCGAATGCCGGGACGGGGAAACGGTGGGGAGCGCTTTCCTCTACGACCTGTCGGCCGGTGGCTGCATGCTGGAATTTCCGAAGGACGGACCCGGCAGGGGAACGCGGCTGGAGCTGGATCTCTGCCGCGACCAGCTCGTGCCGGGGGAAGTCGTCTGGCAAGTGGGGGGATGCGCCGGCGTGCGGTTCCTGGCGCCGATCCACGAGGCGGTCGTGCGCCACCTCGGTTTCCAGCCGCCGCCGCTCTCGTTCGACGAGCAGACCCCGCGCGACCGTTTCGGCCGGACTTTGCCGCCGCTGGACGCAGGGGAGCGCAGAAGCGCGCCTCGGGTGTGACGAGCGGATAAGCGGCGGGGGCGGGAGGGCGACTGCCCTTCACCCGCGCCGGTATGTTTCATGCGTCGAGCCCGTATCAGCGGCCTGAACGCGTCAGCGCCGCGCCGGCCGCTGGGCCGGGCGCGACGCCGAAGTCTGGAACAGGTTCAGCCGAGCGGCTTGCTCGAACCGAAGAACAGCGCCTGGCTGATCGCCGCGCGCACGGTCGCTTCCTGGAAGGGCTTGGTGACGAGGTAAGTCGGCTCCGGACGCTCGCCGGTGAGCAGGCGTTCGGGATAGGCGGTGATGAAGATCACCGGCACGTCGCCGAACTTGAGCAGGTCTTCCACCGCTTCGATGCCCGAGCTGCCATCGGCCAGCTGGATATCGGCCAGCACCAGTCCGGCAGGCGAGCGTTCGAAGATGTCGAGCGCCTGGGCATGGGTGGCGGCAGTGCCGACCACGCGGTGGCCCAGTTCGCTGACGAGGCCTTCGAGCTGCATGGAGATCAGCGGCTCGTCCTCGATGATGAGAACGTCGGTGGTGCTTTCGCTCTCGATCTCGAGGATCGCCTGGGCAACCAGGGCATCGACCTCTTCGGGCGAAACCGCAAGAATGCGGGCAGTATCCTCACGCGAGAATTCTTCCACCGTGGTCAGCAGCAGGGCCTGGCGATGGGTGGGCGCAATCGTGGCGAGGCGGGTCTGCGCCGCCTGTTCGTGCTGGCCGCTCTCGCCCGAAAGGCCGGGCTCCTCGACATGGCCGGTCGCCCAGATGCGGGTAAAGGCGGCGTAGAGCGCGGCGCGGCTGCGGGCGATATCCTCGCGCAGCAGCTTGTCGGCCAGGGCCGCTTCCAGAGTGGCGCGAACGTAAGTATCGCCCGACTGCTGCGAGCCGGTCAGCGCGCGTGCGTAACGGCGCAGATAGGGCAGCTGCATGGCGATCTGATCAGAGACGGACATTGAAATTCCTCGGATCGTGGGAAGTCATCTTCCTGTGTTCTTCATCGTATCGGTGGCCCGCGCCCCTCCCGACCAGTCATCGATTTCTGACGCCGCAAGGGGTGCAGGGCAACCTCAAAATTTTTCTCCGAAAGCCAGCATTCGCGGGAACCAAGTCGAGGGTCGCTCGTTTGCTCGGTATCACCACTGGCTCCCCCACCCCCCGCAAACCGGTGGTGACCCGATCCCGGAGGCCTTCGTTCACTTTCGAGTGGACGGAGGCCTCAAAGTTTACGGGCCGGCGATGTTCCCAAGATGAACGAAAAAAATTGCACTGGCTGCCGTGGATGTGACCTGCGGTTGCGAGTTGCCGAGCCTGGACCATCGAGGCTGCCAACTCGCGGGTTTCACTGAAGATCGCGCATCCGGCTCGTTCTGTCTTGTATCGAACGTAGAAAACCGTCGCTGCTGCGTGTCTGCGGAACTCTTCGGGAACTTTGTGTGCATTAGTCGCGTTTGCCAATTCGACGGACCATGAAACGTGGTCAGCCAAGGAGGGAACGCAATGTCCGCAGCAACCGAAACCAGCGCCGGCACCGAAACAGTGAAGGCCGTGGCCGTGCCAGTGGCAGCCCTCAGCGACCGGGATTTCAAGCGCGCGCTTGCCGAAGTGGCGCCGCATCTTCGTGCATTCGCCCGCGGCCTCTGCGGCTGCCGCGATCGTGCCGACGATCTCGCCCAGGAAGCCATGCTGCGCGCATGGGCCGCACGCGAGCGTTATGCAGCGGGCACCAACTTCAAGGCCTGGACCTTCACGATCCTGCGCAACCACTTCTATAGCGAAGCCCGCCGCGCCCGCTTCCACGGCGAGTACGACGAACTGGCGGCGGAACGCATCCTGCGCGCCGAAGCCAGCCAGGAAAGCGCTGTCGAACTGGCGGACGTGCTTCGTGCACTCACCGCCATTCCGGAAACCTATCGCGAGGCCCTGATCCTCGTGGCTGCCGGCAATCTTTCCTACGAGGAAATCGCGCGTATCTGCGGCATTGCCCTGGGTACCGTGAAGAGCCGCATCTGCCGCGCCCGCGCGATGCTGTCGAAGGTGATCGAGTCGGGCCAGCTTCCCGATTTCCGCCACAACTTCGTCCTCACCGGCGAAGCAATCGACGCCTTCTTCGCCGAACTGGTGAAGATCGCCAACGTGGACGAACGGGATGCCATCGCAGCCTGACGCCGCAGCGGCCCCCCGGTCGCTTACAACGCGCTTGCTTTCGAGGCCCTCGCTTTCAAGGCCCTCGCTTTCACGGCCTGAGTCTTTGGGAACAGTGTCTTGGGCGCGATGATACAGGCAGCCGCCAAGATCCTCATCGTCGAAGATGAGTTTCTGGTGGCGCTACAACTCGAAGACATCCTTTCGGACGGCGGCCACGCCGTCCTGGGCACTTTCCCCGATGCCGCCTCCGTGGCGGCATTCGGGGAAGCCCCGGATGTTGCGCTGGTCGATCTCAACTTGCGCGACGGGCTCACCGGCCCGGCCGTGGCGCGCGATCTCGCCCTGCGCTTCGGCGCCCGCGTGATCTACGTGACCGCCAATCCCGGCCAGATCGACAAGCCGGCCCAGACCGCGGTGGGCATCGTCCAGAAGCCGTTTTCCCGGCAGGCTATCCTCTCCGCCATCGCTTACGCGATGGAAGACTGCCCGGACCACGCCCGTCCCGCCGAACTGGAACCGCTGCTTCGCGCCTGATGGGGATGCTTCCTGCCTGACGGCGGGGATAGGGTATGGTATGGCCGCAAGGCTTGGGACCGTTTCGGTCCCAGGCCTTTTGCAGGGAGCCGACCATGACGCTTCGCCGCTACACTTTCCCCCTCATCGCACTCGCCGTGCTGACTGGCACCGCGCAGGCGCAAATCCCCAGCCAGATCAATCCTGGCGCCATCGGCAGCTCGGCCTTGCCCGATGTCGCTTCCACCGGCGCAGGCAATGCCGCGGGTGTTCTGAGCTATTGCATGAAGCAGAAGCTGGTGGATTCGGTGGAGGGCAATTCCGTCTTCGGCCAGCTTTCCAAGAAGCCGGAGGTGTCCCAGCAATCGGAGGACTACCAGTCCGGCACTTCGGGCAACCTCATCAGCGCAGGCAAGGCGCCTTATTCTCTGGACAAGGCGCCCAAGTCCGTTCGCAAGACCGTGTGCAACATGGTGCTCAAGCAGTCCCGATCCTTCCTCTGACGCCCTGACCCTTACGGCCGGACACGAGAAGGGGCGCGAAGGGGCTGGCCTTCGCGCCCCCCGGGAGCACTCGGTCGCGCGATCGACGAGGGATTCAGACCGCGCCTACCTCGTGCTCGCCAGCCTTTGACGGATCGATCGTACCGCCGGTCGCCAGCTTGAACAGGCCGGTGATCCCGACGTCCGAAGTCCAGACTTCGGCATCGTCGACCTCGAAACGCAGCATGACGATGGAGGGATCGTCCTTGCCGTTGGGGAACCATGCCTCCACGGCATTGCTCCAATGCTTGTCGCGCACGGCGCGGTCGGTTTCCTCGACCAGTGTGCCGGAAACGCAGGCGAATACATCGTGGCCCTTGGTCATGACCTGGCCCATCGCGCGGCCGCCGGCGCCGATGCGGTTGTCCCGCTTGCAGAAGAACCACACGGCGTGGTGCGCTTCCTTGTCGAGCAGGGCGGTCATCGGCTCGGCATGGCCATGTGCGGCATCGAGCTTGATCATCATGAACGGGCTGGCGGCGAAGGCTTTCCAGAACCTCTCGCGGACGTGGCTTTCCATGGCAGGTCTCCTCCTGGTTGTTAACGAAGCAACGCCGCCAAAGCCCCGGATGTTCCCGTACCGCATGGCGCGTTCGGCGCGTTCGCAAACGCACCGAACGGCGCGGCGGGGCTGGGCCGGCTATTCGCGCTCATCGCCCGGCTTCTGTTCCGCCGCCAGCTGGAGTTCCTTGGGTTTGCGGTTCTCGAAAGTCTTCGCCATCGTCCTTTCGGCGTCCGCGGAGAGTGTCTTCGCGGCCGAGGGGAACATCTCTTCCTCTTCCTCGTCGATGTGATGCAGGTAGCGGTGGCGCATGTCCTTGAACTTCATGAGCCAGGCGCTGGAACTCATGTCGATGTCCAGCAGCTCGCCCAGGAAATCGTCGATCTCCTTGTGCTCCGAAACGGAGTGGCGCGCTTCGTCGCGAAGGTCGGGGCAGGCCAGCATCGTCGCATAGAGGGACTCTTCCTCGGCGGCGGCATGGGCCTGGAGTTCCTGGCGCAGCGCTTCGAACAGTTCGCGGCGTTGGGGGCTGTCGCCTTGGGTGTCGCCCAGACGGGCCAGCATGTCGCGGTGGCGGTCGTGGTCCGCCTTGAGATCCTTGAAAATACGGGCATCGGCCATGGTGTCGCTCCTTCCTGGGGCAATTCGTGTTGCCGAAGGAACGGGCGCCCCCGCGTTGCGGTTCCGCAGCGCTGACCGGTGGCCGACAACCTCGCGCCATATCGTGCGTTTTCCTGGTGGAGATGCCCGCAGGCCGAACCGCCCCGAGGCTGACCGATATCGCGACCACAGGATAGATCGATGCCCCGTCTGACATTTGCCGAAGAAACGGAGCCCGGCATCAGCCGCAAGCCGGTGAAGGGCGGCAAGATCGTCAGATGGGCCTATTTCGACCCCGATGGAGACCGCATCAAGGACCGGGACGAGATCGACCGGCTCAATCGCATCGCCCTGCCGCCCGCTTATGTCGACTGCTGGTTCTCCGCCGATCCCGAGGCGCATCTCCTGGCGACCGGCTTCGATGCGCGGGGGCGCAAGCAATATCGCTACCATCCCGACTGGCGCGCCGACCGGGACGCGCGCAAGTTCGACCGCTGCGCCGTTTTCGGCGAGGCGCTGCCCGGCCTGCGCCAGCGCGTGGCCGAGGATCTCGCCCTGTCGCGCCTCTGCCGGGAGCGGGCGATCGCCTCGGTCGTGGCCTTGCTGGACAGTGCGGCGATCCGCATCGGCAACGAGCGCTACGCCGAACAGAACCGCAGTTTCGGCGCGACGACGCTGCGGGGTCGGCACGCGACGGTGAAGGGGCGCACGCTGAAGCTGCGGTTCCGCGCCAAGCACGGCAAGCTGCGCGAGGTCATGTCCAGCGACCGCGCGGTGGTGGCCTGCGTGCGCAAGATGCAGGACCTGCCGGGGCAGCATCTGTTCCAGTATCTCGATGAGGAGGGCTGCGCCTGTCCCGTGGGTTCGCAGGATGTGAACGATTACCTGCACGAAACCATGGGCGATGATTTTTCGGCCAAGGATTTCCGCACGTTCGCTGCCAGTGCCCTGGCCTTTACCCGGATCTGGCAGGAGCCGGACGTGACACTCAAGGGCTTGCTGGAGGACGTGGCGGAGCATCTCGGCAATACGCCGGCGATCGCCCGCAAGTCCTACGTCCATCCAGCGCTGATCGCTTTCGTGCGCGCAAGCGATCCGGTGCCGAAGCTGCCGTCCGAACTCCCGCGCCGAACCCGGTGGCTCGCGCGCGAGGAACGGGGATTGATGGCCTTTCTCGAAGCCGCGCCGCCGGCGGCAAGCTGGGGTTAGTGCCCGAAAAGGTCAGGTCTGGAGAGACGGGGCAAGTGCCTTGGCCCGATCCCCTTACCCTTCGTGCAGCCGGGCGATGGCCGCGCGCACTTCGCGTTCGCCGTAAGGCTTGGTGACCACGGGCACGCCCTTGAACAGGCCGGACATCAGCGATCGCTCGCCATAGCCGCTGGCGAAGATGAAGGGCACGCCGCGCTCCGCAAGTGCCTGAGCCACCGGCTCGCTGGTTTCCCGGCCGAGGTTGACGTCGAGCATGGCGAAGGAGACTTCCCCGGTCTCGATCAGCGCCATGGCCGGCTGGATCGAACCGGCCACGCGGCAGTCCTGGAAGCCTATGTCGCGCAGCAGGTCCTCCGCTTCCATGGCGATGATGATGTTGTCTTCCACCACCAGGGCGATGCCGTTCTGGAGCGCGCCGGTGAGGTCCGCGCCGTCCGCAGGTGCGGGCGCGGGGCGCAGTTCGGACGGGCTGGGCGTCTCGAAGCTGGCGACATGGTCCGCGGGCAGGAGGAACAGCGCCTTCATCCCCTCCCTGGGGTAGATCACCGAGGCGGATCCACCCAGTTCGTGCGGGATAGTGCGCTCGATGATGGTGGAGCCGAAGCCGCGCCGGGTGGGCGTGGCAACGGGCGGACCACCGGCTTCGCGCCAGTCGATCTCCAGCGAGCCGTCGTCGCCGCGGTCGAGCGTGACCGTCACGGTCCCGCGCGGATCCGACAGGGCGCCGTACTTGCACGAATTGGTCATCAGCTCATGGAACACCAGCGCCAGCGTCGTGAAGGCGCTGGGCGCGACCAGCGCGTCGGGGCCGTCGATCACCACGCGGTCGGCGCTGTCGCTGGCATAAGCGGCGGTCTCGGTACGAATGAGGTCGTAGATCGAGGACGGCGTCCAGTCCTTCTGCGTCACCTGGTCGTGCGCGCGGGCGAGGGCGTGGATGCGGCTGCCGACGATATCGGCGAATTCGTCGATGGTCGCGGCGCCCTCCTTGCTCTGCGCCACCAGGCCGCGGATCAGGTTGAGGATATTGCGCACGCGGTGGTTCAGCTCCGCGATCAGCATGTCCTGCTGGCGAGTGGCCTGCTCACGCTCGACATGGGCGGCGTCGGACAGACGCAGCACGACTTCGAGCAGGGTGATGCGCAAGGCTTCGGCGGCGAGAACTTCTTCCTCGGCCCAGGGCAGGGAGAAGCCGCGGCGTTCCTCCTTCCAGATCTCGAAGCTCTTGCGGGGCGTCAGGCGCGCCCCGTTGGGACCAAGCTCGACCGCCTTTTCCGGATTTCCGGCCCATTTGACTTCGCGTACCTGCTCCTGGCGGAACAGGACGATGTAGTCGCGCGGGGAGCGGCTGACCGGCAGCGCCAGCAGGCCCGCGGCCTTGTCCAGCCATTCGCGGGCAGGCTCGAAGACCGCGCCGATGGAATCGGTGGACCAGATCGTGCTGGCGCCGGCGGTGTTGAGAAAGCGGGCGAGTTCGGCGAACTGCTGCTCGCTGGGCGCGGCGCCGTGGCTCATGAAGCGTCCGTCCACCCAGCCGATCGCGCCGTCGAAGGGGATCACGCGGCCGATCGATTCCGAGAAGTCCTCGAAAGCCTCCAGCAGCGACCCGCCACCCGCGACCCGCGACATCATCTCGTCGTGAAGCCGCATCGAGGCTGCGCGCTGTTCCAGCGCGAAGTCGGTTTCCTTCTGCTCCAGCAGATAGGCGAAGAACTCGCCGAACAGCTCGCTGGCGGTGCGGACGGAGTAGGACAGACGCAGCGGCGAATAGTGATGGCAGGCCATCAGCCCCCAGAGCTTGCCGCGCCGCATGATCGAAACCGACATCGATGCCTTCACGCCCATGTTGCGCAGGTATTCGATGTGGATCGGCGAAACCGCGCGCAGGCCCGACATGGACAAGTCGAGCGGGTCGCCATTCGGGTCGGTCACCGGATGGATCGCCACGGTGGGATCGTCGATGTCGCTGATGATGCGCAGCAGGTTGCGGGTGTAGAGCCGGCGTGCCTGCGCGGGAATGTCGGACGCGGGGAAGTGCTGGCCTTTGAAGCTGTCGACCATGCCGTTCAGGCTTTCGGCGATCACTTCGCCGGCGCCGTCGTTCTCGAAACGGTAGACCATCACCCGGTCGAACCCGGTCAGCCCGCGCAAGTGGCGGGCGGCGTTGGTGCAGAGCTGCTCGATGGAGGTGGCCTGGCGCAACCGGTCGATCATCGGGCGCACATAGCTCACGAAGTCGCGGCGGCGGCCGCCTTCGTGCCGCTCGATCTCCAGCACGTAGGACCGGCCGGAGACATGGATCGCCATGTCGAACAGGCGGCCATCGCCGCGCAGGTCCACCTCGAAGACGCGCTCCACCGCGCTCGCCCCGCCCAGTACCTGCAGTCGCGAGCGGATGTCGTGCATGGCGGCGGGGGACAGGAACTGCATGGCCGGCAGACCGACCAGTTCACGCGGCGCGATGCCGAACAGCTCCGCGCAGTTGAGCGAGACGTGGTTGATGATCCAGTCGCTGGAGAACGACAGGAGCCATCCGAAGCTCTGGATACGGCCGATGACGTGGATCGGTTCGAGATCGCAGGTGGTGAGGTCGACCTGGGGCATGTCGTCAGCCACGAACATCGCCTTCCGGTGCCGGAGCCTCGCCTTGCGCAAGATCGAAGGCCTGTGCGAAAGTGGCGAAGGCACTGCGGGCGGCCGAGACCGCCGCCTGGCCCTCCAGGTTCCCGGCGCGCTGCGCCTTGAGCCAAGGCACCAGCGCCTTCCACAGGCCGTGGCCTGCCTCGTCCTCCATGTAGCGCGAGGGCGTGCCATGGGCGCGGCCCCAGTAGCCTTCGCGGCGGATCACCGTCATGCCCAGCCGCGAACCGGCGACGACGTAGCAGGTGCCTGCGGCTCCGGCATCGGTGGCTCCGGCATCAGGGGCTGGCGCACCGCGCGCCGCGTCGTCAGGCATGGGGAGCGCCGCAAGGCGCGCGGCATCCATGCCCAGTTCGGCAAGGTCGGCCCGCAGCATGGCGGGATAGTCCGGGATGGACTGGCCCAGCACCGTCTCCGCGAAGTGGCGGACGATGGGGAACAGCGGCGCAAGGCCGATGGCATGGGCGGCCAGGAAGCGCGCCTGCGCTTCGCGGCGGCTCAGGTCGAGCGAGCCGAAAGCACTGTCGAGCCCTTCGTGAGCCGGAGCGGTGGCGCCGCGCAGGGCAGCCAGCAGGTCGGCTTCTTGGGCAGTCAGGTCCTCGGTCCGCATCAATTCGTTCGCCTAAAAGGAAATATCTACAAGCACTTGGTTCAGGATGCGCGGGCGTTGCCCGGGCGCGCCCGCATACGGGACGTGCTTAAGCACAAGGATGCCCCGACTCGCCAGCATTTGTGCGCCTCGCGCTTTTGCCCCGCCCTTTTGTTCTGGCACATCCCGTCCCAACACCCCGTGCCCCGCACATCTTGCGAGGCATCACAACTCCGGCGCCGGAGAAATGTTCCTCCGTAACGCTTTAACGGCCCGGCACCCCTGCGTCTGTTCACTTCTGTACGCGGCCCAAGGGAACCGCAAGCGGCCAGCCGCATTACTGGCCTTAAGGCGCGGGAGAATATGGTGAGTTATATCAGGGAGCCGATGAAAATGGCCGTCCAGTCGGGCCACGAGCAGAGCGATCTTCTCGCTGCCCTGAGGCCGGCGGATTTTGCCCTGCTCGAACCCCACCTGGCCGAAGTGCAGATGCGGCCCGGCGAAGTGATCTACCAGCCGGGGGACCCGGTCGATTACTGCTTCCTGCCGCGCGGCGGCGCGATCTGCTCCTATTTCGTCGAACTCGACAGCGGCATCTCGGTGGAGACGATCCTGGTGGGCCGCGAAGGCGCGCTGGGCGGGGTGGTGAGCCACGGCAGCCTGCCGGCATATGCGCGCGCCAACGTGCTTCATGGCGGCCTGTTCTGGCGCATCCCCACGCGCCAGCTCGATGACGTGAAAAGCCGCTCCCCGTCGGTCGCCAGCCTGTTCGCGCGCTATGCGGACTGCGTCATGGCGCAAGTGTTCCAGTCGATCGCCTGCAACGCGGTCCATACCATCGAGGAACGCGCGGCCAAGTGGCTGATCGCCGCGGTGGACCGGATCGGCCGCAACGACGTGACGATGACCCAGGAACAGCTCGCCTCGATGATGGGGATCGGGCGCAGCTATGCCAGCCGCGTGCTCCAGCGCTTCAAGCGCGAGGGGCTGGTGCGGACCCGGCGCGGCGGGATCCATGTCGCGGACCGTGAAAGCCTGAGCGAGAAGGCCTGTTCGTGCAACGAGCACGTTGCCGCGCATTTCGAGAAAGTGCTGGGCGGCGTCTACCCGAAAGAGGACTGAGCGCGAAAGAGAATGGCGTGTCCGCCGCGCCGGTGATCCCCCAAGAAATACCGCAATCGCCTCCGTAATCGAGCAAAGTTGCCGGCGTTCTGCTGCAACACGGAGTGATGTCGTGAAATAGACATCGAAGTGACATCGAATTTGCGCTCAATTGCCATGAAGCGCTCTTAGCTACCCCTGTGCGAATGTCACAAGAACAGGGGCACACCATGACTGAAGGGCTTCCCGCCAACGGCTATACCGATGGCGATGTCGATACGAATCCAACTACCGAGCGCTCGCTGGAGAGCATGGCCGCGGAGCGTTACTCGCGCCGCCAGGCCCTGTTCCGCGGCGCCGGCGCCACGACCATGGCCTTCATGGGCACGGCCCTGCTGGCCGCCTGCGGCGATGACGACAACGAAAACACCGTTTCGGTCAGCGCCGGCGCCAATGCCGCGACCAGCGCCGGCCGCGTCGTCACGCTGACCGGCACGCCCGAGAACGGCTTCGGCGGCTATGCCACCGGCTGGGCCCAGACGTCCGGCACCGCCGTGACCCTCACCGGCACCGGCTCCACCGTCAGCTTCCTCGCCCCGGCCGTGAGCGCCGCCAGCGATCTGGTCTTCACGTTCTCGGCCACCAGCGTGACCGGCGAAGTGCGCACCGCCACCACCACCGTGCGCGTCTCGCCGGCGGTGCTCGGCTTTGCCGCCGTCGCTCATAGCCTGGAAGACAGCGTCAAGGTGCCCTCGGGCTATTCGGTCACCGTGATGACCCGCCTTGGCGACCCGCTCGCCACCGGTATTTCGGCTTATGCCAACGACGGTTCGGACAGCAACTTCGCCCAGCGCATCGGCGATCACGGCGACGCGCTGCACTTCTTCGGCCTCTCGGCCGCCGGCGGACGCGACGATGCCAGCTCGACCCGCGGCCTCATGGTGCAGAACCACGAGAACCTGAACGTCCAGTACCTCCACCCGAACGGCCCCACGAACGTTTCCACCGGCCCGCGCCCGGCTGCCGAAGCGCTCAAGGAAATCGAGGCCCACGGCGTCTCGGTGTCGGAATATGTCGATGCCGGAAGCCGCAAGTGGTCCTACGTGCCCACCGGCAGCTTCAATCGCCGCATCACCCCGAACACGCCGATGAGCTTCCACGGTCCGGCAGCCGGTTCGGCGATGCTGGTCACGGCTTACTCGACCAATGGGTCGATCGGCCGCGGCACCATCAACAACTGCGCCAACGGCATCACGCCCTGGGCCACCAACCTCACGTGCGAGGAAAACTGGGCCGGCTACTTCCGCCGCGACGCAGCGGACGACGCCAAGCGCAGCGTTCGCGAAATGACCGCGCTTGCCCGTTTCGGCGTCACCAGCCGCACCGGCAGCTATGCCTGGTCGTTCGCCGATTCGGCCGACTCGATCTACACCAAGTGGAATGCGACCATCATCGGCGCCAGTGCGGCCGAAGATTATCGCAACGAGCCCAACCAGTACGGCTGGGTGGTCGAGATCGATCCCTACGATCCCAAATCGACCCCGCGCAAGCGCACGGCACTGGGCCGCTGCGGCCATGAAGGCGCCTTCGTTCGCGCCGTCGATGGCCAGAAGCTGGGCGTCTACATGGGCGACGACTCGCGCCGCGAATACCTCTACAAGTTCGTGTCCTCGGCCACTTACGCCGCAGCCGATGCCGCCACGACCAGCCGCCTGGCCATGGGCGACAAGTACCTTGACGCCGGCACGCTCTACGTCGCCAAGTTCAATGCCGACGGTTCCGGCCAGTGGCTGCCCATGGTCTTCGGTTCGGTGCCGAACCGTGCGGCCGTGGGCACGACCCCGGAATATGTCTTCGCCGACCAGGCCGACATTCTCGTCAACACCCGCCTGGCCGCCGACGCGCTCGGCGCCACGCCGATGGACCGTCCGGAATGGACGGCCGGCAACCCGGTGACCGGTGAGATCTACCTCACCCTCACCAACAACAATGCCGCCGGCCGTCCGCTCACCGGCACCGACGCTGCCAACCCGCGCCACTACAACGACCCCAAGGGTTCGTCGAACACCGCGCAGTACGGCAACCCCAACGGCCACATCGTCCGCCTGCGCGAAGACGGCGACACCACGGCCGCGCTCACCTTCAAGTGGGATATCTACCTGTTCGGCGCGGATGCCGCCGATGCTGGGGCCAACGTCAACATCTCGGGCCTGACTGCCGACAACGACTTCTCCAGCCCGGACGGTTGCTACTTCTCGCGCGCAACCAATGCGGCAGGCCAGTTCAATCCGGTGCTCTGGATCGAAACGGACGACGGCGCGATGACCGATCGCACCAACTGCATGCTGCTGGCGGCCATTCCCGGCCATGTCGGAGACGGCGGCGCCAGGACGATCACCAACACCGGCTCCACCGGCGCCACCGCCACCCAGGCGACCATCGTTGGCGCGGCAGCGACCGCAGCGAACCTGCGCCGCTTCCTCGTCGGACCGGTCCAGTGCGAGATCACCGGCATCGACATGACGCCGGACGGCCGCACGCTCTTCGTCGGCATCCAGCACCCGGGCGAGGACGGCACCCCGGCCGCACCGTCGAGCCACTGGCCCGACAGCCAGACGGGCGCGGCGGCTGCCACCGTGCGTCCGCGCTCGGCGATCGTTGCGATCACCAAGGATGACGGAGGCGTTATCGCTCTGTGAGCGATGATGGGGGCGTTATCGCGCTCTGACGGAAATCCTTTAGCGATCGAAGGAGGAGGGGACGCAGCGCGTCTCCTCCTCTTTTCGTTCAGGGGCGCGTCGGTCGTATCGCCCCGGCGTTGCGCCGAGGGGATACTGCCGCTGGAACTGGTGCCCGCGATGGCTTAATGAACAGTCCTGTTGATAACAGGAGAGGCCGCGTGAAAGAGACGGGCAAGCCGCAATATGGCAACGGGCAAACAAGCACCAGGACCACGCTGACCGCGCAGGACATGGACGAGGAACGTCTCGCCACCTACCCCACCACCGCCTTCCTTTCGAAGGACTACCTGGCAGCCGAAAAGACACTGCTCTGGCCGAAGGTCTGGCAGATGGTGGAGCGCGAGAGCGACCTGCCGAATCCCGGCGACTGGATGACGTACGACGTCGCGGACGAATCGATCATCGTCCTGCGGGGGGACGACGGCAGCCTGCGCGCCTTCCACAATGTCTGCCCGCACCGCGGCCGCCAGCTCGTCTCGGTGCCGTCGATGCTGCCCGGCAAAGTGCACGACGTGCGCGGCAACAACCGCAAGAGCTTCGTCTGCGGCTTCCACGGCTGGACGTTCGACCTGGACGGCAAGAACACCTACATCCTCGACCCGCAGGACTGGCAGAACAAGCTGACGCCGGAGATGACCTGCCTGTCGGACGTGCAGGTCGATACCTGGGGCGGCTACATCTACATCAGCATGGACCCCGATGCGGTGCCGCTGAAGGAATGGATGGGCCGCGCGGGCGAGATCCTGGATCACTTCGACCTGGCCGGCATGCACTACAAGTGGCGCCAGTGGGCGATCTACGACTGCAACTGGAAGACCGCAATCGAGGCGTTCCTGGAACCCTACCACGTCGCCGGCACCCACACGCAGCTGCTCGCTTATGGCGACTACTACGCGCTGTCGAAGCAGTACGGGCTGCACTCGGTCTCCAGCTACGACACCCGCGACAGCAAGTTCCAGATGAGCGAAAGCGCCGGCACCACCCGCGCCGGCAAGGGCGACGACGCGCGCGTCTCCACCTACGAACTCATCCGCGAAAACTACGAGACGGTGAACTACTCCGCCTCCACCGAAACGCTGGTGAATGCCGCCAGCCGCCTGGTGGACGAATTGCCCGACACCGCCACGCCGGGTGAGATCATCGCTCACTGGCTGAAATCCGCCCGTGCCGACGATGCCGCGCGCGGGGTGGTCTGGCCGGACGTCCCGCCGGAGATCAAGAAGGAGGGCGGTCTCGCCTGGGGCCTGTTCCCCAACCAGAACATCCTGCACGGCGAGACGTTCGCGCTCTGCTACCGCGTGCGTCCTTACGGCGACGACCCGGACAAGTGCGTGTTCGAAAGCTACGCGCTCGAACGCTTCCCTAATGGCGAGGCGCCGGAAACCGAATGGACTTATGCCGACCCGATCGGCGAGAACTGGGGTTCGGTGCTGGCGCAGGACTTCTCGAACATGCAGTTCGTGCAGAAGGGCATGAAGTCCAGCGGCTTCCGCGGCCCGCTGCCCAACCCGCACCAGGAGCAGAAGGTCATCAACCTCCACCGCAACCTGGCCAATTTCATGGACGGCATGGGCGCGCCGACGCGGCTGGAACTGGAGTAAGCCAAAAAGCCCGTCGTGCCGGAACGGTGACGACGGGCTTTTTGCGCGTTCAGGCGGCGGTTCGCGCCGTCACTTTCCAGCGCGAAAGGTCCAGCCCGCAGATCGCTTCCAGCGTCTCCACGTCGCGCGCATAGAAATCGCGCAGCTGTTCGCGCAGGCCCGGCGCGAGCGGGGGATAGGTCATTTCCCGCGCCAGCAGCGAGCGGACGTTCTCGAACACCGGGGTGCCGCGTAGCGGGCGCACCGTGTCTTTCAGCGGGGCCAGCGCCTTGCGCAGCGGCAGCGGCAGGATCGCGGCGCGGCTGTTGTTGGCGCGCTCCCGCGCGGCTTCCGGCCGATAGACCGGCGAGACGCCGATATGTTCGGACACGGCCTCGACGATTCGCTCGGGCTGCACGGTCACGTCGTCATAGAGGTAGATCAGGATCTGCTCGCGCGGAAACAGGTCGTACCAGCGCGCCAGATGGCGTGCATAGAGCCCGTCCTCCAGAAAGCGGGGGTAGGGATTGTCCATCGAGCGCAGGTATTCTTCCGGGGGCCCTTTCAAGGTGCCGCGGCGGTAGAACATCTTGTAGTCGGAATAAGCGCGCTCCACCGGGTTGCGCAGCTGCAGCACCAGCCGCGCCTGCGGCAGCGCGCGGGCGATCCGATGCGCGGCCAGCGGATGGGCAAGATAGTCGGCGGATTTCTCGCCGATCACCTGGGCCTGCGCAGGGCGGTTCGCGAAGAAGCCGCGATACCAGTCCTCGCCGCGATCGAATTCGGAACTGAAGTAGTGCGGCTCGGCATCGGGCATGAAGATCGCCGGATTGTCCTGAAGGCGCGCCTGGATCCAGGTGGTGGCTGCCTTGACCGCGCCGATGACGATGAAACCGGGATGCCATTCGGGGGTCATCATCGTGCCGTCGTCTCCATCATCGCCTCGCGCAGGGCTTCGGCCATGCGTGCCATGTCCTGCGGTTCCAGCGTGTGATCGACCGGGAACATCAAGGTTCGCCGGCCGAGGTCCACGGCATTCGCCAGCGCGCCGTCGCGCCGGACGGGCAGTCCGGAGAGCGCATGTTCGCGGCTCATGTCGGGGCACGATCCGCTTCCGGCGGGAATGCCGCGCGCCAGCAGACCGGCCAGCACCGCGCGGCGGCGCTCTTCCACCCGGTCGGCGCTGCCTTCCAGGCGGACATAGAACTTGTACCAGGCATGGCCCACTTCCGCCGGCGCTTCGGGCAGGATCAGCCCGGGCACATCGGCCAGCATTTCCAGCAGCGCCTCGGCATTGCGGCGGCGGGCGGCCAGCCAGCGCGGCAGCTTGCCGAGCTGGCAGCGGCCGAGCGCGGCCTGCATCTCGGTCATGCGATAGTTGGAGCCGGGCGTGTCGTGGATATAGCGGAAGGCGCCGGGCGTGCCGCCGCCGTCAGTGACCTTGAGGTAGCTCTTGCCGTGGTCCTTGAAGGCCCAGCCGCGCAGCCAGACCTGATGGTCGCGCAGCAGCAGCAGGCCGCCTTCGCCCCCGGTGGACATGATCTTGTCGGTGCAGAACGAGAAGGACGATGCCGCGCCGAAGGAGCCGACCTGGCGGCCGCGCCAGGTGGCGCCGTGGGCCTGGGCGCAGTCCTCGATGAGGTGGAGGCGGTGATCCTCGCAGATCCGGCCGAGCGCATCCATGTCGCAGGGCCAGCCGGCCAGATGGACGCAGAGCACGGCGCGCGTCGCCGGCGTCACCAGCCGCTCGACCGAGGCCGGATCGATGTTCTGGCTGACCGGGTCGACATCCGCGAAGACCGGCAGTGCGCCCACCGCCAGCACGCAGCTGGCCGTGGCGAAGAAGCTGCGGGCGGGGACGATCACTTCATGGCCCGGCCCGACGCCAAGCGCGCGCAGCGCCACTTCCAGCGTCAGCGTGCCATTGGCCAGGCACATCCCTTCCGGCATGCCGACGAAGCGGGCGAACTCGGCGGCAAAGGCGCGGTTCTCCCCGCCGTGCACGAGCGCATTGACCTTGCCCGAGCGCAGGACATGGGCGACCGCCTCGATCTCGTCGGCCTCGTGGCGGGGCCAGAGGCTGCGCACGGGCCGGGGCGGCACCGGCTCGGTCGCGGTCGTCGTCGCGGCCGATACCGCGGAGGCGTGCAAAGGACGGGTGGTGTCTGCCGCCGGCGAGGACGCATCCTCGACGGCGGGCGGGGAAGCCAGGTTCACGACAATGCTCTCCTCAAGCCTTGACCGGTTCGCCGGTGCCGTGCGGGTGGATCATGCTCTGGTTCTCGACCACTTCGAACCCGGCACTGCCGCTCGGCACCTTGACGAGGGTGTGCGTGATCCGCCGCGCTTCGGTGTGGTCGCCCAGTTCCACCGCGCGGGCGAGCCGGTCGATGCTGCGCGAGATGAAGGGCAGGGGGATCGGCTTGGACTGCGCCTCGAAGATGCCCTTGATGCCCGAGGGAAGCTGTTCCTCGCAGATGTCGAACAGCTCCTCGTAGAGCTTCTCGCCGGGGCGCAGGCCCACGAATTCCACCGGCACGTCGATCTCCGGCTGAAGTCCGTAGAGCCGGATCATGCGATAGGCGAGGTCGACGATGCGCACCGCCTTGCCCATGTCGAGCACGAAGATCGTGCCGCGCTGGGAGTTCTGGCTGAGCGCGGCCGAGCTGCTCTGGAGGATCAGCTGCACCGCTTCGCGCACGGTCATGAAGAAGCGCTCGATGTCGGGATGGGTGACGGTGAGCGCGCGGCCTTCGCGAAGCTGGCGGTGGAACAGCGGGACGATGGAGCCGCTCGATCCCAGCACGTTGCCGAAGCGCACGGTCATGAAGCGCGGGGCTTCCGGATCGTCCACGCCGCACATGTCCAGCGCCTGGCTGTAAAGCTCGCCCACGCGCTTGGTGGCGCCCATCATGCCCACTGGGTTCACCGCCTTGTCGGTGGAGACCTGGACCATGGCCTTGGCGGAATATTCGCAGACCGCGTCAGCGACGATGCGCGTGCCCAGGATATTGGTGTGGACCCCGGCGCAAGGGCTGGCCTCGACGATGGGCACATGCTTGAGCGCGGCGGCATGGTAGACGATGACCGGCCGGTGGCGCTCGAACACGCGGCGCACTTCGTCGCGTTCGCGGATGTTGCAAAGCTCGGGCTGGACGTCGAGATCGGGATACTGCTCGCGCAGCTTCATCTCGATGGCATAGAGATGGTATTCGCTATGCTCCACCAGCACGATGCGCGAGGGGCGGAAGCTGGCGAGCTGCCAGCACAGTTCGCCGCCGATCGTGCCGCCCGCGCCGGTCACCAGCACGCACTTGCCGGTGATCTGGCTGGTGATCTGCTCGCCCTCCAGCGTGAATTCGCTGCGGCCCAGCAGGTCCTTCACCGAAAGCTCGTCGGGCGCGGCACCGTGGTTGCGCTGGAGGATATGGCTCCAGCCGTCGCGGATGCGCGAGAGTTCGAGGCCGAGGTTGCGCGCGCGCGACGTCAGCCGCGCCATCTCGCGGTTGGAAAGGTCGGTGCCGTCGTCGCAGGCGATCACCAGCGAAGGGCGGCGGCCCTGGAGTTCCAGCGTTTCCACCGCATGGGCCAGATCGTCGTGGCTGCCGAGCACCGGTACGCTGGCGATCTGCTGCAGGGTATCGTTGTCGGCCGGAAGCAGGACGCCGGTGACGAAGAAGCTGGGCGTGGCCTCGCGGCGCAGCATCTCGATGATCGAGAGCGCCCAGTCGGGCGATCCCACCAGCAGCGCGCCGCGCAGGTTCTTGTTGTCGACATGCGCCGGCAGGATCTTGGCCGTGTGCGTCATCTTCTCGCGCAGGGCACGGCGGGCGCCGCGCACGAAGAACAGCGCGGTCATCGCGAAGAGCCACTGGGCCAGCGCGATCTCCAGCAGCTGCGCGCGTTCGGCGCGCACACCGGGCACGATCATGATCGCCACCCAGGCCAGCGCGAAGGCCGGCACCGTCAGCATCGCCAGCTGGATGGCATGGGCGAAGCTGAAGTAGCGCCAGCTGCGGCGATAGATCCCGGCGGTGTAGAACACGCCGATCACCACCAGGGCAAAGCCCAGGATGGCGCCCATGTGGCCGTCGGACTTGGGGAAGCCGGTCTTGCCGATCAGCGTGAAGGCCAGCGCCAGCGTGATCGACAGCACGATGAAGTCGATCGTCATCAGCACGGTATTGCGGAAAGTCCGCCGCAGGCTGAACTGCGTGGACGGAGAGCGCGAACGCCCGCCCGTCGATCCGAACTTGCGTACGCGCAGGAACCTGTTTGCGGAGCCGACGCTCATCGTCGAGGCACTGCTTCCCGTGGCGGTATGACTCATCGCGTCGACCTTTTCAGCTTTTCGGGCCCAATTTCCCCGGTGCATCCTGCCTCCCGGCGTTCCGGAGCAGTGCCCGTGGCAGTTTCCGCGGGTCCGGCTTTTCCGGCTCCTTCTTTCCGGCGCCGTTTTTCAGGACCGGAAAAATGCTCGGGGGGCCGCACCCGGCCTCATCGATTCATGATCTATTGACCAATTTCAGGGCGCGCACTTGTGCATGAAGCCATCAGCCGTAATTGCCGATTCTCTTGCGAATAGGTCGCGCCTTCGACTGTCGGACATGGGGGTGATCCAAAGGGAGCGGGCGCCCTTGCCGGAAACCATCCCTTAATCGCCGCGGGCCATCTCGAAGGGCTATCAGCCGATTAGTCGCTTGCGATCGGCGGTCCGAGGGTCATCATTCAGGGCGACATCGGGATGGGGCACACACGCGGGGGCGTGGGGGCTGCCTTGCGGCACCATCCGTCAGCCTGGGGCTCGATTACGCAATGAAGATACTCGTCCTGTCCAGTCTTGCCTATTCGCTCACCAATTTCCGGGGCGCCTTGCTGCGGGAATTGAAGGCGAACGGGCATGAAGTCGTCGCCGTGGCGCCTGACCAGAACGCCGCCGTGGAACGCGATCTCGCGGCCTGGGGCATAGGCTTCAGGATCGTGCCGATGGCGCGCACCGGCACCAATCCGGTCAAGGATGCGGCCCTGCTGTCCGCTTACGTCAAGTTGATGATGGCCGAAAAGCCGGACCTGGTCCTGGCCTATACCCAGAAGCCGATCATCTACGGCGGGATCGCCGCACGCATGCTCTGCGTGCCGCGCTTCTTCGCGCTGATGTCGGGGCTGGGCTACGTCTTCAGCGAGGATTCCAGCGCCCGCAAGGGCCTGCGCTGGGCCGTGACCCGGCTTTACCGCGAGGCGGTTCGCCGCGCCCGGGGCGTCTTCGTGTTCAATGCCGACGACCGGCAGGACATGATCGACCTCGGTATCGTCACGTCGCGCCAGAACGTGGTGCAAGTGCCAGGCTCGGGCATCGATCTCGAACGCTTTCGGCTGGAGCCGCTGCCGCGCAACCGCCTGCGCTTCCTGCTGGTCGGCCGGCTGATGCGCGATAAGGGCATCTACGAATTCGTCGAGGCGGCCCGGCAGCTCAAGCTGGACAATCCCGAAGTCGAATTCTGCGTGCTCGGCCATTACGAGCGCGACAATCCGACCGGGATCGACGAAGTCGAATGCGCCCGGCTGGCGCGGCAGTTCCCCGTTCAGTTCATCCCCGGCACCAGCGACGTGCGGCCCTATCTCGCGAGCTGCTCGGTCTTCGTGCTGCCGTCCTACTACCGCGAGGGCCTGCCGCGCACGATCCTCGAAGCCATGGCCACCGGCCGTCCGATCATCACCACCGACATGCCCGGCTGCCGCGAGCCGATCATCGAGGGCGAGAACGGCTTCCTGGTGGCACCGCGCGACGCGGGCGCGCTCAAGGCGGCGATGCAGCGCTTCATCGAGGCGCCCTCGCTGGTGACGAGCATGGCCGCGCGCTCACGGGATCTGGCCGAGAAGATCTACGACGTGCGCAAGGTGAACCACCAGCTGCTCGACGAGATGGATCTCCTGCGCGAACCCTGGAACGAGCCGGCGACGATCCGCTCGGAACCGGCGCCGTCGGACGACCGGCCGCCCGAATCCGCCGGGCCGCGCCTCCAGAGTGCAGGGCCTTCGCGGGCGATCGCGGGTTAGAGCGGTCACTCCAGTTTTTCGTTTTTCGCATTTTCCGAGTCATCCGGTGTCCTAACCGATGCGAAAGTGCTCTGAAGTCAGGATCGGGGGCAAGGCAATGCGGGCTGTCGTGATCGGCGCCGTGGGGAGCACGCAGGTGCTCGTCGAAGAACTGGCCGAGGCGCCGGGCTGGGACCTCACGTTGGTCGGCACCTTGCCGCCCGAACTGCACGGGCGGCACTCGGACCTGGTCGACATGGCGCCATTCGCCGAAAGGGCAGGGGCGCGGCTCGCCCATATCGCGCGCACCAACGATGCCGAGGTGCTGGACATGGTTCGCGCCGAGCGGCCCGACTACGTCTTCGTGGTCGGCTGGTCGCAGATCGTCGGTCCGGAATTCCTGTCGATCGCCGCGAAAGGCGCGATCGGCTATCATCCCGCACCGCTGCCGCGCCTGCGCGGGCGCGCCGCCATTCCCTGGACGATCCTGCTGGACGAGCCGATCTCCGCGTCCAGCCTGTTCTGGATCGCCGAGGGCACCGACGATGGCGACATCCTGGGGCAGCACTATTTCCACCTTGCGCGCGATGAAACGGCGCAGGGCCTCTACGACAAGCACATGGATGCCCTGCGCACGATGTTGCGCGCGCTCCTGCCCCGCCTGGCGCAAGGCGAGCAGCCAAGGCAGGTGCAGGACGAGCGCTATGCGACCTGGGCGACCAAGCGCACTCCGGCCGACGGCCTGATCGACTGGCGCGATTCCGCGGCCGGGATCGACCGGCTCGTCCGCGCCGTGGGGCGGCCCTATCCGGGGGCTTTCACGCATGTTTCCGGACGCAGGATGACCGTCTGGGCCACGCGGCCCGTGGGCGGCGCGGACCGGCATCACGCCATCGCGGGGCAGGTCATGGCCAGCCGCGACGGGATATTGACCGTGCAGACCGGAGACGGGTTGCTCGAACTGACCGACTGGGAGCTTGCCGAGGGCAAGCCACCGGCCCTGCATGCCGTGCTGAAAGGATAGCGCTTGGCTCTCGATCACTATGGAAAGGTCCTCGTCGTCGCGCCCCATCCCGACGACGAGATCCTCGGCTGCGGCGGCACGATGGCGCGCATGGCGGCGGCGGGCATGGACGTGCAGGTCGTGGTCGTCACCAGCGGGCGGCCTCCCGCCTTCTCGGAAGACGGCGTCGCGCGGGTCCAGGCCGAGATGCGCCGCGCGCACGATCATATCGGCGTGAGCCAAGTGCACATGCTGGATTTTCCGGCCGCCTCGCTGGACGTGGTGCCTGCTGCGGAACTCAATGCGGCGCTCGGGCGCGTGGTGCGCGAAGTCGCGCCGGACACGCTCTTCGTGCCGTTCCTGGGGGACATTCACCAGGACCACCAGTTGAGCTTCCTGGCCGCGATGGTCGCCGCTCGCCCGCGCGACCGCACCGTGCCGACGCGGGTGCTGGCCTATGAGACCCTGTCCGAGACCAACTGGTACGCAGCGCCGATGACGCCGCCTTTCGTGCCCAACGTCCATATCGACATCTCGGCCACCCTGCAGCGCAAGCTCGATGCCTTCGCGCTGTTCGAGAGCCAGGTTCGCGACTTTCCCGACGAGCGCTCGCTCATCACCATCGAGGCCCTGGCCCGGCTGCGGGGTTCCACCGTGTTTTCCGAGGCTGCCGAAGGCTTCGTCCTGGTTCGCGCCATAGAGCGCTGAGGCCACGGCCGGCGCGACTCCCGGCACGCGCGAAAGGTCATCTTTCGATCGCGCCTGACGCTGAAAGCCGTGACCGCGCTTCGGGTCCCGCCCGGCGCAAGACGCGGGCGGCTCGTCGCACCGTCCCGGCAAGGGCGGGATCGCCGGCCGCCAGCCGCCGCCGCGGAGCTGCTCTTTACAGTTGGGCGGCCGGTCTTTGCCAAGAAGCGGCCTGCGCGTCAGCTATTGAAGCGGGAATACTTCGGTTTTTCTGACGCGATCCGAATATGTATAGATGGTGAATACTTTGCCGCGGCGTCGTGACGCCGGTTTGGGGCGGTCTTTCACCCCGACCCGATCGAGCATCGTAAAAAGGCTCGAACGAGCCCGAAAAATCTCCGAATCGATTCGCCCGGTTAGTTTACTGTACAACCGGGGAGGTAGTTGCCGGTAGCTTCTCACCGCAGTGCCGCGAGACTCGTGCTGCAGCCGCGAAGAGAATCGCCCTGGGCCTCAACCGATTCGCCGGCCCTACCTCCTGATCCCAGGAGGTTGCAGAGGATTGCAGCGACTGGGCAGTCGCAGCGCGAGTCGCATGGCGGAAATCCTCGACTTCCGGAAAAAGACGCCTCGCTCGCACCCGTTCCGCAGGCTGGCGCGGATCCCCTCCAGCCGTGCCTGGCAGGGGAAGGTATGTTAACTTTTGTAAGTTAACGTCTTGAAAAGGTGTAAGTTATCGAAAGACTACCTCTTTGGAGGTACAGTGTACCAGAATTATACGTTTGACTCCCTGCCCTCCAGAATGAACTTTTGGAAAGGGGGGGTATCCCACTGATCATAGGGGGAATTCGAAGGCACCTAGAATGCTCATTCACGGCTCGAATAGAACCTAACCACCCCCTCGACTTGAAGACGACAATATGTTCTAAGGTGATCTACCTAAGGTGTGGGTGGAAATAGGGGGCATGCAAAGGGGGGGCTCGCCATTCTGGCAAGGTCATCCAGCGATTGTCGTTGATTTTCTGATTTGGGATTTTCCGAAAGGGAAGTTCTTTGACTGTTCCGTCCTGCGCTTGGGTGAGTCAGGATCAGTCCCAAAATAATATCATAATACGCTTGGGTCGTCCGTATTTCCGTTATTCAGGAGAGAAAGACGATGTCGACTTTTGATGAAGTGTGCGTGAGCATTGTCGGTTTCAACTCCCTCGTGAGGGAAGGGATCTGCAAGATTCTCGACAAGTGCGAGTTCAAGTGCACCCGGTTCTTCAAGGACTGTGACGCGGTGCTCAGCGACAGCGATTCACCAACCGTTGGTCTTACCGTTTTCGACATGGGAACGTGTGGAGACCTGCTCGAATGCCTTCCGGCCATGAAGGAGCGCCATCCGCACATGCGGGCGGTCCTGCTGGCGGACGAATTCGAGTTCGGGCAGATGGTGGAAGCCTTCCAGCTTGGCGCCCATGCCTTCCTGTTGAAGGAAATCGGCTCCGAACCCCTGATCGAATCCCTGCGATTGGTTAATCAGGGTGAAAAGGTATTGCCCAGCGCGCTGCTGCAGCATCTGCCGCAGAAGCAGGTCATTGCCGAGGGCAAGGCCGAAGTGCAGGTCCAGCTCAGCGAGCTGCTTTCCGATCGCGAAATCGATACGCTGCGCTGCCTGGTCATGGGCTATCCCAACAAGGTGATCGCCTATCGTCTCGACATCAGCGAGGCCACGGTCAAGGTTCACGTCAAGGCCATTCTGCGCAAGCTCATGGTCCAGAACCGTACCCAGGCCGCGATCTGGGCCGTGAACCAGGGGCTCATCACGCACGGCGGCGACTTCCGCGAAACGCCGGACTTCGTGCCGGTCGAGGAAACGGTCCGCGCGCCGGTGGCCCTGGCCATCGCCCGCTAGGAAACGTCCCGAGCGCGATTTTGCCGCAACGGACCTGAATGACAGTGCTGGCCGGCCGATCCCATCGGCCGGCCGCTGCTTCCCAAAGCGCCGCTTCCTACACGCTGCGCCTTGATCGGATTTCTATTTTTCCCGGACCACGCAGCGAAAGCCGATGTGCGTCGTCGCCGTGTCGATCATTTCGGGATGGCGTGCGGCGGGGCGATAGCGCTGGCAGTAATTCGCAGCGCAAAGATGCGAGCCGCCCTTGATGACCTTGCGGCCGATACGGATCTGCGGCTGCGCGGGATCGAAGCTGTCCTTCAGCTTCGCGCCCTTGGGGTTGCTGATCGCGCAGCAGGAGCCGCCCTGCTTCTTGCCGGCGTCCGGCCGCTCCGACCACCAGTCGCGCGTCCATTCCCAGGTATTGCCGATCATGTCGTAAAGCCCGTAGCCGTTGGCCGGGAAGCTGCGCACCGGCGAAGTGCGTTCCCAGCCGTCCAGGCACTGGTTCGCGAAAGGGAACAGCCCCTGCCAGTAATTGGCCATCATCCGGCCTTCGGGCGCGAGTTCGTCGCCCCAGGCATAGGCCGCATCATCGAGACCGCCCTTGGCGGCGAATTCGAACTCGGCCTCGGTCGGAAGATCCTTGCCTGCCCACGTCGCGTAGGCTTCGGCATCGGCATAAGCGACGTGGATCACCGGATGATCCCAGAGGTCCAGCGCATCGATGTCGCTGCCCGGCCCGAGCGGATGGCGCCACGATGCGCCGAATTCGAAATTCCACCAGTTGGCCGGGTTGGACGTGTCCACCGGGGTCGCGCTCTTGCGGAAGACCAGCGAGCCGGCATGCGCCATCTCGGGCGGCATTCCCGGATAGTCCTTCGGATCGGGTGCGATCTCGGCCCCGGTCGTATGGCCGGTGGCCTCCACGAAGCGGGAGAAGTCGCGATTGGTGACGGGCGTCTCGTCGATCCAGAAGGCATCGACGGCCACCCGCCGCAGCGGGGCTTCCTCGGGGTAGAAGCTTTCCGAACCCATCGTGAAAGTGCCGCCCGGCAGGCGGACCATGCCGCGCAGGCGCTCTTCGCCTTCAGCCGAAGTCGGGGGCAGGGTTTCGGTCATCCAAAGTCCTCTCGGTCGATCTCGTCCCTGTCTAGGGGCGGATTTGCCCCGCGCCAAATGCCGAGTTCACGGCGTCATGCCGAAACTGTCCGGCCGAAAGCATCCGGCCGAAAGTTTCGGGAGGGGACGTGGATCGCGCGAAAGGCTCAGCCGAGTTCCTTTTCCTTCTCGGCATAGAGGCGCTCCAGTTCGGCGCGGCTCTTCTTCTCGGCAGCGGTCTTGAGCTGGCCGCAGGCGGCATCGATGTCGCGCCCGCGCGGGGTGCGCACCGGGGCCGAGATGCCGCCCCTGAACACGATTTCCGAGAACGACTTGATCCGCTCCGGCGTCGAGCATTCGTATTGCGCGCCCGGCCAGGGGTTGAACGGGATCAGGTTGACCTTGGCGGGCAGGTCGTACTTCTTGAGCAGGCGAACCAGTTCGCGCGCGTCGTCGTCGCTGTCGTTCTTGTCCTTGAGCATCACGTATTCGAACGTAATGCGGCGCGCGTTCGAGGCGCCCGGATAGTCGGCGCAGGCCTGGAGCAGATCCTCGATGCCGTACTTCTTGTTGACCGGCACGATCTCGTCACGGACATCCTTGGTCACGGCATGGAGCGAGACCGCCAGGTTCACGCCGATTTCCTCGCCGCAGCGGGCCATCTGCGGGATCACGCCCGACGTGGAGAGCGTGATGCGGCGCTTGGAAAGCGCCAGGCCGTCACCGTCCATGACCAGCTTCAGCGCGTCGCGCACATTGTCGAAATTATAGAGCGGCTCGCCCATGCCCATCATCACGATGTTGGTGAGCAGGCGCCCGTCCGAGGTGTAGCTGCCTTCCTCCTCGTCGTCGGCCACATCCGCGCCGTCGATGCCGTCGCCGAAGCTGAAGTCCATGCGGCCCTTGGGCCATTCGCCCAGCGCATCGCGCGCCAGCATGACCTGGCCGACGATCTCGCCCACCGTCAGGTTGCGCACCAGGCGCATGGTGCCGGTGTGGCAGAAGCGGCAGTTGAGCGTGCAGCCGACTTGCGAGGAGACGCAGAGCGTGCCGCGATCGGCGTCGGGAATGAACACCATCTCGAAATCGTGCGCGTCGGCCGTGCGCAGCAGCCATTTGCGGGTGCCGTCGCTGGAGTGCTGGGCCTCGACGATCTCGGGGCGGCCGATCACGAAGCGTTCGGCCAGCCAGGGGCGCATGGTCTTGGCGATATCGGTCATCGCCTCGAACTCGGTGACGCCGCGGTGGTAGAGCCAGTGGTAGACCTGCTTGGCGCGCAGCTTGGCGGCCTTGGCGTCGAGCCCGGCCGTTTCGAACATTTCGGCGATGCGCTTCTTGGGCAGGCCGATCAGGTCCAGGCGGCCGTCCTCGCGCGGGGTCACCCCCTCCACGAGGTTGGGACGGGGCACCGGCACGGGATCGATATGGCCCGGGATCGGCATCGGCCCGGCGCCGGAGGGGCCGGAAGGAGTCTGGTTCGCGTCTGTCATGATCGGGGGGGCATATAGTGCATCCGCGCTCAAAACGGAAGATGCGCGCTCGCGCAGGCCTGCGCGAACCGCTGCAATGCTTCGCGGGTTCCCGCCGCCTGGCGCTCGATGCCCTCGCTCCGTCGATCAAGTGTGACACAAAAACATCAGCAATTTCGTTGTGTTAGGTTCAGGAAACTCCTCCCGTATGACGATCATTTGACCAGTCCAGACGGGCCGGTCGCCGCCAACGGATGCCCGTCGGAAAAAACAACGAATGGAGCATCCCATGAAGAAGATTCTCGCCTGCCTCGCCCTCGGCACCGCTATCGCTTCCGTCCCCGCCATGGCGCAGGACACCGGCCCGGCCCAGCCCTTCGAAGGCTTCCACGTCGAGGCGCTGGCCGGTTACGACGTGACCAAGGCCGGCAGCAGCGTCGACGACGACGCCAATGTCGACAACGACCAGTCGATCGACGGCTTCGCCTATGGCGTCGGCGCCGGTTATGACTTCCGGTCGGGCAACCTCGTCTTCGGTCCCGAAGCCGAAGTGACCTGGTCGACCGCCAAGACCAAATTCGACGATGGCGATTTCGAAGGCTTCGGCCTCGGCAACGTCAAGACCAACCGCGATCTCTATGTCGGCGCGCGCGTGGGCTATGTCGTCACGCCGACCACGATGGTCTACGCCAAGGGCGGCTACACCAACGCCAAGTTCGACGTGCGCAGCACGTTCGGCACCGTGGAAACCAACCGCGACATCGATGCCGACGGCTGGCGCATCGGCGCCGGTGTCGAGCAGGCGATCACCAACAATGCCTTCGTGAAGCTCGAATATCGCTATTCGAACTACGAGAAGGGCGAGATGGACTACACCGGCGACATCGCGGACGGCCAGCGCTTCGACCTGGACCTCGACCGTCACCAGGTCATGGCCGGCGTCGGCGTCCGCTTCTAAGGCGACACGCGATTGCAGGGGGAGGGCGGGAGCGAGAGTTCCCGCCCTTTTCCGTGGCGCGTTTCCGTTGCGCGGCCGGTTTCCGTCAGTGCGGACAGCCGGGCGGAAAGCCCGGACATACCGCCCTTATTGCAGCTTCGCGCAGCCGATCAGCGCCGCGTCCATGGCCGAAGCGGCGCCGGAGAGCGCCCAGGCATTGACGAAGCGGTGGCCCTGGCGGTCGCGCGCCGTCACGGTCATGCGCGGCGCCGAGCGCATGGCCGCGACGATGGCGGCATTGTCCTTCTCGTCCCGCCCCCAGGCATCGCCTTCACCGGCCGTCAGCACGAAGCGCTCCCCGCCGAGCGACAGCGTCACTTGCGCGCCCTGCGCGATCCGCCGGGACAGCCGGAAATGGACTTGCCCGCGCGCCCCGCGCCGGGGCCAGGTGCCGACCGCCGCGAAAGGCTGGTACTCCCGCGCCGCAGCATTGGGTTCGGCCATGGCGATGGCATAGCACCGCGGTATCACCGGATCGCGGAACGCGCCCCAGCCGGCGTAGATCCCAAGGCTTTCCCGGGCGAGTGCCGGCGCGGGCGAGAGCGTCAGGGCGAGGCCTGCCATCGCCAGAGCCGCCACGTTCAGCGCAGTCCCACGCAATCGCGACGTCACGGGGCCGGGTACCCGATCTCCAGCACTTCCCATTCCTTCTCGCCCGATGGCAGGCGGACCATGCGGAGGTCTCCCACGGCCGCGCCGCGCAGGGCGCGGGTGATGGGGGCGCTCCAGCCGATCAGGCCTTTCGAGGCGTCCTGCTCGTCGTCGCCGACGATGGTCACGGTCATCTGGAGGTCGTCCTCGTCGGCGAGGGTCACCGTGGCGCCGAAGAACACTTTGCCGCGCTCGGTCTGCTCGCGCGGGTCGACCACGCGCAGTGCCTTCATGCGGCGGGCGAGATAGCCCAGTTCGCGGTCGATCTCGCGCATGCGCTTGCGGCCGTAGAGGTAGTCGCCGTTCTCGGAGCGGTCGCCGTTGCCCGCGGCCCAGGACACGATCTCGACGATTTCCGGGCGCTCCTTGCCCAGCAGATGGTCGTAGCGGGCGCGCAGCGCGGCCATGCCTGAAGGCGAGATCGGAGGACCGGCGGGTTTCATGACCCGATCCTTATAAAGCATTGCCGGTCCGGCCAAGTCCCTGATCCGCTTCGTCACCGGCTTGCGCGCCGCCTATTAGTCCGACAAAAGAGCGAGCAATATCTAACGGGATTTGAGGATAGTCATGGACATTTCACGCCGCGCCGCACTGTTCGCTGCCGCTTCCGCACCGTTGCTCGGGCTGGCCGCGAGGGCCGGAGCCGAGGCCGGAAGCCCGGCAGTCGTCGGCGCTGCCGCGCCGATGCCCGGCCTGGCGCCCGCACCGGGCGCTGCGCTCGCGCCGCGCCCGCCGATGGGCTGGAACAGCTGGAACAGCTTCGCCGGCACCATCACCGAGGCACAGGCCCTCGAAACCGCCGCGATCATGCGCGAGAAGCTGCTGCCCTTCGGCTACGATGTCTTCACCGTCGACATCCAGTGGTATGAACCGGATGCCAAGAGCTACACCTACAACGCCAACCCGGTGCCGGCGCTGGACGCCAACGGCCGGATGATCCCCGCGCCCAACCGCTTCCCCTCGTCCAAGGGAGGCAAGGGCTTCACGCCGCTCGCCGCCAAGGTCCACGCCATGGGCATGAAGTTCGGCATCCACGTCATGCGCGGCATCCCGCGCCACGCCGTGAAGCTCAACCTCCCGGTGCTCGGCACCAAGCTGCGCGCGCAGGACATTGCCGACACCTCCAGCATCTGCTCGTGGAACCCGGACATGTACGGTGTCGACATGAGCAAGCCGGGCGCTCAGGACTACTACGACAGCATTTTCAAGCTCTATGCCTCGTGGGGCGTCGATTTCGTCAAGATGGACGACATGAGCCGCCCCTACGATGCACACGCGCCCGAGATCGAGGCGGCCGCCAAGGCCATCGCCCGCTGCGGCCGCCCCATCGTGCTCAGCCTCTCGCCGGGCGAAACCCCCGTCCTGCGCGGCGCCCACGTTCGCCAGCACGCGCAGATGTGGCGCATCTCCGACGACTTCTGGGACGAATGGGCGCAGCTCTACGCGCAGTTCACCCGCCTGGAGAACTGGACGCCGTTCCGCGGTCCCGGCTCCTGGCCCGATGCCGACATGCTGCCGCTCGGCCGCCTCGCCCTGGGCGACCGCGATACCCGCTTCACCCCGGACGAGCAGCGCACGCTGATGACGCTCTGGTCGATCGCCCGCTCGCCGCTGATCATGGGCGGCGACTTGCGCCACCTCGACGCGCCCACGCTGGCGCTGCTCACCAACCGCGAAGTGCTGGCGGTGAACCAGGCGAGCACCGACAATACGCCGCTGTTCCTCGACGACGGCACCAAGGTCTGGACAGCGCGCGCCGAGGGTAGCGAGGATCGCTACGTGGCGCTGTTCAATGTGTCGGACAAGGAGCGCGACGTAAGTGTTCCGCTTTCGCTGCTTGGTTTGGGCGCGAAGGCTTCGGTGCGGGACTTGTGGGAGGGCAAGGATCTTGCCCCGGTCGAAGGGCGGGTTTCGGCGCGGCTTGCTTCGCACGGGGCGGGGTTGTTCAGGGTGAAGGGTATTTAAGAAGAGGAAGACCCGGGGGATGATCCCCCGGACCCTCGGAATGTCGGCGCCGCGCGCCACCTATCCGTAGTGCGCTCCCTGCGGCGCAGCCAATAAGTCTCCCGCTGCGACCATGGGCGCACGACGCGGTTGGTCCGCGTGACCTCGACAGTAATGGGGGTGCAGGGGGGCTATGCTCCCCTGCTTCTTCCCTTGACCTTTACCCCGGACTGCGCTTCCCGATCAGCTGCGTAAGCGGCGTGTTCCCGCGATAACCCGACTCCTTCGGGTACATCGATTCGTAGACCACGGCGTTTTCCAGCACGCGCTGGATGTAGTTCTTGGTCTCGTAGATCGGGATCTGTTCCAGCCAGTCGATCCAGTCCACCGCGCCGGTGCGGGGATCGCCGTTGGCGCGCAGCCACTTGTTCACATTGCCCGCGCCCGCGTTGTAGGCGCCTACCGCCAGCGGAAGCGAACCGCCGAAGTAATTGCGCATGCGGGTGAAGTAGGCATCGCCGAGGCGGATGTTGTAGCTGGCGTCGTTGATCAGGGCGCTCTCGTCATAGGCCATGCCGAGCTTGCCTGCCTGCTCGCGCGCCGTGGCGGGCATGAGCTGCATCAGGCCGCGCGCACCGGCATGGCTCAGCGCGTTCTGGGCGAACTGGCTCTCCTGCCGGGTGAGGGCATGCGCCATGGCGAAGTCGGCGCCGGGCGGCATCGGGATCAGGGGGTAGGCGATCTGGCCGAAGTCCTGGTAGCCGTCGCCGTGCGCGCTCTGGCCGAGGATGACGGCAAGGTCGCGGCGGCCGATCTGCCGCGCCAGTTCGGCCACGAGCACATGGTCGGATTCGCTCTGCGCCTGGTCCGAGATTTCGCGGAAGAACTGCACCGTCGTACGCCAGTCGCCGTCGCGGGCGACATCGCGCACGGCATTCGTCAGCGGCTTGGCGAAGAAGGCGGAGCGCTCGGCCTGGGTCGGCACCGCGCGGGGGCGGGTGTCGAGGTCGGGCAGGGGGCGGCCCAGCCGTTCGAGCGCGAGCTGGCCGTAGAAGTAGTGCGGATAGGCCGCGGCCATCTGGAAATAGCGGTTGGCGCCGGCGGTGTCTCCGGCGCGGGCCAGGGCGCGGCCGGCCCAGTAGAAGCCCTTGGACCGGGTGCCGGGCGTCTGCGCCGCGGCGCCGTAGCGATAGAACAGCGGCGCTGCGCGGCGCGCGTCGCCCAGTTGCCACAGGGCTTTGGTGCCGCCCAGCCAGACCAGCGTCGTATAGTCGTCGCGCAGGCGGAAGGAGAGCTGGCTGATGTCAGTGCCGGGCGCGAAGGCGTCGTCGATGCTGGCGGCGATGCGCACCGCCGAATCGGCACCCGCGCCCTTGGCGGCGGTGAGCAGTTCGCGCACCCACTTTTCCGGCTCGGGGACCGGCGCGGTCAGCGTGGGGCGATTCGAGAGCAGGGCGATTTCGCCGGGCAGATTGCCGCTCTTCCGTGCCTGGACCGCGCGGCTGTAGATATAGCCGGCATCGGCGTTCATCTGCGGCGTCAGCACGAGGCCCAGCGTGCCCGGGGGCGAGCCCTGCAACATCGCCAGCCGCTCCATGAACAGGGCGCGCCGCTCGGCCGACACGAAGGAAACCTGCCGCTCCGCCTGCGAGGTTTCGCCTTGCCACAGCAGCCGGTCCATGCGGATGTCATGGTCGGCCGGGGTCAGCATGCCGCGGTAGGTGGCGAGAATCAGTGCTTCGTCGTTCGGCGCCAGCGTGCCGCCGCGCCAGGCGGCCAGTGCACGCTGCTGCGCATCGGGGCGGCGCAGCGTGGTCAGCGCCACGGCGTAGCGCCCGGCGGCCTGGTTCGACAGCGGCGGATAGCGGGTGAAGAACGAGACCACCGAATTGGCGTCGGGCGACTGGTTCAGCAGCGCACGTTCGGCCGAAACGCGAATCTTGTCCGCCTGCGGATAACCGGGATAAGTCAGCAGGAAGCCGGAATAGCTGCCGAAATCGAAGCTGTCCGACGCAGAGAGCTGGCGCCAGCGGTCGATCGACTGGTGAACCGCCATGTCGTGCGACTGCATCGCCTGAGCCTTGGCAAGGTCCCATTCGCGGCCGTCTTGCGCGGCTGCGGGGCTGCGGATGGCGATGCCGAATGCGGCGGTCGAAGCAAGCAGGACGAGGGGGGCGACACGCTGCATGCTGGACATTTTGGGAAAAGGCTCCTTATCAGGCGCTGAACATCGGGTCCGTCGGGCTCGATCAATGAACATCAGGTGAGGTAAAGTCCATGTTCTCGGGTTCCATTCCTGCGCTTGTTACACCGTTTCGCGACGGAGCGTTCGATGAGCAGGCTTTTCGGCGACTCGTGGACTGGCAGATAGAAGCGGGTTCTTCGGCCCTCGTGCCCTGCGGTACGACCGGCGAGAATTCAACGCTTTCGAATGCCGAGCACCATCGCGTCATCGAACTCTGCGTGGAGCAGGCCGCCGGCCGGGTGCCGGTGATCGCGGGCTGCGGCAGCAACGATACGATGAACGCGCTGCTGCACATGAATTTCTCCAAGAAGTGCGGCGCCTCGGCGGCGCTGCTGGTGGCGCCGTACTACAACCGGCCAAGCCAGGAAGGGTTGCTGGCCCATTTCACGTATCTGGCCGAAAACAACGACCTGCCGATCGTGCTCTACAACGTGCCCGGCCGCACCGTCACCGACCTGCTGCCGGAAACCGTCTGCGAACTGGCGCGCCGCTTCCCGGACCGCTTCATCGCCATCAAGGATGCCAGCGGCGATCTCAGCCGCGTCACCGATCACCGCATGGGCATCGGCAAGCACTTCGTGCAGCTCTGCGGTGACGACGAACTCGCGCTGCCGTTCAACGCGGCAGGCGGCGTGGGCTGCATCTCGGTGACCGCCAACGTCGCGCCGAAGCTCTGCGCCGAATTCCAGGCGGCCTGCGCCGCCAACGACCTGGAAGAAGCGCGCCGCCTGAACGACCTGCTCTATCCGCTGCACTACGCCATGTTCGAGGACAGCTCGCCGGGACCGTGCAAGTACGCGCTGGCCCAGGTCCACGACTGGATCGAAAACGAACTGCGCCTCCCGCTCGTCCCCTGCAGCGACAAGGCCCGCACCGCCGTGGACGAAGCCCTGGCCCACGCCGGACTGGTCTGAGCGACAAGGCGCCGTCCTCCCGGATCATGTCCGGGACGACGGCGCCGTTCGTGCTCCCGATCCAGCGACGGCCGACTATCCATCGCCGCAGGACGAAATGACGCAAAGGGGCGTTTCCTTTTCCCGCGCCAATCCCTACATGCCGGGTCATCATGGCACGCCCGCAGCACACGACATTCGACAAGCACAAGAGCGTCGCGGAAAACCGCAAGGCGCGATTCGAGTACTACATCGAGGAAACTTTCGAGGCCGGCATCGCGCTGACCGGCACGGAAGTGAAATCGCTGCGGTTCGGCGAAGGCTCGATCGCGGAATCCTACGCCGAGATCAAGAACGGCGAGTGCTGGCTGGTGAACTCCAACGTGCCCGAATTCAGCCACGGCAATCGCTACAATCACGTCCCCAAGCGCCCGCGCAAGCTGCTTCTGCATGAACGGGAACTCTCGCGCCTGCAGGGTTCGGTGGAGCGCAAGGGCATGACGCTGGTGCCGCTCTCGATCTACTTCAACGGCCGGGGCCGCGCCAAAGTCGAACTGGCGCTGGCCAAGGGCAAGAACGCGGCGGACAAGCGCCACACGATCAAGGAACGCGACTGGAAGCGGGAGCAGGGCCGCATCCTGCGCGAACACAAGTGAGCGACCTGCTGCACCGCCTGGGGGCCTGGCTGCACGGCCAGATGCCCACGCATGCACAGCTGGAGGCGAATCGCTTCACCGCGCCGTTCACCCGCCGCCCGGAACTGTTCCGCTTCACCCGCCGCTCGGTGCCGCGCGGCGTGGCCGTGGGCATGTTCATCGGGATCTTCGCTCTCATTCCCGGTGTCCAGATCGTCGGCGCGGCGCTCATGTGCGTGCCGTTCCGCGGGAATATCCCGCTCGCGGCGGCCGTCACCTTCATCAGCAACCCGGTGACGACGCTGCTCATCATCCTGCCGCTTGCGGTCGCGATCGGAAACAGCTTCGGCTATCACGCCGACATCGCCACGGTGGAGGCGATGGTGCGCGAAGGCGCGGGCCTGGCCCAGTGGCGCAGCTGGCTGCTGTCCGACACGGCGCCGGCCGTTCTCATCGGTCTGTTCATCCAGTCGATCGTCGCCGCTTTCCTGAGCTATTTCCTCACCATGTGGTTCTGGCGCTACTGGATCGGCCGCAAGCACCGCGCCCGCCGCCACCGCGCGCTGTTCCGCCATGCCGAGAACGAGGCCGCCTCCATATCCCTGGCCGCCTCCTCGACGCCTGCGGCGAAGGCTTCGGTAAAGACCGGCGACACGGAAGGAATTGCATGAAGGCAGGCCAGCAGCGGTCGGGCGTTACGCAGGCCGTCAGCCGGAACCGGATGGGCGGCCTTTCGGACACCGCCGTCGTCGGCCTGGCGCTTGTGGCAAGCGCCGCGCTGGTCTGGCTGGTGAGCGGGGACGGCCTGCTGGTCGCCGTGCTCACGGGCACGTTGCTGGTCTTCGCCGGTCTGGCCTGGATGATCGCCAATCGTCGGCCCGAAGCGTCCGATATCGAATTCGCGCAGCCTGACTGGTCAGTCACCGTCGCCGCGATCGACCGGACCGATACGGCCATTGCCGTCACCGATCGCGCCGGCCGCCTGGCCTGCGCCAATGGCAGCTTCGAACTCTGGTTCGGCACCGCCAACCCGCCGCCGCGCCTACCGGTCGACGATGCCGCGATGGAGCGCCTCACCGATGCCGTGCGCGCGGCCTGGCGCGATGGCCATGCCCGCGCCGAAGTGCGCACCGAAGGCGATACCGCCGCGGACTGGCGGGTGGAAATCCAGCGCTCGGGCCGGGGGGACGACTTCCTGGTCTGGCGCATCCAGCCCGTCAGCGCGGTCGATCTCGTGGGGGAACTGGTGCGGCAGGTCGACGGCCGGCTCGGCAAGGGCCTGGCGCGGGCAGGCATTTCCGCGGCCGTGGTCGATCCCGACGGCATGATCCGGGCCGCCAGCGCCGGCTTTTCCCAGCGCGCGACGGGCGATGCCCTCTCGGACATGACCGGGCTCGATTTCGTTTCGCTGATCAGCCAGGAAGAAGGCGAAAGGATCGGCTGGGCGCGCGATGCGGGGCGCGGCGGTCCGCTGGTGCTTTATCACGTTCCCATTGCCGACCCCGAATCGCCGGTCGAGCCCGATCCCAACGTCACGCCGTCGCTGATGCTGGTGGTGGAGGCTGGGCAGGGCATCGGTGCGGGCGGCGGCGGGGGCACGGCCGCGCCGCATCTGGAAGCGCTGCTCAGCCAGTTGCCGCTCGGCCTTGCCATGGCCGACCGCGATGGACGCTTGCTCTTCGCCAACCCGGCTTTCATGCGCGCCGCCGGGCAGGAAGGCCAGCATCCGCCAAGCTACCCGACAGACCTGGTGGTGCGGGACGACAAGCGCGCGCTCTCGGAAGCGATCCGCCGTTTCGCGCAGGGCCCCGCCGCTGCCGGCGACATCGCCGTGCGCCTGACCGCGCAGCCGGACGACCCGGTTTCCCTCAGCCTTGCCGGTGTTCGCGGGCTTGGCGAGGCGGCCGTGCTTCTCGGGCTGACCGACACGTCTGAGGAAACCCGCCTCAAGCGCCAGGTCGCGCAGGCGACGAAGATGCAGGCCGTGGGCCAGCTCGCCGGCGGCGTCGCGCACGATTTCAACAATGTGCTCACGGCCATCCTGGGCACCTGCGACCTCATGCTGATGCGCCATACGCCGGGGGATTCCGACTATGATGACATCCAGCAGATCCGCGCCAATTCGAACCGCGCCGCCTCGCTGACGCGCCAGCTTCTGGCGTTTTCGCGCCAGCAGACGCTGCGCCCCGAAGTGCTCCAGCTTCCCGACGTGGTGGCGGACGTATCGCAGATGCTGCGCCGCCTGATCGGTGAAAAGATCCAGCTCGTCGTCAGTCACGACCGCGATCTCGGGCCGGTTCGCGCCGACCCGACGCAGCTGGAGCAGGTGATCGTCAATCTCGCCGTGAACGCGCGCGATGCGATGCAGATGAAGGGCGACGGCGCGGGCATCCTGACGCTCGCGACCCGCCGCATCAGCAACACGGACGTGCGGGCCATGCGCAGCGAGATCATTCCCGCCGGTGATTATACCGCGCTCTTCGTGGAAGACACGGGCGGCGGTATCCCTCCCGAGCATCTCGGCAAGATCTTCGAGCCGTTCTTCACGACCAAGGAGCAGGGCAAGGGCACCGGCCTCGGCCTTTCCACCGTCTACGGCATCGTCAAGCAGTCCGGCGGGTTCATCTTCGCGGAAAGCGAGCCGGGGCGGGGCACCCGCTTCGTGGTCTACCTACCGGTTCATCACGTCGCGCCGGGCGCGGCGCCCGAGCCCTCGCCGGTGGAAGAGCCGGAGGCCGAGCCGAGCCAGTGGGCCGGGGGCGGCGCGATCCTGCTGGTGGAAGACGAGGATCCCGTCCGCATCGTCGCCGAACGCGCGCTGACGCGGCAGGGTTATGAAGTGACCTGCGCCCGCGACGGCGAGGAAGGCCTCGAACTGGTGGAGGAAGGCGGCCGGTTTGATCTCGTCGTCTCCGATGTGGTGATGCCCTCGCTCGACGGCCCGGCCATGGCGCGCGAGATCCGCCGCATCGCGCCGGACCTGCCGGTGCTGTTCATGTCCGGCTATGCCGAGGAGCAGCTGCGCAAGGAAATCGGCATCGCCAATGCCTGGTTCATGCCCAAACCGTTCTCGGTGCAGCAGCTCTCCGAAAAAGTCGGGGATGTTCTCGCACGCACGGCAGGCGGCGTTAAAAATAGGAAATAAGCCGACGTTCCCCTCTTGTTCCATGAGAACAAAGGCGATACATAGATCCCCGCGACGTTGACCTTTCCGGTCAGGCCGGTAGCAAAGGGGAAGTGACATGGCTGCTCAGCTCAAGCTGATCCAGGAAGGCAAGGAAAAGGACAACATGGACCGTCAGAAGGCGCTCGAAGCCGCGCTTGCGCAGATCGACAAGGCGTTCGGCAAGGGCTCCGCGATGAAGCTGGGTTCCAAGGAGGCGATGCAGGTCGAAGCGATCTCCACCGGCTCGCTGGGACTGGACATCGCGCTGGGGGTCGGTGGTCTTCCGCGCGGCCGCGTGATCGAAGTCTACGGGCCGGAAAGCTCGGGCAAGACCACGCTCGCCCTTCATGTCATTGCCGAAGCGCAGAAGTCGGGCGGCACCGCCGCTTTCATCGATGCCGAGCACGCGCTCGATCCGGTCTATGCCAAGAAGCTGGGCGTCAACATCGATGAACTGATCGTCTCGCAGCCCGATACCGGCGAACAGGCGCTCGAAATCACGGACACCCTGGTCCGTTCGAACGCGATTGACGTGCTGGTGGTCGACTCGGTTGCCGCGCTGGTCCCCCGCGCGGAAATCGAGGGCGAGATGGGCGACAGCCACGTGGGCCTCCAGGCTCGCCTGATGAGCCAGTCGCTCCGCAAGCTGACCGGCTCGATCAGCCGCTCGCGCTGCATGGTGATCTTCATCAACCAGCTGCGCATGAAGATCGGCGTCATGTACGGTAACCCGGAAACGACCACGGGCGGCAATGCGCTCAAGTTCTACGCCTCGGTCCGTCTCGACATCCGCCGTACCGGCCAGATCAAGGACCGCGACGATATCGTCGGCAACGCCACCCGCGTGAAGGTCGTGAAGAACAAGGTCGCGCCGCCGTTCAAGCAGGTCGAATTCGACATCATGTACGGTGAGGGCATCTCCAAAATCGGCGAAATCCTCGATCTCGGCGTCAAGGCCGGCATCGTCGAGAAGTCGGGCGCCTGGTTCAGCTACGATTCGATCCGCATCGGCCAGGGCCGCGAGAACGCGAAGAACTACCTGAAGGAAAACACCGAGGTCGCCGACCGCCTCGAAAAGGCCATCCGCGCGCAGACCGCAGGCCTTGCCGAAGAAATGATGGTCGGCCCCTCGGCGGAAGACGACGCGGAGTAAGTCTGGGCAGAGTAAGTCTGGGCCGAACAAATCCGGGCCGAATAAATCTGCGTGTCCCCGCAGAACGAAGAAAACCCCGGCCATCGCGCCGGGGTTTTTGTTTTAAGGCCCTACATAGGGAACCCGCCTTCCCGGACTTGATCCGGGACCGCTGGCCATGAGCAGCCCACCGCACGGCAAGGCGCCCTGGCGCTAACGCGCGCCTCAAGGACTGCCGGCGATCTCCGATCAAGTCCGGGACGAGAAGCAGCCAAAACCCGTGGCACGCTTGCAACACCGCCAAAGTGGCTGCCGCTTATCGCGAGAACCGAACAGTCTGACCGCAGCAAGCCGCTTGCCGCCGCCGCTTCGCTGGATTATCGGCGCGGGTCATGCACACGACCAACGAAATCCGCCGGTCCTTCCTCGACTATTTCGCCAGCAATGGTCACGAGGCCGTTCAGTCCGCGCCGCTCGTTCCTTACAACGATCCGACGCTGATGTTCGTGAACGCCGGCATGGTGCCGTTCAAGAACGTGTTCACGGGTCTTGAAACGCCCTTCGCGCCGCGCGCCACGTCCTCGCAGAAGTGCGTTCGCGCCGGCGGCAAGCACAACGACCTCGACAATGTCGGCTACACCGCGCGCCACCATACCTTCTTCGAGATGCTGGGGAATTTCTCCTTCGGCGACTACTTCAAGGAACAGGCGATCACGCACGCCTGGACCCTGCTGACCAAGGAATGGGGCCTCCCGGTCGATAAGCTGTTGGTCACCGTCTACCACACCGACGACGAAGCCTTCGATCTCTGGAAGAAGATCGCCGGCCTGCCGGAATCGAAGATCATCCGCATCCCCACGAAGGACAACTTCTGGGCGATGGGCGACGAAGGCCCCTGCGGTCCGTGCTCGGAAATCTTCTTCGACCACGGCGACCACATCTGGGGCGGCCCTCCGGGATCGCCGGAAGAAGACGGCGACCGCTTCATCGAGATCTGGAACCTCGTGTTCATGCAGTTCGAGCAGTCGGCCGGCGAAATCGTCGGCAACCTGCCCAAGCCCTCGATCGACACCGGCATGGGCCTCGAACGCATTTCTGCGGTCATGCAGGGCGTGCATGACAACTACGACATCGACACTTTCAAGGCCCTGATCGCCGCTTCCGAAAGCCTCACCGGCGTCGCCGCCGAGGGCGAGCAGCGCGCCAGCCACCGCGTGATTGCCGACCACTTGCGCTCGACCAGCTTCCTGTTGGCGGACGGCGTGCTGCCCTCGAACGAGGGCCGCGGCTATGTCCTGCGCCGCATCATGCGCCGCGCCATGCGCCACGCGCACCTGCTCGGCGCCCGCGATCCGTTGATGCACCGCCTGGTGCCGGCCCTCGTGGCCGAGATGGGCCAGGCCTATCCGGAACTCGGCCGCGCGCAGCCGCTGATCGAGGAAACGCTGGAGCGCGAGGAAGTGCAGTTCCGCCGCACCCTCGCCAACGGCCTCAAGCTGCTGGACGAAGCGACCGGCGACATGGGCGAGGGCGGCGAACTGCCCGGCGAGACCGCGTTCAAGCTCTACGACACCTTCGGCTTCCCTTACGACCTCACCGAGGACGCCCTGCGTTCGCGCGGCATCGCCGTGGACCGTGCCGGCTTCGATGCCGCCATGGCCCAGCAGAAAGCCGCCGCCCGCGCCGCGTGGAAGGGTTCGGGCCAGGCTGCGGACAGCGAAGTCTGGTTCGACATCGCCGAGCGCGAAGGCGCCAGCGAGTTCACCGGCTATGCCTCGACCACCGGCGAAGGCCAGGTCGTCGCCCTGGTGAAGGACGGCAAGGAAGTCCAGTCGGCCACCGCCGGCGAGCAGGTGGTCGTGCTGACCAACCAGACGCCGTTCTACGGCGAATCGGGCGGCCAGGAAGGCGATCGCGGCACGATTGCCGGCGCCGGCGGCCTGAAGATCGCCATCGTCGACACCGCAAAGCCGCTCGGCCGTCTCCACGCCATGAGCGGCACGGTGGAAGCCGGCACGATCAAGGTGGGCGATGCCGTCAACCTCACGGTCGATGTCGAGCGCCGCGATGCCGTGCGCGCCAACCACTCGGCCACGCACTTGCTGCATGCCGCGCTGCGTAACCGCCTGGGCGATCACGTCACCCAGAAGGGCTCGCTGGTCGCCGCCGAGCGCCTGCGCTTCGACTTCTCGCACCCCAAGGCGCTCGACGCCGAGGACATTGCGGCGATCGAAGCCGAAGTGAACGCGGAAATCCGCGCCAACGATCCGGTGCTCACCCGCCTGATGACGCCCGACGATGCGATCGAAGCGGGTGCCATGGCGCTGTTCGGCGAGAAGTACGGCGATGAAGTGCGTGTGCTCTCGATGGGCCGCAGCGCCAAGACGGAAGCGGGCGAGCGCAACTATTCGGTCGAGCTTTGCGGCGGCACCCATGTGCGCGCCACCGGCGACATCGGCGTGTTCCGCATCGTGTCGGAAAGCGCGGTCTCCTCGGGCGTTCGCCGTATCGAGGCGCTGACCGGCGAAGGTGCGCGCCAGTGGCTCGTGGCCCGCGAGGAAGCCCTCAAGGCTGCGGCCAGCGCGCTGCGCACCACGCCGGAAGACGTCGAGGCCCGCGTGGCCGCGCTGCTCGACGAGCGCCGCAAGCTGGAGCGCGAGCTGGCCGAAGCGAAGAAGGCGCTCGCCCTTGGCGGCGGCGGTGCCAAGTCCGAGGCGGCCGACGAGGAAGTGGGCGGCGTGAAGTTCTCGGGCCAGGTCCTCGAAGGCCTCGATCCCAAGGAACTGCGCGGACTGCTCGATCAAGCGAAGCAGCGCATGGGTTCGGGCGTGGCCGCGATCGTCGCGGTGAACGAGGGCAAGGCCTCGATCGCGGCGGCCGTGACCGAAGACCTGATGGGCACGATCAGCGCCGTCGATCTCGTCCGCAAGGGCGTGGAGACGCTGGGCGGCAAGGGCGGCGGCGGCCGCGCCGACATGGCCCAGGGCGGCGGTCCGGACGGCGACAAGGCTGCCGATGCCATCGCCGCGGTGAAGGCCGTACTGGCGGGGTAATTCGCGCGTCGTCCCGGACTTGATCCGGGACCGCCGGCAATTCCCGAGGCGATAGCTTTGGGCAGGGCGCCCTGCCAAGAGGTGGGCCGTTCACGGCCAGCGGTCCCGGGTCTGGTCCGGGAAGACGGGGAAGGGGCATCAATGTCGCCGATTGCCGCCATCGTCACCGAAGTGGCGGAAGAAATGCGCGAAGTCGGCAGCCGCGGTGCGGTCGCCGACTATATCCCGCCGCTGGCCCAGGTGCCGCTCGACAAGTTCGGGCTGGCGGTGGTCATGGCGGACGGCGCCGTCCACGTCGCGGGCGATGCCGACGAGCCGTTCTCGATCCAGTCGATTTCCAAGGTCTTCGCGCTTACCCTGGCGCTTGGCGCCGTGGGCGATCAGCTCTGGGAGCGCGTGGGCCGCGAGCCTTCGGGCAGCGCCTTCAACTCGATCGTGCAGCTCGAAACCGAGCACGGCATTCCGCGCAACCCTTTCATCAATGCCGGGGCCATCGTCGTGACCGACGTGCTGCTCGGCCGCCTGGAGCCGCGCGAGGCGATCGGGCAGTTGCTGCGCTTCGTGCGCGAACTGGCGGGTGACGATACCATCGCCATCGACGAAGTCGTGGCGGCGGCGGAGAGTGCCACGGGTTTCCGCAACCGCGCGCTGGCCAATTACATGCGGGCCTTCGGCAATGTCCGGGGCGAGGTGGAACGCGTGCTGGGCACTTATTTCCATTTCTGCGCGCTGACCATGAGCTGCCGGCAACTGGCGCTGGCGGGGCGCTACCTGATGAACGGCGGCCGGTCGGACGGGCACCGCGTGATCAGCGAGAAGCGGGCCAGGCGCATAAACGCATTGATGATGTCCTGCGGCCATTACGACAACTCGGGCGACTTCGCCTACCGGATCGGCCTTCCGGGCAAATCCGGGGTGGGCGGCGGTATCCTTGCGGTTGCGCCCGGGATCGCCAGCATGGCGGTCTGGTCGCCGGGGCTCAACGAGAGCGGCAATTCCCAGCTTGGCCAGATGGCGCTGGAGCGGCTTGTCCAGCGCACCGGGTGGTCCGTGTTCGAGCCGCGCGCCGGTTGACGCCGCGGCGCCGAGCAGGCCCGTGAACTAGGCCTTCTCAGGCTCTCGCAACTGGCTCGACTTGAGCGCCGGCTTTTGGGAAAGCCCGCCCTGTTCCATGATCTGCTCGCGGAATTCGTCGCGTTTTTCGTGGATCGAGGCGATGACGGGGCCCATGGCCACGCCGATCTCGGTCAGCGCGGCTTCGGAGAGCTGCAGCGAACTTTCGAGCGTCTCGGGCACGGCATGCGTGGCACCGGCGCGGTAGAGCACGGCGGCGTGTTCGGCGTCCCGGGCACGGGCGATGATCGGCAGTTCGGGGAAATCGGCCCGCAGCTTGCGGACGATGCGCTGGGCGGTGACCGGCTCGTCCATGGTCAGGATCACCGCCGCCGCGCCCGCCGCGCCGAAGCGCAGCATGGCGTCTCCCCGGCCGGCATCGCCGAAGGCGACCGTGTAGCCGTGGCGGCGCCCGTCGGTGACGAGATCGGTATTGCTGTCCACCGCCAGGTAGGGACGGCCGTGGCGTGCCAGCATGTCGGCGACGAGCCGGCCGACGCGGCCGAAGCCGATGATGAGGACGCGGGGCTTGTCGGGCGCTTCGGCGGGCTGGTGCGGCGTTTCCACACTGTCCACCTGCCGCGCCAGGACCTTGCCGATCATGGAGAGCAGCGGCGTCACCGTCAGCCCCAGCGCGGTGACGATCTGCCAGAACATCGCGGTGCCGGGCTGGATGAGCTGCGCGGCGCCCGCGGCGCTGAGCACGATCAGGGTCGTTTCCGAAGGGCTCGACATGAGGATGCCGGTCTCGGTCGCGGTGCCCCGCCGGGCGCCCATCATGCGCAGCAGCAGGCCGGTGACCGTGGACTTGAGCAGGATCACGCCGACGGTGGCGATCAGGATCGAGGCGAGGTTCTCCCACACGACGCGCAAGTCGATGCTCATGCCGATGGTGATCAGGAACACGCCGAGGGCAAGGCCCTTGAACGGCTCGATGATCTGCTCGACCTCGGTGTGATATTCGGTCTCGGCGATCAGCAGGCCGGCCACCAGCGCGCCGACGATGGGGGAGAGGCCGGTGGCGCCGGTCGCCAGCGAGGCCAGGATCACCACCAGCAGGCTGGCGGCCAGGAACAGCTCCGGGCTCTTGGTGCGCGCGGCCTGGGCGAAGAGCGGCGGCAGCAGGTAGCGGCCGAGCACCAGCAGGGCGGTGACCACCAGCGTGCCCCAGACGAGCGTGTGGACCAGTTCGTCCATGCCCGCGCCCTTGGCATGGGGCGCCAGCGCGCCGAGCAGGAAGATGATGGGGACGAGGGCGATATCCTCGAACAGCAGCATCGCCAGGGCGGCGCGGCCGACCGGGGTGGTGGTGTCCGTCATCTTCAGCACCAGCGCCGTGGAGGACAGCGCCAGCGCCAGTCCAAGCGCCATGGCACCCGAAAAGCCCTGTCCGATCGCGGCGAAGAAGAAGGTGAGGGCGCTGCCGGTCAGGATCAGTTCGAGCGAGCCCAGCCCGAAGACGAAGCGCCGCATGGCCCATAATCGGCCGAAGGACAGCTCCAGCCCGATCGAGAACAGCAGCAGGATGATGCCGAACTCGGCGAATATCTCCAGCCCGTCCGGGTCGGTTATGGTCACCCAGGACAGCCAGGGATGGTCGAAGACCAGCCGGCCGAGACCGAACGGGCCGACCAGCAGGCCGACCAGGATGAACCCGATCACCGGGGTGATGCGGAATCGGTTGAAGACGGGAATCACGATGCCCGCGGCGCCCAGGATCACGAGCGCGTCGGACATGACGGGGGAAGAGAGTGCGTTGGTGCCGGCCATGTTCCCGCGACTATGGCAGGGACGGCGCTCGGCACAACCGCCAAACCGCCCTGAATCCGAGTATTTCTGCGATTGACGCCGCTTCACGAGGGGCCGGGGTTGGACGGGGAGAGGATCGGCGCAACGCTCTTGTGCGTAACGTCCTGCAACTTCACTTGGCGTTCAGCAAAGCGCTGGCTATAGACCGGCGCATGTTCGAACGTTCGCGCTTCAAGATCGCCCTCGCTGCCGCCGCTACCGGGGCGCTCGTATTGACTGCCGGATGTGCCGGACGCGGAGGTGGCAACAAGGATACTGCCTATGTCGCCCGCGACGTGGACACGCTCTACGCCGCCGCGCAGGAGCGCCTGAACCAAGGCCGCACCCGCCAGGCCGCCGCGCTGTTCGACGAAGTCGAGCGCCAGCACCCTTATTCCCCCTGGGCCCGCCGCGCCCAGTTGATGAGCGCCTTCAGCTATTACGCCTCGCGTGACTATACCAAGTCGATCCAGTCGGCGCAGCGCTTCCTCTCGATTCACCCGGGCAACAAGGACGCGCCTTACGCCTATTACCTGATCGCGATCTGCTACTACGAACAGATCAGCGACGTGACGCGTGACCAGAAGACCACCGAGCAGGCCAAGCAGGCCCTTACCGACGTGATGCGCCGCTATCCCGGCACGTCCTACGCCTCGGACGCCAAGCTGAAGATCGACCTCGTGAACGATCACCTTGCGGGCAAGGAAATGACCATCGGCCGCGGCTACGAGGCCAGCGGCAAGTGGCTGGCGGCAACGCTGCGCTTCCGCAACGTGGTCGACAATTTCCAGACCACCAGCCACGCGCCCGAAGCGCTGTTCCGCCTGGTGGAAGGCTACCTCGCACTCGGCGTTCCCGAGGAAGCGCAGAAGGCCGCCGCCGTGCTCGAACACAACTATCCCAGCAGCAAGTGGTACGAACGCGCCTACAAGCTGATGAACAAGAACGCGCCCAGCAACCTGACCTGACGGTTGCCTCGGGGGTGCCCTTGCGGCATTCCCGAGAGTCCTGCCGTGCTTGCGCCGAGCCGGCAGGAAGGCGGGCGCACGAAGAGGCGTGACGGGCGGCACGGTTTTCGTTAGAACGGATCGCGAACATGCTGAACCGCCTCTCCATCCGCAACATCGTGCTGATCGAAGCGCTCGACCTGGATTTCGCCAGGGGACTGGGCGTTCTCACCGGTGAGACCGGCGCGGGCAAGTCGATCCTGCTCGACGCGCTCGGCCTCGTCATCGGCAACCGCGCCGACAGCGGCCTCGTCCGCGCCGGCGAAGGCCGCGCCACGGTGACCGCCAGTTTCGAGTTTCCCCAGCTTCCCGCCCATGTCCGCGCCGTGCTCGACGATGCCGATATCGACATCGAGCCGGGCGAGCCGCTGATCCTCAAGCGCCAGCTCAAGGCCGACGGCGGCAGCCGCGCCTTCCTCAACGACCAGCCGGTGGGCGTGGCCCTGCTGCGCGAGATCGCGCCTGCGCTGGTGGAGATCCACGGCCAGCACGACGATCGCGGTCTCGTCAACTCCAAGGGCCACCGCGCCTTGCTCGACCGGTTCGCCGGGGGTGACGTGGCCGGAGTGGAAGCGGCCTGGAAGACCTGGCGCAGCGCCCAGAACGCGCTCGATGCCGCCCGTGCGCAAGTCGCCAAGGCGGCCGAGGACCAGGACCTCCTCCTGGCGCACCTGGCCGAACTGGACGCTCTCTCGCCGCTGGAAGGCGAGGAGGAAGAACTCGCCGAGGCGCGTGCCGGGATGCAGAAGGGCGAGAAGCTGTCCGACGATCTCGTGGCGCTGCAGCACCTGTGGACCGGCTCCGATTCGGCGCTGGCAACCTTGCGCGGGGCATCGCGCCGGCTAGACCGCATCGCCGGGGAGCATCCGCTGCTGGCCGAGGCGCTGGAAGCGCTTGACCGCGCGGTGATCGAGGCCAGCGAAGCGGAAGACCGCCTGGACCGCGCCGCCGAGGCCCTGGCTTTCGATCCCGACGAACTCGACCGCATCGAGACCCGCCTGTTCGACCTTCGCGCCGCCGCGCGCAAGCAGGGCTGCCAGGTGGACGACCTGCCCGAGAAGATGCGCGAGATGCGCAGCGCGCTCGATGCCATCGAGGGCGGGGAAGAACATGTCGCCGGGCTGGAACGCAGCGCGCAGAAGGCGGCGCTGGTCTACCGCGAGCAGGCCGAGGCGCTCCACGACCTTCGCCGTTCGGCCGCCAAGCGGCTCGACAAGGCCGTGGCCGCGGAGTTGGCGCCGCTCAAGCTCGATGCCGCGCGTTTCCAGACTTCGGTGATCCGCCTGCCCGAGGAGCGCTGGGGCGCGCAGGGCATGGATGCGGTGGAATTCCTCATCAGCACCAACCCGGGTGCCGACTTCGCGCCGCTCGCCAAGATCGCTTCGGGCGGCGAGCTTTCGCGCTTCATCCTCGCACTCAAGGTGGCGCTGGCGGAAGAGGGCGGTGCGGCCACGGTGATCTTCGACGAGATCGACCGGGGCGTGGGCGGTGCGGTGGCCAGCGCGATCGGCGAGCGTCTGGCGCGGCTCGCCTCGGAAGGGCAGCTCCTGGCCGTCACTCACAGCCCGCAAGTCGCGGCGCGGGGGCGGCGGCACTACATGATCGCCAAGTCCAGCGAGGGCACCGTGACGCGCACCTCGGTGGCGCTGCTGGACGAGGGCGAGCGCAAGGAAGAGATCGCGCGGATGCTCTCCGGGGCGGAAGTGACGGCAGAGGCGCGGGCGCAGGCGGATCGGTTGCTCGAAGGGGTTTGAACTAGGGGAGACCCGGGGGATGATCCCCCGGACCCTCGGAATGTCAGCCTCGCGCGCTGCCTGCCCGTGGTGCGCTCCTTGCGGCGCAGCCATCAAGTCTCCCGACGCAGCCGTGGGCGCCAGACGGATAGGCTGGACATGACTTCGACATTCCCGGGGGTGCAGGGGGGGCTTTGCTCCCCTGCTTCTGCCTTTTCTTCCCGGGACAGGAAGCCTAGGGTCCGCCCCGACAAATCCCACCATACGGACCCGATCATGCCCAAATTCCTCCTTGCCCCCGCGCTTCTGGCTGCGACCAGCCTCGTTTCGGCACCGGTCCTCGCGGCCGAGCCGGCCTACGATCTTGCCGCGCAGAAGGCGAAGCTGGCGACGATCCCGATGGAGGTGGACACGAAGTTCCTCTCTGCCGAGGAGCGGGACGTGGTGAACCTGCTCATCAAGGCGTCCGACCTGATGAGCGCGGTCTATCTGCGCCAGCGTTATGCCGAGAATCCGCAGGTCCGCGGCGCGATCTCGATGAACCGCCGGGCCGACCGGGACTTGCTGGTGGAAATGTTCGACCGCAATTTCGGCCCCTGGGACGAACTGGCCGACCTGCATCCGTTCTGGGGCACGACGCCGATGCCGGAAGGTGCCGGCTTCTATCCCGAAGACCTGACGCGTGCCGATTTCGAGGCCTATCTGACGGCCCATCCCGAGCAGAAGGCGGCGCTGACCAGCCCTTATACGGTGGTTCGCCGTGACGGCGCGAAGCTGGTCGCGGTGCCTTATTCGGTGGCCTACAAGGAGTGGCTGGAGCCGGCGGCGCAGCTTCTCGACCAGGCGGCGGCGCGGACCAGCAATGCCAGCCTCAAGACGTTCCTCTCGCTGCGCGCCAAGGCCTTCCGCACGGATGACTACTATGCCAGCGAACTGGCCTGGATGGACCTGAAGGACACGCCGATCGAAGTCGCTATCGGGCCTTACGAGGTCTATACCGATCGGCTGATGGGTGCGAAAACCTCGTTCGAGAGCTTCGTGACGCTGAAGGACCCGGAGGAATCGGCCTCGCTCGCCAAGTACAAGAACTACTTGCGCGACATGGAGGCGAACCTGCCGATCGCGGAGGAATACAAGAACTTCCAGCGCGGTTTCGAAAGCCCGATCGCCGTGGCCGAGCAGATCCGCGGCGGCGGAGACAACGTGCCGGGGCCGCAGACGGTGGCCTTCAACCTGCCCAACGACGAGCGCGTGCGCGAGGCCAAGGGTGCGAAGAAGGTGATCCTGTCCAACGTGCTGGGCGCCAAGTTCGAGCGCATCCTGAAGCCGATGGGCGCGCTCGTGCTGGTGCCGGCACAGGCGGGCCTGGTCGACCGCAAGTACATGCAGCTGGAAACGCTGTTCCACGAATTGTCGCACAGCCTGGGGCCGGGCACGATCGTCGTGAACGGGCAGACCACCACGGTCGACAAGGCGCTCAAGGAGCAGAACTCGGCGATCGAGGAAGCCAAGGCCGACGTCGCGGGGGTCTGGGACATCCTGCTGATGATGAAGAAGGGCGAAATTCCCGCCGCCGAACGGCCGCAGCTGTTCGCCACTTATGTCGCCGGGATCTTCCGCGCAGTGCGCTTCGGCGCGGTGGAAGCGCATGGCAAGGGCGCGGCGCTTCAGTACGGCTATTTGCGCGCCAAGGGTGCCTTCACTTACGACGCGGCGACGAAGCGCTACACGTTTGACGACGCGAAGATGGAAGCCGGCCTGCGCGACCTGCTGCATGACATGCTGATGCTCCAGGCCAAGGGCGACTACGAGGGCACAAAGGCCTTCATGGCGCGCTGGGCGAAGCTGGACCCGCAGGCCGAAGCGGTGATCGCCAGCATGGCCGAACTGCCCGTGGACATCCGCCCCGTCTACCCGGACGGGGTTTGAGCACGTTTATCCTGACGGGTTTTGGCCGTCAGGGGCGCATGACGACGTGCCCGAACGGCCGCCCGCCGAGGATGAATTCATAGGCCTCGGCGGCCTCGCAGAGCGCGAATTCGTGCTCGATCGGCAATAGCAGGTCGCCGCCGGCGATGCGCTCCAGCATCCTCGCCACCTGGGCGTGGACTTCGGGATCGCGCATCGGGGCGGCGGGCATGATCGTCAGGCGATGGAGTTCCGGCGCCGCGCCGTCCATGCCGTAGCCGATGTCGGTCAGCATCCCGGTGGCCGAAAGCGCCGCATAGCGGCCGCCCGGCACGACCAGCCGCGCGAGCTGTGCAAAGCGCTCGCCCGCGCTGACGTCGAATACGAAGTCCACGCCGCGCCCCCCGGTCAGCTCCAGGCATCCGGCGATCACGTCGTCCCGGCCCGCGCTGAGCATGTCGACCAGGCCGATCTTGCGCAGGCGTTCGTGGCAGAACGGATCGCGGGCGATGCCGATCACCCGCGCGCCGGCCGCCAGCGCCAGTTGCAGGGCGATGATGCCCAGGCTGCTGGTGACGTGATTGATGAGGATCGTCTCGCCGGCCTGCAACCGGCCGCGTGCATTCAGCGTGTCGTGCGTGGCGGCCAGGGTGAAGGGCGCGGCGGCGCCGATGCCCGGGTCCAGCCCGTCCGGCAAGTGCCAGGTCGAGGCTTCGGGGGCGGCGAAGAGTTCGGCATGGCTGCCGCAGCCGTGATAGGCCACCACGCGGTCCCCGACGCTGAAGCGGCTGACTTCGGTGCCGGCGGCCACGATCGTGCCGCTCGCCTGGCAGCCGACGACGCCGCAGCCGGGAACCTCGACCAGCCCGCGGCGGTAAAGCGCCAGCTTGACGAGATCGATGGCTTCGATGGAAACGAGTTCGACGCGGATAAGGACCATGTCCGCCGCGACGTCCGGATCGGGTGCTTCCCCGAACGTGAGCAAGGGGCTGCCTCCGTGGCCGGAGCAAAGTACTGCCTGCAAGCGATCCCCGTGTTCTTCTGGTTGCGTTAGGTTCGTCAGACAACTCTGTATAAAATCGTTTGCACGTCAAGGGCGTCGTAAAGTGAAACCGTCCCTTTCTGGCGCAAATCCCCCCGGATCCGTCCAGAATCGAGACGCTGTCAGGGCCTGGGGGTATGGCCTTGGGGACGCAGCACGATCGAAGCGGTGCCTTGGGCGGACACGGGCAGGTAGAGCCCCTTGCCGCTGGCCTGGATCCGGCCGGTGCGGGCCTGGCGGACTTGCGCGCGGATCATGAAATCCCCTTCGCGCTTGTCGTCGATGGCGCGGGCGATCTTGCCGAGAAGTTCCTGGTAGTCGTGCTCGAAGTTCTGGCCGAGGGCGAGCGCCAGCGTGGCCGACATGCCGGGAGCATTGGCGATCCGCAGCAACAGGTCTCCGCCCACGGCGTCGGTGGTGCCGCTGACGTGGAAGTCGGCGAAGTCCACCTTGCGCGAATTCTCGGCGTTGACCGGGGTGGCGGTCATCCAGACGGTGCCGTGCGCGGGTTTCATGCGGCCGGCCTTGTCGCGCGCGCTGAACGTGACCCCCACGGCAATGCGCCCGCCATTGGTGCCGTAGATCGTCGCCTTCTGGAAATCCGCGATCAGTGGGCCGAGGTGCGGCACGTCGAAAGGCCGCTGGGCGCGCTTGCGCAGTGCGCGCATCAGCACCGGCTCCAGTTGGCGATAGTCGGCGATGACGGGAATGAAGAAGGCCAGCTTGCCGGCCTCGTCTTCCAGCGGCCGCACCGGGGGCAGGGGCTTCGGCGTGGGGTCTGCCGGCCGGTCGCCGATGAACGTCTCCGT